>JBGAKI010000001.1:0-85728 GCA_044224525.1 Polyangiales bacterium | reverse complement strand
TGATGGTGGTGGCGTCGCTTACCAAGCAGGTGCTTGTGAGCGCTGAGATCGAGTCGGGCTCGAGTTGGGCAAATAATTCCTCGTCCTGCACTTTTATAACTTCGCGACAGACAACGCTACCAAGCGCGACGCAGTTGTCGATAGTGTTCAACCAACCTTGCGCTTCTTGGCGGGCAGCGCCGGCATAAGGGTTAAGCGTCGCTACCATTGTTTCGCGGCCATGTTCACATGTCAGCGTTTTGCTAATGGTATACGTCGAGCGTTTTGCAAAGTCGTCGGGCGCTGGGGCGGACAGATTAGAAAACTTTGCGACCTGCGTCAGGTTGTTAGTACCGTTGTAAATGCCCTGGCAAGTTGCGCTCAACTGAACTTTGGGCAGGAGCACAGCCTCACAGGTGCGCAGACCCTTAATCTGGCGGTAGTAAAAGCGTGCAAGACAACCGACGACCTTCTCGAGGGCACCATCAAACATGCTGTCGTTTGCAATTTGTGTTGTCTCGCTCGACTGCACGTCGTTAGCGTCACAAGCAACAATGTTCATCAAGCAGACGATGGATAAGGCGGCACAACTAAACGTAAGTTTGTTGTTTTTCATAGCGAATGTTTCGAACCTAGCACCTATTTTCTTATCTTCAATGATAGCGCCCAGTCTTAGGCGTTGTGGCGCCAGCTATGGTACAATCTATCGGTAAATGAACCGATTTTCACCGAGGGTGCTTAGCGACGCACTCGACCTTTATATTCGAACCTATTATTCGCTTTTGCGTAGCTCGGGCGAAGTGCGTGTGCGTGCGTTTGAAGAGTCGCATATGTATAGCGACTCAAGCTTACATTCGGGGGCGCGCGATGCGAAACCCGACGTGGCGGCGTTTGCATATAGCGCGGGGCGACTACCTGAATGCATGCCGCAGGTGAAAAAAGTGGTGATGGGTCAGTCGCACGAGCAGTTTGAGGCGGCAGGGCTTGAGGTGCGCACGTGGGAGCATGTCAAAACACGCGGGCGGCGACGTGCGCTGCGTTTTGATGGCAAGCATACGCTTGCGGCATTTATTACCAGCGTCAGTGATATCGACGATTTGATTCCGATTTTATGCGCCTATCAAATTGAATGGAACAAGCTGCATGAAAGCTTGCACCATGATGCGCGTGCACCCAAACGCAAGACGTCGGCACAGATTGAGCTGACGGTCGAGGCGTTGTCGCAGCGACTTGGCATTCCCGAAAGCGACGTGACAATGCTGGTGCAAGCGCTTGGCAGCCAGTGGCAGGTTGGTTTGATGAGCATCGTTGCCGACCCCTATGATTGTTCGGTGCAGCTGCTTTCGGGTTCGTTTTCGCAGTACCAACGCGCCGCCCAACGTTGGTGGGGTGATGTTGAACCCGAATATTTGCAAGAGAACGAACCGCGCCGCAGGCCTGTGTATTTTGTGTCGTCGAATACACACACGCTTGTGAACTTGGTGGGTGGTTATGTGCACAGCCACCGCGATGAAATCATCGATTTTGCGCGCAAACAAAACCCCGAAAACCTTTGGCCCGAGTTTGAACGGGCGCTCAGCGAAAATAACGAACACGAGTTGTTAAACCTGACTTATTATTTGCTGCGCACGTTTTTGCACGAGCAAAAATCAGAGCGCGGCTCGCGCATTAAGAACGTGCAGCTTTACGATGCTGAAAGTGGCATTCGTTTTGTGGAGCGCCCCGGCCAAGTGGACGTGGGTGTGCAGGTGATTGAGCTAGCAAAGCTGAACCCAAGCCGCCTTGATCCGCGCATTCGTTTGGCAGGGCTTGATGCGCTCGCGAAAAGCAACGCGCTGATCGTCAACATCGACTATCCGCTGGGCATGGCAGGCTACCACTTGCTTTCGCGTTTGGCGCAAGGCGTCGGCGATTTGCTTGGGCTTTATGTGATGGGCAAAGCCGCGACGCTGAATGGCAAGGTGGGCGACGTGATGATGTCGTCGGCGGTGTATGACGAACATTCAAAGAATACGTATTTATATCGCAACTGTTTTAGCGCGGCGGATGTGCGCCCTTGGATTAAGCAAGGCACGGTGCTCGATGGGCAAAAGGCGCTGACCGTGCGTGGTGCGTTTTTACAGAACCTCGAATACATGAGCGGCTTTTATCGCGACGGTTATACCGTGATGGAGATGGAAGCTGGGCCTTATTTGTCGGCGGTGTGTGAGCTTGTAAACCCGCAGCGACATCCCAATGATGAAATCGTGCATCTGTCGACGCTGACGCCCTTTGATTTGGGCATTTTGCACTATGCCTCGGACACGCCTTATTCGCGCCGGCAAAGCTTGTTATCAAAGAGCTTGTCGTATTTTGGTGTCGAGAGCACTTATTGCTGTGGGATCGCGATCCTGAGACGTATTTTTGATAATGAAATCAAGCGCTTAGCATAGACTCACCATGTGATCTGGCGCTTTGGGAATTTTGCACTAGCGTAGGTAGATGCTGCGAATTAAGCCCGTCGAACACCTCAGCGCAGACCTTGATCATAAAGAACATAAACTAGCCAAACGCTTGAGCGCGTTTGATCTGATTGCCATCGGCATGGCAGCCATTATTGGCGCAGGTATCTTCGTGCTCACCGGCACCGCGGCGGCAACGCGCGCGGGCCCCGCGGTGGTGCTGTCATTTATTTTGGGCGGCGTCGGCTGCGGGCTTGCAGGCTTGTGTTACGCCGAGCTCGCGTCGTGTTTGCCCGCGGCAGGTAGCGCATACACCTATGCCTACGTGTCGATGGGAGAGTTTGCGGCGTGGACCGTGGGTTGGGCGCTGGTGCTTGAGTACACCGTGTGCGCGATCACAGTTGCGATTGGCTGGTCGGGTTATCTGACGAAACTTTTGCATGGGCTCGGTATTTATTTGCCGGATGCAATTACGCGCGGCGCCTTTGATGGCGGTGTGATCAACTTGCCCGCCGTGCTGCTGGTCTTGGTACTGGGTGTGCTTTTGATCGTAGGTGTTAAAGAGTCAGCGCGCGTTGCAAGCGCGCTTGTGGTTGTGAAACTCGCAGTCGTGGCGCTATTTTTAGCGATCGGCATCGCTTACGTGAAACCAGAACGTTGGACCCCCTTTATGCCTTTTGGTTGGAAGGGTGTGCTCTCGGGCACGGGCATGATCTTCTTTTCTTATGTGGGCTTTGATGCGGTCACCACCGCATCGGAAGAAACCAAGAATCCACAAAAAGACATGGTGGTGGGCATTTTGGGCGCGCTGTTTTTTTGCACGATCCTTTATGTAATCGTGTCGCTGGTGTTGACCGGCATGGTGCCCTACCCTGAGCTCGATAATCCGGCACCGGTTGCGCTCGCGCTTGAAAAAGTGGGCGTCACCTGGGGCCACCTGCTTGTGACTATCGGTGCGGTGGTGGGCTTGAGCTCGGTGGTGCTGGTGTTCATGATGGGGCAGCCGCGCATCTTTATGGCGATGAGCCGCGATGGGCTTGTGCCCAACTGGATTGCCAAGGTGCATCCGCGCTATCGCACGCCGCACTTGTCGATTATTTTCGTTAGCGTGTTTGTAGCGCTTGGCTCAGCGGTGCTGCCGATTGGTGTGGCCGGCGAGATGACCAGCATCGGCACACTGTTTGCGTTTGTGAGCGTATGCGTGGGTGTGATAGCGCTACGTAAAACGCATCCTCACGTTAAACGTAGCTTCAGCGTGCCGTGGTCGCCCTGGGTGCCCATTGGGGGTTCAGTAATTTGTTTTGTAATCATGCTGGGGCTAAGCCCTGAAACATGGCTGCGTTTTGCCGCGTGGATTGTGCTTGGCTGGCTGATTTATTTCTTTTATGGTCGCTCACACTCAAGGCTCGCGGGCAATATTGAAAAACTCAAGAACGCCGCGGCAGCAGCGAATGACTCGAGTGTGTCGATGGCCAGTATCGATAGCACACCGGCGCAGTAGCGATTGCGCAACACGTTTGCAGAACTGAAGGTTTCAGCTACCTTAGGCGGTCATGTCTGAAGCCAACCCTGCCCCTGCGGAAACGAGCAACAAGCTCGCAAAGAACCTTTCTGCGTTTGATTTAACCGTTCTTGGTGTGGCCGCGATTATTGGTGCGGGCATCTTTGTGCTGACTGGCACTGCAGCGGCGACCAGCGCGGGGCCCGCGGTGGCGCTTTCTTTTGTGCTTGGCGCGATTGGTAGCGGCATTGCAGCACTTTGTTTTGCGGAGTTGTCGACCGCACTACCCTCGGCCGGCGCTACGTATAGTTTTGTCTATTCGTCGATGGGGCGTTTTGCCGCGTGGATTGTCGGCGCAGCGCTTGTGCTCGAGTATACAGTCTCGTCGATTACGGTGTCGGTGGGTTGGTCCGGCTATTTGGTCGAGGTGCTTAAAACATTCAACATTACCATGCCCGAGGCACTGTGCCGCGGCTACTTTGATGGCGGATTGATCAATCTGCCAGCGATGCTTCAAGTGACGGTGGTAACGGTGCTCTTGCTTGTCGGCGTGAAAGAATCGGCGCGAGCAGCGACGATTTTAGTGCTGATCAAGCTTGTGATCATCGCTTTATTTATTGCGATGGGTGCACGCCACGTGGAGCCCGCGAATTGGAAGCCCTTCATGCCTTTTGGTTGGTCGGGCGTATTAACCGGCGCGGGCGTGGTGTATTTTTCGTTTATTGGGTTTGATGCAGTGGCCACCTCAGCCGAAGAAGCCAAGAACCCACAGCGCGATTTGGTGATCGGAATTCTTGGGTCGCTTTTTTTGTGTACGGTGCTTTATATCGCCGTCGCCATGGTGCTCACGGGCATGGTGCCCTATGTTGAGCTCGATCGCGCAGCGCCGATTGCATACGCGATGGAAAAGTTTGGCATGCATTCGGGGCATCTGTTGATAAGCATTGGTTCAATGGTTGCGCTGAGTTCGGTGGCCATTGCGATGATGATGGGGCAAACACGCATCTTCATGGCGATGAGTCGCGATAAACTGATTCCAGCGTGGCTTGCGGCGGTGCACCCGCGCTTTCATACGCCGCACGGTTCGGTATGGATTACGGGCGTTGCGGTTATGATTGGCGCGGCGTTGATGCCAGTGGGTGCAGCGGGCGAAACCACCAGCATTGGGGCGTTGACCGCGTTTGGTTCGGTGTGCGTGGCGGTCGTTATTTTGCGTAGAACGCAGCCTAATCTCAAACGTGTGTTTCGCGTGCCACTTGCGCCCTATTTACCGATTCTAGGCGCGATCATTTGTTTTGTGATCATGCTCAGCATGACTCGGGGCACGTGGATACGTTACGGGTCATGGATGGTGATTGCGCTTGTGATGTGGTTTGTTTATGGCCGCCATCATGGTGTGAGCGACACCCACAACAAGCGCGGTGCTGACACAGCGCTTTAGGACTGGCGTTTTCTGGGTTTTCTAGTAGCGTAACTCGATGCCCGATTCGAATCCAACGAACGAAGCAGACTTACCTTTAGAAAATAGTCCTACTGTCTCGTCATCGGGACATCCCAAACTTGCGCGGCGGCTTAACGCGATTGATCTTGTCGCCATTGGCCTTGCGGCGCTGGTGGGCACGGGAATTTTTGTCATCACTGGCACTGCAGCGGCGACCCGCGCGGGCCCCGCGGTGGCACTATCGTTTGTGTTCGGTGCGATCAGCTGTGGCTTGACCGCACTTTGTTATTCAGAGCTTGCGTCTAGTTTTCCAAACGCTGGCAGTGCATACAGTTATGCACATCTATCAATGGGGCGTTTTGCGGCGTGGACCGTGGGCTGGGCGCTTGCGCTCGAGTACACGGTTGCAGCGGTGCTCGTTGCGATCGGCTGGTCGGGTTATTTTGTTAACCTGCTTGAGAATCTGGGAATTCACTTGCCGCCGAGTTTGTGTCGTGGTTTTTTTGATGGCGGGCTTGTTAATTTGCCTGCGGTGATGTTGATCACGGTGGTCACCATTTTGCTCTTGATTGGCGTGAAGGAATCGGCGCGCGCGGCTACCCTGCTTGTGCTGATCAAGATTGGCGTCATTGTGTTGTTCTTGGTGCTGGGTACGCCGCATGTTAATTCGGCAAACTGGGAGCCCTTTTTGCCTTTTGGCTGGAAGGGCGTTTTTGCAGGCACTGGCATGATCTTCTTTTCTTATATCGGCTTTGACGCGATCACGACCGCAGCCGAAGAAACCAAGAACCCACAACGTGATATTGCGATCGGCATTTTAGGGTCGCTTTTGTTGTGCACGCTTTTGTACGTGTCAGTGTCGTTGGTGGTGACGGGCATCGTGCCTTACACCAAGCTTGACCATCCGGCACCCGTGGCAATGGCACTTGAGAATATTGGCGTTGAGTGGGGTCATATGCTGGTAACCATCGGTGGTCTGATCGGAATGACCTCGGTGGTGCTGGTGATGATGATGGGCCAACCGCGCATCTTTATGGCGATGAGTCGCGATAAGCTGATTCCCAAATGGCTTGCTGCTGTGCACCCGCGCTTTAAGACGCCACACTTGGCCATTATGCTTACCAGCGCATTGATCTTGGTTGGCGCAGGGCTCTTGCCGCTGAGCGTCGCCGGGGAAATGACCAGCATTGGGACATTGTTTGCGTTTATTTCGGTATGTATTGGCGTGATCATCTTGCGAAAAAAGCGGCCTGACCTAAAGCGCGGTTTTCGCGTGCCGTGGTCACCTTGGGTACCTGGGCTCGGAGCGCTGGTATGTGTGTTTATTATGCTGCAGCTGAGCCAGGCGACCTGGATCGCATTTGGGGTGTGGACCGTGCTTGGTTTTTTGGTGTATCGCTTCTATGGTCGTCGTTTTGTGGATGGTTCTACGACATAACGATGTAAAATAGAACCATGCGACATTCTATTGCGACATGGTTGTGTGTTATTTGGCTCGGGGCGTGTGGAGACGACGCGAGTAAAAAAACCAGCGATGCGAGCGTGGATGCTAGTGTTGCAAGTGGCACGCCTTTTGTTTATGTGGGCGGCTATAATGGCCAGATTCGAGTTTATCGGCTTGACCTTACAAGCGGCGCATTGACGCAAGCGCATAATCCGGTGGATGCTGGCAGCAGTCCTTCATTTTTGGCGTTCGCACCTAACAAAGCAGCGTTGTACGCGCTGGACGCCGTGACCGTGGGAATGAATCAAGATGCGGGTGCCGTTCAGGCGTTTCGACTGGACAAGAGCACAGGGGCGCTAACGTTTTTGAATCGCCAAAGTTCCGAAGGTGACAATGCGGCGCATCTCAGTGTCGATGGCTCGGGCGCGTTTGTGTTTGTCGCTAATTATAACAGCGGCAATATCGCTGTGCTGCCGATTAAGAACGACGCGAGCGTTGATGCCGCGGTTGACAAGAAATCGACCGGAGCCTTGGCGCATATGATTATCAGTGACGCAACAAACAAACATGTGTTTGTGCCTAACAAAGGTGCAGACACCGTGTCGCAATTCGTGTTTGATGCCAATTCCGGAAAACTCACGGCCAACTCGCCCGCAAGCGTGTCGGTGGCAAGTGGCGCCGGGCCCAGGCATATTGCATTTCATCCCACGTCGCCCTTTGCGTATCTGATTGACGAACTCGCCAACACCATGACGGTGTTCGACTATAATGGTACGAGTGGCAAGCTCACCTTCAAACAGACGATCTCAACCCTGCCGGACAACTTTACAGATACCAGCTATGCGGCAGAGGTGCAGGTATCGGGTGATGGGCGTTTTGTGTACGGCTCAAACCGTGTTGAGAATGCAGACGGAAGCATTGTTATTTTTGCGGTGAATCCGATAGATGGCACGTTGTCACTCGTCGGTCATGAGAGCACACGCGGCAAGACCCCAAGGCATTTTCAGATCGAAGAGAGTGGCAAGCTGATGCTCGTTGCCAACCAAGACAGCGATACGGTTGTGACTTTTTTTGTCAACGCCAATACCGGGAAGCTGACCGCCACAAATCAACAGGTTAGCGTTAAACAGCCTACCTATGCGGGCGCGGTCTACTTGCCTTGATGGGGCATAACCCCCCCAATTCGGTTGATGTTGGGCAACGCCGCGTCACAAAACCTCAATGCTCATGCGGAGTTAGGGATGTTCGTAAGATGGCACGAGACTTGCTCTATCAATGGGCATGGTCGTACGTTCATTATCTTTTTCCAATCTTACCCTACCTTTATGGTGTGCCTTGTCGATGAGCTGTGCCGCATTGGGCCTTGAGCCGACGACGGAACAATCTGCCGGTTCAACCGCAGCGAGTTGCCTCGATGCGCAAAACGATATCACTGAGTTCTTAGCGAGTGCAACCGCGCAACTGCGTTTGGGTACACCCATTTCTGAAACGATCACACTTAACCAGTTGCCCGTGGGGCGTGATGGGCAATGGGTCGCAGGCGACGCGTTGCCGGTACAGTGGTACAACACCGCTAGGTTGGAATACCACGCCGATCTTGCTCAATCGTCGGATCCTGTTCAGAAAGCGTATCGCGTCATGTTTGGTCGGATTGGTGGTGAACACTTGGCATCGATGAACAACGGCGATGAGCATCTTAATCGCGAGTTTAATTTTAACTATACGAATGTTCCAATCAAAACGCAGTACCTCAATGGCGCGCTAAGCGAGTGTGACACTACATCGTCGAACTATAGCAACAAATATGAACTGCCCGATGTGGGTGTTGAAATGAGCAAAACGTTTGGATTTCGTATTCACAACACCGTGCTGGGCGCATGGGAGACAACGTGTGTGCGTGTTCAAGATCCCAATGTTCCGCAGTATCGACCCAATGGCACATGTAGTTACATGGAGAGCATGATGCGTTGGGGTAACCCGCTTTCGCCTTTATGTACACTTACGCTCGGGGGCAAGACCCGTCGTGTTCAGTATTTTGAGCGAGGCCGCATTGAAGTTGACGGCGAAACCGTGTTTACGTCGCCGCTGGGTCAAGAGGTTTATGCGACATTCAAGAATGATGGGCTGGCTACGACACCACGCAAATCGTTTGGCAACTACACGTTTACTGAGCAAACATGCGCGGCGGCTTCGCAAATGTCGATCTCGCTCGAGACTACTCCCGAGGCTCATCGCAGTTCGATCGCGGCTGCGGAGTGTGATTGGGCCGACTCACCGATTGGAGCGGGCGGGATTTGCGTGCGCGTTAAGCTTGTTTCCTATGCGGGCTACGGCGCTCAAGCACAAGGGATCAACGTCCTTAGCGGTTTCATATTCGATGGGGACACATTGGTGGGCGAACCAAGCACCGTCGAGCAGCCACGATTCTTCAAGTTTGAAGAACCCAATACCGTCGACCATACACAACTACCAAAAGATTATATGCAGCCCTTTAAGATGATCATTAAGAAGACGTCAACCAACCCGAGTGAATATATGATCGTCGGTGTGCATTCTTACGATCTTGCCGGCTAGTGCGGTGGTCAGCCGCGTTGATCGTGTCTTTAGTCCTCGCGAGCCATCCTCACCTACGTTGAGTAGGCTCCGGTGGCACGCAGCGGGCGCGTCCACGCTCAACGCGACTGACCACCGCACTAGTGGCGATGCGATACGCTATCTTGCCGCGCGCATCAGTTTGAGCATGGCTGTAGGTGGAACAAATTCTGTGATGCGGCCAACTTCGTTGCCCTTGCGATCGTGAACCACCACCAGCGGTAGCCCGCGTTGGTTATAACCAGCAAGCGCTGCTTTGTTGTCGGGTGTGTCTTTGCCGGGGCTTAGATCAACGTGCACCGCGACAAAATCGCGACCGGCTTTTACCACGCGCGGGTCGCTAAAGGTGTGTCGGTCAAGCTCACCGCAGGCGCCGCACCACGACGCACCAAAATCAACCAAAAGTGGTTTGCCTTCGCTGAGCGCGAGCGACTTGGCGCTTTGGTAGTTGTCGAGCCACTTTAATTTGGCACCGGCCGGGAGTGCCTGTAAGTAAGCGATTATGCCAAAAACACCCGCAACGGTTGAAAGCACACCAAGCGTCTTGCGAATGCGGACGCTCATACTGGGCGTGTGATAGCTGAGATGAATCGCACCAAGCGCAACACCCACTGTGATAAGCGCCAATGACGTTAACAAGAATGGCGAGGTTTTTTGTCCAATCGCATCCAGGATCGGGATGATGCCTTGTAGGTAATAAAGCGCGGCGACAATCATGACTACGCCAAAGATACTTTTGATCCATTCAAGCCAGCGCCCTGATTTAGGTAAGCTCACGGAGAACGTGCCAACCAGCCAAAACAAAAGACCCAGTCCGAGCGAATAGGCAAACAGTGCGAGTGCACCAAAGGTGACGTTGCCGCTCGTGCCCACCCAAGTGAGCAAGAAGCCAAGCACTGGACCAGTGCATGGGGCTGCGATTAACGCACTGACCATGCCGATAAAGAATGCGCCCTTGTATCCAACGCCGCCCACCTGCGCGAGGCGATTTTGCAGCGCGGGTGGTAAATTAAGTTCAAACGCACCGAACATCGACGCCGCCATGGTCAAAAACAACAACGCAAGGCCAATTAGAACGACGGGACTTGCCAATGCAGCACCGAACACATCTCCGGTGACAGCGGCGAACAACCCCAGCGGCGTAAAAAGTGCGGCAATGCCAAGTACAAATACGGTGCTGAGACCTGCGCCCTCCCAGCGCGACTTAACCTGACGTGCGCCGAAGACGCTAACGGTGATGGCGATCATCGGATACACACAGGGTGTGAGTGACGTCGCAATGCCGCCTAAAAAAACTAGACCAAGGGCCAACGCATAGCTGCCGGAGTTGAGTGCACTTTTGAAGGTATTGGCAATGCCGTCATCGGCGTATGCAAGCGATGTCACGAACAACGACATCATAACGAAAAAACGAGCGAACATTGTTAAAGTGTCTCACAAAAAGTGGTTTGGCGCAGCTGATTCGTCAAGAAGGGTGACACGTAGGAATGATGACAGCAAGAGAGGTGACACGCACTAAAGTGCATGTCACCTTCACGCCCTTCTGGTGACATGCACTTTAGTGCGTGTCACCTTATTGATCCGCTGACAAAAGGACGAATTAGGTTTTGTTGTAGGGAACAAAGGCGAATTTTTGACCTACGCCACGCGACTTGGCGCGTTCGTAGAGTGCGCGCACGACGGCCAAGTCTTGAATACCAAGACCTGTGGAATCGAAGACTGTGACGGCCGTGTCGCTGGGGGCGAGTGTGCGCTTGACGATGACCTCGCCCAGGGTCGATGCGATTTTGTCGGCACTGAATGCACCTGTTGTAATAGGTACGTTAATTTCGCCGCTGTGCGTTGCTTGCTCGAGTTCGTCGATCACCACGCGTGAGCTTGTGATGATGTCGGTTGCTAGCTCCTGTTTTCCTGCAGCGTCAGCGCCCAGTGCGTTAATCAACGCGCCCGGTTTGACCCACTCTTTTTTCACGACGATGGATGTGCTGGTTGTTGCCGTACAAACCACATCGCAGCCCGCTGCCTCTTCAATCGACACGGCCTTGGCGCCGTGCTCTTTGGCGAATGCCTGGGCGCGCTCGTTGGAGATGTCGGTCACAAGCACCTGTAAGTCCGGGCGCACAATGCGATGCGCCTCAAGCAAATATTTGGCCTGAATGCCACAACCCACCAACCCGAGTGTTTTGGCATTGGGGCGGGCTAGATACTTGGTTGCCACAGCGCCTGCAGCGCCTGTGCGGTAAGCGGTCACTGAAGTGGCGTCGGTCACGGCCAAAGGTAAGCCTGTTTCTTGATCGCTCAGGATGTAAAGTGCAAGCACACTGGGGGTTTTGTGTTTGGTTGGATTGTTGGGATATACGCTTACCCACTTAATACCCGCAGACCCTGCAATATAAGAAGGCATTGCGCGAAAATCGCCTTCTGTAAGCGTTAGATAAATTTTATGTGGCATCAAGGTCTCGCCACGACCGTGGGCCGCGAATGCTTGCTCAACGGTTTCAACAACCATGTCCATGCTTAAAAGTGATTGAACATCGCCCTGCGAAAGTAAAAGTGTATCCATGGGTTCCCTCTATTCATCGACCGACAGCGCCGGTTTCGATGAGTGGGTTTAGCCCTAAATAGCTAAGTCGCAAGCGACTTTTAGGGCGTCTCGGACGGTACAGTGGGCGCCGGTTGGCGGTTGGCTTCAAGGCTTTGGCGTAAATCAGCTACCTGTCGCTCGAGCCGTGCTTGTTCGGCTTTGGCCGCGTCAAGGTTGCGTGTGAGTTCACTTACGCGCAGTTGCTCGGTGCCCAGCTGATCGCGCACGGTAGAAAGCGTGGCATTGGCTTCGGCGCTTTTTGTGCGTTCGCCCGCAAGGTCATCTTGAAGCTGGCTGACAAGCTGTTTGGAGGCGCTTAGATCACCTTCGAGGCGTGCGATGCGCTCGCGATCATCGACGAGTTGTTCTTGCGCTTGCGCCAACGATAACTGCGTTTGCTTAAGCGATGTTTCAAGCTCGTTGGCCTTGGTACGCGCAAAACCCAACTGTTCAAGTAGCGAACGGATTTGACGTTCGCTGGCATTTAAGCGATCGGCGAGCTGCTTTTGTGTGAGCTTACCGTGTTTGTATTGTTCGAGCAGATCTTGGTGCCCGGCACTGAGCGACTTAAGTTTGGCCTCTTCTTGGCTGAGCTCAGCCTTTGCATATGCCGCTTCACCACGTGCGCGTTCGGCTTCAAGCTGTTGTAAGTTGCGCTCTTTCCAAAGCACATAGACGACAGCACATACTGCCACCATGAGCGCCGCGGCAATGGGGCCGATGCGCTTGAGCGCCGTGATTAAGCGTGCGCGCTTTTCTTCAGGCTCGGTAAGTTTGGCGAGCTCTTTTGCAAATACGTCGGCCGAGGGACGCGCGTCAGCATCGAGCGCAAGCCAACGGTGAAAAAAGGGCTCAAGATAATGTAAGTCCTTTTTGCTTGGAGCCTTAGGCGGGTTGAGCGCGCGATGCTCGATGAATGCATCGACCGCGGCTGCGGCAATGTCTTCTTGTGTTTCGGGCTCGAGTGCGTTGCGTAGCGAAAGCGCAAGGGCAAACACGTCGGCCTTTTGGCCGATCGGAGGCGCGTGCTCAAGGCGCGCAAAGCGCGCAGCGACTTCGGGGGCAAAATACATCGGCGTTCCGGCTATTAATACCTCGGCTTCGCGCGCGGCTACGCCCAGATCAAGCAACACAGGCAGCACTTCGTCTTGTTCATCGTCGCTTCGGATGCGGGCAAGAAAAATATTATCCGGCTTGATGTCTTGGTGGCGAATACCGGCGGTGTGAAGCGTTGCCAGTGCTTTGGCGAGTGGCTCAAAAATACGCCGCGCTTCGACGCGTGTCAGCGGCGCGCGCGCAATCCGTGTTTCAAGCGCTTCGCCTTCGTACCATGGCATGGTGAACCACAGCCGGCCTGCATACCAGCCGTGATCTTTAAAATGCACCACCGAAGGATGAAACACTGATGCAATCAAATGTAATTCGCGCAACGCAGATTCGCGGGCGGTGTCGGAGAGCGAAGCGTGATGTAAGAGTTTGAGCGCCACCACGTGACCAGGTACATGTTTGTCGCGTGCACGGTAGACATCAGAAAAAGCGCCCTCGCCCACGCGGCGCTCGATCTCGAAGCGATCGCCAAGCA
Organism: Polyangiales bacterium; assembly: GCA_044224525.1. Taxonomy (GTDB): domain Bacteria; phylum Myxococcota_A; class Polyangia; order Polyangiales; family CBDCBC01; genus JBGAKI01. The sequence goes on along the minus strand of JBGAKI010000001.1, from coordinate 72,164 downwards.
CTGCGCCCTTTTCAAGGCCAGGCTTTTCCTCGGGTTTGGTCAGTGCCGCAAATACGTCGGGATTGAGCGCAAACGCTTCAACCAGTGCACCGGCGAGACCGCCAAGGCGACTGGGGGGCGCATCACCCAGCAACTGCTGGGCGTGTGCTTGGGCTTGCGCAAGCACCATGCTCACTTCGGCTTCTTTTAAATCGAGCACACACGCGATTTCTTCGGGTGAGAGCTCGCGGGCGTAGCGAAGCTCGAGCAGTTCGAGTTCCAGATCGCTAAGTGTGATGCGTAGCGCATTAAGCGCCTGTACATAGGTATGCGGAGTGCCCTGCGCGAGCGAGCGCCACGGAAGTGCGGCGCGCGGGCTTTCTTTGAAGTCTTTACGAACGCGTTTTTCAAAGGCGAGCTTGCGTGCGAGCTGATAAAGATGCGCGCGCGAGGTGGGCGGCGCCGTGAGTCGCTCAGCGGGCCAGGCGAGCACCTGCTCACGCAAGTTCGCCGCAAGCGCAAGCGCAACCTCGACATTGAGCACACGCAAAGTTAAATACTGGCGCAAACCTTCGCTGTAGTGACGAAGCACACGCTCATGAAGCATGCCCGCCGAGGTTTCATGAGGCGCGAGATCTTCAAACGCAGCGATGCTCTCAAGCGCTATCGTGATCGACGTTTTTTGCAACGGGTTGGACGCCGCACTTGATGCGATGGGCGCAAGACTTTGCATGGCTTTTCAGGCTACGCGCTTGTTGAGCATTTGGCAATAGTTTGCTTGGATCAGCCTGGTATTCGCCCGGATTACAAGGCTATTGAAATGCGACTCTTGCGAGACATTCGGCAAATATGCGTTATGTTGTTGCCATTGTGACGATGTATCAGACGATTCAGATTCGATCCGTTTCGAAAGCGCTTGGGCTCTTAGTAACCGCAGCGTTGATCTTTGGTGGCTGCGTTAGCGGCTGTGAACACGTGACCAAACCTGGCGCGAAAGAACCGTCTACGCAGCTACCGAAAACGCCTGAGCAACCGCATGAGCCCACTGCACCCAAGACCGGCCAAGTACCCGTTTGGCAAGGCGGGAAGATCGTGGCCCATATTTCACCCGTCGAAGCCGAAAAGAAGGGCCTGACACTATTTGATCTTGGCGATGACTGGACACCCTACGTGTTTAGTGAACAAAGTACACCGAACGATCCGGTTGAACCCAACACGTATCGCGCGATTTATTTGAAACTTGCCAAAGGTGAGTTCCCACCCGACCGACATGGCGACAAAGCGCGCTACGACAAATACCTTGAGCTTTACGGCATTCTGCCAACGGTCACGCTTTTGCGTACGCGAATGCATGAAGTGTCGCAGCTTGTGTGCCAAGAACCTGTTGACTTGTCGTCGCTTGCGAGTTTTGACGGCAACATTGTTTATAAAGGGCAACCTCAAGCAAAAAAGTCAGCCGAGCAGCATCGCTTTTTAGAACACAAACTGGGCGACCTGACACGCAAATACAAAGTAGCCTCAATCGATGCCCTTTTGCCAGAGATGCTGAGCGACAAAGAAAAACCGTGGCTTACACAGTATAAAGATTTGCACACGCGTTTTGTTGTGATCAGCGCTGTACAAGCACGACTAGAATGCGAAGGCTATTTTAAGGGCAAAGGCAAATATATACCGGGTGGAATGGATTGGGCCACACACGAAGCCCTGGCTGAGTTTGAACGCCGACAGCGCGTGTATGGGTGGGGCTTCATCGCGCAAAAGACGATCGATGCGTTGCGTATTCCGGCGATGCAACTTGAATACGAGGCGGTGGTCCGTGTGCTAACAGAACGCGCCATGCACGAAATGGCTGTGCTTGAGGATGGCAGCACACAAGGCCCACCGGAAAAGCCCACCACGTATGTTGGCCGTGACGGCAAACGGCACGCGCTTAGGAACCTTGAAGCTGAAATTCGTCAATCGATCATTGCCGCGTTTGGGTTGTCGGATCCCGAGGCAACGTTGAAATGGCTTGACCAGGCGGCGCAAAACAATGGCGCCCATCGCTGGATCGCATTCAAAGCACCAACGCTACCAGAATACTACACGTCGAGCATGCAGCTTGATGCCGTCATCAATCGCGGCGATGTGTATTACGACTTTCCTTACGATGATCACGGACGCGAAATCCCGCAACCTAAAAAAGTGTACCCGAGCATCACGCTGAGGGTGCGATATAACAATCAGTGGATACCGCTTGCGCGTTATGGCACCACCATCGGCGGTTGGCGCAGTGAGTTTAGCTCAGCCAACGGCCAAACCATGTGGCGCTATAAAGAGTCGAATGTGGGCGAGCGCGTGTGGAAACGCATCGTGGCAGCGCCGATTTGGGTGCCGCCGGAAAGCACTCCACCAGCAAGCTTGCTCACAAAGTATGTGCCGCCGCCAGGCAAACGTCGCAAGGCGAGCGATCCTGATTTCGTCGTTGACTATGATGAAATTGGCCCAGGTTACGCGTCTGCATACGGTCTTGTGATCGCTTATCACAACACCTATTACCGCAAAAATGGGCTTGTCATCCCCTACGGCGATGAGGGCATTCGCACGCACGGTTCGGTTGACTACATGAGCATACGCCGGCGCGATTCACACGGTTGTCATCGCTTGCATAATCATTTAGCGGTGCGCTTGATGTCGTTTGTGCTTCGGCATCAGCCCCACCATCGCCTTGGGCAAGAGCATCGCGTGATCGAACGCGTGCTTGAGCACGAAGACGAGACGTATAACATGCTGATCAAAGAAGGCGGTTATGTGTATGAACTTGATCAACCGATGATGGTCAATGTGCTCGAGGGCAATATCAAAGGTAAGTTGAAGAGTCCCATCACCATTGCCATTCCAAAGTTCAACCAGGATTGGGGCGCGTATATGACGCCTGAAGGTGGCGCCGTTGTCGTGCGCGGCAATCAGCTGGTGGCCGTGCCGCCTCCACCACAACCTTACACGGACGCAGGCGTTCCGATTCCACTTCCAGGTGCACCGGCCATGGCGCCCGCCGCGCCTGATGCTGGCGTGCCCGCGGCTCCTGTGCAGCCTATTCAGCCGACGCAACCTGCAAGCCCGGGAGGTTTTGCTGCACCTGCAACAACGCCACCTCCGGCGCCTGCAAACCCCGCTGCACCTAAAGCACCTGCTGGTTTTGGTGCGCCACAGGCCAAGCCGATGAGTGCACCTTCAACACCGAGCGGCTTTGCTGCCCCGTAAATCACACTCGAGCCGTTGGCGCGTCGCTTACAACTGACATGATGTAGAAGCGAAGCGTCGAAGTCGCTCCAAAGATCGTCGCATATACTTTGCGTGTTCATCGACAAACGCTGCAGAATGTCGCGTTCAGATGGCGACTATTACGCAAGGCCGTCTTTGGAGGCGACGACATTCGATTTTGAGGCGAGTAGTTCTTCGTGTTTCAAAGTAAAAAAGCAAATAAAAACGGGTTGTTAATGACGTTATGGGGCGAGAACTACTGGAAGAATGGATATAATTTGCTACATTTAAGCGGTGAAAGAGATCCCCATTAGCAAGTTCCTAGCGCTTATCATTATGACACTACTGGGTGCGTTGGGATGCGAAGCAAAACCTTCTGCGCTCGCCGGCATTGATCAAGGTGAGGACGCGCCTGTGGATCCGGATAACAGTTTATTGGGTGGCGAGTGGTCAACCGAGTGCGAGCCCAACTATAAGTGGCTTACCCAGCGAGAGCCTGACCCATGTGCGTCACAAAGTTTCTTTGACCTTAATTATATCCCTGACGATAGTTTCTCGGGGAACCCTTCTTATAATGAACGACAAGGAGCGTTCATTAAGAGGCTCAAACTTGACTGCGCCATGTCCAACGCAGCGATCACCGCCAAACTTGCAAGCCCAGAGTTCGAACAGCTTTTGACCACGTTGCCAGAGTTCGTGTCCGACAAGTTCGTGTTGCGCGCCTACTACTCAGTGACGCCCGATGCCGTGATTGTGCCCGGTAACATCGGTATCTATATTCTACCTAAAGGGTCCGATACTTCTTTTGCACCCGAACGCATCGCACGCATCCGCATTGGCAACCACATTTTTCGGGGGCCAGACCCTAAGGACGCCAGCCGACTCATAGATCGTGATCTCATCACACCTTCGATATGGTCGACGATTCCTTTCAATGCGCGTTATGGTCATGAGCTCTCATTTCAAGAACGCAAGCGGTTGTGTGACCAGCGCGAGAACGTTACGTTTGCGCACGTTTTTCACACCCAGTTACTCGCGATCCTCGAACCCTATGTCGAGCGCGTACTTGCGTTCGTGCTTGCCGAATGTGTATCGAACTAGAAAAAAGTGTTCTATCTAGACAAGCATGCTTACTGAGTTTGGAAGCGCTAGACTACTTGGCGACATATTGTGCGAAGAAGATAATGAGCAGTGTAGTGAGCGAACCAAGTAGTAGGCCGATAAACAGCGTGCGCGAAGGAAAAGGCGGGGCCGAGGGCGGGGTTGAAAAGGTGACCTCTTGCACACGGCCGTGTTTGGCGTCGACGAATAACACGCCGTCAACATCATAGGCAACGCGGTATTCTAAAAGTTGGCGTCGCGTCGCAGCGTGCGTGAGTGTGCTGCCTAGCACGCCACTTTTGACCTCGGCAACGTAACGTTTGCCTTGCGCTTCAACGACGTAGTCAGCGCGCAAGGGAAAGCTCATCGGCGTGCCGTCGACGCTTAGGTCGAAGGCGCGTGCAACTTGCCGACCGAGCACGCGATAACCCAAGCGTTCAAGCCAGCGCTCGGCGTTGCGCTCGGCGCGCAAACCTTTGTTGGTGCGGTAGCGTGCACGAATGCTGCGCCATCGTTTGCGCAGCACAAAAAAAACATACGTTAAAAACGCACATGCCCATGCGACTAAGAACCACCACAGAGCATGTGAATCTGGATTGGGTGACATCTTGTTTCAGTTTATCGCTCGTGCGCGCAACATGCGCCTTTTCTGCGCGATATCGCTAAGAGATCTAAAAGATGTGGACCAAAGCACCTATTATTCAGTTCACGCGCGACGATCCGCGCTGGCCGACGATGCTCAACGCGCTTGATCAGGTTAAGACCACCTGCGCGCCGACGGCGATCAATGTCATGGGCGATTTGCCAACGTTCGAGCGCTCGGTAGCGATCGTAGGCACACGAGCAGCATCGGCGCATGCGCTCAGTTTCACGGAGGCATTGGCATTCGAGCTTGCTCAAGCGGAATGCACCATCGTATCCGGCGGTGCTCGAGGTATCGATGCAGCTGCACATCGCGGCGCACTGAATGCTGGCAAAGCGACGGTGGCCGTGCTCGGTAGCGCACTACAAAAGCCCTATCCTAAACATCACCTGACACTATTTAAAGAGATCATCGAACGCGGGGCGCTGGTCAGTGAATACCCTGATCCCAACGCACCCATGTTCGCTTCTAACTTTCTCAATCGCAATCGGCTCATCGCGGCGCTCGCCAAGATTGTGATCGTTGTCGAGGCACCCGAGAAGTCGGGCGCCTTGTCGACCGCGGCCTGGGCGAGGCAGCTTGGGCTGCCGATTTGTTCTGTTCCTTCAAGTCCATGGAATTATTATGCTTTAGGAAGCCTTGGGCTACTCAAGCACGGGGCTCAAATTTGCACAAGTGCTCAGGATGTCTTATCGATTGGGGCAATGAACCCCCAGAGGACCCTCTCAGCCACCGCTCACGACGAGCCAACGCGGCCTAAGCGCCAGGCGCTTCGGGTGTCGCTAAGCCCACAAGCAAAACAACTGCTGTCACTTGTTAATAAGGGTGTCGCGCAGGTGGACGAGCTGGTGCAAGCCAGTGGGCTTGGCATCAGCGAAACGGTGGCCGGGCTTACCGAGCTTAGCCTTGCTGGGTATGTACATGAACCTTTACCCGGGCAGTACACCCGGCAAGCGCGTGGCCGCTCTTTTGTTTGAGAAACTCGGTTTAGCGTACGATAGGCAACAAAACGTCTGAAAACATTTATGGCAAAAAAATCACTACTCATTGTTGAGTCTCCGGCAAAAGCGAAGACCATCCAAAAATACCTTGCGTCGAAGGGTCATATCAAAGACTTGCCTAAGTCAGGCGGCGTTGACATCGAAAAAGACTTTCAAGAGACTTACAAGGTACTTGAAGAAAAAGGTAAACCTGAAATCGTCAAAGCGATTCGTGAACAAGCCCGTCAAGCTGAGCGCGTATTGCTCGCTACCGATCCTGATCGCGAGGGTGAAGCGATCGCATGGCATTTGTATGAAGAGATCAAGGGCGCCGAAAAAGACAAACCTGTCGAGCGCGTGCTTTTTAATGAGATCACCAAAAAGGGCGTCGCCGAAGGGTTGTCACATCCACGGGCACTCGATAAGAATCTTTACGAGGCGCAGCGCACTCGCCGTGTGCTCGATCGCATTGGTGGGTATCCGCTTTCAAGCTTGCTGTGGAAAAAGCTTGCGTATGGGTTGTCGGCCGGTCGTGTGCAAACGCCAGCGCTTCGAATCATTGTGGACCGTCATCGCGAAATCGAAGCTTTTGTGCCGCAAGACTTTTGGCTGATTGAAACCACGCTGCTTGGTAAGAACAAGCCACAGTTCACCGCAGCGCTAGAGTCCATCAACGGCGAAAAGCTTGAGCGCGTCTCATCGCGTCCGTCGCTTGGCAGCGAAATCGACGCAAGCAATGCTGCTGAGGCACTGAAGAAAGCCACGTACAAGGTGGCGAAGATCTCGCGCCGTGAACAGCGCCGTAAAGCTCCCGCACCCTACACCACGTCGAAGCTGCAACAAGATGCGTCGAATCGTTTGAGCATGCCGCCTAAACGCGCGATGAGCATTGCGCAGGGGCTTTATGAAGGTGTGCATATCGGTAAAGGCGCTAAGTCAGAGCAAATCGGTTTGATCACCTATATGCGTACCGACAGCACGCGCATTTCACCCGATGCGATCACCGAGTGCCGTGAATACATCGCCAAAAAATATGGCAAGGCCAGCGTACCCAGCGAGCCGAATTTATTTAAATCGGGCAAGAACGCACAAGATGCTCACGAAGCCATTCGCCCGACCAGCCTTGAGCTTGATCCGGAAAGCATTCGCGGGTACCTCAAAGACGAACAGTTTCGTCTTTATAAACTGATTTGGGATCGTTTCATTGCGTGCCAGATGGTGCCTGCGGTGTATGACCAAACCAGCGTCGACATTGAAGCTGACGCGGGCAGTAAAAAATACGGCCTACGCGCGAGCGGCAGCATTTTGAAAGACGCCGGTTGGCGCGCGGTGTATGGCGCGACCAGCGAACCTTTGGCTGGTGAAGAAGCCGAGGCCAAAGAGGACGATGATGAGGGCAAAAACTTGCCTGAGCTTAGCGAAGGTGAAGCGCTCAAGCTGATCGATCCGCCTGGCGTGGTGTCCGAGCACAAACAAACCGAACCACCGCCCTATTTTAACGAAGCAAGCTTGGTGAAGAAGCTTGAAGAAGAAGGCATCGGTCGCCCCAGCACGTACGCTGAGATTATCAGCAAGGTGCAGGCGCGCGACTATGTGCGCAAGATCGACAATAAGCTGAAGCCCACGCCGCTGGGCATATTGGTGATCGATCGGTTGGTGCGCGATAAGTTTGATCTGGCCGATATCGGCTTTACGCGCAAGCTCGAAGAAGATCTTGATGCCGTGGCCGAAGCCAAGGTCAAGCGCCTTGATGTGCTGCGCCCCTTTCACGAGCGTTTGCAGGGGCAGATTGCGCACGCCAACGAAGACAAAGCCAAGTGGTGGCCGCCGGCGATCGATATCAAAGAAGCGTGCCCCGAATGCAAAAAGCCCTTAGAAGAAAAGTGGGGCAAAAACGGGCCCTTTATTGGCTGTACCGGTTACCCTGATTGCAGCTACACGCGCAGCATCCCGCAAGACGGCGAAGAAGAAGGTGCACGCGACGCGACACCGACGGATTACGACTGCAAAGTATGTGGCGCCAAGATGCTCAAGCGTTGGGGGCGTAATGGTTGGTTCTTGGGTTGTTCGAAATACCCAGAATGCAAGAGCACGCGCAACATGCCGATCGGCATTCCTTGCCCCAAATGCGGTGGCGATATTATCGAAGTGCGCGCCAAACGCGGCAGGCCCTTCTATGGTTGTGAAAACTACAAAGCCGAAAAGCCCTGCGATTTTCGTGTGTGGGCCAAGCCCGTCGCCGAACCCTGCCCCAAGTGCAAAGCGCCTTTCTTAGTGAGAGCAAAAAAGCGCGGTCAAGACATGATGCGCTGCGTCACCGAGGGCTGCGGCTTTGAAAAAGTTGATATGGGGCCGAGTGGAACCGGTGAAAGCAGTAATGGCGCTGGTGGCGGCGAGCGCGCCGCTTAGCAGACGTGTTTACTCTGATCGTTGAGTTAGTCGCAAAGGTAGGCGCGCTCGGCGAGAAGTTTGAACAAACCTTTGAAGGGGTTGTTCTGTTCGTGCCAACCCTTGGCCAAGGTTTCGCGCTGCTCGGAGGTCGAGTCCTTGAACCATTCTGGGCAGGTGGTTTGAGAGATGTATTGGGTAAGGCCCGAACCAAGTGTTAGGGTTCTACTTTCGGGGCCCGAGTAGTACAAATCGTAGATCCACCCTTCTTTACCTTCCGAGTAGAGGGAGAGCAGTAGACCTTTCCTATCTTCGAGGTTCTTTCTATTTAGAATGGTTGTGATGGCATCGTTGAACTGCCAGGGTGGTTGATATGTCGAGGTGAAGTGAGCAAGTTCTCGAGCAATATCGCGATCCTTGAGGAGCTCGGGACATAATGCATGGCTTAGTACAACAGGGTCGATCACACTGCAATCTCCACTCGGTCGCTCATTAAACTGAAGGCGCTCGTTGTACGCTCCGCAGGCGAATACGGCGTTCTGAGCGCTTATGTCTTCTGCAAGCGTTTGGCGCTGATCACAACCGGCAAGCAGTGATAAGGTGAGTAAGACGAAGTTTACGCGCACTTTGAAAGTGTAGCATGTCCGCTACTCTCAGACAACGTGTTGATATTTATAGGTAAAAGAGTGCGAAGAGTTGCAGTTCTTGTAAACCCGGATAAGCGCGTGCTTCGAGGCTGAGCGCAAAGTCGTAGACTGGGCTGTAGCGCAGGATGGTGTCTGCTTGCCACCAGGTGCGCTGCGCTTGCTCGGGGTTCCAGCGCCACTTGGCTGAGCTCAGGATGATCAAGTTGTCGTCGAGCTTTAAGCGCAGTCCGCCTGCTGGTCCGACGCCGAGCCTAAAACCAGCAAGCATGTCGATCGAGGGGCTATAGAGTGCTTGACCATCGAGTGTGGCATAGACGACCACGCCTTTATTGAAGAAGGCTTGCGCTAAGCCGGTGCCGCCTTCGATGTTGCCAGCCAAACACCACTCACAACTTTTGTCGCGCAGGGTGGTGGCGCCGGCGCTGAACTTCCACGAAAACTGCGGGTCGAAGCGATCGATCGAGGTCAATGACACAATGCGCACAAACGCTGCGTCATCGACCATCACTTTGAAGGTGTCGTTCCATAAGCCCATGCGCAGGCGACCCGAGGTGAATTCGATTTGTGATAGGTCGGGAAACCCTTCGGCGGGGTCCGCCAAGTCATGTAAGGCCAAGCGAAAATCGATGCTCAGATAGCCGTTGTGTTTCGAATCGGCCCCGGGGGCCAACCCAAAACGGCGCGCGCCATGACCCTTGCTTGGCACTTTGTCCCAGGGCACTGGCACCTTGGGTGCATCGGTGGCGACAAGGAGCGCTGCGCGACGTTTAAGTAAGCGCTGCTTAAGCTCGGCGGCTTCTTTACTTTGGTGATGAATGAGTTTTTTTCCGTAGAGGATGTCGACCAAATCTGCTGCGGCATCGAACACACGCGCTTGTTTTTCAAGCGACCACGCACTGGGCAGCGTGTGGTTCGGATCCTCGACAAGTTCATCGACAATGTCGAGCTCGTCGCTATTTAAGTCTTTGACGCGGGCGCGAAACTGACTGCGCAGCGAGGGGCGAAAACGTATGTGTTTCACCAACCCAGGTGTGGCGCTCAGGATCTGTACGGTTTGCGCGGGGATCACGGGATCGGAAAGTTTAGACGACAGATCAAGCTTCGGATCGGCAACCTCTACCAAACCAAGCACGTGGTAAGCGCAGTTTTCATCGATGTAGTAATAATCGAAATACGTCGACCCAAGCTCCCAAATATGCGCGACCAACATGGCGAGCGCTTTGGGGGAAAGGTTGAGTTCGTACTCCCACATGTCGCGCGACTCGTAGTCGTTGTAGGCGCGTACTTTGTAATAGAAAGGCATCTGTTTGAAGGTGCCGGGAAAAAAACCAAAGATGCCTTTGAAGGCGTAGATGATCGCGTTGCCGGTGTCGACATCGGCCGAGTAATCGATGCCATAGTCGAGCAGTTCTTGGCGCTCGCCGGTGACTGCGTCGCCTGCTTTGTTAAAGCGTAAAAACACATGACCAAAGGCCGAGGCCGGATTGTTCAGGTAATAAGACGAAAAAATGAAGCTCGCTGATTTGGGGCTCATCTGTTGCCAAAACTTGGCCAGGCGGGGGCACGCTTGCACCGGGATGCGTGCGATGTCGATATCGAGCTGTTCGGTTAGATACGCCAAGCGCGCTGGAAAACGACAGGCTGGATGTTGAATCTCGCCGAACGCTTCGGCGCCTTTGAGTTTCTTGTCGTAAGCGTATGGATCGTGAAAAAAACCACGCAGGGTTTCGGTAAGCTCAGCCTCGGGGTTGTGTTTGCCGTCTTTGGCCATAAAGAACAACGCACCGTCTGCCTCGCTGGTGTAGTCGTCGCTATATGAGCTTTTTTTGTAGTGACCTAGACGCAGCCACATCGTTGAAAACGCAAGGCGGCGTTTCTTGGCCGCTGCGACCAAGTGCTCAACATAGTCGTGTTCGGCGGGCACGACGCTTTGGCGGGGCATGCGCGCGGAAAGATTTGAGGCGCCACATCCACCCGTCAGCACAAAGAACACAAAACCGCTAAGCGTGAGGGATGAACGAATGGTGCGGTGGGTTGGAGTCATAAAGAGAGCAAAAAAAAGCGCCGAGTTGCTTTTAGCAACCCAGCGCTTCTTGTAAAGCGCGTTGTGAAACGCACTTTATTTCTGAGCGATTTAGCCTACTTTGCGGCAGGAAAGCTCTGAGTGGCTCTTCAGGGTCTTGACCGCTGACTCGCTCACTGACTGGTCGCTGGCGTTTGAGGTCGGGAAGATGCTCTTGTACTCTTTCTGGAGCACGCTACCGACAGCCTTGGAGTCTTCACAACCGGCAAGCTTGCTCAAGCTGTTGATGGTCTCGCCACGGCCGCGCGATACGTCTTTCGCAAACGCTTCACGGTTGGTTTGAATGAAAGCCTGAGCACCGACCATGCCTGGATCGGCGGCTTTGCAGTTACTGGTGCCGGTGGTAATGCCGAATGTCTGGCTACCAAGCGTGCCGTTGGTGGTTGCGGCAAGCACCTGAACAAGACCTGGCTTGCTGCCGAAGACCATCGAACCCAAACCGCAGCCTGCAGCACCGTAACCGTGCTCAGCATGCGCAGCGGGCGTAGCAGAGATTAACGTAGCGGCGGCGATCAAACTGCTTAATACAACACTTAGTTTCTTCATGGGTCGTTCTCCTTGTTTCTGAACGGTTGGCTGACACTCGATATTATGAGCAGCAGCCAACGCTCGGGGAGTATCTCACGGGGTGATCCTAGGGTCAATATGTGATCCATCGAGGATCGATGGCGAAAACAAGGCAGATTTGAGAAAACTCGAGGGAAATCCCTCGGCGCACCGCTGAAACATGAAAAATATCGACTAAATTTCGACGTCGCTTAGTTGCCCTTTGTGGATCCCAAATGTAGAGTTTTTCTAAGATCGTTATGGCACATATATCTTTTGTCTCGGCATCTCGAATCAGCGCACCCCTTGAGCAGATCTTTGCGGCAATCACCGATGTTGAAAGCTTCAAGCATTGGGTACACAACGTGGACGCTGTGGAAAAGGTGACGCCGGGCAAAGTGAGTGTGGGAACGATGTTCACGTGCATTGGTAAGGTCGGCTCAAAGATTTTTGCGGACGAGTATGCTGTGATTTTTCTGGAGAGCCCGACCCATATTGGCTTTCGCATTGAGCGCGACCCTGATCATAGTGATGCAGGTGAGCATCTCTTGAAGTTCGAACTGTATCACCAACCGGATCACACGCTTGTGCTGGCGCGCTACGACGCACAGCTTCATGGCATCGTGTCCAGCCTTATTACTGGGTTTATTGGCAATCGTTTAAGGCGCAGTTTTGAACGCGATCTTCTGAAGTTTAAGTCGTTTGTTGAGTCGACATTGACGCCTGTTGATCAGCCAGTGCTCGTCGCGCAAGCAGCAAGCTAGAACGCCGGCGCGTCGATACCTTCCGCGATCCCTGATGCCGCGCGGCAGTGCAAGGCAGGCGCAGTGCGTTGGCTAGGTCACTTTGTCGTAATGGACGGGGCGAGGATTTGCACGAAGCGGTGACAACGCTTACAACTCCGCCACGCGTGTAACATGAATAAAAAAGCGATCAGGGTGGTTGGAGCGGGTTTGGCCGGTAGCGAGTGCGCCTGGCAACTGGCCGAGCGCGGGCTGCGCGTCGAACTTATTGAACAAAAACCTATTAAACGCACGCCCGCTCAACAAACAGATCATTTTGCCGAGCTTGTGTGCTCGAATTCGTTTCGGGGCGCGGCGCTGCATAACGCGGTGGGACTGCTTAAAGAAGAGATGCGTCGATCGGGTTCGCTGATTATGCGCTGCGCCGATCAGCACAGCTTGCCGGCGGGCGGTGCGCTAGCGGTCGATCGCGAGGCCTTTTCAGCGGAAGTCACTCGAAACCTGCGAGCCCATCCCCTGATCGACGTGCGTGCCGAAGAAGTGAACACACTTGCCTATGACGGTACGATGGTGATCGCGACGGGACCTTTGACCAGTGAACAGCTGGCTAATCGTATTGCGCAATGTGTGGGCCAAGACCATCTGGCATATTACGACGCCATTGCGCCGGTGGTTAGCGCAGATTCAATCGATTGGGACAAAGTGTTTCGAGCCAGTCGCTATGACAAAGGCGGCGATGATGCCTATGTCAACTGTCCACTCGATCAGACGCAATACGAAACCTTTGTGAATGAAGTGATCAAAGCGGACAAAGTCAAACCACGTGAATTTGAAGAGATACGTTATTTTGAAGGCTGTTTGCCGGTTGAGGTGATGGCCGAACGGGGACCCCAAACCTTGGCGTTTGGGCCGATGAAGCCGGTGGGCCTGACCGACCCGCGTACGGGACGCTGGGCCCACGCGGTTGTTCAATTGCGTGCTGAGGACCAGGCGCAGACTGCGTTTAACATGGTGGGTTTCCAAACACGCATGACGTTCGCCGAACAAAAGCGCGTGTTTGGGCTGATTCCTGGTCTTGAACAGGCCGAGTTTTTGCGCTTTGGCACTGTGCACCGCAACACGTTTGTGAATGCGCCCATTGCACTCAACGATGAACTTGCGCTGAATCAACAGGCCAACGTGCACCTGGCTGGGCAAATCACGGGCGTTGAAGGTTATCTTGAAAGCGCGGCCTGTGGTTTTGTGGTCGGCGTTGGGCTTGCACATAAAATTCAGCGTGGCGTGTTTCTTGCGCCCGCTGCCAACAGCGCCCTTGGCGCGTTGTATGGTTATCTGCGCACGGTGCGCGATAACTTTCAGCCCTCGAATATATTGTGGAGTATGTTTGCGCCACTTGAAGGCGCACACAAGCGCCTGGATAAACGCACCCGCTATTTGCGCATGGCCGAACGCGCGCTTGAAGCGAACAACGTCTGGATGAGCCAAACGCGGTGGCGAGCGGGCATCGAAGAGTTGGTGCCTAGCACACCTTAGCGCACCATGATGTAGCCAATGGCGTAGGTGTTGCGGTCACCGCCACCCGCCGAGTTGTACACTGCACCGTTACCAACAACCGTGTCAAACATGGCCGCGGGCGATGTAAACGGGCCTGTTTGACCGCCAAAGCCAAGAAACGAATCGGGGGCTATGCAATCCGTTTCGTTATTGCCAAGGATGCCAATACGCACGCGAGGGTGGCCTTGGTTGTCGGCGTTGACGTTAAAACCCTCGCGGTTACAGTTGAGCTGGATGGCGGATGCACCGATTAATGTTAACCATTGCGCACGTCCAATCGCGGTGGCGACGTTGGTGCCGAGCCTCATCAATGCACCGAATGATGAAAACGGCGCAACCCCTGCACCACTAAGTTGAGACGCCGTAAGCACAATCCAATGCGGCACCCCATTTACTTTCATGCCCAGTCGGATGTCGTTAAAGGGTAGTACAGCGTAGGATCGGAGTTTGGCTTCGTTGTCGTCAAGGTCAGGCAGCGTCTCGTTGATAGTATTGTCGTCGGTCCATGCCACGCCGTCATATGCGAACGTTTGTTTGGCTCCATCCATTTTTGCTATCAGCGTCCAACCGCCGCCATCTGCAACCATCTCACAATAAGCGAAGAAGGGAGCAAGTAAACCAGACTCACCATCAATATCGAGCTCGTAAACTTGGCTCGTTGCGTTCGGTCGTTTTGCAAGCAAATCGGAACAGCTTGTGGCGTTCGCACACGGCGGACAATCGCCGCCGCAATCCACTTGCTCTTCGTTTTGGTTGAGTATCTTATCAAGGCAGCTCGCCGCCACCGATCCATCGGTTACGCCCGGGCTTGGGCCTTTGAGAGGTGGTGGCTTAAAGCCCACACGACCACATGCAACCCAATGAATGCACAGAACGACTAACACATTGACGACAGTCGACGAATGGAAAAACAAGGGTGCCCTCTTAAGCCGCAACTCATTAATCATAACAGACTACAAACGCTTCACCAGCGTTTTGGCCGCAAAAACTTGTTGCAATATCGGCGTCATGGCAGGCTTAAAGAATGCGGGCGCGACAAATAGACTCGTTTATCAAGCACCTGCGACATGAGCGACGGTTGTCTGCGCATACGGCTCATGCCTATGAACGCGATTTGCATGCGCTCGATGCCTACTTGAACGCACAAAAGAACGTGAGCGAATGGCACGACCTTACACCCCAAGCACTTCGCTCGTTCTTTGCGTCGATCTTTAGCTCGCACACCGCGACCAGCCGAGCGCGAAAACTTGCAGCCACACGAACATTCTTTCGCTACCTCGAACGCCAAGGCTTAATCAAACACAACCCAGCGCAAGCGTTGCGCTCGGCCAAACTGCCCGTGATGCTGCCTCGCTATTTGAGCGCCGCGAGTGCCGAGCAACTAATGAGTGCACCACGCGCCCATGACTCAAGCGATGCGCGGCAAGTGCATCTAAGTGAACGCAACCGCGCGATTTTGGAACTGCTCTATGGAACAGGCATTCGCCTTGCTGAACTCTGCGGACTTAATGTCGGCGATATTGATTTTGCGAGCCGACGCGCTCGTGTGCTTGGAAAAGGTCATAAGGAACGCATGGTGCCGCTTGGCTCCAAGGCGTGTGAAACGTTGATGGGCTATTTGCGAGCACGACCCAGCGCGCGTTTTGACGATGCTGTGTTTTTTAGCGCCCAGGGTCGACGCATTTCGCCGCGGCAGGTGCAAAATATCGTACGCAAATACGGCATGCTTGCCACACCTGAAGCGCGCTTACATCCCCATGCCCTACGACATAGCTGTGCAACACACTTGCTTGAAGCAGGGGCTGATTTGCGATCCATTCAAGAGCTGCTCGGTCACGCCAAACTGTCGACCACGCAGCGTTATACGCATTTGGGGCTTGATCAGCTTAAGGAAGTTTATAGCAAGGCGCACCCACTTGGCGGTAAGCGGTCTTAAGCCGGGCGACGGCTTGGCAGCTTGACCTTGGGGGCCTTAATGCTACAGCCTGCGCCGTAAGCCCGGGTTTTGGGTTTACGTTAAACACGCAAAAAACGCCGTTTTGAAAGCCGCTTTTTTGTCTAACCCCGTACTGAACTTCCTGTGAACCTATCGCTTCAAAGAATGCATACGCCTTCGGCGGTACCCATGCTTTTGCTGGTTGTCGGGCTTTTGGGCTGGGCGCTTGCCAGCATCCTTTGGTTGGCAGGCCTACCCACAGTGGCGCTGGCGGCGGCGTTTGGGAGCATGGTTGGGCTGATCGAGCTTGGGCTTACGGGGCAATGGGTCGATGGATTGGTCGGTCGCCAGACTGCCGCGTGGAAGCTGGGTGGATACACCGTGGCGCGTGTGGCGACGTTGATTGTGCTGCCATGGCTCGGTCTTGGCATCCTTAAACTTAATCCCACAGGCTTTTTTTTGGGTCTTGCGACCATGCCTATTGGGCTGATTGCTAAACTATCAAGGTAACGCGAGGTAACGAATGCCCCACGGTGAAACTTGGCTCACAGTCTTATTGAAAAAACACGCTCCGGCGTTTTACGCATGGCTCACTCAGCTTGCGGATTCGGCCACCAAACTTGTCAGTGAGGACGGAACATGGATCGAGGGCACATCGGTCGACATCACACACGTGTTAAGCGCGCTGCTTGTGTGCTTTTTAATTACCGTCATGGCGCTTGTGTCATATCGCTGGCTGCGCAATACAAAGACGGCGATCATTCCGCAAGATAAGCTCACCACCGCAACCACGGTCGAACTCTTGGCCACCAACGTGTTTGATATGATGGCGGGCATCATGGGGAAAAAAGCGGCACGTTATTTTCTACCTTTGATTGGCACCTGCGGATTCATCATCTTGTTTTCGAATCTGCTCGGCTTGATTCCTGGGTTCACGCCGCCCACCGATAACCTCAACACCAACCTCGCGATGGCCCTGGTGATATTTTTGGCCACACATATCTTTGGTGTGAAGGAACATGGCGCGGCTTATTTTAAGCATTTTTTGGGTCCCGTGTGGTGGCTTGCGCCACTCTTGCTTTTGATCGAGATTGCCAGCCATTTGATTCGGCCGCTTTCTTTGTCGATGCGTTTGCTGATCAACATGTATGCTGATCATCTTGTGCTTGGCAGCTTCTTTTCTATTCTGGGACCCTACTCTTATATCCCGGTGCTCAGCGTGCTCATGGCGTTTGGGCTCTTTGTATGTGTCTTACAAACCTTCGTGTTTTGTATCTTGTCGACGATGTATATCGGCATGGCTGTTGAGCACGAGTCGCATTGAGAAGTTAATGTGTTGGGCAGAGGCCTGGACACTTGTTTTGGACAGATTGAGGAGGCAAAAAAAATGAAAACAAAGTTGGTAAAGTTAGTGGGCTTTTTTGCTCCGCTATTGGTTTCGGCAACGGGTTTTGCACAAGAAGCAGGTGCTGGTGCAAATGAGTTTGATGCCAAAGGATATGGCTATCTTGCAGCGGGTTTGGCAGTGGCCATCGCAGCTGTAGGTGGTGCACTTGGCCAGGGCAAAGCTGCAGCCGCAGCGCTTGAGGGCATTGCACGTAACCCATCGGCAGCTGATCAGATGAAGACGCCTTTGATTTTGGGTCTGGCGCTAATCGAGTCACTTGTGCTTGTGGTGTTCGCTTTGTCGTACCTGATTTTTGGTTCGCTCAAAGGTTAATAGCCTCGCTCGAAAGCCAAAGGCCTGCTCTGCACAGAGCGGGCCTTTTTTTTTGCGGCAGCTACGCCTGGTGTAGAGCAAAGAGAAGTTGAGTTGAGGTGGTCTGGGCAGGCCAAACCCGCTCGCTCGTTGTCGCGCCGCTACGCGCCGCGGATGCGCTACGCCTTCGGCTTCGCGAATCGTTCGCTACTGTTTGACCTCCCCCAGACCACCTCAACTCAATTTCTCTTTGCTCTAAAGCGATGCACAAAGCGCCTTGGCCTCGCGGCGCGCGAGTTTAATGGATGCTGCAATGCCTACGCCTTCATAGGCATTGCCACATAGCTTTAAGGTTGGAAAAGCCTCTAGTTCGCGATGAATCGCTTGCACGCGTTCGACATGTCCAAGTGTATATTGGGGCATGGCTTTGACAAATCGCAGTACACGCTTTCGTAGTGGTTCACCACGCGTGTTAATGATCATGTTCAGCTCTTTGCGCGCAAGTGCCTCAATGGCCTCATCATTCATGTCATATAACGACGTTGCCTCGTTTTCGCGGTCGGATAAATAAACGCGCAACAAACTTTCTTGGAGCGCGGCGCGGCCTGCGTATTTCACACTTGACCAGGTGGAGGCAAGCAGATGCAGGTTTTCGGCCTTGGGCACAATGAACCCGAATGCATCAAGCGCACGATCTAATGCATCGTTGTTATACAGATAACTGACCGCAAGCATCGAGCCGTAAGGTATGGCGTTTAGATGCTCGCTTAACGCGCGGGCATGAGGCGCTAACAAATTCGCGGCCGTAAAAGCTGATGTGGCCACTACAAGACCATGCGCGTGCAGCGTTTGCCCGTTGTTTAGATGGACTTTCCATGAGCGCGCGCTTGAGCTGTATTCGATTTGCTCGATCTGTTGTTCGTAACGAAGGTTACGTGCAAGACGGGTCGTTAAGGCTTCGATCAATTCTGCCATGCCCGCGCGAAAACTAATGAACTTTCCATAGTTGGCACCCGTCGCGGCGTGTGCTGTTGAGCGTTCGGTTTTTAACATCGAACGCAAAAGACTTTGTTTACGATCGCGAAGCTGCGCGTAGTCGGGAAAGATGGCTTTCAAGCTAAGGGTGCGTGGATCACCACCATAAACGCCGCGAATCATCGGTTCAGATAAGGTCTTGTATAGTTCTAAACCCATGCGGTCGATCAAGTAGCTCGCGACACTTTCATCGGCAGCTGATAGCATCTCTTTATGCGAGATGAAGGGTTCAGCAATGGCGCGCAATTTGGCGCCCAGGCTCAGCACGTCGCTCGACAAAAAACCCGGCAACTGTTTGGGAGCGACCATATGATAGCCCGCAGGCACGCGTTTGAGGGTCTTGTTGATGACTACGTAAAGCCGCCGCATGCCAGCGTTGGTGGGCACAACGCTGGGCATTAACCCAAGCTCGCGCACAAAATCAAATACCTCGGCATCATCGGTCACAAGCGAATCAGGACCGTGCTCGATCACATGATGGTCGTCGCGTTCTGTGTGCACCCAGCCCCCTGCACGCGTTTGACCTTCAAGCACATGAACGTGAACGTGTGGCAAGGTTTGTGTGATTGTGTACGCAGCGCTGAGCCCAGAAATGCCAGCGCCAATAACGACTACGCTAGGCGCTTGGTTTGACAGAGGTGTGTCTGCGGGTGACTCGTAAGACATTGGATAATTTCGCGTCGTAAGGTGACCAAAACGATTAAGGCGCTCTGTTAACGATACGAATGAACCGCGTCTACAAGCGCTTTGACGTTGTCAAAGGGCGTGCTCGGTAACACACCGTGGCCAAGATTAAAGATATGACCCGCTTTTCCCTTGGCTTCATCAAGTACACTTTTAGCCGCATTGATAAGGTAGTCACGCGGTGCCAAGAGCGCAACCGGATCGAGGTTGCCCATTAGGCCTACCGCACCCTGTTGATCGAGCGCGCTCCATGTTTGTCCGAGCGGTGCGCGCCAATCGATACCGATCACGTCACCCCCTGCTTCGCGCATGTGTGGATAAAGTAGCGGGTTGCCCGTGCCAAAATGAATTGTCGGAATCACGCCACGCAATCGATCAAAAATGGTTTTTGTATAAGGCAGCACATAACGCCGATAGTCGGTCACCGAAAGTGCGCCGACCCACGAGTCAAAAAGCTGCACGACTTGTGCACCAGAGCGCGCTTGCACGAGTAAATACTCAAAGACTGCGTTCGAGACTTTGGTCATCAACGCACGCCAAAGACCTTCGTCTGAGTACATCAACGCCTTGGTGCGCGCGTAGCTACGCGAACCACCGCCCTCAACTATATACGCGGCAAGCGTAAAAGGCGCCCCCGCAAAACCTATTAACGCAATCTCGGGTGCAAGCGCTGCGCGCGTCATACGCAACGCCTCCATCACATAACCCAAGGTGCCTTCTACATCGATCTTGTCAGGCATGGCGTCCACCTGAGTGCGTTGGCGGACCGGTTCAAGAATGCGCGGTCCCTCATCACCCGTAAACTCAAAACCGACACCGAGCGCCTCTAGGATGAGCAGGATATCGGCAAAGATGATCGCGGCATCGACGCCAAGCTGGCTTACGGCCAGAAGCGTGACCTCGGTGGCGGTCTCGGGGCGCTTACATAGCTCAATAAAGCTCATCTTTTCACGGATGGCGCGATACTCGGGCTGGTAGCGACCCGCTTGGCGCATCAACCAAATAGGGGTTGTTTCAGTTTTCTCGCGACGAATCGCGCGCAACATTAAAGGTATAGTCTTTGGTTCGGTCACAGGGGGCACTTTATCACAGAGCAGAAAAAATGGCGCATGCAGATCTTTCGCTGGCCCATCTTGCCGAAAATTGACAATAATGGTGGGAACCGTAGTAATTTTGAAGGCTCGATATGGCTGATAACAACGAGTTTGATGAAGAGACTGAAGGCGGCACGATGGTCGCCATGCGCGTCGAAGACATCCAATCGGCAGCTAAAGATCAAGGACAACTTCGCGCATACTTAATTGTTATCGCCGGCGAGAATGTCGGTGAAATGTACCGGGTGTCTGATCAAGTGATTATTGGTCGCGCTCAAAATGCCGAGGTACGTGTGCTTGATGACGGCGTGTCGCGTAAACATGCGATGGTGGCTGTTAAAGGTGGCGATGTTTTTGTGAGCGACCTTGGTTCAACCAATGGCACGTTTGTGAACGGTGAAAAGGTTGCCAATCAGCCCCTCAAAGACGGCGATAAAATTGAAGTGGGCGAAACGACCATCTTGAAGTTCACCCTGCATGATCAGGTTGAAGAGCAGTTTCATCAGAACATGTTTGAAGCGGCGCTGCGCGATGGTCTCACGAAGATTTACAACAAGCGCTATTTTGAAGGTCGCTTGCAGACCGAGGTAGCGTTTTCGCTTCGACATGGTTCGATGCTTTCGCTGATTTTGTTTGATATTGATTTCTTCAAAAAGATCAACGACACCTATGGCCACCTTGGTGGTGATGCGGTGCTTTCGACGCTGGCACAACGTGTGCAGTTTTCGATTCGTAAAGAAGATATCGCCGCACGTTATGGCGGTGAAGAGTTCGCGTTGATTTGCCGCGGTCTTGATATTTATAAGACGCAAGCCTTTGCTGAACGCATTCGCAGTATTATTGAAAAGACGGAATTTAAGTTCGAAGACAAGGTCATTCCCGTCACGATCAGCTGCGGTGTCGCGGCAATGCCCGATTCACGCGTGCACGCTGTGAATGATATTATTGCGCTCGCTGACGAAGCGCTGTATCGCGCAAAACGCGAAGGCCGCAATCGCGTCATGATCAACCCTGCACCCTCGGTTTAAAAGCCGCGTTTGAAAGGGGACTCGCTCGCTAAGCGCTCCGCTGGCGCTTCGCGAATTCGCTCGCTTTGCGTCCCCTTTCAAACGCGGCTCCTTTCTTTTCCTGCGTACTCATCGTTAGAGCAAGATAGGCGGATCGGTGTCGTAGCCCAGCGCGTGTGCGTAAACCTGCGACAACAAGAAGATCGAGCCGCACACTATAATTTGAGCATCTTGGGTGGCAAGTTCTCTTGCCATGTTGATGGCGTGCAAAGGGCTTGCCGCGAAGGTTGCTCGGGCGGCCTTGGCTAGGATCTTTGCGTCAATGGCGCGCTCATTATCGAGTTGAACAACGATGATCTCATCCACCAATGGGCGCAGCAGGGCTAACATCGTGTCAGCGGCTTTGTCTTTCATTGCTGAGAACATTAGAACTCGTTTGCCTGTGCGCGGCATGTTTTTTAGTTCATGTGCAAGCACGCTCACGCCTGCTGCGTTATGCGCGGCGTCAAGAAACCATGTAGGGTTCTCGCCGACGAGGTCGCAGCGACCTGGCCAGCGCACATTCTCGAGTCCACGACGCAGCGCATCGTCGCCAATTAGAAAGCCGCGTTCTTCTAGCATCGTCAGCGCGGCGACCGCACACGCGGCGTTTCTGCGCTGGTGCTCACCACGCAAACCCAACACAAGATGATCGAAGCGCTTTTGTGCGAAAACGATGCTTAATTCGTCGGCATGAGACTGGTAGTGAAAATCACGACCTAGTTCATAACAAGGTGCTTCGTGTTCGTGAGCAGTGTTTTCTATCACAGTGCGAGCGGGTTGTTTTTGTTCACCCACCACCACGGGCACGTGGCGCTTGATAATGCCCGCTTTTTCTTGGGCAATCGCTGCTAGATCGTGACCGAGCACGTGCGTATGATCGAGATCGATCGAGGTGATGACAGATACTTTGGGCGTGATAACATTGGTTGCATCAAAGCGACCGCCTAAGCCGACTTCGATCACTGCGATATGGCAGGCGTGATCGCGAAAGGCCTCGTAAGCGACCACCGTACACACTTCAAAAAAAGTGAGCTGCACATTGTGCCTGCGGCTTGTTGTTAACGTATCGCTTATGCGTTGATCAACTTCAGTGTCGTTGAGCGGCTCGCCATTGATTTGAATGCGTTCGGCAAAGCGAAGCAAATGAGGCGACGTATAAAGGCCAACACGATAGCCGGCGTGCTTCAAAACGCTGGCAAGCATGGCTGCCGTGCTGCCCTTGCCATTGGTGCCCGCAACGTGCACGGTGGGCACAGCATGCTGAGGGTTATCGCGCAGGGCGAGATATTTGCTGACGCTTTCAAGCCCTGGCCGGATGCCACGTGTTTTGAGCGCGTAAAGCCTGTTCAGACAAGGTGATTTAGTAACCGCGCAATGGTCGCACGCATTTCGTTGCGTGCCACGATCACGTCAACCATACCATGATCAAGCAAGAACTCGGCGGTTTGAAAGCCCTCCGGAAGTTTTTGGCGAATGGTGTTTTCAATCACGCGCGGGCCTGCAAAACCAATCAGTGCTTTGGGCTCGGCGATGTTGACATCACCCAAAAAGCAATAGCTCGCCGCAACGCCACCGGTGGTTGGGTTTAGCATCACACTAATGAAGGGCGCTCGCGCTTCGCGCATTTTTCGAAGCGCCGAGACTGTTTTTGCCATTTGCATCAGTGAAAGTGCGCCTTCTTGCATGCGCGCGCCGCCGGATGCTGAAAGCAGCACGGCGGGTTGACGCAGTTCCGCGGCGCGCTCGAACATGCGTGTGATTTTTTCGCCAACGACGGAGCCCATCGAGCCGCCCATAAACGAAAAACGAAAACAACCAAACTGCAGTGGCCGACCGTCGATCGCGGCTTTGCCAACCGACATCGCGTCAAGCAGGCCCGTTTTCTTTTGGGTTGCTTTGATGCGCTCTGGATAGCGCTTAGAATCTTTAAAATTGAGCGGGTCTTTGGCGACCAATTGCGTGTCGAGCTCCACCCACGAACCCGGGTCGAGCAAGAGATCAATCCAGGCCTCGGCGCTGAGATGATAATGATGCCCACAATTGGGGCACACTTCGTAGTTGTTGGTGAACTCTTCGGCAAGCATGGTTTGCCCGCAGCTATCACAGCGGCGAAAAACACCCTCGCCTAAAGTGCGTTTCTGCGAGGCGTCGGCCTCAACCTTGTTTCGTGCAAACCAGCCCATGGGATCGGTGCATAGATTAGCAAGCTTGTCCGATTAAGCCAGTCCGGCTTGGGCTAAACCTGCTAAAATAAACCCAAAAATGGCTGAACTCTTTTTGACGGGTGCGAATGGTTATGTTGGGCGGGCTTTGGCGGCTCGATTCAAGCGTGACGGTTATCAGATTCGAGGTCTGGTGCGCGAATCCTCGCGGCACGGCGGTGACCTTGGACACATCGATACGGTTGTTTGGGGTGATTTGAGCGATCCGGCGCATTTGGCGCAGGCAATGCGGGGCGTGGAGGCCGTGATCCATTGTGCAGGGAGCGCGGGGCACGAGCCGATCGAAGCGACCCGGCAAACGTTGATCGCGGGCGGCGAAAATGTGATCAGAGCCGCGCAACACGCGGGTGCGGCGCGTGTGGTGGTGATGTCGTGCGCGGATGTGACACTTGCCAACTGCGATCGCATACATTGGGATGAACGCCGTAAGCCCAGTAACCTGCTCGATGAGTTCGTGCGCAGCAAAGCGTTGGCTGAAGACATTGCCCTGACGCTTAGTAACGACGACACCGAGGTGGTTGCACTTAGACCGGCGCAAGTTTGGGGGCTGCATGCGCCGTGGCTTGAGGGGCTTCGTGGTGAGGCAATGCAACGGGGTATTTTTTTACCGAGGCGCGGCGAAACGTTGCTCGCGACAACGCATATCGATCACCTTGTTGAAGCCACAACGCTTGCGCTCAAGGCGTTTGATGTCGGCGGGCGCGCGTTTTATGTGACCGATGGCGAACCACTGCGAGCAGTCGACTTTTTTAGCGCGCTTAGTCAGGCGCTCGGCTGGCAGCCACCGCAAACCGGCTCCGATTGGATGGCAGTTTTTCGTCGAAAGCCTACGGGGGCGGCATTGAGGGATCATATGCTGCGCATGCGGCATAGCGCGTTTGATGTGCAAAATGCGGTTAAATATCTTGGCTTTCAACCCGCGCACAGCGTGAGCGACCTGATGGCGCAGTTGAGCAAAGACGTGCAAGACGAAAAAAAGCTTGCCGTTTAGCGAATGTGATTTACATCATCGCTCGTAACGTGTTGTGGCCTTGCCGACCTCGACCCGCAAACCCCGCCAGGCCCGGAAGGGAGCAACGGTAGTGGTGTTTGAGGGGTGGCAGGGCCTTCCTATTTAATGTACCCTGCTCGTGTAACGCATCGTTACGGAGGGTCTATGTCAGCACATCAAGCTAAACGCATCCGCGCACTCAAGTCGCACAAAATGCTTACTCTGTTGTTTGTTTTCGCAGTCACCGCATGTGGAGGAACGGTAACAACACAGTCACCATCGACAACACCGCCTGCGGCGCCACCCGTTGCGACCACGCCGGCACCCGCTGCACCGGCACCCGCACCCGTTACTCAAACCGAACAGACTCCACCCGCTGCGCCGACCTGCCCAGGGCATGCATGTGAACATGGTGAAGGTCACCCCGAACATCCTCACGGTATGCCGCCTGGTTTAGCAAAAAAAGGCGAATGTCCTTGTAAAGATAAGTGTGAGCACAAAGGTAAGTGCGAACACGAGGGACATGCATGTGGCGAGGGACACGCATGTGGCGACGGACATGCCTGCGGTGAAGGGCATGCGTGCGGCAAAGGCCACGATCATCACGATGACGATCATCACGATGACGACAAGGATAAAGACAAGTCGTCCGATGAGGCCAAACCAGGTAAGGGACGCGGAAAAGGTCCGCGCAAATAGCATATAAAGAAGCGTGCGGTGGTGGTGGTCGTGAGGCGGCGGTCCTAGGTTGCTGAGCGATCATAGGAAATCGCGACATCGCCACCGCAAAGCTCTTTGATTTGTTCGATCAATCGATCAAAAACGCGTTCATAAAATCGCCAAACGAAAGCACGCGTCGCTTCGTCAAAACGGTCACGTTCAGAACCCGTCATAAAAGGGTTCGCGGCATTTGATGCGCCGTCGGTTGGCTCGCACTCGCCTTTGTGAAGCAACACGCGAAACGATAAACGATCGCGGTAGACTTCCTCAGGTTCCGCGTTCCAGTCCAAGTGCAGTCCTGAATGGCGACCGACGTTTTGAAAGAATGCGCTGCGCGGATCGATCTGACGCGGCAAGATCGAATACATGATTTGGTGTTCGATATCGATCAGGCCACTGAGGAAAAGGTCCTTGGGGGGACCTGCAACACCACCTAAGCTGGAAAGATAATCCTGCTCGGCGCGCGCAATCACTGTCTTGAGGACAGGTATCTCGTGGGTCTGGAAAAATGTGGCGAAGGTGTCGCACTTTCTGATGTGGGCTGATCTCTCAAGGTAACAGCCATCAGGATATTTGGCCGCATAACGCGGCGCATCGCTTGGGCAGCTGCGCAGCCACTCCACACCTACATCGTAAACTGCCGTTTCAAGCAAGTTGTTCTGATCCACACGTGTGCACGTGCTGACGAAGCCGACCATTGTGATAACGATCCAGCGCATCTGGCGGAGAGAGAGGGATTCGAACCCTCGGTACCCTTTTGGGGCACACACGATTTCCAGTCGTGCACCTTCGACCGCTCGGTCATCTCTCCTAAACGGAGGTGACACGCACCACAGTGCATGTCACCGGCTAGCGGAGAGCATGGGATTCGAACCCATGGTACCCTCACGGGCACACTTGATTTCGAATCAAGCGCCTTCGACCACTCGGCCAGCTCTCCGAGGCCCAAACTAGCAAAGCAGGCTCATCTGTCAAACCTAAGTCAGGTGACATGCACTTTCGTGCGAGTCACCTCGGAGCCTTAGCGGCCCCACAGACTGGCATTTGCGTACGCTTGGGCCGCTTGGGCCGCGCGGGTTGCGAGTCATCACGACCTATGACACCAACCATGATGCGCCGCGGCCATTCGAGGGGTTGATGATGCTTTAGCGCGTTCTTTTGCTAGCACGAATATTCGCAAAAAATGCACTCAGCATGGTGGCGCATTCCTGCGAGAGCACGCCGGCCACGAGCTCGAAGCGATGATTTAGACGCTCGTCGCTGCCAATTGTGTAAAGCGTTTTGACGGCTCCTGCCTTGGGATCATCACAGCCATATACAACCCGCGGCACGCGGCTGAGCACCAGGGCGCCGGCGCACATCGCGCATGGTTCAAGTGTGACGTAAAGCGTCGTGTCTTCTAGGCGCCAACTGCCTAGGGACTGCGCCGCCTCGCGTAAGGCAATCGTCTCAGCGTGCAAGGTAGGATCCTGTAACGTTTCGCGCAGATTATGGCCCCGGCCGATCACCACGCCGCCGTGCACAACGACCGCACCAACTGGCACTTCGCCTTTTTGTGCGGCGAGTCTGGCCTCGTCGAGCGCTAGACGCATCCAATCTTCGTCGCTTGCTACTTGCATGAGGCAATCCTAACATGATTTCGGCGATAAACATCTGGTCTACACG
The DNA here is from genome assembly GCA_044224525.1 of Polyangiales bacterium. Classification (GTDB taxonomy): domain Bacteria; phylum Myxococcota_A; class Polyangia; order Polyangiales; family CBDCBC01; genus JBGAKI01. Next base: position 45,162 of record JBGAKI010000001.1, on the reverse strand, counting down.
TTGGCGCGTCACTCGCCGATGAGTCGCGTTGGATGAAGTGCATACCATCATGAGTACAAGCGATGATGGCCCAGACGAAGAAGAAGGCAGCGCCGACATATCACTGGTATCGAGTTACCGCGATCTGGTGTAACGAAGCTCTTACTCAGGGCACCCTCGATACTCAGTCATTCACATGGACGCGGGAGCGCGCGCTCAAACGCAATCAAACGCATCATCGCGAAAACTTGGACCGTCGATCAAACACCGAACAACGCAATAAAACTGGCGCAACCGGGAGGATTCGAACCTCCGACCCTCGGTTCCGTAGACCGATGCTCTATCCAGCTGAGCTACGGTTGCAAGCCGGCCAAACTATAGTGGTTTTGCACGGTATGTCAATTCCGTTCGGTTGTCGTTCAATAGGCCGAGTGCTTTGCACTCTGGCGACATCTGGGGACACGTACCGGAGGTACGCGTCCCCCCGTTTTAGCGGAGAGAGAGGGATTCGAACCCTCGGTAGGCTTTTTAGGCCCACGGTCGCTTAGCAAGCGACTGCCTTCGACCACTCGGCCATCTCTCCCATCGAAAATGCTCTTCGACGCGGCAAAGTTAGTGGGAATTAGCGATGCTGTCAACAGCCCAAGTCATGATACAATCGTTTGCGAGTAGCACCGCACGAAAGGGCCTAAAAGCGATAAGAACATGGCGTGACGCCACGGCGCATGAGGGGTTTCATCGCCAGGCAGATAGTCCTTGGCGTTCTGAGTTTCAGTGATTAAACTGATAGCGTGGCATATCAATATCGCGCGCCTTTTCACGAAAAAGGCGCGAGTCCCATCGACCCCAAGCTTGCTCAAGAGCTTTTGGCTCTGGCCCTTTCAAAAGGCGGCGAATATGCCGACCTTTATTTTGAATACGCCATCGGTGGCAGTTTTGTTTGGGATGAGGGCATCCTTAAAACACTGGGTCGTTCGGTCACGCTTGGCCTTGGGGTGCGCGTAGTGCGCGGCGACGCTACCGGTTATGCGTACGTAGAAGACCTTGACCACGCCTCGCTCAAGCGGGCTGCAATCACGGCCGCGCAAATTGCGCAAAGTGGTCAGGCGACGGCACCTGTTGCGCTCCAGATATTGTCGACACCCGATCGTTATTCACTGCGAGGTCAAGTGATCGATGTGCCCGGCGTCGACAAACGCGCATTGCTTGAACGTGCGGATAAAGCCGCGCGCGCGGTTGATGGCCGCATTGTGCGCGTTGAAGCGTCGCTCAGTGAAGAGTACCGCGAGGTATTGATCGCAACGAGCGATGGTGCATGGGTGAGTGACGTGCAACCGCTGATGCGTATCGGGGTGCGCGCCATCGCTGAACATCAAGGCAAACGCCAGTCGGGTTCATCGGGGGGCGGCGGGCGCATGGATCTGAGTTATTTCGATGACAAGTCACCCGAGTGGCATGGCAAACAAGCGGCCGAACATGCACTTAGAATGCTCGATGCTCGCGAGGCACCGGCGGGCGAGTTGCCTGTGATATTGGCACCCGGCGATAGCGGCATCTTGCTGCATGAGGCGGTGGGCCATGGGCTTGAGGCAGATTTTAATCGCAAGCGCACCAGCAACTACACCGATCAGATTGGCCACAACGTAGCGAGCGAACTGTGCACCGTGGTTGATGATGCCACCTTTGCGAGTTCGCGCGGCAGCATCAACGTCGACGATGAAGGCCAAGTGCCAAGCAGCGTCGTGCTAATCGAACAGGGCGTGCTCAAGCAGTACATGCACGACAAACAATCGGCCAAACATTTTAAGGTGCAACCCAATGGCCACGGGCGACGTGAAAGTTTTCGCTCGCACCCCATGCCACGCATGACCAATACGCTGCTACTTGCCGGCAAAGATAACCCCGAAGACATCGTGCGCAGTGTTGAACGCGGCGTGTACGCCAAACGTTTTGGCGGTGGGCAAGTTGATATTTCCAATGGCGACTTTGTCTTCTCGTTGACAGAAAGTTATCTGATCGAAAACGGCAAGATCACCGCACCGCTTAAAGATGTTAATCTGATCGGCAATGGCCCTGAAGTGATGCGACGCGTCAGTATGTTGGGCGCTGATTTTGAGCTGTCCGATGGCATGTGGACATGTGGTAAACAAGGTCAATCGGTGCCCGTAGGTGTGGGTTGCCCGACCATAAAAATAAGCTCGATGACCGTGGGCGGAACACAACTTGGCTAATTTATGACCATCGACAGCGAACGACTTTTAGTATTGGGGCAACAAATTGCGAGCATGGCGCACAACAAAGGCGCCGATGTTGCCGAAGTGGCGGTGCGTCAAAGTCAGCATTTGTCGACCAAAGTGCGCCTGCAAGAACCCGAGTTGGTTGAAGAAGCGGGATCGCTATCAGCGGGGCTCAGGGTCATCAAAAACGAGCGCGTTGCGCTTACCGCAACAAGCGATCTATCGGACGCGGGCATTCGTCGTTTGGTTGATGATGCGCTCGAGCTGGTGAAGCTTGCCGAGCCCGATCCTTTTGCGGCGCCGCCCGAAGCGAGCTTATTGGCTTCGCAAGATGAAATTGAAGACCTTGATTTGTACGATCCAAGTCTTGCGGACGTGGATGCCGCGCAAGCCATCGAACGCGCCAAACGGGGTGAAAAAGCGGCGTTTGACGCGGATGCGCGCATCAAAAACAGCGAAGGCGCTAGCTTCTCGCGCGTTGAGGGCGCTTCGGCGCTGGTGACAACGGGCGGTTTTGAAGGTACATATCAAGGCACCTATGCGTCGCTAAGTGTGCAGCCGGTTGTCGACGATGCCGATGGCAAGAAACGACGCGATGTGGCGTGGACCGCTGAACGGCATCTAAGGCATCTGCGCGATGAAGTCGACGTTGGCAAAGAAGCAGCACAAAAAGTTTTGGAGCGGCTTGGGCCGCGTAAAATCCCGTCGCAAGAAGTCGCGGTGATTTTTGACCCTGACGCCGGACGCGGTTTGCTTGGTTTGTTCGCAAGCTGCATCAGTGGCGGGGCGGTTTGGCGTAAATCAAGTTACCTTGCCGAACGCGAAGGCGCAAAAATTGCCAGTGCACTCGTCAACATCATCGATGACCCACTTTTGCCTCGTGCACCTGGTTCACGACCTTTCGATGGCGAGGGGCTCTTGTCGCGCCGTAATGTGGTGGTCGATAAAGGGGTGTTGAAGACCTTCTTGCTCGATAGCTACAGCGCGCGCAAACTCAACAAGAAGAGCACCGCAAGCGCATCGCGCGGTGGCGCTGGCAGTGTGGGTGTGTCAACGACCAACTTTATTTTGCAACCGGGCAATATTACACGCGACGAGTTGCTTAAAAAGACCGACCGCGCATTTTACGTCACGGACACGATGGGCTTTGGCTTCAATGCGGTGACGGGCGATTTTAGTCGAGGGGCATCGGGTTTTTGGGTGGAACGTGGTGAGTTTAAGTTTCCTGTGTCTGAGGTCACCATCTCGCTCAATTTTAGTGACTTTTGGCAGCGCATTGATGCTGTGGCGAGCGACCTTGATTTTCGTAGCTCCGTCGCCGTGCCCACTTTCCGGGTGAGCTCCATGATCATTGCCGGTGAGTGATGAAAACCATTAAGCTTTACTACAGCCCCGATTCGGACGATGCGTTCATGTTTTGGGCGCTCAAGAAAGGCTATGTGCCCTCGGGCGACTATGTGTTTGAACATCACCAGGCCGATACCGAAGCACTCAATCAGCTTGCCGCGCTGAGCGCAAAAAATAAGGGCTTTGAAGCGCCCGACGTGTGCGCGGTGTCGCTGCATCAATATGCGTATTTGACGCAGGACTATATGCTCTTACCGCACGGAGCGAGTGTGGGGCGTGGCTACGGACCCGTGGTCGTCAGCAACGCGCCAATGGACCTCGAGATGCTCAAGAAATGCGTTATCGCGGTGCCGGGCATGCGCACTACGGCGTATCTTGTGTTGCGTCTGTTAATTGGCAACTTTCAAGCTAAAATTGTGCCAATTACGCCTTTTTCTAAAGTGTTTGATGCGCTCAAAAAGGGTGACGTCGATGCGGCGTTACTGATTCACGAAGGGCGCCTGCTTTTTGATAGTTATAATACGCATTGCATTTTAGATATCGGCGAAGCGTGGCTTCGTAAGACCGGCATGCCGCTGCCTCTTGGTGTTAACGTCATCAACCGTCAACTTGGGCAAGCGCATATGGCCGCGGTCTCGAAGCTGTTGGGAGAAAGCATCGCTTGGGCGATGACGAATAAGCACCAAGTTATCGACGAAATGCTGGCAGAACAAACGCGCGAAGCACTCACGTTGAGCCGCCAGAACCTGGAGCGTTATTTAGACATGTACGCCAACCGCGACACAGCTGCTTTTGCGCAGGATGTGCTGCGCGCGATCGATCATCTATTCAGCGAGGCTGTCAAACACGACCTTATCCACGCTCAAGTTAAGGTGGAACTAGCACCCTAAGCATTATATGCCGCGCTAGTGAATATTGTGTCGGTTAAACGCTTGGTAACCTTCTGGACATACTCTTGTCGTATTTTGACCGGCCAGCTGATCGATATTGAGCGCGAGATCTCGAACCAGCGGCGTAACCATGTGCTCCGGTCGCAGTAACTCGCCGCAAGCATAAATCTCCGCAATGATCGTATTTGTATCCTTGATACGACAAAGACGCGAGTCGTAGCTGAGTGCGTGATTCTCTTGAATAGGTTGATTTCCAGGCACGGGTAGTTCCACCAAACCGCTCCAACGATCACTGGAACCACTTATGACTGGTGTCTGCAAAATGTCCTTGGGCGGGAGGGGCTGCCATGCGATAGGCATTGTTGGTGGCGGATAAAAAGTGCCATTGGATGGACCAAAACTGTTGCGCGACGTGTCGTCTATATTCACTGTGGTAATATGAAAGACATCTGAACTGGAACGCCCGCTTTTTAGTGAAGCGAACCTAACCAGCTGCGGCGAATGAACGATACGCAGTTTATCGCCTTGGTAGAATCTCTTCACGGCAATGTTTCCGCGAAGTTGCCAGAGCGCGTCACCAAGCTGATGTGGATTGCCCGCTTCTTTTACCGTTGTTAATAGATTGTCGGTTCTGTTTTCCGCTAAACGTGGGGTAACACCAAGTGCAGCGATATCCCCCTGTTGGAATTCGAGCAGACTTGTCAACTCATATCGCCGATTGTTCTCGATGCTAGGTAACCACGCGTGGGCGTAACGATTTCCGTTCACATCGACAACGATCTTGGTGGCAAAGTTTACGCCGTTACCGCTCGCCATGGAGATGGCGTACCCATCGCCCAAATCCATACCGTGCTTTGCGTAGTAAATTGTCGCGTCGGAGGAGGTCGCAACGAACTTGCCACCATCGATGTAGTAGAGCGCTTGAGGGTAAAGAAAATAAGGCCGTGCCGAGTCAGCAACGGTGGCCGTTAGACATTCGTTATACTGAATGCCACAGCGATCTGCACTCTGCGATGACTTCATGAAGCTGCTGCACGTATACGCTTGCGCGCTGCAGAAATCTGCATCGGTAGCTCGCTCGTTAATGTCTGCCTCGAAGCGGTAACGCTGACATTGATTGTCAGAAAGCAGAGGCGCCTCGTCGGCCGAGGAATCGCTACTCAATGCATCGTGTGAAATACATGCATAAAGGCTACAACATATGGATACGATTAGTAAATTACACTTTTTGTGCATATCTAAGCTAAGTCAAACGCAAGGGCGAGCGTTTGGTTATACAAGTAAGAAACTAATTGCGCCCTGACGGTTAAAATGTAGCATGCGCGTTAGCGCCTGCAAGTGAGGAGCCACAACGTCACCTCGTTTTCACAAGGCGGGTAGCGCTAAGGGATGGTGATTTGTTTGATGGTGGTTTCGTCGTCGATGATTTCATCGATGAAAGCTGCCATCTGAAAATCAAGCTGCGTCACACCACCCGCGTCATGCGTTGACAAGCGAATGTCGAGCTCGCTGTAGGTCAAGGTCATGTCGGGATGATGATCGTGCTGCTCGGCGGCGTCGACAATATGCGCGAGCCAGAGCGAGCCTTGTCTGTAGGATGTCAGGTGCACTTGGCGCGATAATACACCATTGGCATATGCCCATTTGGGCAACCCTTTGAGAGCACTTTGGATGTCTTCGTTTGAGAGCTTGCTGCGGTTGGTTGTCATTATTTAACCCAGAGCCCTCAGATTACTTACCAAAGGGCACGTAAGTCAACAGCCGCTTTTTTCTTTTGCTCAAGCACCCGATTCACAGCGCGCAAAATACGGGTTTTGGTGGCGCCACTGACAGGTTTACCGGCCAACGCTCGCTGAATCGCTGGCGCTGAAACGGGTTTGCCTGAATGGGGCTTGCCAGCCGCTTTTTCTTTGTCGGCATCGCTTGCATCACCGGCTTTGGCGCGGCGCTTGGCGAGCTTGAGCGCGTAGTCTTCACGGGTAAAACGCTCGACCGCTTTGGATGCAGCGACCACTCTGCGTGTGTCGATTTTGTTTTCTTTCAGAAAGCTCTCTAGCTTGGCCATGGTTTGGACTCCTTTATTTTGGTGAGGTTTATGTCACCCACTTGATTTGGTGACACGCACTAAAGTGCATGTCACCAACTATTAGTAGCCGAAGTCGGGGTCGAACCGACACGCCCTTGCGGGCACCGGATTTTGAATCCGGCGCGTCTGCCAATTCCGCCATTCGGCCATACACCTTACTGCCAATGGGCAAACCGAGGCTACTATAGCCAAGTTTTCTCAGGCTGCCAGTGTGTCGTGCGTTTGTAGGGCAACCGGGCGATTATTGCGCTGCACGCGCGGGCGCCACTTCCGACATTGGCTTGTTTTTGTTGTTTTCGTCGGTGAGCTCTTTGAGCAAATCGCGGCATTCGGGCCGTTCGCGCAGATGCTCGAAAAGCACCTTGGCACCCTCAGCGAAACCACTTTCAAACTGCAAGGCTTCTTGCACACGTGAGGCGATCTTTTCGCGACCGAGCGCCAAATCACTTTCAAGTGCTTCGCTGTAACGCTGCAGCTGTTGGCGCAAATCGTCGATTTGCTGGCGCAGGCTGCGCGCGTGACTTTCACGGCGACGCGCACGCGATTCATAATCTTCGCACACTTGGCGCAGCGCCTGCACGTTGGCGCGCGCAGCGCCGCGCTGCTCGAACACAACGCGAATGGTGGGTAAATCGGTGCTGCCTTGCTGATCGAGCTGTGTGGCTTTGCGTTCAGCGGCCTCGTAAACTTTTTCGGCCTCTTCGACTGAGGCGCGCAGGCGTGCTTCACGTTCGCGTTCGGTCGCGGCTTCGCGTAAGGCGCGTGATTCCTCTTGCGCTAAATCTTCAACGCGGCGACCAATTTCAGCTCTGAGGGCACGACCACGGCGCTCAACGGCGTCGAGTTTGCGCGCGTGACTTGATAACTCGCCCTCAAGACGCGATGCACTGGCGGCCAGTTGCCAAAGGCGTTCGCTGGCTTGTTGCACGTTGACTGGCGCTTGGCCGTTGGGATATGAGCGCGCGAGCATGCGTGCATAGTGCGACGCTTGTTTGCTCCAAATAACCACATCGGGCGTGCGCACCGGGGGCGGCGAAGGTGGGGTTGGCACCTCGCTGAGCTTGCCTTCCCATGCGGCGGTTGAAGGCAACTGACGCTGAAATGCTTTGAGCTCTTCTTGAAGATGATGGCCGTCACGAAAGCGGCGACGCGGGTCTTTCTCGAGCAGTTTAAGAATAATGCCTTCGGCCGTTTCGGGGATGTCGGCGCGAATGGCTCGCGGTTTGGGAGATGGTGCGCTGCGCTGCATTTCAAGCAAGGTTTCGCGATCGCCCGAACGGAAAGGTAGCTGCCCGGTGAGCATTTCGTAAAACAAGATGCCGAGCGAATAGAGATCACTCAGTGCGTTGGCATCTTCGCCACGTGCTTGTTCGGGCGACATGTATTCGGGCGTGCCAAAAACGGCGCCCTTGGGAGCAAGACGCGCTTCGCGGGCGAGCCCGGCCAAACCAAAGTCGAGAATCTTAACAAAGTCGCGACGACCGCCACGATCGGTGAGCATGATGTTGTCGCTTTTTAGATCACGATGCACCACGCCAAGATCGTGGGCACGCGCAAGCGCTGCGCACATTTGCTCGAGAATGTCGACGGCGCGAGAAATCGGCATCGGACCCTTGCCACACTCGCTCGCAAGCGACGTGCCGACCAGGTATTCCATCACCAGATACAGATCGCCCTCTTCGGTTTCGCCTACGTCGTGAATGTCGACGATATGCGCGTGATCGACGCGGTTGGCAGCGCGGGCTTCACGCAGCATCCAGGCGCGCAAATGTGTTTCACTGCGCAAGTCAGGACGAATGAGTTTCACGGCCACCGTGCGATCGATCAGCACGTGACGCGCGCGATAAACAACGCCCATTCCGCCCTCGCCCAGTTGGGTTTCTAGGCGATAACGACCCGCGATGACGCGGCCAAGGTATTCATCGCGACGAAAACTTTTCGTTTTTTTAGCTAGGGATTGTCCGGCTTGCTCTGGATTCACGGTAGGTTTTAAGATTCTACCGTACAGTCATTTTCAAAGACCAGCTTTTTGTAAAACGCGATAGGTGCCCTTTTGGCCATTTGGCGTCAAAAGGGACACTTCGCGCTCAGTTACGTGTTTTTTCAATACAAAACGCTCAAGTAATCGGATTTGATGACGTTTAAATTGAATGCCGAACTGTATCTTGAATAAGGGTTCGGGCGTATAAGGGACTTAGAGGGGAGTCTAGAATTTGGCGCTCACAAAGATAGGCGCATACGAAATTGAGCGACGCATAGCCACGGGTGGCATGGCCGAGGTTTATCTTGCCAAGCGCAAAGGACCCTACGGCTTTGCTAAACGCGTGGCGCTTAAGCAGATTCTGCCACAGTATGCGCAAGACAATGAATTCGTATCGCTTTTTATCGAAGAAGCACGCACAGCCGCGCGCTTAGAGCACCCGTCGATTGTGCAGGTGTTCGATTTTGGTGAGGAACAAGGTCACCTGTATTTGGCGATGGAGTTTGTCGACGGCACGCAGGTCAACAAGCTTTTGCGCACGGTGCATTCGCGGCGCGAAACAGTGCCACTGGAAAGCGCTCTGTTCATTGCCAAGCAGACTGCCGACGCGTTGAGCTATTTGCACGAGGCCTGCGACGACGATGGCAAACATTTGGGGTTGATTCACCGCGACGTGAGCCCGGCCAATATCCTGCTCTCACGCGACGGGCGCATCAAACTGAGCGATTTTGGCATTATCCGCCTCAACAGCGCCGATCGCTATACCGGCGCTGGCAAAGTGCGCGGTAAGCCTGGGTATATGTCACCTGAGCAGGTGATGGGTTTGCCGCTGACCCCCAAGAGCGACGTGTTCACCCTTTCCATCGTGCTGGCGGAAATGCTTCTGGGGCGACCCTTGTTCAATGGGGGTGATGATATCGAAGTGCTGCTGCGCATTCGTAATGCGGACATTAGCGCGCTCGAGAACACCTCGCGCACGATCCCTAAGGATGTTAAGTCGTTAATCAAGGCCGGCCTCACGCACGACCCCGAGCAACGTCCAAGCGCTGGGGAATATGCCAAGGCGCTTGAGATCAGCTTACGTACGCGCGACCCCAAGGCCGAGAGCGCGCACGCTCTGACGCGCCTGCTAGAGCGCCTTGAACTGATTACGGTTGGGCAAGACCAAGAGCCTCATCGCAAGCGAAACACGCGCCCAACGTGGCTTGTGCAATTTGAGTCGAGCGAAGTCAATCGTACGCAAACGATTCCGTCGCCCACCGACGTGTCTGTTTACGGCTCGCCAGGTTATCGTTTGCAACTTAGCGCGACCTCGCCTTTTATTGAAGTTAACTTTCCGGAGCTGGTTCAGCTTATCACGACCGGTCACGTGAATGGACGCACGCCTATTTCTGTGAACGACGCGCCGCCTCAGCCCGCTGAAAAGATTAGTGAGCTTGCGCGTTTTGTCACTTCGCCCGCACTGCATTGGAATGACGAAATTATTTTGACGCAGTCGCATGAACGTGGCGGCATTGACTATGGCAAGCTGTTTGAAATCGCGCACAAGCTCGCGATTGGCCGCGAAACAGGCATGCTTTATTTGCATCACCAGGCGCGCCGCAAGAAGATCTATTTTGTTGATGGGCGACCTGAGTTTGTGGCGTCGACCGATCCCAAAGAAATGTTCGGTCAATTTTTGGTCGATACGGGCGTGTGTGATCAACAACAACTGGGGCTCGCGCTTGACGTGCTGCCGCATTATGGCGGGCGCATGGGTGACGCATTGGTGGGTCAAGGCGTGATTCGTCCCTCGCAGTTGTTCCACGCGGTGGTACGCCAGTTTAGGCATCGCTATCTTGAAGCCTTCCGCTGGGGTGAAGGAGAATGGGCGTTTGTGCGTGGCGTGGTGAGCCAAGAAGAAGCGTTGCCGCTTGGGCAAAGCACCCACGAGTTAATGCGGGATGCGGCGATTTCCCTTAACAGCGCCGAGCTTGAATCGGCGACGAAGCCGCTTGCCAATAAAATTCTGAAGGTGAATAACGAACCCAGTGTGCCCCTGCATGTGTTTCACTTACCCAAACCCTGGGAAGACATGCTGCTGCGCACACCCAGTGGCGTTTCATTTGAAAAGATATGCGCACAAGAATGCGAACGCGCGGAGCTTAGTAAAGACGATATCGCACGGACTGTGTTGCTCGGTACCTCGAGCAAATGGCTGATCGCCGAATAGGCCCAGTGTGGTAAAGTAGCCACATGCAGTGGCTTGAGTTGTCAGAACCCAATCAAGTGGCGCGTCCGTTGATTGTGGAAGTACCGCATGCGGGTTTGTGGGTTCCTGGCGAGATTGGCAGCGAACTTAATATCGACACGCAAACGCTTAAGCGCGACGCGGACCTGTATGTTGATGAGCTGTATGCCGATAGCCCCTCAAGCGGGGCAACCTTGCTTTCAACCAGCGTTTCGCGATACGTGGTGGACTTGAACCGAAATGAAAGCGATGTTGACCCATTGGCGGTGATGGGCGCGCACATGGCGCAACCAGGGCAACCGCGGGGTGTGATCTGGCGAACGAGCACGGATGGCAATGTGGTGCTCGCCAGACCCCTCACCCCTGAACAACTTGAACACCGTGTAAAAACATATTATCGACCCTACCATCAACTGTTGCAGCAACGTATCGATGAACTCAAAGCAGTGTTTGGATATGTGCTGATTTTAGCCGGTCACTCGATGCCGTCTGTGGGCCGCGCAGGTCACAAAGACATTGGCGTCAGGCGCGCGGATATTGTGCCGGGCACGCAAGGTCGCAGCACTGCCAGTGCAAAGCTTATCGATATGGTGGATGCGCATTTTCGTAGCGCCGGGCTGAGCATCGCACACGACGATCCATATAAAGGTGGTTTTACAACCAGTTTTTATGGAAGACCTGTCGAGCAGCAGCATGCCATTCAAATTGAAATCAACCGCGCTGTGTATATGGACGAGACAACGTTTGAAAAACGCACGCCTAATTTTGGCGATTTGAAAAACCTACTGAGTGCGTTGGTTGCCAAGCTAAGCACCGTGACACCAAGCTGACCGACGCGGTGCGTGGGATGGGGCGTGCAACCGGCGGTTAGCGTACGGCGGAGTTGTCGAGCACGATGTCGTCGCCTTCGGAGATTTCGACGCGATAGCGACTGTTGGTGGTCTCGATATAATAGACCTCACCCTCGGCCTGTTTGAGGATGCGTTTGACAGGGGTGGTCACGTATTCGTGAAGGCCGTCGGCGAACTCAACTACGATCACTGAACCGAGGCGTGGCTGGCTTAAAAGCTTACCGACGATTTTCTGCGGCTTGGTCGCACCGAGCTTTTGGAGTGATACCCTCACGCTTTTGATTATATCACATGATTCAGAAAAACTTCAAGTCGCCACCCCATAATCATAAGGCATTGAAATTAGTGCATAATCTGGCGTGCTCCTGGCTATCCAGTGGGTCAGTTTCGAGGGAAAACGTTGACGAGTTCCCAGGGTTCCGAAGTACCAGGATTGGGTTGAAAATAAGGGTATCTGATCGCGATCAGGAAAAAGCGTTGCCCGGGGCTGTAGTTGTCGAGTGTTCGGTTGATGCCGATATAGGCTTGTGACGGAATATAAAAGAAGAACTTGGTGTTGTCTGAGGCTTCTAAGGTCAACCCATCGGGGAATTTGATCTTGTCGTGTGAAAAGAAAGCGTAGGTTTTGACGATCGGATCGCGCGATGCGAGCGTGGCCTCGATACAGAGTTGATCGGGCGCGATTGGTATGCCGCTATTGAGGCACGTTTGATTGGGTTGTTGGGGAGGCTCTGGCGCGCCCACTGGTGACACGGTTGGTATGGCTTGCGACGTCGGGGTCGATATGGGTGTGGACACAGTGATGCCACTCGCTGTGCTTGTCATGGTTGTGGGGCGGGTTTTGATTTGAACGGGCGGGATGCAGTAGCGTCCGATCGAAAGGTTTTGCCGCACGTAAGTGAAGTCTTGTAGGTCGCTGTGTCTGAAGGCCATGATCAGCACCTGCAGGCCAATGTTTTCGGGGGGAAGCCCAACCACACGCGCGCTCGTAATTTTTGTGCTGTCAGCACTGTCGAAGATCTGATCGAACCACGCTTTTTCCGATTTACTGTTGGCATAGTACGCCCAGGTGTGAGGCTCGTCGATGCTTAGCGAACCTTTGAGGGCGTTCTGCGCAGAAAAATTAATGTAACCGTATTCTTGTTGGTGAGGTTCGCATGCATTGGGATAACGCACGGCAATCTCGGCGTAGTACCCGTTGCCAAGGGCTTGCGAACTGGTGTTGGATTGATCCACAAAAGGCGAGTTTGTTTCGTCGGCGTCAAGGTCTGCTTTGCTCACGCATCGAATCCATTGCTGATCGCCTTCGGCAGCATCGACGTGATCAAATACCAACGTGTCGGGATAGGTCACCTTAACTTGAGACGGTCGACCCGAAAGTGCGTTCTGGCGACTATCGAGCGTTGGAGTTTGGTATTCGAAAAGATCTGGGCGCTGAACGACACTGAGTGATATGGGTTGATGAATGGAGGACCCCGAAGCATTCATGATTTCAAGAATCACCGGAGTTGATTGCGGGTTTGTGCCTTTGAACGATAACTTCGCTGCAGCGATCACTGCACGTTGATCGGGCCTACATTCTGGAAAACTAAACTCGGTCACTTGTGCAGCGATCGTTTGCTGACCCGATGCGTTCGAGTCGAGCTGATCGCTGATGACTGAACATCCCGTACTCAAAACCAGAGTAGCGAACAACGAGCAGTAAACTGGGAAGTAGTTTGGCGCTTTGGGAGTAAGCAAGGACATTGCGAGCTAACTGAAGCAAGAAGTGTACCTATCAGAATACGATATGATGAGAGGTTAAATTATTCTTTAGCTGTAAATATTCTTCCTTGTCGTGAAACGGATGGGTGGGCTTGTTAGACGGGGCAAACTTTCCGGCAGCCACCGGCGTCGGCGTTGTTTGGGCCGCCGTCTTCGCATTTGGTATAGCAGGGGCCGCCAAAACCGTCGTTGACCGGGTCGCAGGTACCCGCGGTTAGTAGGAAAAAAAGAAATGCGGCAAAAAAGAGTCTTAAACGCATGTTGGGTCCGATCAGTTGGGGTAAAAAAACACTTTGTTGATCGTTGGACACGCAGACCGTATCGTATAGGCCATGAGCTCGTCGATGCAGGTGCGATTTTGGGGGGTGCGCGGTAGCGTGCCGGTGCCTGGGCCCTCGACCTTGAAGATTGGCGGCAACACGAGTTGTGTTGAAGTGTTGTGTGGCGATACGCGTTTGATTTTTGACGCGGGCACCGGTATTCGGGAGCTGGGTAATGCGCTGACGAAACAAAGCGCGCAGGCGCTGACGATGCATATGTTCTTGAGCCATGTGCACTGGGACCATATTCAAGGCTTTCCGTTTTTTGCACCGGCTTTTGCCAAAGTGCACACGATTCATATGTATGGACAGAGCACGGCTTGGGGCTCAGTTGAATCGTCGCTTGCGGGGCAGATGAACCTGGCAAACTTTCCGCTCACGCTGGCGGATTTGCCGAGCACGCTTGTGTTTCACGACATGGATACTTCGCAAGTGATCACGCTCGACAATGGTGCCACGATCAGCGCGTTTGCGGGCAATCACCCGGGTGGGGTGTTTTTGTACCGCGTCGACTACAAAAACAAAAGTGTGGTTTACGCCACTGATAATGAGATGGATGCGACGCCGGCGCCGGGGCTGGTTGAGTTTGTCAAAGGTGCGGACGTGCTGATTTGTGACTCGATGTATACCCCTGACGAGTACAGCGGCGTGGTTGGGCCGAATAAAAAGGGCTGGGGACATTCGACGTATACTCAAAGCATTGAACTTGCAAAGTTGTCAGGTGCTAAGCAGTTGGTGCTTTTTCATCACGATCCCGATCGCGGCGACGATGCGGTGTTGGCATTGGAAAAACATGCCAAACAGATGTTTGCCGGGTCGATTGCGGCCTATGAAGGGCTAAGCATCACGCTTGCATGACGCATAACGGAAACTACCCTTCGAGCACATTTCGAGTATGCTTCGCGTGGTTTATCCAGCAAAAGTACATCCATGAACGCATTTCTTGATCGGCTTTCGAGCACACCTTTGGTTTTTGACGGCGCTGTGGGCACCCAGCTTTACGAGCGCGGGATGCTTTATAATAAGTGCTTTGAAGAAGCGTGTCTGTCGAACCCGGCACTGGTGCAGGAAATTCACCGTGGTTATTTGCAAGCCGGCGCAAATCTCATCACAACCAACACGTTTGGCGCCAACCGCCTGCGCCTGAACGTGCACGGACTGGGCGACAAGACCGTGCTGATTAATCAAGCCGCGGTGAAGCTTGCGCGCGAGGTGGTGCGCGATGAAGCATTTGTGGGAGCATCGGTTGGGCCAACGGGGTTGATTATCAAAGCGCTTAATGCTGAGGAAGAACAGCAGATTAAGAATACCTTTCTTGAGCAGTGTCGCGCGTTGGCTGATGAAGGCATCGATGCGTTTGTGCTTGAGACGTTTCGCCAACCCAGCGAACTGAAGCTTGCGATTGAAGCAGCGCAAGAGGCGGCGCAGGGTCGTATCCCCGTGTTGGCGTTGGTGTCGTTTGATGCGTTTGGCACGATGGCCGATGGCACGGGGCCCGAAGCGATTGCTGAGCAACTTAAAAACTTGGGCGTGCAAGCAATAGGGGTGAATTGCGCCACGGGGCCGGCGGGTGTGTATGAAATGGTGACGCGGATGCAGGGCGCGAAGTTGCCCTTGATTGCGCAGCCCAATGCTGGCATTCCGCAGCGCATCGAAGGGCGCATGGCGTATTTTGCGACGCCTGAGTATTTTATGGTGTATGCGCGGCGCCTTTATAAGGCGGGCGTGAATGCCGTGGGTGGGTGTTGCGGCACAACGCCCGATCACGTGCGCAAGATTGCGCAAGCGGCGCGCATGATGGGCGCTGCAGGAAATGAAAGCGGCGGCGGTATGCGCGAGAGCAACCCGCCGCGCATTGAGATCGAAACGCATCATACCGTCAAAGCAACGCATGAAAAAGGTGTGCTTGGCGCAAAACTTTCGACGAATAAGTTTATTGTGTCGGTTGAGGTGAATCCACCGGCGGGGCTTGATTTAGAGCGAACGATGGCGGGCGTGAAATTGCTCAAAGATGGCGGGGTGGACGTAATCAATGTGGCAGATGGCGCGCGCGCGACAGCGCGCATGGGTAACCTTGCCTTGTGTACGCGCATTCAAGAAAAATTTGATATGCCAACCTTGATGCATGTGACGACGCGCGATCGCAACCTGCTGGGGTTGGTGGCTCATTTGTTGTGTTCACACGAGCTTGGTGTGCGCAACTTGGTGGTGGTGACAGGCGACCCGCCTAAAATGGGTGATTTTCCGGATGCCACGGCGGTGTATGATTTGGATTCGATTGGCCTTTTGCGTTTGGCGCGTGAGTTGAACCACGGCGTGGACCCCGGCGGCAAGCTGATGGATCACGCGACTGAGTTTTTGTGTGCAACGGGTGCGGAGCCTGCGGCGCATGATTATCAACGCGAGATCGCGCGACTGAAATCGAAATGCCAGGCGGGCGCGGAGCTGATTATGACGCAGCCGGTATATGATCCCGCGGTACTCGATCGGTTCTTGAACGATGTGGCGCCGTTGAAAGTGCCGGTGCTGGTTGGGCTTTTGCCGCTTGCGAGCTATCGCAATGCGGAATTTTTGCATAATGAAGTGCCAGGTATGGCAGTGCCCGAAGAGATTCGCGAGCGGATGCGGCGCGCGGGTAACAGCGATTTGGGTCGCAAAGAAGGCGTTGCGATCGCGCGCGAAATGCTTGATGCTGTGAAGCATCGCGTGCAGGGAGCATACATCATGCCTCCGTTTGGGCGTTATCAACTTGCGTTGGATGTGGTCAATGGGTTCATCTGATAGACAAAGCGGGAGCACCCGCGCACTCCAGAAATCTTTCTTTCCGCTTTGTGTACTTGCTTTGCTGTTGATTTTGATGCTGGTAGGGTGTGGGGGGGCGCGATGTCCGAGCAAGCCGTTTGTGGAAAGCGTGAAGCTTGAGAGTGCGTACCGATCGACGCGCGCTTATGTGACGTCGTTTGTGGGCGAGGCGCGCGTTGAGCAGCGTGGTGATGGTGGGCGCGTGCGCGCCACGTTGATGATGATGGTTGAGCCACCCAATCATATTCGCATCGATGTGTCGACCCAGTTTGGGCCGGTGATGACGGCAACTTACAACGGTGATGTGTTTGCGATGTTTGATATTGGGCGCAAACGTTATCGGTATGGACAAAATTGTGAGCGCGAGATAGGGCGCAAGCTTGGGGTGCCCTTTACAGCAAGCGAGATGGTGATGATTTTGCTTGGGGATGCGCCTTATCGCGGCGAGCTTGGTCAGGGCGCGCCTAGCTGCGGTGCACATGGATATGAAACCACAACCAAGCTCAAGGATGGGCGCACGCTGACACAAGCGTTTGATGTGCGTGAGGTGGATGTTGACCGTGAGCCTTACGAGCAGCGCTTGCGCTTGCGCGAAGCGACGATGCACAGTGCCGATGGCAAGGTGCAGTGGCATGTGAGCTATGATGATTATGAAGTGGTGCGGGCACCGCTTGGCTCGCATAAAGAAGTGCAAGGCGTGGCGATGCCCACCCAAATTCAGCTAGAGGTGCCGAGCGAAGACATCAACACCGTGTTCAATTTCAAAGATATTGAACTCAACCGAGCGCTGCCAAAGGGGGCGTTTCAGCAAGAACCCGACACGAGCGTTGATGTGCGTTATATGGATTGTACCCACCCTTAAGCTGGTAAGCTAAGTCAAACATGCTTGAAGTGAATCATCTCAGCACCGAGTTTCGCGCCGCCAGTGGCAATCTTGTCGTTGGTAAGCGCAAGGCTGTGCGCGCGGTTGATAGAGTGAGTTTTACGCTGGCGAGCAAGAAGACGCTTGGGCTTGTGGGCGAGTCGGGTTCGGGGAAGAGTGTGACAGCACTTTCGATGATGCGGCTTATTCCCACACATATCGGCTCGGTGGTGGAAGGTGAAGTTAAGCTTGAGGATCGCGACCTGCTCAAACTGAAAGAACGTGACATGTGCAGCGTGCGCGGGCGCGAGATGGCGATGATTTTCCAAGACCCGATGAGCGCGCTGAACCCCGTGCTTTCGGTGGGCTCACAAATCACCGAGGTGCTGCGCGTACACCAAAAGATGTCACGTCAAGAAGCCCTTGCGCGAGCGATCGAACTCTTGAAACAAGTCAGCATCCCCGCGGCCGAGTCGCGCGTGCATGCTTACCCACACCAGCTTTCAGGCGGAATGCGGCAGCGTGTGTTGATTGCGATGGCGCTTGCGTGTACGCCTAAAGTGTTGATCGCCGACGAGCCCACCACCGCGCTCGATGTGACCGTGCAGGCGCAGATTTTAGAGCTCTTGCGTAAAACACAACAAGAAGTAGGCATGAGCATTTTGCTGATCACGCACGACTTGGGCGTGGTGGCCGAGTTCGCCGATGATGTTGCGGTGATGTATGCGGGACGCGTGGTCGAACGTGCGTCGACGCGCACGCTCTTTGCTTCGCCCGCGCATCCTTACACGCATGGGTTGCTTGCAAGCTTGCCAACTTTCGATCGACAGCGGCAAAGCAAACACAAGCTTAAGACTATTCCGGGGGTGGTGCCGCGCTTGGATGCGCTACCCAAAGGCTGCCGTTTTCAGAGCCGATGCGAGCGTGTTAGCGCGCAATGCATTGCTGAAGATCCGGCGCTGCGCGAGCTTAAAGACGGCCATTGGGTGGCGTGTCATCATCCGTATGGTGAAGTGAGCGCAGCAAAAACCGACAACGAGGTGAACGATGGCTGAAGCGCCAATTCTTGAAACGCGTGGCCTCAGCAAAACCTTTGTGGTGAAGCGCAACTTATTTGGCCGCGCCAAGCAGACGCTGCGCGCCTTGAAAGATGTGAACGTGCGGCTTGAGCGCGGCGAAGTGCTGGGGCTTGTGGGCGAGTCGGGGTGCGGCAAAAGCACGTTTGCGCGGGTTGCGCTGAGGCTGCATGAACCCACCACCGGGCAAGTGCTCTTTGATGGCACCGACATTACCAAGCAGCGTCAAAAAGAACTGATCAAGTTTAGACGCAAAGCGCAAATCATATTTCAAGACCCCTATTCGTCGCTCAACCCGCGTATGACCATTGGGCAAACGCTGCGCGAAGTGTTGATTGTGCATAAGCTGGTGAAGTCGCGCAAAGAGGCGCGCGAAAAATCGGTGTCATTGCTAGAACGCGTGGGTCTCGCGGCGGACACAGTGGAGCGTTACCCACATGCGTTCAGCGGCGGGCAACGCCAGCGCATCGGCATTGCGCGCGCCTTGGCGGTGAATCCGGAGCTTATCGTCGCGGATGAAGCGGTAAGTGCGCTTGATGTGTCGATTCAGGCGCAAATTATTAATTTGCTGAGTGATCTAAAAGAGCAAGTTGGTTTGAGCTACGTATTTATCTCGCACGATTTGCGCGTGGTGCACCATCTTAGCAATCGCGTGGCGGTGATGTATCTGGGCAGCATTGTTGAACAAGGGCCCACCGAAGCACTTTATTCCACACCTAAGCACCCATATACACGCGCGTTGCTCGATGCGGTGCCGATCCCCGACCCAACGACCGAACGCAAACGTTTGGTAATCGCGGGCGAAATTCCCAACCCCATTTCACCGCCACCTGGTTGCACGTTTCATCCGCGTTGCCCGATCGCTGAAAAAGGGCTGTGTGATGTCAAAGTACCCGAGCTGCGCGAACTGACCCCCGGACATTTTGCCGCGTGTCACTTGGCAAGCTAAGTGCGGTGCACCAAGCTATAGGCCGTCGTTCTTCTCGAGCATCGGCTTATACAAAGTCTTTGGTTTTTGGGGCGAATTATTTTCTCGCTCGACCGCATTCTTTTTTCAGCTATAATTTTAGCCTTAGTTATGTCTTATCTTAGTTTACGGGCGGCAGCGCTAGCAGCGTGGTGGCTTGTTGTGGCGGCTTGCAGCGGTCATGACGAGATACAAGAGCGTCAAAGCGCTATCCATAAACCAAGCTCGGATACTCTGGCGACAGAGCCCGCGCTCGCGAACGTAGTTGCACTCTACGGAACTGCAAAAAAGAACGATGGTGCGTGCCCGACTACAATAGACGAGGTTGCTGAGATAGTAAACGTCGAAAAGATTCCAGTCTTTTTAGGAACAGCCACTTTGATGGGTCCGACTCGATCATCGTTACTAACGTCTGCGCATGTCATTGCGGCCTATGAAAACGAAGCAAATATTTCGTGCATTTGTCTTGCTGCAAACCAACACCCTGAGTTGGTTTTTTGCTCCGAAAAAGACGATACACACATGTACAAAGATCCCTCTTATTTTACGCATGATATAGGAGAAGTGATTCCACTGTCGGGATGGTATGATAAAGGTCTTGTAGTATGGCCAACGCAATTTCAAAACATCAAACTGCAAGACGGGACGCCGGCGCTTACAAATCTCTTAGATGTAAGTCTTAAGACTTACGATGCATCACAAGATTATAAGATCGCTGGGGCGACGTATAATGCTGGAGAGAACCAGCCATATGATCGACAAACAACCTTTACTCGAGCGCTCGATGATGGAGATCTTGTTGACCCTCGCGTAGAGTTTGAACTTGCAGGGGCACCACTGCGGATTTTTTCTTATGATCAACTAGACGAGCCATCTTTTCTTTGTTTGACCGAGTTGGGCACTTTTGTTCAGCATGGAGACTCTGGAGGGCCGCTTTTTACGACACGCGACGGCGTCATTGAAGTCATCGGAACGCTGAGTAATGTTGACACCATTCTGGTTGGAAATAATGAGCTATTTTGTATTACGCGGCGTGTACTCGACGAGAGGCTCAGTCGATATGTCGATCGAGTTTTTTATTATCTACGAGACCAAAAAAAGGTAACCGACTTCTCGAATATTTATGCGTCGGAATCGACTTATACCAATGTACTCGCTTGGCGTCGCGAGTTTCTCGAGCTCGCATATTGCGAAAGTGCATCCTGTATGCTCAAGACCCAACCATACTAAGCAGGGTTAAAAGTTGAGACTTGGCCCTCACCTTCGCTAACTGTTGTTTAAGAATCAGCAATAGCGGCGCCGTGTTTTAGTGTGGTAGCTTGCGTTTCAGAAAATGCTGCCCACCGTGTCATTCATAACTCTCGCATAAGCCTCGTTACACTTGGTCGACGTATAGGAAAATCAAATACGGCTTTTTGAGTTTTCGCTCAGTTCGTGCGGCCGGGCGGGTCGTTGTTTTTCGTATTCAAGCGCACGATGTGCGTTGCGATTTGCACTGCATGGACTTTAGGCCAGTGCACTAAGCTTTTTTGACGTTTTTTACTCGTGTTTTGCACTGCACCTAAAGTAAATACAAGAGACTTGCGTTGTAGTTTTCAAGAACGGACTTCTTCATGCCAAGAAAGTTGACCTCTGACCTATTGTTCAATCGATCGTGCTATTGGCAAGCATAGTGCGCAGCGATATATTCCATCGCGGTGTAATATGGCCCATAAAAAAATTCTTTGAGCATATACTTTTGAATTCCGCTTAGCTGAGCTCCACCTGAAAAAAATGACGGGCATTCTTCCACTTCATCTGGATTAGTCCAATCGCTCATCTTGTTTGGATCCTTTTTCGTCAAACCAAAACTAGCAAGCATACGACCACCCACAGGGTCATAAGTAAAGGATTGTATTTTAGTATAGTTATCAAATGCCTTTTGTGGTCCGGGCCAGTATTTTTTAAGCGCCCCGTCGTTATCAATCTTATTTACGTCAATAAGCTCGGTACTAGTTTGAACTCTATGCGAATACACCTCAACTCTATCAGTTTCATTGGTTAGTATGTCATCAAAGAAACTTTCTATTCCTTCGATAGAAGAATCTTCATACACCGGCTTGGTAGATGCACGCAGATACGCAACAGTGTCATCAGCAATCTGCTTACACAACCTGCTTACATCTAAGGCGACGTAATACGTACAGCCTCCTTCATCGGGAAATGGATTGCCTACCTTTCCACAATAAAAACTGCGCTCTGGATCTGTCGGCGATGGAGGTGGCCCGCCTGCAGCGACACTATACTGCTTTGCTTCAACGCATAAAAATAAGCAAAAACCTAATACAAGCTTCTTTTTCACTCCTCTGATGTATCACATAAGTCATGAAGTTCAAGTCATCTGCAAGCGCCAAATGAATGTCGATGGGAGCGTATAGGAGGTTCAAACTCGGTTTTTTTGAGTTTTCGCTCAGTTCGTGCGGCCGGGCGGGTCGTTGTTTTTCGGATTCAAGCGCGCGATGTGAGTTGCGATTTGCACTGCATGGACTTTAGGCCAGTGCACTAAGCTTTTTTGACGTTTTTTTCTCGTGTTTTGCACGCACCCCGCCCTTGGGCTTGTCGCTTTTGTTTATGCGGGCCCTGTCTTTGGGGGGCGCTTACATCAGCATCAAGCTCAGCTGCGCGCCTTGCTCATCGCTGGCGTTTGGCAAGTTCAGCGCGCTTGGCCCAGCGCGGCTGTGTTTGCCGCCTTTGCCCTTATGACCAAGCACAGCCTCAATGTCGTCACGCGTAGTCACCACTTCGCTAATGCGCATCACACCCTTGCACTTAGCGCACACGCTCACATCGACCTTGAACACTCTGGCTAGCAGCTTGCCCCATGCAATACGCTGGCGCTTTGTGCGGCCAGGCTTGTCGTCTTGGGCGCCAGTACAAGTGCCAGCTGCGCCCTCGCCTTCTGTAGCGTCTTCAAACAAAACAAGTTGTACAGGCTGCTGCGTGGCCAGCTTTAAGATGACCTGCTTTCTCAGCGCGGCGTTCGGGGCAAACACTCCGTAGTAGCGGGTCATATGAAAATACGGCGCAGGCACCAGCTTTGGCGGGGCTTGTCGTCTTGGGCGCCCGTATAGCCAGCAGCGGCGCCCTCGCTCTTTGGCAAGAAGCTGAGTGCTTTTTTATCACTTTGCGCTTGCCAGTTTTGCGTTAAACTAGATTAGTGGCTTACATCAGGCTTTTCTTAACACTCCATATCGCCTGCACATGGGTCTGTTGTGACAACGAAAGCAGCAAGGTTATCCAGGTCGATGACAAGGTAGGCGAATCATGCCTGCCCCGCGAGCCCGTTAAGGCACTTGATGCGTGGCGCATGCAACTGCCGAGTGCTGGCCCCGCCACAATTATTAAACGAAACCGTGGTGGGTTCACCGATATTTTCTTAAAGAGCCCCATCTCGGATGCGCAAATCGGCATTCGCAAAGAATGGGGCGGCTCTGTGGTTTTTTTTGGCGACAAATATGAACCGGCAAGAAATACGATAGATGCAAACGACACAGGTAGAGAGCTGCAAATAGCTATTTATGACAACAGTCGTTTGTTTCAGGGCTGCGCTTATGATGCATCGTGCAAACCGCCTGATAGAGTGTGTGACGCATCAATTACCTATTTAGGATGGAATCCCGTTCAGGGTGGCGACGAGTGCAATCGAGGTGGCAAAGTTACCGGTAGCAATATCAACGACGAAGTTCGCGATGACGATGCCTTAGAAATAATTGTTAAACCGAGGCAGTGGAACCCCGATTGGAAATCGCCAACTTGCGAGAATGATGGTTGCAGCGAACCACTAAAAGATGTTGGTGTTACATTCAAACTGCGATTTCGCTTTGTTGAATCAGATGTCGTTGAGATTTCGATGGAAGTTGTAAATGATGAAGACATGAACCATGTCGAAACAGAGCAAGAGTTTCCGACGCTATATGTAGCAAACAACGCTAGCGGTTTAGACCTAGACAGATTGTTTGATTCAGAAGGAAAACGCATTGAACTAAATACTCAAGCTAAGAGTGGCGCAGAATATTCCGACTTCAACTCAAAGAACGGTTGGGTTGCTTGGACGCAACCTGCGCAAAAATACGGCATGGGCATTGCGATGGATCAAATGTTCGCCAAGTTTCGTGGTATTGGCGGTGATGGATCAAAAGCACCTTACTTTCATAGCGTTAGGCCTCAGTTTCCTTTTGCTCTAGCAAGCAAAGCGACAGTGAGAGGACGCGCATATATTGCGCTTGGTGATTACGATCACATCAAAGAACGGTTTGACGCCTTGATTGCAAAGCGCGCACCGTTTGGCGAACTCGACAGTCCACTTGTAGAAACAAGCATTGGTGCTGGAGAACCGCTAAACATACAAGGTTGGGTGCTAGACAATCGCACCGATGTGCGGCTTGAGTTGCTGATCGATGGCGTGAGTATTGACACACTTGCTCCAACTGAAAATCGCAGCGATGTATGTGCTCTTTATCCCAACTATAAAGGGTGCCCGAACGCAGGGTTCAAAGCAACACTCGATACAACAAACTGGTCATCGTGTGCTCACTTGTTAGAAGTTGTGGCAATCGACTCTGACGCAAATCGTCAGACGATAGGCGAACGCAAAATCGCTGTTCAGTAGCGTTGTTTCGCGCTCGACATTGCAAACGATAACGAAGACGGATAGAGCGCGAAAACGCTCCCATGATCTACCCGTATTAGCTCAATAAAATGGTAAGCTTACAGGCGCAACGCTGTCTTGTTATTTCGCATTTGCAGTTAAACAGCGTTACGCCTGCAACCACCAAAAATCATTGATCTTCTAAGGCTAGATCATGGGAGCTAGTCGGTGTTTCATTCAGATAATGCGGGTAGATCATGGGAGATAGTTTCAATGGTCAAAAACCATTTACCAAGGTCGCTGTTCTTATCGGCGCGCGTGTATTGGTTCATACACACTACAGTATTTGCATCAAGCTTGCCTTGTGCGTCTTTTTGCCCTTCTAGCTTGTTCTGTATATACGCATATGTGGTGGGGCGATAAACCTTAAGAGCATTCCATTTCTTTTTGTAGAGGTTAAGGTTCGGCACCGCATCTTGATCGGCGCTTGTGGGCAGGCACGGAAAACCCGACACGATGCCAGCCAGCTTCCACATACCGTTTTCTATGATTAGTAGTCCGCCGCCCGAATCGCCACCATCGATAGGCAAAAGATTCGCTTCGTCTTGTGTAAAGGCAGAAAAGGCATCTTGAGTTGCTTCGCTGACATCTTCGTTCAGTAAATCGTCAAATGTTTGTTTAAGTGAAAAGATTTGAAACTGCTCTAGCATCGAACTGGAATAATGCTCGATGGTAACCGGCTGTTGAACAGTGGCTGATAAGGGCTTGGTTCTACCTGAATCGATAGTGGTGGAGTACGTACTTGTGTCGCGCGAGCCATTAATCCATGCTCCAGCGCCAGGTGGTGAATCTGCAAGGTCTAAGGGCTCCAGCTTTTTGAGCCCACTTTCCTCTAACACATCCGACCAATCGCGCGCAAAGTCAATGCGCGCCCCATCATAACTTTCACCGTAAGCGTAGCTTTGTTCATCACTAACATTATTTTGTGGGCCGGCGTGATTCTCCATCGGGTCAACCACACGAACATCGCCAACATCGCTAAGCGTGACCCGCTCTGAAAAAATTTTTGTGTGATTGTTTCTAGTTACTGTGTTGTCGTACACCACATAATAGTAGCGCTCTGTTTTCCCTTGTCGCTGCGCGACGTGGGAATGAAAGTTGATCGCATCCTCCGTCACGCAGTAATAGCGTTGCGGCGCCTGGTTAAAAACCAAACACAAATCGTTATCTTGCAGGCTACTGATAACATCTCTCACAGTGTGCCGCGCAGTATAAAGCGAGTGTCCGATAATTGTGCCCGATGCTAATGGAACCAAGGGCGAAGCCATGCCCTCGCTATGAAGGTCGTAAAGGAAAATCGCCACGCTGTTAGCGTGACCAACGCCTTGTTTATCCTTTACCGGCGCCTGGCTGTCGACAAGCGTTTGTGATTGAGCCGAGCAGCCTAAAACCAGCCCTAAACATAAAAAAGCCAAGTTGCGCATCAACCAATATGTATCGAACAGGGTACCTGGTCAAACCGAATGTTGATCGGAAGCCAGAGGCAGAAAATTAGCGGAAAAGCGGGCCCGATAGGCTTAACTCAGTGGTTACTGTCTTCGCTAAGAAGACTAGCTCCCATGTCTGGCATTTTCGGACCAAGAATTTCAATAGGTTGTAAGATTAAGCGCGGTTTTTGGTTTGGATAAAAGAAGAGCTAGCGCCACCTGGAAAATAGCGCTCTGCTTGATAAGCAACCAATATCATTTCGCTTGCAGACCTCGATCATGGGACTACTTGGGCAGACCTTGATCATGGGACTACTTGGCTTGGCGATGCTCAGGATACACTTGCGCATAGATGGGCGCGGCTCGTCCTTTGAATGCGATGCTTGCTACGAGCGCCCATCGCGCGCTGTAAGGCGCTATCTGTGTCCAGTCGACGAGAATAAGTGGCCTACTTTGCTGCGCAATGAGTGCATGACTTCGTGACTTCCAATACATCGGCAGCTCTTTATGCAAAAGGCGATTGCCAAGTAAGCGGTCAATACGCTTGATGCTGTGTTTAGCAAAGCATGCAGAGCGCATCGCTAAACTGCGGCCGATTGCGGTAAGCGTAAGCCGCTTGCCCACCAGTAGCGTTTCGACGGACGCGATTACAGTGGCTAGACGTGTTTCCCACCAAAAGCCAGCCTAACGACTCTTGGTGATATTTCTTTTGAAATCGATGTATGGGCAACCATTCTTCTTAAGCCTCGGCTTATACAAAGTCTTTGGTTTTTGGGGGTGACCCGCGCTATGAATAAGCCATGAGTGTCTCGGAATACCCCGAAACCGATGAGCTTAGTCGGCTGATTCGGCGCTACGGCAAGACGTTTTCAGCGCGAGCGACCATTTATGAGCAGGGCGATGCGGCGAATGATTGTTTTTTGCTGCAAAGTGGGCGCGTGCAGCTGATCGTGAAAAATGGCGATTCGACGTATAGCTTGCGCGTATTGAAAGCGGGCGAGCTCTTTGGTGACGAGGCTTGGTTTGAAGAAGCCAAACGGCGTAACTCGGCGGTGGCGCTTTCGGATGTGTCGGTGCTGGCGCTGCATCGCAGCACGCTCACCGATTTGATGGCGAGCAACGTTGAAGTGGCGATGACGCTGGTGTCGCAGTTGGTGGAGCGCTTGCGTTATGCCGAAGAGCAGCTTGAAAACATGTTGGTGCAAAATGCGTCGCTGCGCATTGTGC
Source organism: Polyangiales bacterium (assembly GCA_044224525.1). GTDB lineage: Bacteria > Myxococcota_A > Polyangia > Polyangiales > CBDCBC01 > JBGAKI01. Next base: position 18,429 of record JBGAKI010000001.1, on the reverse strand, counting down.
GTGGCTTAGTGCAAATGCTGCACACCGCCGAAAAGGTTAGCAATGGCCAAGCGCTCACCTTGACCCCGGTGGAGCTATCGAGCCATTTGGTATTGCATGTGGATGAGGTGAAACAGGTGGTCGGGCAATTGCGCGACAAGGGCTATCTGACGCTTGAAAGTGATCGCATTGTGATCGCTGATGCTGCGCCGCTGCGCGAACTGGCCAAGCTTCTCGAGGGTAACGAGAGCATTCGGCTTGCGCATGTGCCACTTTGATGCAGATAATCGTGAGCTATGAACGCTAGGTTATCCACTAGGTTATCCATGATCTGTTTGTCGCTGTCGCTGCTCTTTGTAGCATGCGGCGGTGGGCCTCAGGCCGACGACGTGATCCGTTCGCAAAAAGAATACGAGCTTGCGGTCGGGCTTTGGCAAGAGAACAACCTACCTGGCGCCTTTCATCATTTGTTTCGCGCCACAGAACTTGATAACGACAACGCGGACGCACACTTGCTTTTAGGTAACCTGTTCATGATGCGCGGCAACAATGAAAAGGCCGAAAAGCATCTGCGCGAGGTATTGCGCATCCGCACGCGCAGCCCTGAAGCGCGCAATAGTTTGGGCGTGCTTTTTATTAATCAGCGCCGATATGAGCAGGCCGTGCGCGAACTACGCGAGGCGACCTCGGACATTTTGAATCGTGAGCCCCATTTGGCCTGGGGTAACCTGGGATGGGCTTACCTGGAGATGCGCAACTACCCTGATGCGATCGATGCCCTTTTGCGCGCCGTGCGCCACGAGCCACGGTTTTGTGTTGGCTATTATCGGCTTGGCCAGGCGTACATGAAGCTTGGTAAGGCCAAGGAAGCTGATAGGGCACTGACCGCCGGGCTTGAATCGACGGACAAGCGCTGCGGCCGCCTTCAGGAAACATGGCTGATGCGCGGCAAGGTGCGCCTTGAGCAAGGCGAGCACGATCGAGCGCGCGACGATTTTGAAAAATGCGTCGAAGTCGATGCTGATAGCCCCGTGGGCAGTGAATGCAAGGAAGCGCTCGACGCTACCCCGGCGCATCCGCCCGAGCCCAATGCTCCAAGCGAGAGCTAAGATCGCTTGGATGGCTGGGGTGAACGCTGGCGACCGCGAATAACCGTTGAAATGATTAGTTTTTTTTGCAAACTGTGACTTTTTGCACTTTTCAGCGTAGCCGTCGGCATTCAGATGTGTTAGTACCTTTTCGCTATGACTGGAGAGACGATCGGCAGCGTACTACGCCGCGCCCGCAGGGAGCGACGGATGAAGTTGCAAGAAATCTCGCGCTTAACGCGCATCCCGCTTGATTTATTGAACCGCATTGAGGCTGGCCGTTTTGATGAGCTGCCTGGCGAGGCGTTTATCAAAGGGTTTGTCCGCTCGTATGCGCAGTGTCTTGGCCTCAACATCGAGTGGATGCTTGAGCGTTATTTTGATTTGCGTTCGACCCCGGCGCTTGCGGCATTGCCTCCAGGCATGACAAGCGGCGTTGAGCGCAGCAACCGCCTTGGGCTAATTGTCGCCTTTATTGTGCTTTTTGTGTTATGTGCATTGTCATTGTCGGTGGTGTGGGCACCACGCAATCGTGTCAACAGCTTTCGCCTTTCTGACGCCTCGGATGCCAATAATAACACTACATGCCTATGCACTCGACTGAAGCCATCGTCCTTCGCAGCATCGATTACGGCGAGAGCGATCGCATCGTCACCCTGCTGACGCCTGATCTGGGAAAGATTGGCGCGTTCGCGGCGGGTGCACGTAAAAGCCGCAAACGTTTTACTGCGGCGCTCGATACGGGCGGTAAGATCCGTGTGCGTCTAAGCACGCGCAAAGGGCAGCTTTGGCGCCTCAACGAAGCCAATGTCGACAATCCTTCGTCGGCGTTGTTTAGCAATCTTTTGGCGATGTCGGCCGTGGGGGCCTTGCTTGAGGCGGTGCGCGAAGGCACGCTCGCTGCCCAACCCGACGCACATTTGTTTGACGAAGTGTGCGCGGCGCTCGATATGTTGAGCGCGACCAGTCGCGCGGGCATGGCAGCCATGCTTTTGACAACGCAGCTGCGTGTTTTGGCCGTGCTTGGGTTTGCACCGAGGCTTGATGCGTGTGTGGGGTGCCAAAAAAAACCAGAGGCCGAGCAAAGCGCACTGTTTAGCCCTGAACTTGGTGCGATTCGTTGTCGCGGGTGTGGGGGCGGAACACTGACCTTGAGCGCAACGAGCCGCAGCTTTTTGCTGCGCAGTCTTTATGCGCGATCGCTTGGTGACTTGAGCCTTTATAACGAGGCTCATGAACTTTCAGCGCAACAATGGACTGAGTCGCGCAAAATGCTTGAGGCATTTACCGAGGCGAAACTTGAGAAGCCTTTACAGGGCCTCAAACTTTTTGCACGCTTGGCGTTTAGGGTGCAGATAAACCCGGTGGTGGACGCGCAAGAGTGTGTTGAGCACGCGACTGATATCGATGCGGTTGCGTAAAAGCCTGTGCAAGGTCACACTGATAGGGTGAGCTTGCCAATCACACCAGTAGAAATACGCGCGCCTAAAGGCGCCGACACAATGACGATCGTGTGGTCGGACGGACAGCAAACCACGCTTACACACAGCCTTTTGCGTGGGTTTTGCCCTTGCGCCACCTGCCAGGGTCACCAAGGGCCAGCGCGTTTTGTAGCGGGTGGTAACACTGAGCTCGCGGATTTGGCCGAAGTGGGTAACTACGCGTTGCGCTTGACCTGGGCTGACGGTCACTCGACGGGGATTTATAGTTTTAATTTTCTGAAGCGTCTTGAGACAGCAAAACCTGAGGATGAGCTTGAGCGCTGAGTCGCAACGCTGCGCGATTAAGATCTGCGGCATCACAAACATCGAAGACGCCAAGTTGTGTGAAACGTTGGGCGTGGAGTCGATTGGAATTAATTTTTATCCACGATCACCACGCTATTGTGCACCTGCGGATGCAAAAGCCATCGTTGAAGCATTGGGTGATGCGATGTGGATCGTGGGCGTGTTTGTCGACGCGAACGTTGATGACGTGACGCGCATTCGTGACGAAGTGGGCCTTGATTGTGTGCAGCTACATGGCTACGAAACATCCGAATACATGCAGGCACTGCTTCCGCATGCGTATAAGGCGATTCGTGTGCGTAGCGAAACGAGTCTTGAGTTGGCGCGCGCTTATCCGGGGGACTACCTTCTGGTCGATGGGTATGAGCCTGGCGTACCGGGTGGCACAGGGCAACCCTTTGAATGGCGGCTTGCCCATGATTTGGCGCGCGAACGCAAGGTGATCGTTGCTGGAGGGCTAACTCCGAGCAACGTCGTTCAAGCGATTGAGGCCACGCGACCTTTTGCAGTCGACGTTGCAAGTGGTGTTGAATCACAACCTGGGAAAAAGGATGCACAACTGTTGCGCGATTTTGTTAGCGCTGTGCGCCGCTAGTCCGGAGTTGGGCTGGTCGGCAGGGTGAACGTCATCGAGCATGTGCTAAGGTGGTTTGATTCATGAACATCGACGTTAATTTATTGCGCGAGGCGCAGAACGGTAAATTTGGGCCTTATGGCGGGCAATATGTCAGCGAAACGCTCATGCCCGCGCTTGCCGAGCTAGTCAAAGCCTATGACGAAGCAAAGGCTGACCCCACGTTTCAAGCGATGTGTGCCGGGTTGCTCAAAGATTATGTTGGGCGCCCAACGCCGCTTTATTTCGCGCAGCGTTTCTCGGAAGTCGCTGGGGCAAAGGTTTGGCTGAAGCGCGAGGATTTGTGTCATACGGGCGCGCACAAGGTAAACAATACCCTGGGGCAAGTGTTGCTTGCCAAACGGATGGGCAAAACGCGGGTGATCGCTGAAACTGGCGCCGGGCAACATGGCGTTGCGACAGCGACAGCATGTGCGCTACTGAATGTGGCGTGTGAGATTTTTATGGGCGCTGAAGATGTGCGCCGCCAAGCGCCCAATGTGCAACGCATGAAACTTTTGGGCGCGAAGGTGCGCGTGGTTGAATCGGGATCGCGTACGCTGAAGGATGCGATGAATGAGGCGCTGCGCGATTGGGTCGGCAACGTTGCCCATACATATTATTGCGTGGGGTCGGTTGCGGGGCCGCATCCTTATCCGACCATGGTGCGTGATTTTCAGGCGGTGATCGGGCAAGAGGCGCGCGAGCAAGCGCAGGCGCAGCTCAAAAGCTTACCAACCCATGTGGTGGCGTGTGTGGGCGGCGGGTCGAATGCCATGGGGATTTTTGACGCGTTTATTGGCGACCACGAGGTGAAGCTGATCGGCGTTGAAGCCGGTGGACATGGCATCGCGTCGGGGCAACACGGTGCCCCGCTCAACGCGGGCCACGTGGGCGTGTTGCACGGCGCAAAAAGTTACGTGCTGCAAAACGCCGATGGCCAGATCACCGAAGCACATTCGATCAGCGCGGGGCTTGATTATCCGGGTGTGGGGCCCCAGCACGCGTGGCTCAAAGACAGGGGGCGCGCGCGTTATGTCGCGATCACCGATGCCGAGGCACTTGAAGGTTTCAAGACCTTGGCGAAAACCGAGGGCATCCTGGCTGCCCTTGAAACGAGCCACGCGCTTGGTTTTGTGCTGAAACCTGACAAACCATGGAAAACGAATGACCAGATTGTGGTGTGTTTATCAGGTCGTGGTGACAAAGATCTTCAAACTATTTTAGAGCAACTAAAACCATGAGTCGCATCCAACAGGCTTTTGAACGCGCCGCCCAAGAAAAACGCGCGGCTTTGATCACGTATTTGTGCGCGGGAGATCCTTCGCTTGAGAAGACCCCGGCGCTGATTTTGGCGCTGGCCGACGCCGGTGCGGATATCGTTGAAGTGGGTGTGCCCTTTAGCGATCCCACAGCCGATGGACCGACGATTCAACAAGCAAGTGAGCGAGCGCTGAAAGCTGGCACCACGATGCGCGGGACGCTCGATGCGATCGCTGAAGTGCGCAAAACGAGCCAAGTGCCGATTGTGCTTTTTGGTTATTACAATCCGGTGCTGGCGATGGGTGAGGAAAACTTTGTTCGGGCGGCTAAACAAGCGGGCGTGGATGGCGTACTTTTAGTCGACTTGCCGCTTGAAGAAGCGGGCGGGTTGCATGCGCTTTTACGAGCGCAGGGGCTCGACTATGTGCCGCTGGTTGCGCCAACCTCGACATCTGATCGCATTGAGCACGCCAATCGACTGGCCTCATCGTTTGTTTATTATGTTTCATTGACCGGTGTCACGGGCTCAGCGACGCTCAATGCACAAGATGTTGCAACGCACTATGCCGCGCTCAAAAGCCAGATCCAACCACATGTTGGGGTGGGTTTTGGCGTTAAGACACCGGACGATGTTGCTAAGCTTGCGCGTTTTGCAGATGGCGTCGTGGTCGGTAGCGCGATCGTCGAAAAGATCGCGCTAAACCCAGCAGCACCAGATAAAGCAGTGTCATCTTTTGTTGGTGGGCTGCGCTCGGCGTGTACTCGGCTTTGAGCTTGGTCTCAGGATTCGCCGATCTTATGCCATTCAACTGAACGGCAACTCAATCCTGTTTGTACCCGGTTGATGATATTTGAAGTGTATTCAGAGAGTGATTGAGAGGTTTGAATCTCTTTACTGCCTTGCAGTGCTGGGAATACGACGTTTGCATTCTCACACTGTTCGGCTTGGAAGGTGGTCGAGATGGCCCCGGTCATTTCGTAATCGCTGCCTGAAGGCTTGAGATTCACCGATACGCTGTGACTGTTGCCCTTCTCTCGCTGCACGTTCGACGTCACGGCGATGTGAAACCCTTCACCATGAGGTGCTACTAAAAGCGGCCCTGTGATAAACTGTGAAGCCGCTTCTCCGTTGACCATCGCGCTTATCCAGAAGGCATCGCCCCACTTCACGCAGTTCTTGAGCGTCAGCGCAAACTGCGACGAGCAGCGCTCTGTATTTTGAGCGCGACCGAAGACTATTCCGCAAAGCTGATGGCCCTCTACGGTTGAAGTGGCTGTAGAGTCTAGATTGTCGGCACTCGACGCATGGCCAAGATCGCTTGTACTGGGCATCGATGCCTCGCAGGCAATAAGGCTGGTTAAGGTTAAGAATACTACGATATTGTACTGCATAACACTCCTAAGATCGGAAGGTACCGCCAATGTTTTGCGCGTCAAGTCGTGAATTTTTGGCTAAAGTTGCCGTAACCGTACTAAAAACGGATCGCGTTTGTAGGTTAAAGGTGGACAAATGCGCGGATCAGATCTATTAATCAGCTCAACATGGCGACAAAAACGACGAAGTTTATTTTTGTCACCGGTGGAGTCGTAAGCTCAATCGGCAAAGGCCTTGCCGCCGCCTCGATGGGCGCTTTGATGGAAGCACGCGGATTGCGCGTGACGCACCTCAAGCTTGACCCTTACATCAACGTCGACCCTGGCACGATGTCGCCCTTTCAACATGGCGAAGTGTTCGTTACCGACGATGGTGCTGAAACGGACCTTGATCTTGGGCATTACGAGCGCTTTACCTCGGCAAAAATGAGCCGCGCGAATAACTTTACCACCGGTCGTATCTACGACGCGGTGATCAGTAAAGAGCGTCGCGGCGAATATTTGGGTGCAACCATTCAGGTGATCCCGCATATCACCGACGAAATTAAGAGTCGCGTGATGGACGTGGCGTCAACGGCGGATGTAGCGATCGTTGAGATTGGCGGCACGGTTGGCGATATTGAGTCGCTGCCCTTTTTGGAAACCGTGCGCCAGTTGCGCAGCGAGCTCGGCCCGCAAAATGCGGTGTCGGTGCACGTGACGCTGGTGCCCTATGTTGCGGCTGCCGACGAGTTCAAGACCAAACCGACTCAGCACTCAGTAAAAGAGTTGCTTTCACTTGGTATTCAGCCTGAGATTTTAATTTGTCGCGCCGAAAAACCCTTGGCACGCGAGATCAAAAAGAAAATCGCGCACTTTACCAACGTGCCGATCGAAGCTGTGATCGCAGCCCCAGATGTAAAGCTGATTTATGAAGTTCCGCTGTTTTTGCATGCAGAAGGCCTCGACGATCAAATCGTCGAGCGTTTGAATATTTGGTCGAGGCAGCCGAACTTGAAAGATTGGCATCGCGTGATCGAGAAACTGCAACACCCGCCGGCAGGCGCGGTGTCGGTCGCGGTGGTTGGCAAATATGTCAACTTGCGTGACTCGTATAAGTCGTTGCATGAGGCGCTTGTGCATGGCGGCATTGCCAATGGTGTGCGCGTTGAGCTGACTTATATTGATAGCGAAGAACTCACACCCGAAAATGTTGAGCAGGTGCTCGCCCCGCATCATGCGGTGCTGGTGCCGGGCGGGTTTGGCGAACGCGGTGCGGAAGGCAAAATCGAAGCGATTCGTGTTGCACGCACGCGCGGCATTCCGTTTTTTGGCATTTGTCTAGGCATGCAGATGGCCGTGGTTGAGTTTGCGCGCAACGTGTGCGGCATCACCGATGCCAACAGTGCCGAGTTCAATGCTGACGCAGCCAATCCGGTGATTCATCTAATGCCCGATCAGCATGACGTGCGCGACAAAGGCGGCAGCATGCGTTTGGGTGCCTATCCATGCATTCTTGAAGAAAACAGCCTTGCGCTTGCGATTTATAAAACGCGCGATATCAGCGAACGGCATCGGCATCGTTATGAAGTGAACAATGCTTATCGCGATGCACTTACGCAAAAGGGGCTTTTGCTTTCAGGACTGTCGCCTGACAAGCGTTTGGTTGAGATTGTGGAACTGCGCGAGCACCCCTTCTTTTTTGGCTGCCAGTTTCATCCAGAGTTCAAGTCCAAGCCGCTCAGCCCGCACCCCGTGTTTTCGCGTTTTATCGGCGCTTCGCTTAGTTTTCGCGATTCACATGCGGGCGACGACCGCTCGGTGGTGCGACCCTCGTCTAAGCCCAGCCTCAAAGAATCGCTGAACTAGCACTTCGAGAAGACGTGGTATAGTGTGTGCACCAACGTGTGGCGCATACCCAGTAAGATTGCATTCGCTTTTACCGTCATGCTGAGCTTGGTGATCGCGCTCGCGGCCTATAGTTTTAATATTCATCGCCAACAAGCACGTTTGCTTCGAGCCTTGCATGAGGGCTATTTGCCGCTTGCCCTTGATCTGGGCGATGCGCGAGCCGAGCAGGTTGTGCTGCGCAGTTACCTGGAGCGATTGATCCAAAGCGGCGAAAAGCCCATCGACAAACCTGGCTCTTGGTATGCACGCATGCACATCGAACGCAAAGCGGCGCTGGAGCGGGCGTTGCATGATATGGACCGGGCACAAGGGCTTGAACGACTGGCTTCGGCAAGCGACACCTTGGGTGAGGCGCGAGACCATCTTAAAAAAATCTTGGCAACGATCGAAAACTTCAACAGCGAGAACCTATCGCTAAGCCAAGCGACGGGCGATGACCTTGCAACGCTTGCAGCTCGCGAGCGCAAGCTTGAATCTGAGTTGCACTTGGTATGGAACATCAACCACATGAGCTCGCTGCGCACAAGCGCGCAGGTGCAGCAGCATAATAAACGCATTGCTTGGTCGTACGCTGGCTTGGCGGCGATTATTGTAGCGATTGGCGGTTATTTGAGTTGGCGGGTGAGACGGTTGCTCTTGCCGTTACCGATGTTGCAAAAGCGGGTTGAAGAAATTGCGCGCGGGCAGTTTTCGCACGAACCTCTTGTCACGTCAGGCAATGAGTTGACAGAGCTTGCGCAAGAGTTTGAACGCATGGTTGAAGCGCTGTCGAAGCGAGACGCTCGGCTTGATGAAGCGCGGCAGATCCAAGTGCGTTTGCAGCATTTCCAACGCGAGATTCTGAGCTCGCTTGATATTGGAGTGATGGTGGTCGACAGCGACAACGTCTTGCAGTTGGCCAACCCTCGCGCACTCAAATGGCTTGGGCTGACCAACGAACATGTTGGGCGTGAGTCGCTCGCTGTGCTGCTTGAAACGCCGATTTGGCGCCAAATTGAACAGGCCATCGCGCGCGCTGCTGAAGCCAACGAGTCAGCGATACAAGACACGCCGCTTTACGAGTTTCATCAGCGCAAGTTTAAGATGAGCGTCACGTCGCTGTCGGCACCGCGCGACAACCAGTTTGTCACCGCTTGGTTGGTGTTGATCGATGACGTGACAAGCGATATTCACACGCGTGCAAAACTTTTGCATTCCGAGCGGCTGGCGGCGATGGGTCGGATGGCAGCGCATATTACTCACGAAATTCGCAATCCACTTTCAAGCATTGCCTTGAACATTGAGCTTTTGGAAGATCAGTTGCGCGATAGCGGCATGAACCCATCCGAACTTGTCAACGCAATGCGTAAAGAGATCAATCGGTTACGCCAAATTACCGAGGAGTATTTGCGAGTGGTGCGTTTGCCTGCGCCTCAACTTTATTCCGACGATATGGGCGAACTTGCGCGATCGGTGATCGAGTTTGTGAAACCCGATATGCTCGCGCAGGGTGCCAACGTGGATTTGCATGTTGCGTCAAACCTGCCCATGGTGCCCTTTGATGAACCGCAGATGCGCCAGGCGTTGCTTAATTTGTTGCGCAATGCACAGGAAGCGATGCCCGAAGGTGGACGCATCGTGGTGAGTGTGGAGCTTGAAGGCCAAGGCGTGACGCTTCGCGTACGTGATGAAGGTGTGGGCGTCACCGACGAAGAACGCGAGCGTATCTTTGAATTGTTTTATACCACCAAAGAACGTGGCAGCGGCCTTGGGTTGGCGCTGACGAAACAGATCGTTGAAGCGCATGGCGGCACGATTCGTTGCTTGCCTTCGCCTGGTAAAGGCACGATTTTTGAAATTTGGATCCCGCTGAGTCAAATACCACGAACAGCGACGACACAGCAGGTGCAGCGTGAACTTTCGTAAAACCCTGGTGATCGCAACCCATAACAACGGCAAATATCGTGAGTTTTGTGAGCTGCTGAGCGATGTGCCGGTTGAGATCGCTTATTTGGGCAGCCTTGCACCCGATTGGCGCGTTGATGAAACAGGCGTAACATTTGAGGCCAATGCGCAGCTTAAGGCCAGTGCCAGTGCGCGTCAGGTGAACATGCCTGCCCTTGCTGACGACAGCGGTCTAGAAGTGGATGCACTCGATGGTGCGCCTGGTGTTTATTCGGCGCGTTTTGCTGGCGCGGGTGCAAATGATGCCGCCAATATTGATTTGTTGTTAGAGCGGCTCAAAGGCGTCGCTTTGGACAAGCGCCGGGCGCGTTTTCGGTGTGTACTTGCGCTCGCGTCACCTGTGAACGATGAGGTCATGTTTGCCCACGGTGTGCTTGAAGGATCGATCGCCTTAGAGGCGCGTGGTAGCCAAGGGTTTGGGTACGACCCAGTGTTTGTGCCCGAGCACCAGACGCTAACTTTGTCGGAGCTGGGCGCCTCGTTCAAGCAGTTACACAGCCATCGGGCGCAAGCCTTTGGCCAAATGCGCGTCTATTTAGCGCGTTTCTTAGGCAAATAATCACCTTGAGCTTACGTGCGGTCTTGCTATGGTTCGTGCGCTTCATCGGGGAGTAGCACAGCCTGGTAGTGCGCTAGCTTTGGGAGCTAGATGTCGTCGGTTCGAATCCGGCCTCCCCGACCATATCTGGGCATCGTTCCGTTGAGATACACGTTATGCTAGATTCAACCTTCTGCGCCCGTAGCTCAGTTGGATAGAGCAGCGGCCTTCTAAGCCGACGGTCGGAGGTTCGATTCCTCCCGGGCGCGCCACGTTGAGTTCGCTAACATATCGTCGAACAGGCAACGCAGCGCGCCAGGCGTGCGGGTATTTATGCAGCGGGCGTTGGATTGACCAAGTAATCCTCGAGCTTGTCGAAGGAACCTGTCCAACCTTGGGTCATGCCGCCTTTGGCCTTGTTGAAGGTCTCGGCCTCTTCATGCGTTGCTTCGCCAAAAACTTCCCACAATACGGTTACGCGCGTGCGCGTGGGACTTTCTTCGGCAAAGGTGACCGTGGTCTTCATGGTCGCGGGCCACGTGGGCGCCATCGGGTGGCGCGAAATGTTTTCGTGTTCATCACAGAACTGCTGGGTGTAAACCATGCGCTGGGGACGAACAATCTCAAGATACTTGGCTCGACCATACATGGTGATTTTGTCGCCATCGGACATTGCGTAGAACGTTTCGCCTCCTTGTTTGATGTCGGCTCTGATAAAACGCATGGTGAAGCCCTTGGGCGCCAACCATTGCGAAAAGTGTTTGGGATTGGTCCACATCTCAAACAGTGTTTCACGCGGCGCGTCAAAGCTGCGATTAATGACAAATACATCTTTGCGTGAGGATTGTTGCTCAAGGTACTCTGCAAGCCTATCCCACGTTGAATCGCCGCCTGCTTTCTTGATCATTTTGCGCGTCTCGCTCGCGGCTTCAGGCGTCGGTAAGCGCATGCTCATTTGCATGGTGGTCTTGCCGTCCTTCTCGCTAAAAAGAACCGTCACGCGAAATAGCGGCGCTTGTTCGTCGTTGCCGCCATGGTCGTAAACCAAGCGCGCATATTTGTCGACCTCGAAGTATTTTGTTTTGTTGGGCCAATCGACGCCATCGGGGCCGTGCATGGTGTAGTGCCAATGACCACCCACTCTTAGATCTTTGCTATGGGTGGTGATTGTAAAGCCGCGCGGGCCCCACCACTTGGCAACTTGCTCGGGATCGGTCCACGCATCCCATACGGTTTTGACGGGCGCGTCGTAGATCCGGGTGATGTTGATTTCGTTGGTGTTGTCGGCTTTGGTCATGGCTTGTTCCTCTTTAGCTTGTTTTTTGTTTTATGTTTTGTTTTGGCGGTGACGGTTTTTAGATATTCGTCTAAGCGGTCGAAGCTTTCTTCCCAGTACACCCGGTATTGCTCCATCCAACCGGCGACGTCTTTAAAAGCGGCGGCGTTTAGTTTGCAGGGTCGCCATTGGGCTTCGCGGGTTTTGGTGATGAGACCGGCTTTCTCGAGCACCTTGAGGTGTTTGGTAACCGCAGGAAGGCTCATGTTTCTTAAAAAGGGCTTGGCCAAATCGGACACGTTGGCCTCGCCGTGCGAAAGACGAGCAAGGATGGCCCGGCGGGTTGGGTCAGCGAGGGCAGCAAAGGTTTGGCTGAGGGGGTCGTTCATAATTAATATCTTGGTTAATTAACCTATAGGTTTAATATAAAGATAAACGTGCGGGTTGTCAAGTGTTGCAATTTTTACTGCCCGTACTGCAGCTTGCAGAGGTGTGAGCGCCATTGCACGGCGCGGCTCGATATGGCTTAAGCAGCCACGGCACTTAGATATGTTTTGAGTGAACCAAACATCGCGTTGAAAAGACTCGGATCGCCCAAACCCTTCATCAGACCAAAGAACCCTTCGTGTGTTATCACCACGAATTGCGCGACCTCGCGTGTGTCGACGTCGTTTTTGATGTAGCCCTCGCATTGCGCGCGCTTTAGATGCCGGTCCAGTTCATCAACCCAAAGGTTAAGTGCTTTTTGTAGGCGTCGCTTAAAGCCTGCGTCGAGCGGACTCATTTCTTGCACAAGGTTATTGAGCGGGCAGCCAAGCTTTAGTTCATTTGGACTCACATCGCCCACGAGCTTTTTGAGCTGCACCAAAATGCCTTCGAGGGGATTGTGGTATGCGTCAAGGGGCGCAATCCAGCGCGCGATGATCATCGGCGTGATGACTTCTTCGACCAGTGCATAACCGAGCTCAAGTTTGGTTGGAAACTGATGATAAAGCGCACCTTTGGTGAAAGGGGTCTTGGCGACGATGTCGTCGACGCTGACGCCCTGAAAACCATGCAAAAAGACTTCGTCAAAGGTGACCTCGAGGATCTTCGCGCGGGTTTTTTCAAGGTTGCGCGTGTGTGTTGAGCGTTTGCTCGTTGTATTCATACGCTTCTAATTTAGCGTATGAATCACCTGTTTGACAACATACTATTTAGTATGTTATTCTTTGAACACTGGAGGATCGGTTATGGTCATTAAACTTTTGCTCGTCGCAGCGGTCATTATTGGCGCCTTTTTGGCGTATGTCGCGCTCAAGCCCTCGGCGTATGTCATTACGCGCGAATTGGTGGTGAATGCGCCTGTGCAGGTCATTTTTCCGTATCTCAACAATTCAAAAAAGGCGAACGAGTGGATGCCTTGGGCACAACTCGATCCGCAATTGACGATGAGCTTCTCGGGCCCCGATGAGGGCGTGGGCTCAAAAGCCAGCTGGGTAAGCACTGGCCGAATGGGAACGGGCAACGCGGTGATCGCCGAAAGTGTGACCGATAAAGTGGTGCGAACCAACCTGACGCAGCTTAAGCCATTTCAAATGTCGCAGCTTGCCGAAATGTCACTGACACCCGCCGGATCAGGAACACTGGTGCGTTGGTCGGTGAGCGGGCACAACAATTTTATGGGTCGATTGATGTGCACTTTTATGAACATGGACAAGATGGTGGGCGGTAGCTTTGAACTGGGCCTTGCCAACCTGAAGCGCCTCACCGAAACAAAGCCCTAGTTTATGATTAAAATGTTGGATTCGTTGCCCTGGATCTTCGTGTCTTAGATCAGCTGGCGAGGCGAACCTCGATGCGGTCGTAGTCGACGATTGGGCGTTTGACGCGCCTGCCTGAGATGATTTCTTCTTTGACACGAATGGCACCTAGTTCTTGGAAGAACAAGATGAGTTTGTTTAAATTTGAAACGTCGGTTTTGGTTTTTTTTGCTAAGTCGTAAACCGAGCGAGGCTGATGCGTCAGGATGTCTGAAAGAACGTGCAGGTTTTCCACAAAGTGGACGAAGTCTTTGTGATCGTCGAAGACGATAGCATAGGAGCTTTTGAGTTGTCCTTTGCGCGCGCTTTTGAGTGCCTTTTTGAAATCCGAAAGCACGCTCTTTGGCTTTGCAACAGCGATGGTGAGTGTTTTCATAACGCTACGTCCATGCAATTCTTATGATAGTAGCGTAACAAAACGTCTATATAGGTGTCAAGCGACCAATATTGGCGCTGGATACACAACTATCGTTGCTTCTTAGCCGAAGTTGCTAGAAACCCGCGGGCGGCTTATTTGAGGATGTCGGTGAGCACGCCTTTGTTGTATTTGGTTTCGCCGAAGCCTGAGATGTTAAGACCAAACGCCTGTGCAACAGTGGTCCACAAGTCGCCGGTGCTGCGTGAGCCCGTCGTTGAGTAGTCGACGAAGCGACCTTTGTTGATTTTGCCTTGCAAGCCACCAGCGAGCATCACGGGCAAGTTGTTCGGATTGTGCTCGTTGCCGATCGACATTTCAGAGATGTAGACCACCAGCGTGTTGTCGAGCAGCGTGGTGCTGGTGTTAGAGGGCTCAGGGATTTGTTTGAGCTTGTCGATGAAGTAAAGAAACTGTTGCGCGTACCAGGTATAGATGCGCCGGCGGTCCTCGATGGCTTCAGGTGAGGTGTTGTGCGAGATTTTATCGTGGTGATCAAAACCTTTGTAAAAGAGGTCGCTGATCCACGGAAAGCCCACGCGGCTGACTGTGTTGGACCATTGAATCGAGGCCACACGTGTTAAATCGGTCTGCAGCGCGGCGACAATCATGTCCATTTGCAGCTGGCCCACGGCTGGGAAATTGGCGGCCAAGCCATACTTGCCGCTGTTGTTCCACGAGGCGTCGACGCTGATGAGGTTCTTGAAGTTGCCACCCGACGCCGCGAGTGTTTGTAGTTGCTGCTCGACGGCGCGCACCGAGTCAGTGTGAGCGTCGAGCTTGGTTTTGCCTTCGCTGCCCACCTTACAACGCAATGCATTCAGCTCGCCAAGCACTGAATCGAGGACGCTTTTTTTCTGTTTATAATATTGCGCGAGGTTGGCATTGCTGGCCGTGCCTGCTTGGCCCGATAGGTCGGTGAATACTTTGTACGGATTTGACACCGATTCGCGTTTCATGCCTACGCCGTCGTAAGTCATGACGCGTTGAATTTCGGATCCACCTACTTGCACACCCATTTCGTAGCTTTGAAAAGCAGCGGGACCTCGCAAGTGTTTGCCTATGAAGCGGTCGATGGTGATGCCACCGGGTGTGGTCACGCCGTTGTAGGAAATCGAGTTGCCGCCGGGTCCGCCCGAAAAGATGTGGGGCATGGCGTAGTTGTGATAGCAGTCTTGTGTGCTCTTGGTCGATTCGGCGTTGATGCCTTTGATGATGGTTAGGTCGTTGTGATAGTTGACGAGAGGCGCCAGGCTGTCGTGCAGCTGAAAGCCCGTGCCTGTTTGGGTGGGCCACCAATATTTGGGCTCGATGCCCTCAGGAACGTAGAACATCACCAAGCGCTTGGGATACACGCCGGCTTGCGCCTGCGCGTTGAGTGCGGGCAAGATGGGCAATGCCAAGGTGGCGCCTGCGCCTTTGATGAATGCGCGACGTGTTGCCTTAAACTTAGCCATGCTCGTGCCTCGTTGTCATTGGCAGCTCTCCACGGGTGCGGCGCGGCGTGCTCTAAAGAAGCCGCTGGTTGCGATGTTGACTAAAAGTTCACGAACGTCACCGTTGCTTTGCGTGAGCACAGTGGTCAGGCGTTCGATCTCGCAGTTATCGAGCTCTTCCGCTTGCTTACTGAAAGTAAACCGGAACCACTGTTTGGCCATGCAGGCGATGTATTCGTTGCTGTCGGCGAGGCGTTGAGTTAGTTCAAGCGGACCTTGAAAGGTGGGGGATGCGATCGTGGTGCTGATGATTTCGCCATCTTGCGCGATCGGTTGGTTGTTCGCGGTGTCGCTGTAGCGACCGATGGCGTCATAACGATTTAGACCCTGACCGATCAAATCCATCATGCGATGGCAGCTTGCACATGCAGGATTCGTTAGGCGCGGCGCATCGGGGTTCATGTCGACGCCCGGAGGTGGGGCCGCAAGCTCTTGACATAACAGATTGTGGCGGATGGTTAATCCACGTTGCACCACCGAAGGGTCTTGACGGTTGGCGTGGCCTGCAAGAAAAGCGGCTTGTGTCAGAATACCCGAGCGACCCTTTGTGGCGTCGAACTCGGTATAGGCGGGATCTGTTCCGCTCGGTTTGGCTACACCATAAATGTCGGCGAGCTTGGCGTCGACGAAGCCAAAATGACCGGTGAGCAGCGTCTTAACGTCACCCTGCCCTTCCCACAGCGCACGATCGATAAACATCTGCGTTTCAAGTTTCATCGATGCCTTCAGTTCAGGACCGAAACCCGAGAACTTTGTCGCATCTTTTTCTACGGTATCGAGACGCGGGATTCTGAAAATCTGCATGTGCACGCTGCGAATGCCGCGTTTGCTTTTGGCGTCTTGCAGCATGCGACGCGCTTGTGCTTCGATTTGCTCGCTGGTGTGAACGCGGCCAGCTTTGGCTTCGTCAAGCAACGTGTCATCGGGTGATGATAGCCAGAGCAAGCTTGCCAAGCGCGCGGCGATTTCGTAGTCGTTAAGCACAAAGGTGTTGGCGCCAATATCGCTTGCCGCCGCGCCAATCTCGACGCGATGCAAGAAATTGGCTGACAGCAACATCGCTTGCAGGGTCATGCCCACCGCCGAAACAAAACCTGAATCAGCTTTCATGGGTTGGTACACGTTGGTCAAGAGACCTTGTTTTTCTTCGCTACTCAGAGGTCGACGATAAAGGCGTCGGCCTACCGTGTCGATGAAGTTTGCAACGCATGTGTCTTCGCCGGCCTGCGCTGGATCGCAGCCTAGAAGTGTGTTCATGTTTTGTGTCGCTTGCGCGGCGATCGACTCAGCCACTTGTGAGTAGGCGCGGATGTGTGTGTCGGTGAGCGGGGTGCCAGCGTTGCTCAAAAATCCTGCGGTTGCGCCATCGATGGGTAACTCGGCGTCGAGCGTGACCATGGGCAGCACGTCTTCGATGGTGTGACGGTATTGCTCGGCGCTGATGCGCACCAGGGGGCTGTCTTGCGTGAGCGCGAACTGACCGTTGCAACTTAGACTGCGGGCAACCTCGGGGTTGCCAGATGCGATGGTGCCCGAGCAGCCAGTGAAGACGCTTGTCAGGGCAACAAGAAGAGGAACCCAGAGGTGATGGTTAGACGCTCGCACGGTGCTCGATAAGTTATCGTTGCAAGAACCAGGCCTGTAGAATTGTCAATGAAAACACTGCATTATCGTTGTGTATTCAGCGCCAAGAATGCGCCTTGAGCTAGCGCTCGCCACATGGGATGTGGTACATCCAAACGCATGCCTCATTATCCTGCACGCGCGCAAAGCGCGACGAGCTTAACCGACACCGTCTATAGCCAGCTGACCGCGCGTGCGAAACAGCGGGGCGGAAAAATGCATGCGTTGCATATCGGCGACACCTATCGACAGCCCCCTGAGGCGGCGCGAAAGATGGTCGCGCAGGCCGCTGATCAGGTAGGGATGCATGTTTACCCCATGCCCCACGGTGAACGGGCATTGATCGATGCGCTGAGCACACACATCAAAACGCGCAGCGGCGTACAGCGCGATGCCGATTGCGTACAGGTACTTGCCGGTGCCACCAACGGCTATACCGTTGTGTGCAATGCGCTGCTTGATCCGGGTGATGAAGTTGTGTTGCTTTCACCTTACTGGCCGCTCATCCGCGGCATCGTTGCATCGCGCGGCGCCGTCGCGGTTGAACTGCCGTTTTGGACGCGACTTGAAGATAAAACGTTTGATATCGAAACCGAGCTCGAGCGCGTGATCACGCCGCGCACGGTGGCCATTTACGTGAATGATCCCAACAACCCGACGGGTGTGCTGTTACCTAAGGTTGTGCAAGAGATCATCGTGCGTATTGCGCAAAAACATCAGCTATGGATCTTTGCCGATGAGGCGTACGAAGATCTCATCTTTGAAGACGTTGAACGAACACGCATATGGCAACACAGCGCAGCGGCGGAGCTCAGCATTGTTATGCATACGTTTTCGAAGAGTTATGGCATGGCAGGCGCACGCGTCGCGTATGCTCACGGGCCCAAGGACGCGATGCGGGCGATTCGTGGCGTACACACGTTTCAAACTTATAGCGCGCCCAAAGTTATGCAGCATATGGCGCTTGCGGCGTTGACGCAGGGCGCGGCGTGGCAAGATGAAACGCGGGCATTGTATCGCGAGGCGGGCGCCATGGCCGCGGCGGCCGTTGGCATCAAGGCGCCTAGCGCGGGGACTTTTTTGTTCTTTGATACGCAGCGCTTTTGGAGAGATGGTGAGAGCGTGACACAGTTTTTAGAACGCTGCGTTGATTGTGGCGTGTTACTGACCCCTGGCGTGTCGTCTGGCAAAGACTACGTCAACTGGGCGCGTTTATGTTTCACCGTGGTGCCACCCGATGAGCTGCGCGAAGCACTCGACTGCTTGTCGCAAGCCTTGCGTTAGATAAGTAAGCGTGCGCGTGAGTTGAACTGGGCTCGGGGAGGCCAAACAGTAGCGAAC
>JBGAKI010000072.1:0-15451 GCA_044224525.1 Polyangiales bacterium | reverse complement strand
CTTAAGCGAAAGTCCTCGGACTTTCGCCACTATACGAATCATCCTTAAGCGAAAGTCCTCGGACTTTCGCGAGTATTAGTTCGGGGACTAGGATTCGAACCTAGATAGCCAGAATCAGAATCTGGCGTCCTGCCGTTAGACGATCCCCGAAGAACGGCCCTAAATCTGACGCGCATCGCCGTGCCCGTCAAGTTCTCGCTGCGTAATGGTTTGCTTCCACAAGCAACGCCGCAAACCTAGTTTGCACGGTTAATACCCATGCAGTGTCGCCGATAAGTCTCGGCAAAAACCTCAATCGCGCCCTGATAGGGATTGGCCTCATGCAACAGACGGGCTTCGTCCGGCGTAGCAAAACAATGATCACGCGAACCATCGAGCGGATCCACATACATCTTGTGAAATGTTCCGGTCGTAATCTGCCCATTGTTTGCATGTGGCACAGTGCCGGGCTTTCGATACTCAATGACATAACGCCCATTGAGCGCTTCAGCATGTCCCTCAACCTGAAACTTAAAGTTTTGACGTGCTTTTAACGCACCATCAGTCTCTGTCTCTAAGCCCGCTCTAGCGTCATTCACAAAAGCCGAGATCAGTGTCCGGTGTTCGTCAGACATATCACGCATCCCAAGCGAGCGTTCTAGCGCCTCCCAAAACCCCACGCAGAGCCTGCTAAACGCAAAAACCGATTCCTCGACGCACGAATTATTCGCCGGATACTCCTTATGATGGCCAAGAATGCCCTCGCAAGTGTATCCAACCTCCCTGTTATCCGCGGGGTAAGACGCGGGCATGTTTGCCTTCGCCGACGCACCATCAAGCAGTGCAAGCGCACCAAACAGCACCAAGCCACCCATGCCTAACCCAACCACCATTTGACGCGTGTTCAAACTAACAAACTTCCCTAAGTGAACTGGCATGCGTGTATGCTTAAGATCTTGGTTCATAAAACAGTCTTTCTCGAACTAGTGCACCGAGGGCTGCAACACCCGCAATCCACAATGTTTCTGATATACCGTGTTAAAATGAACGGCCGTTTGCCCGATCGGGCTCTGCTCGGCATAACGCTTCGCGGTGTGTAAATCGACTGGACAGCGAAGCCCGTCCAACTCGAACATCGTCATCACCACATATTGTGAAACCGGACCGAGCGTGATGCGCTCGCCACCCCCGGGGCTCCATGTGGTCTGTCTGCCAATGCGGCCGTGAAGCCAATAACCAACATTTGCCAATATCGGTCGATTTGCATCCGACTCGTCGCCCGTTTGAAAGCCTACCTCATGCATTTGAACGGTACCTGCGTAGGGTGCGCTTCGCGCCTGCCGATTGAGCGTCGTCAGCATCACTTCAAGCTCTGAATGCACCTTGCCGTCCCAGCCTGCGTCCACGTTCGCGCGCCTAACCTCTTGAATCAGCGCATCCCAAAAACCCGGGCAAACCTGCGTGAAATTGATCGTCGTCACCCAACCGCAATATTGATCGTTAAGGTTCGCATACCAAATCGACTCTGGCCGCTTGCATCCATACACGACCTCACTCATCTCGGGTGGCGGTGCGTCCCCCTGCGCGTATCCACTCGCTTTCCAACCCAGTAGTTGGCACAAGCCAAGAACGACGACTAGATATAAGACTCGCGACATAGTGATCGATTAAGAAATATCACGTTACATACCATTCTTGCGTGCCGAGGCAACCGTGGTCTGCATTAAGCGCACCCATTCTTGACTTGACACATCGGAAAATGTGCAATAGAAAAGTAAGATAATTCCGCAAGATCCATAAGCTAAGCCGCAACCATGACCACACCCAGCTGGAAAGAACTGCTCAAAACCCACATGCCCGCCGACTGGGCCGACGACATCGATGTCTTCGAAACCGAGCTCAACTTGCGTAAACAAAACAAGCTCGAAGAAAAACTCTTCGCCGAAACGCGCCTCAGGCGTGGCGCCTATGGTCAGCGCTACGACAACGGCCAGCGCTACGACGGCGCGACCACACAAACCTTCGCCTATCCGTCGGGCACACTCACCAAAGGCCCCGACACCTTATGGGACGCACCCGGCATGCAACGCATCAAGGTGCCTTATGGTGGTCTCAGTGCAAAACAACTCGAACTGCTCGCCGATGTCGCCGAAGAATATTCTGATGCGATTTTGCACGTCACCACACGCCAAGACTTCCAGCTGCATTTTGTACATATCGACGACACGCCCGATTTGTTGCGCCGCCTGGCTGCGGTCGGTCTCACCTGCAAAGAGGCCTGCGGCAACAGCGTGCGCAACATCACCGCTTGCCCTTATGCCGGGGTATGCCACGACGAAGCTTTCGACACCACGCCCTACGCCAACGCACTGATGCATTTTCTGCTGGGCCACCCCGACACACAAGACTTCGGCCGTAAGTTTAAGATCGCCTTTTCGGGCTGCGCCGACACCGCCTGTGCGCTGGTCAGCATCCACGACATGGGCGCGATTGCCAAAGTGCGCATGATCAACGGTCAAGAACACCGCGGTTTCGAAATCTACGTGGGCGGCGGTCTTGGCGCTGTGCCGCAAAAAGCCCAACTGCTCGACGAGTTCTTACCTGCCGACGAACTTTTGCCGCTTGCACAAGCCATCAGCCGCGTGTTCGGGCGCCTGGGCGAAAAGAAAAACCGCGCACGCGCGCGCATCAAATTCTTGGTGTCAAAAATTGGCATCGACCAATTCAAACGTTTGGTCACCGAAGAGCGCGCCATGTTGCGCGCCGACCCACGCTGGACTGCTTATCTTAAAAACCTACACGTCACCGACGAACACCCACTGCGCGAAGCACACGTACTCGACAAAAAACGCAAACTCAGCCCCGAGTTCATCCGCTGGCGTGCTAGCAACGTGATCACACAACGCCAACCTGGCTATGTGCTGGCAACCATCAAACTGCCACTGGGCGACTTAAGCTCGACGCAAGCGCGCAAGCTCGCCGATCTGGCGCGCCGCTACACCGGCGACACCATGCGCACAACGGTCGAACAAAACATCGTCTTTCGCTGGATCAGCGAAGCCGACCTGCCCGATTTCTACGAAGCACTAAACGAGATTCACCTCGCTGAACCAGGCGCAGGCACGATCAGCGACATCACCGCCTGCCCTGGCACCGACACCTGTAAGCTTGGCATTTCGTCATCGCGCGGGCTTGCCGCCGAACTGCGCCAACACCTGGGCAAAAAGCCACTACCCATCGCACGCGAGATTGAAAGTTTGCATGTCAAAACCAGCGGCTGCTTTAACTCATGCGCGCAGCACCACATTGCCGATATCGGTTTCTTGGGTGTCAGTCGCAACGTCAAAGGCCGCCGTGTTCCGCATTTTCAGCTCGTTGTCGGTGGCGAGTGGACCAACAACGCCGGTAGCGTGGGCTTGGCGGTCGGCGCGATTCCATCCAAAAACGTGCCGCAAGTGCTCGACCGCGTCACCAGTTTTTTTGTGACCGAACGCCGCGACGACGAATCGTTCCAAGATTTCATTCGCCGCATCGGTAAAGCGCGCGTGCGTGAACTGATCAAAGACCTGCTTGAAACGCCAGACTACGCCCTCGACCCAAGTTATTATTCCGATTGGGGCGACCCACGCGAATACACCATTGGCGACATGGGCGTGGGCGAATGCGCGGGCGAAATCGTGCCCGCCGTGCAGTTCGGTTTGGTTGCGAGCGAACGCCAAGTTTATCAAGCCCAAGCCTTGTTCGATAAAGGTGATCTGGATGCCGCGGTTGAAAGCGCGTACAAAGCCATGCTCGAAGCCGCACGTGCGCTCACCCGCGCCAAAGACGTGCAAACGCGCGAAGAGCCCGACGAAATCATTCGCGATTTTCGCACCCACCTGTGCGACACAAAACTTTTTTATGATCCTTACGCAGGCGACAAATTCGCAAGCTACCTTTTCGAAACCCACGAAGCGCGCGGCACCTGCACCATTGCTTCCCTCGAACAAGCGCGCCAACGCGTCGAACAAGCTCAGCTCTTCCTGGAAGCGGCCCACGCGTGTTCCGAGCGCATACTGCAAACTTCAAACTAGTCTAACTCGAGAAACCATGGCCATTCGTCGCATATCTGTGAAACTTTTCTTTGATTCGTCAGCACCCGTTGAAGACGCGGTGGTCAACACCTTTCACGCGTGGATCAAGCATCGCGAGCCCAATGAACTGCTGCTCGACGTGGCCGACTATCGCCACGTGCACGATGGGCCAGGTATTTTGCTCGTCGGCCACGACATCGACTACAGCGTTGACCACAACCAGGGTGGTCAAGGCTTCACCCTAACCCGCAAACAAAACACAGAGCCGCTCGCCGCAGCACTCAAAACCGACATTGCACGATGCATGGCGCAGCTCGATAAACTCAAGCAAGCACCTGGCCTTGAAACCATCCATGTTCATCAAGACCGCCTGTGGGTGGGCCTGGTCGATCGCTTAAACGCCCCCAATGATCAAAACACGCGCGAAGCACTCGAAAATGCTTTGATGCAGGCTCTTGCCGTCTTACGCCCAAACGCACCTGCAAGCATCGACCTTGACCTATCGCCGCGTGACATCACCAGCGCCCACGTGCGCCTGGCCCAATAGGCATCAAAACGCCTCAGTTGCACCCAGTATACGTCCAGGTCACACTTAGCACCTGGGGAGCTTAACTTATGCATTTCACTTTGCTTTTGGGCCTTTTTTTCTTGAGCGCCTGCAGCACGTCGTTCGAGTCATCGATGGCAACCAGCGCCGATGCACTCTCATTTCCTACTGATCGCAATGCCTATCCACTCGGCAGCACGGCCGGGCAAAAGACCTTTGAGCTACGCTGCGACCCAGGTGATGAAATGGTCGGCATCGCACTGAATGTGGATGAGAGCGAAATCAACGCGAAGCGTTTTTATAGCAAGGGCACAGGCATCATATGCAAAGGAACACGCAAAGAAACCAAACGACGCTGGCGCGAAATCTCAGGCGTTGACATAAGCACATTGTTCACGACCGATCTGTTATGTGAAGGTGAGAACAACCACATCGTGGGTCTTGACGGCACCCAGCAAGCCTTTAACTACCAACACATTGAGGGCATTAACGATCGTCTTTATGGCGACCCCGTTGGCGGCGAGAACTCCGCGGTGCTTGGCTCCCTCAAAATACGTTGCGCGACGCAACCATCCAGCATCGACACCCTTGCTTACGACAACGGTTTCGAACATTTTGCGGCAACCATCGACGTTCCCACAGCAACAACAACCGTCGGCATCAGTGTGCGATACACAGAAAAAATTGATTCGATCAATGTCCTTTGGGAACCCACAAGCGACGCGCCCGTCATAGCGTCCGCTGGAAACACTGCCACATGCGCCCACGACGACGGCACACTCGCCGCGGGTTGTTCGCATTCCGATTTCAACCCCGATCAAAGCGCGGGTTCGCTCCACTTCGCCCACATGCTTCCCGAAGGCGTACGCATGACAGGCATTGTACTCAACACCGATGAATACCCCGGTAAAATTCTTTTTTCCGGCGAAGACCTTTCCGTCGTCGGTCAGCTCTGCGACTCAGCAAGCCATTGCAGTTTTGCGACCACGTATCGTCACAAGGCAGAGGTCAAAGAATGGGTCAATGGCTTTCGCGTAATGTGCCCACCCAATCACGAAGTGTCAGGCCTCTGCACCACCACGCAAAACTACATAACATCAGATGGCTTACTTAACGATCCGCAATACGCGTTTGTTGTTGGCGCCTTGCAGCTGCAGTGCCGTTCGATGATCGACAACACCGTGACAACCATTCCTTCACAACGCTATTTCGGCTTTGACAGCTATGCGCCCCCGACGCCAGAAATAATCTCCTCCGCACCCTGCGCCAGCATTCCGACAGACAAACACGCACTCGGACTATTTGGAACCAAAGACCCAACTACCGAAAGCCGCGCGGGCGGATTTGGCAAACTCAATCAAATCTCGCTCATCTATCGATAGCAACGCTCCCAATCGAAAAAAAGATGGCTCTATGACGCCGCATCGCCATCTTGCTTAGGTTGTGTGTCTCATAGATGGGGCGTTCTTACACGCGTTTCCTGCTCGCCTGGGGGCAATAACCCTCAACGCACCCTGATGAGACATTAAATGCCTAGTAATTTGCAAACATTACCGATTACACGTACATGGTATAATATTTGCTACATTAGGTGGTCACCATGAGTCGCTCAGAACAGACCATGGCGTACCTCTTGGTATGCTTGTTGATTTTTTGTGCATGCAAACCGTCGATTTCCGATAACAGCGCATCCAAGGCGCAAGACATTGGCAAAGACACAAGCGAAGCACCCCATCCGAATGCGGCCGCGCTAATAACGATCGACGTTCCCTCAAAGGGCAACAAACAACAAACCATCGCTGACGTTGAGAAAAACTGGAAACACTATTGGCGAACAAATGGTGTTTCGTTGTGCACAGCCTTATTGCGTGGTCCCAGCTCTCGCATTGTTGTAACCGCGGCACACTGCACAAATGGGTTTGGAAAACAACACGAGTCTAACGACAAACAAAACAACAACGAGTGTGACGACCAAAACCGCATTTACAAACTCGTGTGTGTTGTGCCTGGTTATCTTGACTCAGATACGGCACACGCGGCATGCACCGAACGTAGCGTCGAAACCCGTACTTACTGGGACTCCTATCACCTGTCATTCGACGAAATGTCAGATCACGATGCGGCAGCGTTGATTTGGCCCGACGTCATGGGCACGCATTTTAGTGGACTAAAAGAGACAATAGATCTCGCCGCACGCCCTGCTACCCAAAGCCAGCTCGCAATGAACATAAACGGAGCTCGATATCGAGAAAATCCGCTTGGTCGAGCACGCGACACGCGGTTAACGCAATGAAGGTCGCTTTCATGCCAGCGCAACTCGTGGAGTATGCAAATACCATCGACTACTTCGACAACCATCAGTACGGCGAAGGTGCAGTGCAGATAGCTTACGAGCCGAAGACGGATTACGTAAGTCTTCCCTTCAGGCCGTTCATGGAATCCGGCGATTCCGGTGGACCTGGATTGGTCATTGAAGGTGGGCTCAACAAACTGGCGACAATCAATCACGCCGCTGGGGTTTTTCCATACTGCCCGCTTGTAAAGGGTTGCCAGCTGACTGTCTCACTGCCGGCCGGTCGACCCAATGAGCAATACGCCTATGCCTACTGGCAAACGAAATTCTTAGAGAAATTTGCCTATTGGAAAAAGCAAGGATCAAAAAAAGATCGGTATGCCACTGACTTTCATTTTTCGCAATACATCGACACTCAAGCGCTAACAAACTTTCAAGGCATAAATGCGCACGACTCAAGTCGCATTGTTTTCTTTAGCAACAAGTTAGCTCGTGTAGACCTACAAACACAGAACGGCAAATGGCTCGCGCGCGTGTTTCGACACTGCGACGTGGCCAACCCGGCGCCCAACTGTGATCAACTACCTTAGGAGAAGTAAACGATGACATACATCAACCAATACCTTAATAAAACCTTCGCTCAAATACTTGTCGTAAGCATGATCGCCTCGTCGATCGCGTGTGTCCCAGACACTGAGGAAACTGACGGCAGCACAGTCAACGCGCAGAACTTTAGCCAGTATGGCTTCGATCAAGTCACTGTAACTGAACTTGATGAGCCCATTATTATCAACGGCATGGAAGTCCGGCACGTGGGTCGCGTTGTACAAAGTGGCGACGTCATGCCCACGCAAAACGGCGGCATCACGCCGAACCTTAGCAATAGTTTCAACGTCTACATGCTTGGCAGTTGGGTGAACCAGTTCACGCGAGCAGTAAGCGACAATCCAAACAACCCTGAACAAGCCTTTCGAGAGGCCGCCGATGCAACTTCATTTTACGATCCAGGTGTTATTGTGATGAACAGCACGGGCGTGGTCGGCGCTTTATGGGGCGGACGCTTTCCCAACCCCGCATACAAAACGCCGCTCAGCTTGCCTTGGAACGTCGAGAGCGTTGGACTTGACGCAGCCACCGGCACACTCAATGCAACACCTTTCGCCCTGGGCAACGCTTTGCCTGGCCGAGATATTATCGATGGCGTTGTGATGCAGTTCATGCAGCCCGCAGGCAACCTGCGCGCCGAGCTCACCCAAGCTCAAGCGTCAAGCAACGCAAATGAATGCGTTCGAGAGCGTGCATTGCACAGAGCGCTTCGCAACGTATTCGCTACAGCGAACAATGTTAATATGTCAGGCAGCGAGGTTGACGATAGCGAGCTTGTCACCACTGGCGGTTTTCTTTTAGGGGTCGAAGAACGACCTAGAACTCTTTTTGACGATATTCTTTCCGCGCTGAATCCCTACGCAAAACAATGGGTACAAAGCGGAACGTTTATCGCGATGAATCTGGACCCAAGCAATCATTGGGCATTGCATTCACAAAGCGGCGAGTTCAATCAACTTCCTGGTCTCATTAATCAGGAATACAACCGTATGCCTTTACCGATGTGGCAGGCTTTGGTCGGCGCGGCTGACGCGGCCGAAGCACAAGATCTTCACAATGGCAACGTCGCCGCTGGATTGGGATTGGGTTTGGGCCTTTCGATGTTGATTCCAGTGGCGATTTCGATCGGCAATTACGTCGTCACGGCCTATGTGATCCCCACCGGCGCCGGCATTCTTGGTACTGCCGCAACACTCGCATCCGCAGGCCAAGAACGCGTCCAGATGTTTATTGTCAACCGTCTCGACAACCTGCGTGTGCTCGTCGAGCTCCTTCAGTCTGCTCTGGGAAGAAACACTGCAAGCAATCAGAAACTTGCTTCAGCGATCGAAAAACTACAACTCAACCCAGTTACCGTGAAAGCAGAAGTCGACACATTGCGACAAGCCATTCAAGCAACCGTCGACGAAAACACAAGACTCGCTGCAATGAACCAGTTCATGATGAATATTATCAATCAGAACCAGGCGCTTGCCCGACAGGCCGCGCAGCTGCAAAGCAGATTGCCGATCGTTGTTCCGCAAGCCGTCACACCCATCCAAGATATTGCTCAAGACGTATTAGAACGCCTCGCGAATTGATACTCGACGCAGTCGTGTTGGTGTCACACGGTCTGTTAGGGGTTTGAGCCGGACTTAAGAGCTGTAATAACGCTTGGCAAGAAAGCGACCGTCGCCGGAGGATAGGCATAGCTTGTTAGATCATCGATGGTGCACCATCGATGATCGTCGACTTCAAGATGCTGCACCTGACCGCGCATCAAGCGACAGGCGTACACATAAAAATCCAGACTGCGACTCGGTGTGCCTGGGCCACCCGTGTATTCAAACGGATAAACCCCAAGCAAACGCTCAACACGCACGCCGATACCGCACTCTTCAAGGCACTCGCGCTCAACGGCTTGTTCGATCGTTTCGCCTGGATCGACCTTGCCACCCGGAAATTCCCAAAGCCCCCCAAATTGCGTGCCCGCTGGCCGTTTGGTAATCAACACTTCGACCTGCCCTTGGGCGTCGCGTCTAAGAGTCACAGCCAGCGCCACTTTGACGCGTGGTGATTGCGGTTGGGTCATACAATAAAAGCGTGCTTATCGCGGCAATTCTTAGCCTTTGTCTTGTTTAAACGGCATTTTGCAGGTATACAAAAGCCGGTTTAGTGAGACATTCGCTAATTCTACGTTAACTCGGTAACATCCGATACATATTGGTTATATTAAATGAGTAAGTCGTTCACAGTCGCTGTTGTCGGGTGCACGGGCATGGTCGGGCAAACCATGCTGCGCGTGCTCGAACAACGTCAGTTTCCCGTTAAAACCTTGCGCCCGATGGCCTCTGAGCGCTCACGCGGCAAAACGGTTAAGTTTCGCGGCCAAGACATCGCTATTGAAGTACTTAATGAAGCCAACCTGTCAGGCATCGATGTCGCACTCTTTTCGGCAGGTGGCAGCACATCGCGCGAGTTCGCACCCAAGTTCGCCGCGGCTGGCGCGCTTGTCGTCGACAACTCGTCGGCCTGGCGCATGGACCCTGAGGTGCCGCTTTGTATTCCCGAGGTTAACTTGAACGACGCGCGCAAGCACCCCAAAAACATCATTGCGGTGCCCAACTGCTCAACGATTCAAATGCTTGTCGCACTCAAGCCCATTCATGATCATGCGCGCATAAGGCGCATTGTGGTGTCGACCTACCAAGCGATCAGCGGAGCGGGCGCCAAAGCCGTCGCACGCCTCAAAGACCAACAGCAAAAGTTCGCCGCGGGTCAAAAAGTGGCCGACGACGCACGCCAACAAATCGCCGGCAACGTGCTGATGCACTGGAGCGTCGACAGCGAAAGCGGCTACCAAGAAGAAGAACTCAAGATGGTGAAGGAAACGCAAAAAATCCTTGGCGACCCGAACATTCGCGTCTCGCCCACCACCGTACGCGTGCCGGTTGAAACCGGCCACAGCGAATCGGTGAATATTGAGTGCGAGCGCCCCGTCAAAGCCGCCGAAGTGCGCGAATGGCTCCAAAAGGCCCCTGGCCTCAAGCTGATGGATGACTTCACCAACGGTATCTACCCGACCCCTCTCGATGTGGCCGGCACCGATGACGTTTTGGTGGGTCGTATCCGCGACGACGTCGGCAACCCCGGCGGCGTGCAAATGTGGATCGTCGGCGACAACTTATTAAAAGGCGCCGCCCTCAACGCCGTACAAATCGCAGAAGCACTTCTTATCTCTGGAGACTCCAAATGAAGCGTTTTTTAATTGTGGGTGCGCTTACGCTTTGCGTCGCAAGCTTTGTGCATTCGAACGCAAGCGCACAAATGACCGTCCAGGTCACCGATATCAACGGCAAGAACCCGCAACAAGACAAAGTGCGCATGAGCAAAGCGGGTTGTCAGCTTCCTGTGAATCTTTATATCAATAACATTCCCACCAACAATACCCAGCTCGATTTGTGGATTGGTGACGGATGTAACGACCAAGCCAAACGCGGCGGCACAACAAAAACATGCGATTACCTTGGCGAGCTATCGATTCCAAGCGGCGGACAAGCAATGATCATGGATTTCGCCGCAACCGTTAAGATGAACAAAAACATCGACATCACCGGCGCTAACTTCATACCCGCCTGTAGCGCCACATGCGACACTTCAAAGTTTCCCAACGCGTGTCAAAAGAACGGCGAAGGTGACCAAAGCATCTTTATTTTATCGAGTTCAACAGCGATGAACACCGGCGATGTCTCAAGTTATGTTTCGTTCACCATTTATTACGATCCGGTCGCTCCCAACGCACCCACCAACGTCAGCATTAACTCAGGCGAAACCCAAGCCAACATTTCGTGGGACTCCGACATTAAAGGCAGCACCGACCTGGGTAGCGATTTCAAAGTATACGTCGACACCCAGCCCACAAGTGGCTCGCCTTGCGCATCGTCGAGCCTAACGGCAGGGCAAAGCGCTCCTGCAACCAGTGCGACAGTGGCCGAGTCTTCAACCGGTAATATCAGCACCACCAGTAAAGCATTCGATATCAGCAAGCTCAAGCTTAGTGTGGGCAGCTATGCAGCGGTTGCCGTCACTGCCGTCGACCGAGCAGGCAACGAAAGCGTGTTATCAGAAGTTCAATGTTTCCAGGTGATCAACACGGTTGGTTTTTGGGAACGTTATGGCGGCACAGGCAATGGTTCAAGTGGATGCCGCATTGACGCTGCAACCACACCACGCGATCATGTGACGCATGCTGCGTGGATGGTTGTGTTGGGTCTAGCGCTAATTGCCCGCAGCAGGAGAATCCAGTGACCGTACGCCACTTTTTATCTATCGTCTGCACCATCGTTCTGACGCTCGCTGCGCAAGATATCGCACACGCCTACGAAGCACCCTTTATCGAATACGACCGGGTAAATGTCGAATCACCCGAATGGTTTAATCTTGAGTTTCGCGGCGGGCCCTACGTCCCCGGCGTTGGCAACTCAAGCGCCAAAGACATCTTCGGTAGCGACAAAGGTTTGCTCTGGGCGATTGAAGTCGACCTTCTCTTCTTGCGCATTCCCTATGTTGGTCAACTCGGTGCAGGTCTTGGATTTGGTTGGTCTGGTTATAAAGCCAAGGCGCTCAAAGCTTCTGGAACGGGCAGCACACCAGAAATGACAACTGATTCTAGCGGCAACAGCACCTTCGCACGCTCTGGAGAAAGCACCGACCTGACGCTGCTACCACTCACCAGCCAAGCCATCTTGCTGGTCGATGGCTTAAGTCGCGAACTTCAAATACCTCTGATCTTTATCGGTAAGCTCGGAATGGATAGCGTGTTTTGGAACACCAACACCGGCGTACGCGACGACGCTGACGGCATCGCACTCGGACTGCGCTGGGGTTTACAAGTCGGCCTTGAGCTCGACTTTCTCGACCGCGACTCGGCACGCATGCTCGACGAAGAGTACGGCATGAATCACACGCGTTTGTTTTTTGAGCTTTATGGGTCCAAAGCCGGTTCGCAAAAACACTCGTTGCCAGTGGGCGACACCACCTTCGCCCTTGGCCTCGCCTTCACCCTTTAATCAATGCATGGCATCGCGCTAGAGGTCGCTTACGACGGCAAAGACTTCTGCGGATGGCAACATCAACCCCAGGGGCGTAGCGTGCAAGACGTGCTGACGCTTGCCGTTGAAGCCATGGCCGGTCACTCTATCAAACTGCGCGGTGCTGGACGCACTGACGCTGGGGTACACGCGATTGGTCAAGTCGCCGCATTTGACTGTGAACGCGACATTGCGCCCGAGGGCTGGGTCGCAGGCCTCAACACCCATTTGCCTGATGACCTCGCTGTGCAAAAAGCATGGACCTGTGAAGTGGGCTTCAACCCACGTTTTGCAGCGACCAGCAAACGTTACCGTTATTTGATCCATTTGGGTGCGCAGGTCAACACGTGGTGGGCACCACGTGCATGGCATGTATTGCGTTCTTACCATTTGCGACGCGTTGATCAGCTCGATTTTGAAGCTGCGCGCATCGCCGCGGGATTACTTGAAGGGCGCCACCCCTTTGGCGCCTTTCGCGGCGCCGGCGACACGCGCGAAGATACCCTTCGCACGCTGACAAACGCCAACATACGCACTCACTATTTTGACGAACCCGAGTTGGTGGCGTTTGAATTTGAAGGCGACGGTTTTATGAAACACATGGTACGCATTATGGTGGGTTCGTTGATCGATGTGGCACGCGGCACACTGTCTATCGACACCTTTACCACACTGCTGACTGCTGACGCCGTGCGCGAAGACAACCCCGGGCGCACCGCTCCACCCCACGGGCTCACCTTAATGAAAGTGCACTTCTAGGTGACACGCACCAAGTTCAAACCTCTAGGTGACATGCACTTTAGTGCGTGTCACCCTACCCACACGGTGACATGCACTTTAGTGCGTGTCACCCTTCAAATCTCCATGTTCCGTTTTATACAAAGCCTCGCCGCGTTATGCCTGTGTCTGACTCAGACTGGCATCCTTCACGCACAACAAAAGGCGACCGACGCCGGCAATATTCCTCGGCGCATTGATGCAAGCGTCCTGGATGCGGGCACTCAAAAAGCAGCCACAGTTAAACTAAAGGTGAAGCTACCACCCCTTGTCGTCTTGGTATCGATCGACGGCTTGCGTTACGACGCACTTGGCAGCAACACACCAACCATCAATGCCCTGGCGCGCGAAGGCACCTTCGCCAAAGGCATGATGACGATTAAAAACTCGTCCACCTTGCCCTCACACGCATCGATGTTTACTGGCGTTCCACCCGAAGAACACGGCATCGACTTTAATGCTTATCGCCCCGAACGCGGCATCATTCGCGTTCACTCTATCTTTCAGTGGGCACACCAAGCAGGCATGCCATCTGCCATGTTTGTCGCTAAGAACAAATTCAAACACGTGGTTGAACCTGAAGCACCCGAGAACTTCGTCATCGCGGGCACCGTGTGTCAACGCATTAACGAACGCGCCATGGCTTATCTTTACCACACCTCCCAAGGCCTGGTGTTCGTGCACTATGGCGACACCGACCGCGCCGGTCACCTTTATAGCTGGATGAGCATGCCTTATCTGTCGGCCGTACGCCAAGCCGACACCTGCCTCAACAGCCTAGTCAACTATCTAAAAGTGCGCTTCGCCCATACGCCCCTGCTGCTCATCGTCACGTCAGATCACGGCGGCGCTGGCCGACGCCACGGCGCCGATTCCGAGAGCAACCGTCATATCCCTTGGGTCGCCTGGGGGTCGCTTGCGCAACGCGGCGTTAAAATCGAGCGACCGCTGATAACCTACGACACCGCATCAACAATTCTATCCGCCCTGGGTCTAAAACAACCCGATTATATGAAGGGTAAAGCGATCAGCGAAGCGCTCAAACTCGCCCAGTAACATGCACTAAGAGTCAACCCGGTGACACGCACTAAAGTGCATGTCACCTAACCCGCTCGGTGACATGCACTTTAGTGCGTGTCACCGATCCACCAGCTACTTCTTCGCAGCCGTGGCGGTCTTCTTGGGCGCAGCTGCCTTGGCAGGCTTGCCTTCAAGATGAATCGGAAACTTAGGGGTGCTGCCAGCGCGAGCGCGCTCTTTTTTGGCGGCTTTACCGTTGGTGGCCATCTTACGACGACGACGAGCTTCTGTTTTTTGTGTGCGCGAAACCATGGATAGATCCTCAAATAGAAGGGAAATGTCCGCAATAACTAGCGCAGTCAAGCCCGTGGGTCAACTAAAACGAGGCGGTTTCGCTCGTTTTACCCGCAAAGTTGAGGTATTGCCCCTCACGCGTTGCAAGCGGTGCCTTGAAGAAATACACCGCCGGGTCCAAATAAAAGCCCTTGGTTGCTACGCTGACCAAATTCGACGTCAACGCATCCTGAATAGCGTCGACATAACCCGAACCGTTGCGGCCATTGTCATAGCTTTCGTAGCGGCCTTTGCCCTGCGAAATAACAGCTCGGCTCTCAAGCGTATCCATCAATGCAAAATGCACATGTGGCGCAAACCCAGCAAGTTTGAATTCCTGTAAGGTGCCCATCGACGCAATCGCATCGCCGGCCCGAACAAGCTTATCGGGGCGCTCATTAAGCACACGCGTCGAGTCCGTGCTGAGATGCATATAACCAACCGCATAGGTTGCGCCATATTCATTCATCAGTTCAAGCACCACGACACCGATGCTGGCTTTGTTCGCAGAACCGTCGGCATTAAGAACAGGTCCCGCAAAGTTAATCAAACCCGTGCCCGCGGCATAAACACCACCCTGGCCGAATGCACCGATCGTCGAAGGTTTGCCATATTCAAGACGATCACACACCATATCAAGCGCCAAGTGACGACCGCTAAAACCACCATCGTTATTGAAATGGCTAAACTCTTGGCTAATGCGTGGCTTGGTTGCGAAATCAAGCGTCGACTCAACCGTTGCGTTGGGCGTTGT
>JBGAKI010000145.1:0-2452 GCA_044224525.1 Polyangiales bacterium | reverse complement strand
GAACTAACACTTGCGAGCTATCGATTAAGAAAAACCGTTTTTTGCGTCTGCTTCTTGCGGAAGCTGTTTGAAAAGCGATGTGCTTCGTCGCGCGCCACAGCTAAGAATCTTAGGCAGCGACGTTTTGAGCTGAGCTCAATAGGATTGCTTTGTCCAGGCAGAAACACGCGGTCGACAAGTTTTTCATCCTGAATATTACGCCGCTCTTTGGCCAGACCCACAACCGGCACGTTCTCAATTTCAAGATCGCGTAGCGCGCTCAACGCTTGATTGAGCTGACCTTTGCCACCGTCGACCACCAATAAATCAGGCAGCTGCCAACCTTTTTCGTTTTCTTTGCCGCGCTTGAGGCGTCTTGAAAGCACTTCATACATTGCCGCATAGTCGTCACCCCCAGACGTACGCAAACGATAAGTTCGATAACCTTTCTTATCGGGCTCACCGTTCTTAAGCGCCACCACCGCTGCCACGCTGTGTTTGCCGCCATGATGCGAAATGTCGATGCATTCAATTCGGCGCGGCACTTCGCTAAGCTGCAAGATTTCCTGCAGCTCAACCAGTTCGCGCTCACGTTGTGATTGGGTATCCCAGTGGGCCCTAAACCCATGTTCGGCATTCTGTTCCGCTAGCTTAAGAAGCTTGACGCGCGTGCCACGCTGCGGCACCGCGATCTCAACGCGTTTAGCGGCTTTTTGCTCAAGCCATGCGGCCACACCCGGCATCGCCTCAATGGGTTGCGCCAAGATGACCTCATTGGGCACCATCGCGTGCTCATAATATTGCGTAATAAACCCTGAGATCACCTCGTCGTTGGGCGCGCTCAGTTGCGTCAGTGGAAAATGTTGCAAATCCACCGTGCGACCCTGTCGCACAATCGCCACCACAATAAAACCAAGGTCATCTTGGCGATAAAGTGCAATCACATCCTGATTCAACTTGTGCGTCGACTGCACGGTCTGCTTTTCAAGCACATGCTCAAGCGCTTCAATCTGATCGCGCAGCGCCAGCGCGCGCTCAAACTCAAGATCATGCGATGCGCGTGCCATGTCTTTTCGTAGCGTGTTTATCAACGTGTCGTGTCGCCCTTCAAGAAACGCCTTTACCAAGTCGACCTGATGCATGTAGTCGCGCCGCTCAACCGGCAGCACGCAGGGGCCTGGGCAACGTTTGATTTGATATTGTAAGCAAGGCCGAATGCGGTTTTTGAACTCACCATCGGTGCAGGTGCGCAGCTGAAAGTGTTTGTTAACCAAGTTCAAGGTTCGGCGCACCGCCGTACCTGACGCGTAAGGTCCAAAATACCACGCATGATCCGCCTTAGGTTTACGCCTCACCTCGAGCCGCGGCCATTCGGCTTTGGCGTCGAGTCGAATCGACAAAAACTCTTTGTCGTCGCGCAAGCGCACGTTGTACAGCGGCTTATGCTGTTTGATCAGGCTATTTTCAAGAATCGCGGCTTCTGATTCCGTGTTAACCACGTTAAACTCGATCCGCTCGAGTTCCTTTTCAAGTCGCGCAATAAAATAACGTTGGTCGTTGCTTGCCGGCTGAAAATAACTGCGCACCCGCTGGCGCAGGCTCGTGGCCTTACCCACATAGAGCACCTTATTTTTCGCATTGCGAAAAATATAAACACCCGGTGTGTCGGGTAACGCATCAAGCTGCTCTTGCACAGCAGCCGCTGGGCGATGCTCGTCAGACATATCGTTGAAACTCGGCGCGATTGACCTAACTTAGCTCATTCTGTGCAGTACCGCAGCAAGAGTGGCTGGATGCTTTCGATCACCCCACTCACCAGACCGAAATAGCGTTGTGTCACGTTAACAAGCGAATCGGTGGCGTACGCATCTTGTGGCTGAATCTGTGCTTTTTGTTCGTCAGAAAGTTCGTCGCAAGGCCCCTTATGCACGCGCACATTCGCAAACGACAACTTGCCGCGATTGATATCGAAGGTGACTTGTACGTGCAGCTCATCATCCGAGGCGGTGAAACGACCATTGTCTTCGATATGCCAGTAATGAGGCCAGCTATCGGGCACCCCAGTTTGCTCAGACCACTGAGCAAACTGAAACATTTCAAACAAGTAAGCATGATAAAGCGTGCTGAGCGGTCCCGGTTCACTACTCGCTCCGGGATTTACCAAGCCCTCACCCTGATTATCATTGAGAAAGTCGCGTACCGATTGGGTGTTGCATAAACCAAGCGAGCGCTGGCGCACGGCGTAACACCCATCTTCAAGATCCACAAAAAGATACTCGGGTATATCGAGTTCAGCGCCCCCGCACCGCTGATGGCTGCTTGCCGATCCAATGGCATTCAGTGGCGTGTTAGCAGGCTCACAACCCGCCATCACTAAACAGGCGCTCGCTAATAAATAGACTAAATAGATATGCAAGTAACGAAGGGAGGCGGACATCATACACCTTTGCCTCTTTCGCCATTAACATAGGTA
>JBGAKI010000144.1:0-2482 GCA_044224525.1 Polyangiales bacterium | reverse complement strand
TGGCGTGGTGAAGCGCTTTTTAGAGCGAGTGAAAACCAAAGCACTCGGCCAAGTGGTGCAAACGCGCATCGAGCACCAAGGTAAAGCGATCAAAGTCAGCCCCGCCGAACAGTTCATCCGCATCTGCCAAGAAGAACTCGAGGCGATGATGCGCCCAGAGTCAGGCGAGGGTGAGTCGCTTGTTTACGCCAAACCCGGTCAAGTGACCGGCATCATGATGGTCGGCTTACAAGGTGCCGGCAAAACCACCAGCGCGGGCAAGCTCGCGCGGTGGCTTGAAACACAAGGAAAAAAACCGATCATGGTCGCCGCCGACGTGCAACGCCCCGGCGCCATCGATCAGCTCAAAATTTTAGGTGAACGCCTCAACATCCCCGTCTTTGCCATTCCTGGCGGCAACCCAGTCGACATTTGCGTTAAAGGTCTTGAGCAGGCCAAGCGCACCAAACGCGACGTGGTTATTTACGACACCGCCGGTCGTTTATCGATCGACGACGCGTTGATGCAAGAGCTCGCTGAGGTCAAATCAGCAACCGTGCCTCTGAACATCTTGCTGACCGTTGATGCAATGATCGGTCAAGATGCTGTGCGCACGGCTACTAATTTTCACGAGCGTTTGCACCTGAGCGGCGTGATCCTTACCAAGGTCGATGGCGACGCCCGCGGCGGCGCAGCGCTCTCGGTGAAAGAAGTCACCGGTGCGCCGATTCGTTTCGTCGGTACGGGCGAAGCGCTCGACCGCTTCGAACCATTCCGCGCCGAGGGTTTTGCAAGCCGCATCCTGGGTTTCGGCGATGTGATTGGCTTAATGAAAGACTTTGAGCAAGTCGCCGACGTCAAAAAAGCCGAGGCCGATGCTCAGCGCATGCTTAAAGGCCAGTTCACGCTCGACGATTTTGTCGATCAGCTCGAGATGATTCAAAAGATGGGCCCGCTCAAAGACATCATGGGTAAACTGCCCATGTTCGCTGACGGTATGCCCCAAGGTGTGAACCTTGACGATCGCGAACTTGGACGCACCAAGGCTGTGATCTCGTCGATGACCAAACAAGAGCGCCGCCAAACCGAGCTTTTTCAAAAAGAGCCTTCGCGCATAAAGCGCGTCGCCAAAGGTTCGGGGCGACAAGAACGCGATGTGGCAGAATTAGTGCAGCGCTTCAACATGATGCGTCAGTTGATGGGCAATATCGGTCAACAAGCCGGCATGCTTGGGCGCATTCCCGGCATGAAGCAGCTTGCCATGGCCAATCGCCTTAAAGACGCCGTCAAACTTGGGGGCCTTGACGGCAACCCAATGCTTTCAGGCTTGGCCGACGACATGTTGCAAGCAGCGGTGGCTGGCCAACGGCCGCTCGGCTTTAACGACGCAGCACCCAAAAAGATGACGCAGGCCGAAAAGAACAAAAAGAAGCTTCAGCGCAAACAACAAAAACAGGCGCGTCGCAAGTCGCGTCGATAACACAGGGTGCATGGCCATATCGCGAACATGGATGGGTGTTGTCTCACTGCTGATCGTGAGTGGCTGCGCAAAACACAATGACCCCAAGCTACTGCCTACCGCGCAGGCAAAAGCGCTAAGCAAGGGCGAACAGATCAAGCTTGATGGCAATTTCAACGAGCCCGTTTGGCGCCGCGCCAAGCCCCTCAGACCCTGCGTCGACACCATGGGCGGCCGACGCCTTAAGTGGCCCGCGATGCATGTTCGTATGGCCTACGATGATCAGGCGCTATACATTGCCGCCGAGGTTTATGATTCACGCCTGATCGCGCCGCATACGCATCAGGACGATCATCTTTGGGAAAACGACGTGCTCGAACTCATGATCGATCCGCTTGGCACCGAGCACAACTATGTCGAACTGCAAGTGTCGCCGCGTGGGATCGTCTTCGACTCACGTTTTGACTCACGCCGGCAACCTGCGCCCTTTGGGCGTCTGCATTGGTCAAGCGGCATGCGCGTGGCAGTCAAAACGCAGGGTCGTGTCGACGACAATCGCGACGATCGCGGCTACAAGGTTGAGCTTGCGCTGCCGTGGGAGAATTTGGTTTGGGGACAAAAGGCCCCAGCGACCTTTCGGCATTTTTTGCAAAAGGGCTTGCGCGCCAATATTTATGTCCTAGATAGACGCCCCGAAGGGGCCGCGAGCGTGCAAGGGGCGTGCGGATGGTCTGCCGTGTTGGTACCAGATTTCCATTTTCCGAAGCGTTTCGGCTATATTGTGGCTGACGGCCCCAAGCAGTTGCGGTAGCTCCCTATGAGCGATGTTCCAAACAAAGCGGCTTTTCGAACGCGGCGCGTGGTGCGATTCTCTGAGAGTTGGTATCTCAGCGTGTGCTTCGCGCTTTTGATGATGGTCATCGCCAACGCCGAAATCATCAACTCCGCCTGGCGCGTTGAAGCCTATAAGCCAGCTCCTGTGACACTGCGTGTGCCGCCGCATCGCACCGTTATTCTCGACGCCCAGGGTAAAATCGTACATAG
>JBGAKI010000071.1:0-16426 GCA_044224525.1 Polyangiales bacterium | reverse complement strand
TTTATTTACGCGATACCCATCCGCTGTTCTTGATGTTGAGCCTGCTGATGGCGTTCATGGGTGTGCTGATCAGTTCACGCGAAGGCGTCACGTCGCCATCGAACCTGGCGATGATGACATCGCTCGTGTTGACGCTTGGTACTTGGGTGGTGGCGCGTTTTACGCCTGGTGCCAAGCGTTACGCGGAGCCCGTCTTGTTGGTGTTTATCAGCGCGTTTTATTTCATTAATGGGTGGTTTATTCAGAACGACGCGCACAACTTGGTGGTGGCGTGCTTCAGCGCGTTTATGGTGGGCACCGCGTGTTATATCAGTCACCCGCTGCTTTTGGTGTGGATGGTGCTCGCGGCGTGGTTCACCTGGGGTTTGCGGGTGGATTGGCAGGCGCTCGATGGACTTTGGCCGATTGCCACGGTGAAGCTTGCCGCCACTTTTGCTTCGATCACTATTTATACACAACGTAGCCGTGCGTGGCGCAGGTTGCAGGCGTTGTCAAAAGAGGGCGAGGGCGCGCGTTTTGCGCTGCAGCGCGCGGTGGATCACGCGGCCGCAAGCGAAGCAAGCCTATCGGCTTTGATTGAAAACACGGACGACGTGGTATGGGCGGTTGATAGCAAACACGCGATTACCGCGGCCAACCGTGCGCTTAGGCGGTTGCTTCGCGATAATTTTCAGCTGGAAGTTAAAGTGGGTGAAGACCTGCTACGCGATTTTAACCCCAAAATGCAAGAGCGCTGGCGCACGCGTTATCGGCGCGCGCTTGGGGGCGAGCATATTTTGATCGAAGAGAGCTATAAACTTGATGGCGAAACGACACATTTCGAAGTGTCGCTTGCGCCGATACGATCAGGTAACCACATCACCGGCATTTCGATCATTGGTCGCGATGTGACCCGACGAAAAAAGATTGAATCAGCCCTGCGCGAATCGCAACAACGGTATGCGTTGGCGGCCGAGGGTTCAAATGACAGCATTTGGGATTGGGATTTGCAGGCGAAGACGATTTATCTATCGAAGCGCTGGAATGAAATGCTTGGGTATGAAGGCGAACCTCTTGAAGAAAACCCTGACGAATGGCTCAAGCGCATTCATCCCGATGACGTGCAACGGGTCAGCGCCGAACTGAGTGCGCATTTGAACGGGCGTGATGCGCATTTTCAATCAGAACATCGTGTGCGGCATCGTGATGGCAGTTATCGCTGGTTTTTGACGCGTGGCTTGGCCGTGCGCGACGAAGACGGCACTGCGTATCGTATTGCGGGGTCCCATACCGACATCACCGAACAAAAACGCGTGCAAGAAAAACTTTTGACCGATGCGTTTACGGATTCGTTGACGGGGCTGCCGAACCGAGCGTTGTTTGTCGATCGTTTGGGGCAGGTGATGCGTCGCGCGGAGCGCGGCGGCCACGAGAGTTATGCGGTGCTGTTTATCGATATCGATCGTTTTAAAGTTGTGAACGAGAGCTTGGGGCATGCGATGGGCGATCAGCTGCTGATCGATATTGCGGTGCGCTTGCAAGAATGCGTGCGCCCGGGCGACACGGTGGCGCGCTTTGGTGGCGACGAGTTTGCGGTGCTTTTGGAAGAAATCGCGGAAAAAAGCGATGCGAGTCAAGTGGCTTCGCGCATTAAGCAAGTGTTGTCGACGCCTTTTAGTTTGCGTGGGCAAGAAGTGTTTTCATCGGCGAGCATTGGCATTACCGTGGGGCATGACCAATATACAAGCCCGCAAGATGTGATGCGCGACGCCGATTCTGCGGTGTATCGCGCCAAAGCCAAAGGCAAAGCGCGTTACGAGTTTTTTCAAACCGGCATGTATACCAACGCGCTTGCGTTGTTGTCGCTTGAAAATGATCTGCGCCGTGCACTTGAACGCGAAGAGTTCGCGCTACGCTATCAACCGATTGTCGACTTAGAAGAAGGGCGTGCGGTGGGGTTTGAGGCGCTGGTGCGTTGGCAGCATCCTGAGCGCGGTTTGATTTCGCCCGCCGCGTTTATTACCGTGGCGGAAGAAACCGGCGTGATTATGCCGCTTGGGCGCTGGGTCATCAAACAAGCCTGCGAACAGCTGGTGGAGTGGTCGAAGCAAGAGGGTTATCCGCCGGGCATGTATGTGAGCGTTAACCTTTCAGCGCGCCAACTGGTTGACCATGATTTGTTGCCGCATATTCGTGAGGTGCTTGGGCGCACTGGCCTTGAACCGCAGCGTTTACGCCTTGAGATTACCGAAAGTGCAATCATTGACAACGACGATGCGGTAGCCAAAGTGCTTGAAGAGCTGCGCGAACTTAACTTACAGCTTTATCTAGATGATTTTGGTACCGGGTATTCGTCGCTAAGTTATTTGCATCGTTTGCCCGTGGATGCGATCAAGATTGATCGCTCGTTCGTGATTCGGTTGTCGCCGCAAGCGTCCGATCCGGGTGTGGTGCAGACGATCATTTCGTTGGCGAAGGTGCTCAATATGTCGATTGTCGCCGAAGGCGTTGAGACCGCATGGCAGCGTAGCACCCTCAAAGAGCTTGGTTGCCGTTACGCGCAAGGTTATTTGTTTGCCGAGCCGCTTGATGCCACTGCGGTGCGCGGCTGGGTGGAGCACTACCGAGCGTCGACCTAAATCGCAGTCAATGCTATAAAGCGCGCATGAGTTATAGCGCGTGGTTTCAGTGTGTGGCGGGGTGTGAGGGGAAATTTGCGCTCGATACCGTGATTTATCGGTGTCCTGGGTGTCAGGGGCTGCTTGAGGTGCAGCATGATTTGGCTGAACTCAAGAAGACGAGCGCGCCTGAGTGGACGCGGCTTTTTGATCGACGTTATAAGACGACCGAATGGCCATACGGTAGCGGTGTGTGGGGTAAACAAGAGTGGGTGATGCCCCATGTGTCGCCCGACAACATTGTGTCGATGGACGAAGGCGGGACCAATCTTTTTTGGGCGCAGCGTTACGGTAAGTCGCTGGGTCTGAATGACGTGTGGATTAAGCTTTGCGGTAACAGCCACACCGGATCGTTTAAAGATTTGGGCATGACGGTGCTTGTCAGTGTCGTCAACCAGATGATCAAAGAAGGTAAACCGATCCGCGCGATTGCATGCGCATCGACGGGCGACACTTCGGCGGCGCTGGCGGCGTATTGCGCGGCCGCGGGAATTCGTGCGGTGGTGCTTTTGCCCAAGGGTAAGATCACCACAGCGCAACTTGTGCAGCCCCTTGCCAATGGGGCGATGGTGTGTGCCCTCGACACTGACTTTGATGGCTGCATGCGCATCGTGCAAAAGCTGTCGGAAGAGCCGGGTATTTATTTGGCCAACTCGATGAATGCGCTCAGGCTCGAAGGTCAAAAAACGGTGGCCATCGAGATGACGCAGCAGTTTGATTGGCAGGCGCCTGATTGGGTGATCATTCCTGGCGGCAATCTTGGTAACGTGTCGGCGCTTGGGGCGGGGTTTGAGTTGATGATGCAAACCGGAGTCATTACGAAACGGCCGCGCATTTGTGTGGCGCAGGCGCAAGCGGCGAATCCGTTATATACGGCTTACAAAGCGGGTTACGAAAACTTCAAACCGATGACCGCGGCGCCAACTGAAGCCAGCGCAATTCGCATTGGGGATCCGGTATCGATTCATCGTGCGATTCGTACGCTTAATAAATTTAACGGCGTGGTGGAACAGGCCAGTGAGTCGGAATTGGCCGAGGCGTCGGCGGCTGCCGATTATACGGGTGCCTATACGTGTCCGCATACAGGCGTTGCGCTTGCGGCTCTTGAAAAGCTTGCCAAACGCGGCGAGATCAAGGCGGATGATCGCGTGGTGGTGGTGTCGACCGCGAGTGGGCTCAAGTTTACTGATTTTAAGGTGCGCTATCACGAGGGGAAAATCGATGGGGTGACAAGTCAAAAGCCCAATCGTGTGATCGACTTGCCGAATGATTTTGAAGTGGTGAAAAAACAGGTGCTCGGCGCGCTTTGATTTGTTTTTTTGTGGTGCTCGGGTGCTTGGATAAGTTGCGAAAAGCACTCATGTTTTTTCGTTCTCGCAAGACTGAAAATCTTGGTTTTGTTAAGTTTGTGTACTTTAAGCTTTATTGGTT
This sequence comes from Polyangiales bacterium, assembly GCA_044224525.1. Lineage (GTDB taxonomy): Bacteria > Myxococcota_A > Polyangia > Polyangiales > CBDCBC01 > JBGAKI01. The sequence goes on along the minus strand of JBGAKI010000071.1, from coordinate 12,338 downwards.
GACTTTTTAGTATATGGGCTCAATTATTAATGATTATGAGCACCATTTTAAAAGATTTCCTTGAGATTCCCTATGACAAACTCGAAGAGATGAATCTTGCGGCCAAGCAAGAGCGTCTAGATCGGGTGCCGGAAGGCAAAATCCAAGAATCGCGCATGCGCTATCTGAAAGATGAAAAGCGCATTAAAGCGGTGACTGTGTGTTTTAGCGATCTTGAGGGTCGTTTGCACATGCTCGACTACGACAAGAAGTTTTTGCTCAAGTCGTCTGACAACTTAACCTTCGACGGCTCCTCGATTCGCGGCTTTTCGCGTCAGCAGGAATCTGATTTGCGTTTGCAAATTGACTGGTCGGCATTTTATTGGATGCCTTCGGATTTGTTTGGACCAGGCAAGGTGCTTGTGTTTGGTCTTGTGATCGATCGCGATGGGTCGCCTTATGAGGCTGATATCCGTGGGCGGCTTAAGGGTTACCTTGAAGACCTTTATAAGAAGAAGGATCTAACTTGCAACGTGGCGCACGAAATCGAAGGTTTCTTGTTTAAGGGCCGCGATGCTGAGCGTCATTATAACGAGACGGGCAAGTTCGATTACGTGAGCACAGGCGGTTATTATCATTCGCTGCCGGGTGACTTGCTGCGCTCGTTTATTGACGTGTCGGCCGAAGCGCAACGCGCGATGGGGTTTGCCAACGAAAAGGATCACCCGGAGGTTGCGCCGAGCCAGTTTGAAATTAACTTTAGTTACGCTGAGGCACTTGTGGCGGCCGACCAAGTGCAACTTTATAAGTTGCTTGCTCGCCAGGCTGCGGCGCGCATGGATTTGACAGCGAGTTTCTTACCGAAGCCTGTGACGGGTGTGAACGGCAACGGCATGCACACCAACTTGTCGCTGAGCAAAGGCGATAAGAACTTGTTTTATTCAAAGAGTGGCAAAGAAGGGTTGTCGGATGTGGGTTGGGATTTTATCCAACGCATTTTGTCCAATGGCCAAGACATCTGTTTGACCTTGAACGCAAGCGTCAATGCGTATCGTCGTTTGGATCCGCACTATGAAGCGCCGAATCAAATTAAGGCGTCGGCGATCGATCGTGGCTCGATGGTTCGCATTCCACTTGGCAACGAGCGTTCGTCGCGCATTGAGGTGCGTTCGGTGGCGCCCGATGCCAACCCTTATATGTCGGTGTATACGATTCTGCGAACGGGTCTTGAAGGTCCCATCGAAGAGGAAGACGAGAGCAAACGTTCGCGCACGAAGTTCTTGCCTGACAATATTTATGATGCGGTTCGTCTTTATAAGGGCAGCAAGTTCATGCAAGATATTTTTGGCGAGAACGTGCATGGCAAGTTTGCAGAGTTGAAGCTGATGCAAGCTGAGCGTTGCCCCAAGGCGTTGGGCGCAACCATCAAGGTGTCCGAAATTCAGTACCACCACGAGGTTACCAACCAGTACCTTTGGTCGATGTTTTAGCCAATATCGCGCAGGTCGCGGCAAAAATTATTGGAGCCAGGCTGCTTTTTGTGATAGCGTCCCCAACGGAGGGGTGATGAAACAGTTACATTTTGCGGCCTTGTTTGGCCTTTTACTTTCAAGTGTGTTTGCCTTTGTGACGTGCGGCGATGATTCGGCTGACGCAGAGGCGCTTTGCAAAGACTACTGTGCGAAGGCCAACGATTGCTTGATGAGCGGTCTTGATTGCAACTCAACCTGCGATCCTAAGAACGTCAGTGGCGATCCAACGGGTGGTAGCTGCAAAAACAAAGATGCGATTCAGAGCGCGGTTAAATCGTGTCTTAGCAAATCGTGCGCTGATTTTGACACCTGCGTAAGCAATGTGCCAAGTTGCGATGGCTCAAGTAGTACTACGAGCACCACAAGTACCACTAGTACTACGAGCACGATTAGTACCACGAGCACAGTAGATACGACGAGCACAGTAGATACGACGAGTACTGTGGACACCTCGAGCACGGTGGACACTACAAGTAGTTTATAGTGACCGTTGATACGAAGTGATAGAGCTGAAATGAAGGGCGAGCTGAACTGGGTGACCAGGCAGCTTGCCCTTCTTTTTTCGATCGATTTGCGCTCGCTTGCTGCGTTTCGCATTGGCTTGGGTTTGCTGATATTGGTTGACCTCAAGGTGCGTTATGCCTCGCTTGACGCGCATTATACCGATGCGGGTGTGTTGTCGAGGGCGGCGCTTATCACGCGTTTTGCGGGTGTAGATTTTTGGTCGTTGCATCTGGCAAGCGGTACGGCTTGGTTTCAGAGCTTGCTTTTTCTTATGGCAGCTGCGTGCGCGGTGGGATTGGTCTTGGGCTATCGCACGCGTACGTGCGTTGTGCTTAGCTGGTTGCTTTTGGTGTCGCTGCAAGCCCGTAACAAAATGGTGAGTTCGGGTGCTGATGACGTGATGCGACTTTGCCTTTTATGGGCGTTTTTTTTGCCACTTAACGCGCGATGTTCGCTCGATGCACGTAGCGTGAAAGCTTTGCAGTGGCGGAGCCAGAGTGTGGTGAGTGTTGCAAGTGCTGGGCTTTTGCTGCAAGTAGCTGCAATTTATGTTTTTTCGGTGCTCTTTAAAAATCACCCTGTTTGGCACAGTGAGTTTAGTGCGGTGTATTATGTGCTTGAGCTTGATTATTTTGTGCGGCCTTTTGGCGTGTGGCTGAGGCAGTTTAGATCGTTGGTGCGAGCATTGACGGGTGCGACCTATTACTGGGAGGCGGTGGGCCCCCTTTTGGCATTTGTGCCGGGTTTGCCCTGGTTGCGTTCGTGGGTCGCGTTTGCTTTCATGTTCTTTCATTTGGGCCTGATGGCGGCGCTTGATATCGGCATCTTTCCGTTGGCGTGTATGGTGGCGTGGTTGCCTTTCGTGCGTGGGGAGATCTGGGATGCGCTTGGTCGGGTCGTTTTTCGTAGGCCCAATGTACGGTCGTCGCGCACTAACACGCCCGTTTATTGTGGAACGACGGTTGGCAACGTGTCGGCGGCAGCGCTGCTGGTTGCGTGTTTGCTTATCAACTTGGTCTCGGTGCACAAATGGCCCTATGAGTTACCGCAACTGATGACACGTGTCGGCAGCGTGCTGCATATTATGCAGGGGTGGACAATGTTTGCCCCTCACCCTGCGCGCGAAGATGGCTGGTATGTGCTCGATGCAACCCTCGTCAACGGTTCACACGTGGACGTCTACCACGGCGGTAGGCGCATCGTTTGGAAAAAGCCCAAGAATATGGTCGACGATTATCCGGACGAGCGCTGGAAGAAATATATGATGAACCTACCTGCCAGGCGTTATCAGGCGCACCGCCCGCTTTATGCTGGCTATGTTTGCCGCACTTGGAACAAAGCACATCGCGCGGCGCAACACATCAAACAACTTGATCTGGTGTTTATGCTCGAGAAGACGATGCCTAATTACCAGAAGAGTAAAGTGCAGAAAATAACCACACTGTCATTTCGGTGTCGTCTCGAGGAGCATGTGGTGCCGCGTAAGAAGGTCGAGCTCAAAGACGATGTTTGGCGGGCGCTGCGCGGTAACATACGCATGTTTTGAGCGCTCTCAGTTCGGGTCGGTTGAAGTCAGTTGTTTTTCGAGTAACTCGCGATAGCTACGTGAGAGGTTAATCAAACGCAGCGTAATGGTGAAGTGTTCGTCGTCGATGCGTTTACTGGAAATGGCGCGACCTTGGAGTAGGGCAGATTGCCCATCGACGATATGAAGAAGCAGGCTCAACGGCGAGCCGGGTGGACACGCCTCGCTTGCAGAAATTTCAAGAATCTCGCCGCGGATGGTTTTTAAGTCGGCTTCAGAGCGCTCGTTCAGGATGGCTTTTAGCATGACGTTTCCTTTTATTGGCGGGTTCGTTTCATGGCGTCGCGTGCTTCGCGCACCGACAAGTCGCGTTTGATTTCGTCGCGTTTGTCGTGACCTTCTTTGCCTTTGGCCAAAGCGAGCTCAACCTTCGCGAAGCCTTTCTTAAAGTAGAGGCGCAGCGGTACCAAGGTATATCCTTTGCTTGTGAGTCTGCCCCGAATTTTCTCGAGTTCGCCGCGATGCATCAGTAGCTTGCGTGTTCGTTTGGGTTCGTGATTGTGGTGAGGGCCTGCTTGGGGAAACTCGGCAATATGCATGTGATGGATCCATGCTTCTTTTCCGCCAATTTCGGCGTAGGCACCATCGAGATCGGCGCGGTGCGCGCGTAGACTCTTGACCTCGGAACCTTGCAGCACCAAACCCGCTTCAAATTTGTCTTCGAAGACGTAACGCTGCCCAGCTCGTTTATTTTGGCAAATGAGCTCAAATTCCGGACGTTTTTTGTCTTTGTCTGTCATGCGCAAATGGATTCAGCACTCAGCGCACTTTAGTGCTTATCGCGGAAAAAACAACGTACATAAGCCAATCTAGTTGGATTGGGTCGTGAAATTGCCGTTGGGTGCGGCCGTTTGCGCCAGTGCTAAGGTGTAAACGGTGGTGGCGCCTGCATCGAGCAGCGCTTGGTGAGCGGCACGTAGCGTGGCGCCAGTAGTGGTGACATCGTCGATAAGCAGCACGGCGCGAACGGTGTTAGCGAGAGGTGCTGCGGCGAACGCATCTTGAATGCTTTGTGCGCGCTCGCTGGCGCGTTGGCGAACTTGAGGCAGGGCATAGCGCGTGCGCTTGAGAGTATGGGTGTCGAGATTCACATGTAAGAAAGAGGCCACCTCTCGCGCTATCAAAGCGCTTTGGTTGAAGCCACGTTTGTGCAGCCGTGCTTCGTGCAATGGAATGGGAACGACGCTGTCGATTCTTCCAAGATAGCGTCCGCTGTGTGCGGCGAGCAGTTCGCCGAGCCTGGGTGCGAGATCGCGTCGGCCGTTGAACTTCATGCGGCGGATGGCCTCAGCGAGGGGACCTCGATAAAAGAAAGTCGCGTGATGGGTTGCGGGTTCGTGTTCGGTGTGAGGTAGCGGTTCAACGAGACAGACGCATGCCTGGCAAAAGAAATGCTGGGCGTCATTTTCATTTATGAGGGGTTCGTCACAGGCCAAACATCCCTGGGGTGCAACAAAGTCGAGCAGCGTGTGGATCCATGGTTTTGAACGAAGGGTCATGTAAGCGATATCGTGCAATGGTGGTGAATGTTGTGTTGATGTTGCCAAAGTGCATCGATACGCACTAAAGTGACCCTGACGTTGGCATGATTAAGTACTTAGGCTCAAAGAGGCTCCTGGTGGAGCGCATCGTGGATTGCATTAAGCAGCTGAGCGTGCGCCGGGTTTTCGACGTGTTTTCAGGTACCTCGCGCGTAGGACATGCGCTGAAGGCGCAAGGCTATCAAGTGTTTGCTAACGATCACAACCGTTACGCGCATTGTTTGGCGCAGTGTTATGTTGAGGCCGATGCAGAAAAGCTTAAGGCGGCTAGCGAGAAGCTTGTGCGAGAGTTTAATGAACTCGCAGGAAAACCTGGGTACTTTACCGAAACGTTCTGTGTGAAAGCGCGCTATTTTCAACCGCATAATGGCGCGCGCGTGGACGCGATTCGAGAAGCCATCGCGAAGAAGGGTCTTGAGCCGGATTTGGAGGCGGTGTTGCTCACCTCGTTGATGGAGGCTGCCGATCGCGTTGATTCGACCACGGGTGTGCAGATGGCGTTTCTAAAACAATGGGCAGCGCGTTCGTATAATGAACTAACATTGCGAGTGCCTGAGCTTTTGCCGTCCGCCAAACATGGTGCTGGGCGAGCACTGAATCTTGATGCACTCGAGGCGGCACAAGAGGTGCACGCTGATTTAGCGTATATCGATCCACCCTATAACCAGCATTCTTATTTGGGAAACTATCATGTCTGGGAGAGTTTGGTGCGCTGGGATAAACCCGAGGCGTATGGCATCGCACAAAAGCGTAGCGACGTGCGCACACGCAAGAGCGCTTACAACTCGAAACGTTTTGCCATGCAAGCGTTTCAAACGCTGATCGATCAAGTTCATGCAAAGTACTTGCTCGTGTCGTTTAACGACGAAGGCTATTTTGATCGCGAGACACTTGAGAGGATGCTTAGCTCGCGTGGTCGTGCCGAGGTGATCGAAATGCCTTTTAAGCGTTATGTCGGCGCGCAAATAGGCATATACAATCCGCGTGGCGAAAAAGTCGGCAAAATAAGCCACTTAAAGAATCGCGAATATTTATATTTGGTCAAAACACAGTCGGTGTGAATAAGCCCTCGCAGTGTGTCAGTTTTTTACCCGCGCGTTCATTCGACCCATGGGCGCGGGGGTTCGCGTTGAGTCAGGCAACTTTTGGTTTGGGGCAGCATTTTGACAATGCAACTCAGTGAGACTGCATGTTTAAGTTCGCGTCGCAGTGCGAGATAGACTTTGGCGTGGTCTTTGAGGCTATGCAGGATCGCCTTGCGTTCGTCGCCTTGTAGTGTTGAACAGGCGCGTGGTGCAAGGGTCAGCGTAAGGGCGGTCGACAATTGACCTTGGCCTTGGGTCCATTCATTTTGAGGGATCCAGTACGCGCCCAACTTGATTTCGTAGCGTCCGCTGTCGGCGCCGTTGGGTGCTGGCAGAACGTGGATATTGAGGTTTTGATTGATGTCGATGACGGTGTCGGGGGTGCCTTGTGTGGGCCTGAGGCGATCGAAAGACGACCATCGGTCTGGTAAGGAGTGATTGATGTAGTTGGTGACGCGAAACACGTTGGCAATGAGCGTATATACGTCGACGGGGCGCTCTTGTGTGCCGACAAAGGACTCGCAAAGATCGATCGACTCCCACAGATTGATTTCACAATGCCCGGTGTCAAAGGGAGGAATGTTTTCTTCAAGAAACTGAAGCGCTTGATCGTCGCTAATGGCCGATAGATCGGCGGCCGTGGCCGTTTGAAGGGACGGGCTTTGGTCGCATGCGGCGATGCAGCATCCTAAACAAAGGCTTAGCGTCGCACTATTAAGTCGTATCACCATATAAGAAAAATAGGCAATTATGCAGTTAAAGTTGGGGTACCAGGGTTGGAATCGCAAAAGATAGCATCGCACGCGCGATAATCAACCCTGTCATGCGGATGACGCTTGCGTGGCTGGCAGCGCGTGCTTAATAGGGTGCTAAGAGAGTCGTTGGTATGACTGAAAATAAACAAACCCAAAACGAAAAAAACGCTGGTGCTGAGACGCATGCCTTTCAGGCCGAGACACAGCAACTTTTGCATTTGATGATTCACTCGCTTTATTCGGAAAAAGAGATTTTTCTGCGTGAGCTAATTTCAAATGCTTCGGATGCGCTTGATCGCTTTCGTTTTGAGGCGCTGACCAACGACAAGCTTGAAAGTGATGCGCCGCTTGAGATTCGGCTTGAGGCAGATCCCAAGGCGCGCACGTTGACGATTTACGATAGTGGCATCGGCATGTCGCGTGATGAGGTTATCAAGCATATTGGCACCATCGCCAAGTCGGGCACGCGCGAGCTGATTCAAAAGATGCAGGCGGCAGGCGGGGATCTTGCCCCAATCGGCCAGTTTGGCGTGGGGTTTTATGCGTCATTCATGGTGGCCGATAAGGTTGAGCTTGTGACACGGCGTGCCGACAGCCGTGAGGCGGTCAAATGGGAGTCGAAGGGTGACGGGAGCTACACCTTGAGCGAAGCGCGCAAGGTGGATCGCGGTACGGCGATTACGTTACATTTGAAACCCATCGATGCGGAAAAGGGTCTTGAAGATTTTACGCAAGAGTGGGTGCTTAGCGAGCTTGTCAAAAAGTATTCGGATTTTGTGCGCTACCCAATCATTTTGAAGGTGCAGCGCGATGAGCCGGAGCGCGACAAAGACGGTAAGCCCGTGGAAGGTGCAAAGACAATCACGCGTTATGAAGAGCGCACGCTGAACTCGATGAAAGCAATTTGGAAGCGCAAAGCGAGCGATGTGAGCGAGGATGAGCTGAACTCATTTTATTCGCAGGTGAGTCATGACTGGGAGAAGCCGCTCAAGAGCATCTTTTTCAACGCCGAGGGACGCTATGAATATAGCGCGTTGATGTTCATCCCGTCGCGGGCGAACATGGATTTGTACATGCGTGGGCAAGAATATGGGCTGCAGCTTTATGTGAAAAACGTGAAGATTATGGAGCGCGCTGAAGAACTTTTGCCAAGTTATTTGCGCTTCATCAAGGGTGTGGTTGACGCGAGCGATTTGCCGCTCAATGTGTCGCGCGAAATGCTGCAAAACGATGGGCAGGTGACCCATATCCGCAAAGCGCTCACCAAAAAAGTGATCGACACCTTAAAAACCATGCTGAGTGATGAAGACGAGACATATCGCGGCTTTTGGGCGCAGTTTGGTCGGGTGTTGAAAGAGGGCGTGGCGGTGGATGCTGAGCAGCGTGAGCGTTTGCTTGAAGTGACGCTATTTGAAAGCAATACGCAAGCGAAAGCGACGACGCTTAAGCAATACCTTGAGCGTATGAAACCGGATCAAGACAAGATTTACTATTTGAGTGGTGAGTCGCGCGAGGTGCTTGAACGTTCACCGCATCTTGAGGCGTTCAACGACAAAGGTTATGAAGTGCTTTTTTGCACCGATCCGGTCGATGAGTTTGTGTTTGGTGCGGTTAACGAGTTTGAAGGCAAGAAGCTGCAGTCGGCGGCGAAAGGCGCCGTTGAACTAGGCAGCGAAGACGAACGCAAACAAGCTGAAGAGGCGCGCAAAGAAAAACAAAAGGAGCTGGAGCCCTGGCTCAATTTTATGCAGCGTAAGCTTGATAAGTGGGTACGCGAGGTGCGCGTGTCGTCAAGATTGACCAACTCGCCAGTTTGTTTGGTCAGCGACGATAACGAACAAAGTGCATATGTGCAGCGGCTTCTGCAACAGGCTGGGCAAGCCGTGCCAGCGTCCAAGCGCATCATGGAGGTGAACCCAAGGCACGCGCTCATTGAAAAGTTACGCGCGCGTTTTGAGGCGAATCCGAGCGACCCACAACTTGATGAGGCGGTGAATCTGGTCGCCGAGTTGATGGTGCGTTCGTTGGCTGTGTAATGAATGCACCCGCGTTGGTTGTGTCGATGGCGAAAGAGGGTGCGCTGCTTTTTGAAGTGCAGGTAAGCCCGCGCGCCAAGCGCACGGCGCTGATGGGTGTGCATGACGGTGCGTTGAAAGTTGCACTTCAAGCGCCGCCGGTGGATGGCGCTGCCAATGAAGCGTTGGTGGCATGGCTTGCGACATGGCTCGACGTGCCGCGCAAGACACTCGCCATTGTGGCAGGGCAGACCCAAAAGCGTAAGCGGGTGGCTGTTTGGGGCATGTCGTTTGATGTGCTTGAAGGCAAACTGAAGGCTTGTTCGTTCGCAATTGCCCTCAAAACGGCTTGATTATTGGCCATTTGCGGCTAGGGTTGGATAGATGACGGTTAGCACTTCCGCGAGCATTCGCGCAAAAAACATTACTTGGTCTGATGGCGAGATTGCGCGCGAGCACCGCGAAGAACGCAACGGGCACCGCGGTGCGTGTTTGTGGTTTACGGGGCTTTCGGGGTCCGGTAAAAGTACGCTCGCGCGGCGCGTTGAAGAAAAACTCTTTGAGCTGGGAATGTTTGTGTACGTGCTCGATGGCGACAACGTGCGTCATGGTTTAAACAAAGACCTTGGTTTTTCTCCGGAAGATCGCACCGAGAATATTCGCCGCATTGGTGAGGTGTCTAAGCTCTTTACGGACGCAGGTGCGGTGACGGTCACCGCGTTTATTTCGCCTTATCGCAGTGATCGCGACCAAGTGCGCAAAATCATGAAAGAGGGCGATTTTTTTGAAGTGTTCGTGTCAGCCCCGCTTGAGGTGTGTGAGCAGCGTGACCCCAAAGGGCTTTACAAAAAAGCACGCGCGGGGCAAATCCCTGAGTTCACGGGCATCAGCGCACCTTACGAAGAGCCGCTCAAACCCGAGCTTGTGATCGACACTGCCAAACATGACCTTGAGCAATGTGTTGAGCAGGTGTTGGCGGCGCTCAAAGAGCGCAACATCATCAGTCGCTAAAATTATTTGAGCGAGCAGTTAACGGTGGCGGTGAACTCGCGTGCGGGTGAGCTGACGAAGGTGATGACGTCTTGGCTTGCGCCCGGCGCAAGGTTGACGCTTTGTTTGTCAGGGTTGACACTTGTGGACACGTCGCAGGCGGCCGTTTTGTCGCACTGGTTGCTGATATTGACGATGTGTTTATAGCCGTAGCCCGAATAGGCCGCATAAGCGCGCCATTTGACGCAATCGGGCGTCTTGCCCGCAGCGTGCACACCTGAGGCCACTGCTTGTAACGCAAGCGATACGGCGATTAGGGCGGAAAACCGGGTCAATTGACGTGTCATGCGCATATTATAAGGTTAATTGCTCGCCGAAGCGAGCGCCCCCCGAATTCTCGTTGCAATTCGGTGTTTTTCGCTTAGACTCTGCGCTTCAGGTGTCCCAATGTTTCTACTGACCAAAACCCCCCGTCAACGCAATCGTAAGCGCAGTGCCCGCAAAAGCGCGAAGCTCAAGGCCAAAAATCGTCGTCGCGTCAATCGCATGGGGCGCCGCAGGCTTTCCGCACGCGCCGGTCGCTAGCTTGTCGTTGGTCTTTCGACTCTTTCGACGCGTGTGAGCTTAGCGCATCTCGACTTTCATCTACCGCGCACCTTTGGTGAATACACGCTGTTGCGCCGATTGTCGGTCGGTGGAACGGCCGAAGTGTATGTCGCTAAGGTAGCCGATCGCACGCAGCATCAGCGTTTGGTCGCGCTAAAGGTTATTCACCCGCGTTATTCCGAGAACACACATTTTACGCGCATGCTCGCGGCTGAAGCGCGGCTCAGCGTGCTGCTCGATCATCCGAATATCGGGCAGGTATTTGATTTGATCCAAAAAGACGGCGCCTACTGTTTGGTGATCGAATACATCGACGGCGTGGATGCCTTTCGTTTTTCAAGGCGGGTGTTTGAATACAAAATTGCGCTGCCGATTGAGTTTGGCTGTTATGTGGTCAGCAAGCTGTGTCGCGCGCTGGCTTATGCGCACGCGAAACTCGATGATGCCGGGCAACCACTGCATATCGTGCATCGCGATGTGTCGCCGCATAACTTGATGCTTAGTTACGATGGCGACATCAAGCTAATTGATTTTGGTGTGGCGAAAACCGCGCTGCGCGAAGTCAGCACCGCTGCGGGCGTCGTGAAGGGCAAGTATGGGTACATGTCGCCCGAGCAGGCGCTTGGTGATCCGCTCGATGCGCGCAGCGACATTTTTTCGGCGGGCGCGATTCTTTATGAGCTTGTGTCGGGTGCGTATGTGTATCCACCAAGCGAGCTGATGGCGATGTTTGATATGGTGAAAGTGGCCAATATCACGCCTGTGGGCACGCATCGTGCGTCGCTACCCGAGCCACTTCAGAAAATTGTACACAAAGCGCTGGAGAAAAAACCCGAAGATCGTTTTCAAACAGCGACCGAGATGGCAGATGCGCTCGATGCTTTTGTGGCAGAACTTTCAAGTGCGGGCGTGGGTTCGACCAGCGTGTCGGAGTGGGTCAGTAAACTCTTTGCGCTTGAGCGCGATCGCGAATATCAAGAACTGGTTGAGGCCGAAAAGAAAGCGTTGGAGTTTACCGAACCGGGCGGCGCACCCCAAGACAGCGTGCTTGCGAGTAACTCGCGTGAAGCAATTTTTTTACGCAAAGAACAGTTTCAGGTGCATAGCGATACGAGCATTCTGGCTCGACCCTCGCTGCTTGATGAAGATTTGACGCGTTCGCACCCGCCACCCTTGGTGCAGGGTGAATCGGTGCCACCAACGCAACACGATATACCAGCGGTCGCTGCAAAGATTGAACCAACCACGTGGCGCCCTCCTGCTTTGGGTGCGAAACGCTCGTCGCTGCGTGAGTCGCTGATGGCGTCAAACAAAGACAAAGTTGAGGATTCGGCGCAGGCGACGCTGCTTGATAAACCTTCACCGCCGGCTGGCATGAGGCGCCCTCTTTTCATGCCAAGCGAAGGCGCGACGACACAACCCAAAGTGCGACCTAGCATGGGACCACCGTCGATCACACGCCCGATCGGCCACGGTGCGCATGAACCCGTTACTGATCCCGCGCAGGCGTCGCCCGTTCCATCGATCGAAGGTCAAAAGACGATTCCGCCGCTCACGCAACGCGACGAGAATGCGGCCCCCGTGATGCATCAGCGTGCGCCCTCATCACAGGCGTTGCAGGCGGTGGGTGGCGTGGCGCCCGCCGCGATGCCGGGGGCCCCGCAGCGCATACCCTCATTGTCGCCGCTTGATGCCGCGTCGCCGAATGCATTTCCACACGAATTGCCTCCGGGTGCAACCGTGATC
>JBGAKI010000070.1:0-16678 GCA_044224525.1 Polyangiales bacterium | reverse complement strand
GGTAGAAGCGAAATAGACTAATGAAGTTGATAGCTTACAAAGACAATGCTGTCTGCCAAGCGTTGTAAAAATCCAAGACAGCATTTCGTCTGCAAAGGAAAGGATTGTAATCGTTCGCGTTCTAGGCATAGATCATGGGAGCTACTATTCTCCAGCCGAAAAAAACAAACGCGGCTATGCTCTGAGGGCCGACACGATGACGGCTTATGTGTGATTCTAGTTTGTTCGTTTAGGCCAAGCAATTTTGCCAGAGCACCATTCAAGAATGGTATCCCTCATCGCCATGACCATTTGATAGCTTAGATCAGTTTCTACGCTATTCAGTTTCCAGTCGCATCCATCATCAGCACCGCGAGGCGAGTGCGTCGTGGCCTCCGCCGTGTTACGCTTGCCTTGAAGAGTCACCGATGTTCGATAGGTCTTTGATTCAAGCTGTTCTTCGCGATAACGGTCACTAAAAAGAAATCTGTAGAACGGCTCCTCTGGTGTCCCAAAAGCCGTCATGCCTTCATAATGAATATTGGTATTTCTTTCTTTTGCGTTTGCAAGAACTGCATTTAAGCGATGCGACGGGTTCGTCTTGATTGTTTCGTCGATGGCATGCGCAACGCGTCCGATGGATGCGCCTTTGTTAAACTCGTCCTTACAACCAGGAGGGACCAGCTCGCTCATTATGTTTTCTTCATAACACTGGTTTGGATTGCTAAGTGTTTCCACCTTTCGTCCAACGTTGCATTTTAGAAACCGCTCGTCTGCCCGACCGTACGGATTAAAGTTCTGTCCTAAAGAAGTTTCTATAATAGTAACCAAAACCAACGAAAAGATACAGAACAACATAACAGCACGCGTAGCGGTGCGTAGGTTAAGACTAAACATATAAGTACTCCAAAGAAAAAAGCTATTAAGCAAACAAAACAATCGTTCGCGCTACAAACATATCAGATTAATCGTTTCCGTCAAAGGGTCGACGTTTTTTTTCGTGCAGTCGAGCTGGATAAAGAAACTTAGTGTGGGTATGCCTTTATTCTCTATTTCGACAAACACCAACATGCGCAGCGATTCGATAGGTAAGAGCGCCAAGCGCGATGCGAAAGCTATCCAGAATGTTCATGGTGTCGACCCTCTGGTTGGGGTATTGCCGATATCTTTGACGATCGTTCCATCCTCCATCGTCACAATACGATGGGCGGTTCTAGCCAAACGTTCCTCGTGCGTGACAAGCACGATTGTTAGGCCTTCTTCGTGTAGCTGACGAATGAGCTCGATCACCGCAGCGCCAGTTTTGGAATCCAAGTTGCCGGTGGGCTCATCGGCAAACAAAATCTTAGGTCGATTAACAATTGCGCGTGCGAGTGCGACGCGCTGTTGCTGACCGCCCGACAGCTCGCTTGGTTTATGTAGCATGCGATCTTTAAGGCCCACACGATCGAGCGCGCTTTCGGCAGCGATACGGCGCTCTTTTTTGCTCATCCCTCTATAGACCAGTGGCAGTTCAACATTCTCAAGCGCGGTGGTGTGATTAAGTAAAAAGAAATGTTGAAAGACAAATCCAAAGAGGCGGTTGCGCACATTGGCAAGAGCCGCCACCGACGCATGTGCTACGTCTGCTTCTTCGATTACATAGGAACCTGCGCTCGGTCGATCCAAACAACCCAACACATAAAGCAGGCTCGATTTACCAGAGCCCGAACTGCCAATGATTGCCACGTACTCACCCTGGTCAACTTGCAAACTTACGCCACTCAATGCGTTGACGGCATTGTCGCCCATATAATAGGTGCGATGAATGTTTTCTAGCTTTAACAGCGGCTGGTGTGACGCTTGCATGGGCGCGCTCCTAAAATCCGGGGGCCATCACAGGGCGTTTGCGCTTCTCAGTGGCGATGGCTTCGGTAACAACCTTATCACCTTCTTGAATGTCGTCAGAGATCACCTCGGCATATTGCCCATCGCCTAAACCAAGCCTTACGGGCACCGAAACAAGCTTGTTTTTCCTAAGTAACCAGAGCAGCTTCGCGCCGTTTTTGGTTGCTCGGCGTAGCGCCGTGTTAGATGCGCCCGCACCACCATGGGCATTTTTGCCCCCATGCGCGCCGCCGCTGGGTGGTTCGTTCAGGTCTTGCGGTGGCCGAAAGCGAAGCGCCTTCATCGGTACCGCCAGTACATTGCTCTTGGTCTCATAGGGAATTTTGACGTTAGCGGTCATGCCCGGGCGCAGCATCAGCGCCGGGTTGTCAACGTAAAGAATGGCTTTGTAAGTGACGATGCCCTGTTGTTCCGTCGACGCGTTACGCAATTGCGTCAGCACTCCCGTGAAGCGTCTTCCCGGAAAAGCATCGACGCTAAACTCGGCGTTCAAACCCACTCGCAAGTGGCCAATGTCAGACTCGGTCACAAAAGTGTCCACTTGCATCTCGCGCAGGTCCGCCGCAATCGTAAACAATGTGGGGGCTTGCAACGACGACGCAACGGTTTGCCCCACGTCAACGGTACGCGTCAACACCACACCATCAATCGGCGAAAAAATGGAGGTGAGTTCAAGGTTAAGTCGCGCCTGGTCATAGTTGGCTTGGGCTTGCGCGAGCTGGCCGCGTGCGACCTGTACCTGCGCCATGGCTGACTTTAACCGCGTATCGGCATTTTGAAACTCAACGTCGTCCATCAGTCCGTTTTGCCGAAGTTGTTTAGAGCGTTCGAGTTGAATGCGCGCGCCTTCTTCTTCGGCGAGTGCTTTGGCCACATTACCGCGTTCTTTGGCCAAGTTTGCCGAGTTTTGATCAAGCGCCGCACGAAAAAGTTGTCGGTCAATTTCTGCGAGCAGCTGCCCCTTTTTGACTTTATCGTCAAAATCGACAAGCACCTTGGACACCCGGCCGCTAACTTGTGTGCCTACTTGCACCGTAATGCGCGCTGACAGCGTGCCCGTGGCCGACACCCAACCTACAAGCGTCTTACGCACAACGTCTACCGTTTTGTAGCGGTAACTTTGTTCGCTCGATGGGCGGTTTAACAACCAAACGCCCGTCGCAATGGCCGCTACCGCCAGCACAACCCAGGTTGCGCGGTGTTTTATCACTCGTGTCAGCATACGTATGAAGGGATCGATCACCTGGTTGTATTGGTCTGCTTAGTTACGATCCTATCACGCGGGGGCATGCCCGGTGAGCGTTGCGCGAAAAGTACACAAAACTTAATAAAATTGCGGGGTTTAAGCCACTATTTTACATTATATCAGTGGCGATTGCCTTGGTAAAGCCTGGTGAATCGACTAAAGTGGCGCAGACAACGTGATAACCCCCCGTGCAATCTTCGATGGTCGCGCGCAACGCGCGCAAACATGGCCTTACGTAGCGTTTTCGCCAGTGCTAAAGCTGGTGCTAAAGCTAGTGCTCAGTGTCGCGCCACTCACTGGTACAGTCGCGTTGGCGCAACAGACCGAGTCGCCGATGCGTTCAGCCGACAGCACTGTGCAAGCGGGAACACTTGGAGACGCGTCGAACTACGACGACCCGCTGCTGACGCCGCCCACGCGCCCCAAACGAGTGCTTCGCTCTTGGGATGAGGCATTGAAACTTGCGCAACATCGAACCAACGCCATTGCGCAAGCTGTTTATGGCCTGGTGGTCACTGAAGGCCAGGCACGCACGGCGCTCGCCGCAGTGCTCCCAACTTTCGGTGTGAACGCTAACCTTAATCAAGTTGGCTTGCGTACCGAGGTGCAGCCGCTAACCGGTGGCGCGCAAGATCGGTTTTTTCCCGACAACAGTTTGAGTTACGGCGCCAGCGCCGGCATCAACTGGCAGCTCGTGAATTTCAGGAACTGGTACGGCATACGCGTGGCCGACACGCGCAAAGACGTTGCAGCCATGGGCGTACAAGAGCAAAAGCGCCTCTTGATCGCAGCGTTGGCGTCGGCGTTGGTCGCAGTGGTAGCGGCCGAACGTTCGGCGGAAATCAGCCGCGTTGCACTTCTGGGTGCGCTCGAGCGCTTGCGTTTGGTCGAACAACGCGTCGGGCTGGGTCGAGGCACAACGCTCGATAAAGCACGCGCACGCGGCGACGTCCAGGCTGCTCGCACGGCCGTTAACAATGTGCACGAGCAACTCGCTCAATCGTGGGAAAATTTGGGTCTCGCGCTTGGGTTGCCAGAGCCGATAGCGCTGTCCCCGGGCTTTTCAGTAACGGCTCTGGTTGGGCAAGCCCGGCAGCTGTGCGTTACCCAACGCGACATCAACGAACGCACCGACGTGCGTGCTGCACAACTACAACGAAAGGTGCAACGCGAACAAGTTAAGTATGAGCAACTCGACTACTGGCCGTCGCTCGCGCTCGTCACCAACTACAGCACCTCAGTTGTGCCCTTTGCCAACACGATCATCAGCTCGACCATTTCGCAAAACGCTTGGTCGATTGGCGCGACACTGACATGGAATGTCTTTGATGGCGGCGCGCGTTATGGTCGCATCAAGGTCGCTAAAGGTCAGCTAGCGCAGTCCGAGGCTAACCTCAGCGATGCGCAGCGCAAAGCGCAGATTCAAACGTTGCGCACCGTGCGCGGCATCGGGGTGAGTCTGCAAGCCCTCGAGATCGCTTCCAAGGCCCTTGCGGCCGCGCGCGAGGTGCAACGGTTGTCACTGCTTAACTATCGACTGGGTCAGGGCACGACCCTGGATTTGGTGTTGACTGCCCGCGATCTTAGGCAAGCCGAAGTCGCCCATGCGGCACGCGAAGTTGACGTTGTGCAGGCAAAGATACAGGCGTTGATCGCGCTGTCGGTTTGCAATTTTTAGTGCTTTGCTATAGTGCGTTGCATCATGGCAAAGATCATCAAGGTTTGGGCGCGCGAAATTCTCGACTCTCGAGGGCAACCTACAGTCGAGGCGGATGTTGAACTTGAAGGCGGTTATATTGGCCGCGCAGCGGTGCCTTCGGGCGCCTCGACAGGTGAACACGAGGCCCTCGAACTTAGAGACGGCGATAAAGCACGCTTCTTGGGCAAGGGCGTGCTCAAAGCGGTTGAGCACGTGCGCGGCAAAATCGCCGATGCGGTAAGTGGTCTCGACGCAAGTGATCAGCGAGCCATCGATAAGTGTCTGATTGAACTAGACGGCACCGAGAATAAATCATCGCTTGGCGCCAACGCGATGCTTGCATTGTCGCTTGCAGCCGCGCGCGCCGCCGCATCGAGTAAAAAAGTCGCGCTCTGGCAACATCTGGCTGCACTGTCAGCGCAAAGTGAAAGCCGTCTGCCCGTTCCCTTAATGAATATTCTCAACGGGGGAGTGCACGCGGACAATGGGCTCGACATCCAAGAGTTCATGATCGTGCCTCATGGATTCGCTTCTTTTAAGGAGGCGCTGCGAGCCGGCACCGAGGTCTTCCAGCATTTGAAAGTTTTACTCAAAGCCAAAGGCCTTGCCACCAGCGTTGGTGACGAAGGCGGTTTTGCTCCGCGTGTTGAAAGCAATGAAGACGCGCTTAAATGGGTGCTCAAGGCAATTGAAACAGCGGGTTATCGTCCCGGCGAACAAATCTCGTTAGCGCTCGATTGCGCCGCAAGCGAATTCTATCGCGATGCAGCCTACAGCTTCGACAAAAAGCCACTCAGCGCCGACGCCTTGGTATCGCTTTACCAAGATTGGTGCACGCGTTACCCGATTGTGTCGATTGAAGACGGCTGCGCCGAAGACGACTGGGCCGGATGGCAGGCGCTGACGGCTAAACTAGGCGCCAGAACGCAACTGGTGGGCGATGATTTGTTTGTTACAAACACCGAGCGCGTCAAAATGGGCATCGAAAAGAAGACTGCCAATGCGATCCTAATCAAGGTTAACCAGATCGGCACACTTAGCGAAACACTCGACACAATCAAACTAGGCGCCGAGCACGCCTATCGCTCGATCGCCTCGCATCGAAGCGGCGAAACCGAAGATACCTTCATCGCGGATTTGGCGGTGGGCGTCAACCTTGGGCAAATCAAGACCGGTTCTGCGTGTCGTTCCGAACGTACCGCCAAATACAATCAGCTTTTGCGTATCGAAGAAAGCCTTGGCGCCAAGGCCAGCTACGCAGGTGCATCGCTCTTTAAGTAATACGTTTGAGCAGGTCAACGTCGTACTGGCCCGCCTTGAACGACTCGTCGGCAAGCACCTTGCGTAAATACGCGACGTTGGTTTTAAGCGGCGCAATTTCTGTTTGGGCCAGCACACGATCCATCATCAAAAGTGCTTCGCGTCGCGTGGGTCCGTAGGTGATCACTTTCGCGATCAAAGAATCGTAAAAAGGGGTGACCTCTGATCCAATCTGCACGCCCGTTTCAATACGCACTTTACCTGGCGCCGCGATGGGCCAACGTAGCGATTCAATCTTGCCTGGATTCGGCAAAAACCCCTTGGCGGGATCTTCGGCGCACACACGCACTTCCATCGAGTGGCCGACCGGAATGCGTCGTAATACCTCGTCGCTCAGCGCTTCGCCAGCGGCTACGCGCAGCTGCCACTCGACCAAATCGAGCCCCGTGCAGGCTTCAGTGACCGGGTGTTCCACCTGCAAACGTGCGTTAACTTCCAAGAAATAAAAGCGCCCGCGCGCGTCGAGAATAAACTCGCAAGTGCCGGCGTTTTGATAGTTCGACGCTTCCATCAGTCGGCTCGCCGCATCAAAAAGGCCTTCGCGCACGATTTCGCCGCGGCTGCCATAAATTAGCGCCGGAGCGGGTGTTTCTTCGATTACTTTTTGATGGCGACGCTGCACACTGCACTCACGCTCACCCAGCACTTTGATGTTCCCATGCCCGTCGCACAACACCTGCACTTCAACGTGTCTAGCGCGCGGGACATACTTCTCGACATACACCATCCCGTCGCCAAACGCGCGTGCTGCTCGGTCGCTGCATGTTCTTAGCGCGCTCGCAAGCTCGGTGGCGTCTTTAGCCAGTTGCATGCCGATCCCCCCGCCACCCGCCGCGGCTTTAACGAGCACCGGCCATTCGATACTTTCGGCGAAATCGGTCGCTTCGTCGACAGCGTCAAGCGCAACATGTTTGCCTGGTAGCACCGGCACATCGACGCTTTGCGCCAATGCGCGTGCTTCAAGCTTATTGCCAAAACGCTGCAAGGTTTCGGGCTTGGGGCCTATAAATACCAAGCCCGCCTCGGTGATAGCCGTTGCGGCCGCAGCGCTTTCGCTAAAGAGCCCGTAGCCAGGATGAATGGCCTGTGCGTCGTGCTTTTTGGCCGCTTCGATGATTTTGTCGATCTTAAGGTAAGATTCGGTGACGGGCGCTGGACCGATGGCTTCGGCGAAATCACACTCGCTCACATGTAGCGCTTCTTTGTCGGCATCGCTATATACCGCGACACTTTCCACGCCCATCAAACGGCAGGTGCGTGCGATGCGTACGGCAATTTCTCCGCGATTGGCAATCAGTATTTTTTTGAACATGGACGCTAACCTAGCATACTAGATAGCACAGGCAGAAGACCAAGCCCTATGAATGTTCAGATTCGAGTTCACGGCCGCCCGCGAGCCAAGGTATCGCTCAAAGCGCTCAAGCGTGTCGCGACGCGTTTGTTGGCTGCGCTCGGCTTGGCGAACACCGAATTGTCGATCGTGGTCTGCGATGATTCAACCATTCGCGAGCTCAATCGTGCCTATCGAAAGAAGGATCGCCCAACCGACGTGTTGGCCTACGCCGCACAAGAAGCTCTGTGGCCACATGTCGACGTTCATGTAGGTCGCGCGGTGCATTGGCTCGGTGATGTGGTGATATCCGCCGATACAGCTGTGAAACAAGCGCGCGAACGCGGTCGCAGTGTCGACGAAGAAGCGCAGTTCCTCTTGACCCACGGTCTGTTGCATCTTTTGGGCTTTGATCACCAAACCCGCAATGAAGAACGGCGCATGTGTGTGGGCGCGCATGGATCTATTGCGCAGCACTTACTGATTTTTGGGGGTTTCGGTGGTCTCGCCGCTATCGATGTTGACGATCCACTCTGACGCGATTCGCTTGCGAAAATCTTCGAGCGCTTTGTTGAGCACCTCGACGTCGGTGCCCACCAACGTGATATCGACGCGGTAATCGGGCGTATCCCAACGCGGGTAGCTACCGATATTAATGCCAGCATAAAGCTTTTGCACTTCTTCCAGGGCATCGGCAATATCTGTCTCTGAGCAATTCAGCTTAATCGAGCGGCTAAAGAACCGTTCATGCGACTGAAATTGGTTCAACAGACTTGATAGCTTCTTTTTGAAAAGCTCCGGCACGCCTGGAAAAACATAGGTTTTTTCACAGCGGATCAATGGCCAAGGCACTTCTTGATCTAGGATCAGTTCTGCGCCTTGCGGCAAAAGTGCCATACGCTTGTGGCGCGACGTCAATTCGCGTTGCGACAAGCGCTCGATGACGCCCACCATCTGCGCGGACTCTTCAAGGGGTAACCCATAGGCGAGGGCGACGCCCTGCATCGTGACGTCGTCGTGGGTAGAACCCACGCCTCCGCTGGTCACCAGAAAATCGACGCTGGTCGTCAGGGCTCGAATATGCTCGGCAATCGCGTCGACATCGTCGCGGCAAAACACAACTTGCCTCAGCAAGATACCATGATCAAACAGCGCCTTGCTTAACGCATACAAGTTCTCGTCGCGTATTTTTCCGCTCAGAAGTTCGTTTCCGACGATGAGTGCCGCGGCCTCAAGGGGCATTGGGTAAGACTACACGCCTGACGATCAGTGTCAATAGTCAACTCAGCGCGCAAAGCTACGCGAGAGTGCATAAAGGGCAATACCCGTCGCCACCGATACGTTCAGCGAGTCAAGCGCCCCATGCATTGGGATTTTGAACAACAGATCGCAGGTTTCGCGGGTTAGGCGCCGCAATCCTTCGCCCTCGGAACCCACCACCAACACCGTTGGGGTGCGATCCAAGATCTGATCGACACCAAGCGTATGCGGTGCATCCATCGCCATGCCAGCGATCCACCAGCCTTGTGTTTTAAGTTGCTCAAGGGCTTGCCGCAAGTTACTCACTTGCGCAATCGGTAACATTTCTGTGGCGCCTGCGGCAGCTCGCACAACCGTGTGTGTGATCGGACATGCGCGCCGCTCCATGGTGATCACGCCGGCGGCACCAAATGCCGCACTGCTACGGATGATCGCGCCCACATTATGTGGGTCGCTGACTTCATCGAGCACCACGAGCAAAGGCAAGCTGAACGTTTTAGGGTCCGCAAAATGTTCGAGCGCCACATGCGTGTATTCGCCGCAAATGGCCAGCGCATCGATTGACCGCCCCTTCGTGTTGGTGGTCTGGGCGATGTGTTCAAGTTCGCTGGTTTGGCGTACTTCAACGCGTTGCGCTAGTTCGTAGCGCGCGGCTAGGGCGCGCAACTTGTTGGCGTTGGCGGCATCGGCATAAAGCGCTGCGACATGGCTGCTGGCTCTGCCGAGCATGCTTTCGATCGCAGTAAGCCCCGTAACAACTCGAGGACCTACATATGCCGGCTGTGGCGTCGATTTGGGTCCCGGCGCATGCGGGCCATGCGGGCGCTTGGGCGCAAGTTTGCGAGTGGGTTCGCGCCTCATGTTAGCTCAGCATGTCCAATCGAATCGCTCGCGCCATTTGCACAGGATCCTGCGCTTGGCGAATGGGTCGGCCAACCACCAGCAAATCAGCACCGCGCTTTACCACCTCTGCGGGTGTCGCCACCCGCTTTTGATCGTGCACGTCGTCTTGCACCAGACGCACGCCTGGCACCGTCAACACGGCTTTGTCGCCTAACGCTTGGCGCAGTGCTTCACACTCAAGCGCTGAGCAAACAAACCCGGTGATGCCTTGCGCAAAGCTCATTTGCGCTAGCTTAAGCGCCGTCTGACTGGCGCCAGCCGAAAAACCCATCTGTACCATGTCATTGTCATCGAGATTGGTAAGCACCGTCACTGCGAGCGGCTGCGTCGCCGTGCCTGCACAGCATTTGGCCACGCGCGCGAGCGTCTCGGGTCCATTGGCCGCGTGCAACGTGAAGTAGCGCACCTTGGTGCCGATCAACACATTCACTGTGCTTTGCACTGTCTGCGCAATGTCGTGTAGCTTGAGGTCAAGAAAACACGCTTTGCCACTCGCGTGCACAAGATCGATGATGTCAGGACCACACGCCGTAAAAAGCTCAAGCCCCACCTTAAAAACATCAACCACCGACGCCAGCTTTTCAATCCAAGCTTGGGCATCATCTCGTGTTGCCACATCCAGTGCAAACACCAACTGTGCAGTACGCTTACTCATCACCAAGCGCAGGTCTACGCCGAACCCGCCCCCCATTCAAGCCGATCCCAGTTTATAGAACCAATCTCGGCACGAACGAACCAACAAAAATAACCCCCTCCCTGTCTAGGGAGGGGCAGGGGAGGGAAATTAATCAGAGCCCGTCAAGCCCGCTCAACGGATCATCATCATTGCCGCGACCGCCGCCGCCTTTGCCGCCCTTACCACCATGTTTGCCGCGCGAACTGCCGCCGCTGCCGCCACTACTGGCGCTGATGGCGTCGTGGGCGCGTTTGCGCTGAGCCGCTTCAGCCAGGGCCGCTTTGCGCGCTTCTTCTTTCGCCTGATCAAGTTGCTCTGCCAAGCGTCGCCGCTCTTCAGCCGCTTCGCGTTCAAGCCGCGCTTTTTCTTCAGCCGCTTGTTGCGCATGTAAACGCGCTTGTTCAGCCGCTTGTTGGGCTGCAAGTTGTTTGGGTCGCACCACACCTAGATAAAACGCCGCGCTACCTGCGACCAACATCACCAAGAGCGACGACAAAATGATCGCCATGATTTTTGATTTCTTTTTGCCCTCACGTGCACGGATCTCTTCAAGATGACGCTCGTGCTCTAAAATGGTCTGGCGTTCGCGTAACTTCGCGGCGTGTTCGGCTTCAAGTTTTACACGTAACTCGGCTTCTTCACGCTCGCGTATCAGGCGCATTTCTTCATCGCGCATGCGCCGTTCGGTCTCAAGGCGTGCATCTTCCTCAGCACGAATGCGTGCTTGCTCTTCAGCGATGCGTCGACGCTCGGCCTCTTCTGCGGCACGGCGCACTTCTTCTTCGGCTTGCCTACGCGCGTCCTCTTCGGTCTTAACGCGGTCTTCCTCGAGGTTCATCAACTCGCGCAAGTTAAACAATACCGACGACTCTTTTCGATCACCCATGCGTATGCTCCGTAGAGGTGCCATGCACCCAAGGTGCGTGTCACCATTTCCAACCAATTCCTAATCCACCGATTTCTGTTCAGATTAGCAAACTTCTGATTGCAGGTTAACATACTAGCGCATTTCATGCGGGCTGTAAAATGCCCGTCCGAAAATAATTGAAAGGTAGAGTTTAGTGGTCGTCTTAAAGTGTCAAAAAATATCACCCGTACTGTAATGTTGGGATAGGTTTGTTTATCTAACGCTTGCGAGTCGAGTTCGATGACGGTGTGAGTCCAAGCGTCGAACTTGCAAACCGTCTTATGGGACCGGTGTTTGAACCGCTGCGCGACATAAATCAGTTCGAACAGGTTGCTATTGACGAGTTTTGTGCGTGGACTTCGCCCTGCAGTGCCGATTTGGCGCCCGATGCGCTTTATGCTTCTCTCACGGCGCCTTCCGCGGCCTAGCTCAGCCAACCAACAAGGTCGCCATAAATACAGAAAAAGCGCTCCGCTAAGCTGCGGCTTTTTGTTTTAATGCCTGAATCTACCTCGGTAATGGTAGATATAGAGTTGGCAGCAGGGGTTGTGATACAATCAGGGTTTCTCTGGCGCGAGGTTATATGGGTTCATTTCAACAAGGGTTGCGGTCTTGGTTGCTGGGCGCAGTGTTATTCACTCTAACCTCGAGCGCCGGTGTCTATCTTGCCTCGTGCGGCGATGACTCGAGCAAAAGAAAGCCCGCCGACGCGTCGGTCAACAACACATGTGTGCCCACGTCAACGCAGGAGTATGCGTGTGCAAACCTGCCGCAGTGCGAAACCGCCAACGATGGCTGCGATGTGTTTCAATGCCCTTGCATCGATCCAAGCCAGGTTTGTAGTTCGGCCACAACCTGCGTGACCTGCACCAAAGATAGTTGTGATTGCACCGCTAAGACGCCTGCCGAGGCCTGCGGCAATCGCCAATGCGGCACCGCGGCACTGGGTTGTAACAAAGGCTTGGCAACTTGTGGGTCCAACGGTGGCGGCTGTCCTGATGGCAAGAATTGCGTCAACGGTCAGTGCACTGGCGGTGGCGGCGGCACGTGCGAGCCTAACTGCGCTGGCAAATGTGGCGGCGATCCAGATGGTTGCAACACGGGTGGCACGTGTCCGAATCCGTGTTCA
Source organism: Polyangiales bacterium (assembly GCA_044224525.1). Taxonomy (GTDB): domain Bacteria; phylum Myxococcota_A; class Polyangia; order Polyangiales; family CBDCBC01; genus JBGAKI01. The sequence goes on along the minus strand of JBGAKI010000070.1, from coordinate 4,342 downwards.
GGCTCGCAAACCTGTTCAGGTGGTGTTTGCTCGAACCCTCCACCCGATCCTTGCGCGGGTAAGGAATGTGGCACATTTGGCGGCAAAGCATGCGGATCAATGAATGGAAATTGTCCTGCCGAAAAAAACTGCCAGAACGGCACCTGCATCGCAAACTCCAGTTGCAGCATGTTATGTGGCAACGGCGTGTGTTGCACCAATGGTCATTGCGGGAGCGCAGACTCAGAAGGACCAGCGGCTGGTGGTGGTAACACATGCTGTGCCCATCACTGGTGCGGTACGGCAGGCAACTTGAAATGCTGCGGCAAAGCGGGATCCTGCGTTAACGACGCGTGTCCTCCCTAACCCTTAAGGGCATGGTGCCACATGCGCGTTGATATCCGGCTCTGCGTTATCTAGGAAAACATGTTCGCCGTAGACTTAGGTCTGTTACGCGTTATTGTTCGATCAACGCTCTGTTGCGTTGTTGCAATAACCGCAAGCTGTGGGTTGAATAGCAGTGTCACCCCGCCACCGGGTTTGCCCAATCAGCCAGGAACGGGTAGCGACGCGGGTACTTGCGTGCCCAAGGCGCGTGACGCGGGGTGCGTGGCGCAAACCTGCGGCTCGGCCGACAACGGTTGCGACGGGGTGATCAACTGCGGCACCTGCGAGGCGCCCAAGCCTTACTGCAACAAGGGCAATTGCTCCGACATGCCTTGTAAACCCCTCACCAAAAAAGCAGCGTGTGGCTTGAACGATTGCGGCACTGCCTCCGATGGTTGCGATAAGTTAATCAGTTGTGGCGTATGCGACAGCACCGAAACCTGCGAAAATGGTCGCTGTAGAATGAAGCCCACATGTACGCCTGACTGTGCCGGTAAATGCAACGGCGCTTACGATGGGTGTCAGGGCGCATGCAACGGCACCTGCCCAGGCGGCACGGTGTGTCAAGGTCAACAATGCGTGACATGTGTGCCCAACTGCGCCGGCAAGTGCAATGGCGCGTCGGACGGTTGCGGGGGTGGGTGTTACGGCACCTGCATGTAGGTACCCTGGCATCAAAACGGCCTTGTGTTAAGCTGCCGCAATAAGTTTCGGGAGACCTATCATGATCGCGCCAAAAAAAATCCTAGTCAGTCTTTCGCTTGTGATGACAAGCTTTGTCTTCAGCGCATGCCCAGACGATGTGCATCTGATTTTTAACGCCATTGTTAATCCCGACGCCAGTGTGACCAAAGACGCTGCTGTTGTGACCGACGCGGCAAGTTGCACGTCTGCGTCACAAGAAGTCGCGTGCGCAGAAAAATGCGGCGCTGTCGAACGCTGTTCAGGTGGCAGTTACGATTGTGGTGGTTGCGGCAACCTTGGCGCCAACGGCACTTGCGACAACAACCAGTGCGTGTGCACGCCCACGCCGATGGTCGATGCCTGCGCAGGCAAATGCGGCATGATCGACAATGGCTGCAACGGCAGCTACGAATGCGGCGGTTGCGACGCCAATTTTACCTGCACTGACAACCAGTGCATTTGCGGCAGTATGCAGTGCCCGGTCAATTACCCGTTATGCAGCGACGCGCTGAGTTGCTGCAACGATAACAACGAGTGTTTTGTCCTATAACAATCGACCCCCTAAAGCCTGTGCATCGGCTTTGCTTGACCTTTTGGGTGGGCGAGGCTAAACTGCGCCGATTCTCTAAATCATAAGGATTTTCCGATGGTACGTATTCGCATGGCCAGATTTGGCACCAAAAAACGCCCTTATTATCACCTCATGGTGGCCGATGGTCGCTATCCGCGCAACGGCCGCTTCCTTGAGCAAGTGGGCACCTACGATCCCTCCAAGCCCATGGGCGAAGCCACCGTCGAACGCGAGCGTTTAGACTATTGGCTTTCAAAGGGTGCACAGCCCAGTGAAAGCGTCGCCAAGGTGCTGCGCGAGCAAAGCAAAGCGCTTAAAGCGGCACAAGCCAAGGCTGCCAACTAATCGTTAGTCGCTTCAAGATTAGCCCATGCAAGACGCACACGAATCCTCCGATACGCTCGACGGCCCCGATAACCACGACGCCATCGACAGCGGCATCGACGACATGAAAGAGCTCATTGCGTTCATGGCGCGTGCGCTCGTCGACAAACCTGATGCGGTCGACGTGACCGGCGTTGAAGGTGAACGCACTTACGTGTTCGAACTGGTTGTTGACCCCGAAGATCTCGGAAAAGTCATCGGCAAAGAAGGTCGCACGGCGCGTGCGATGCGCACCTTGCTTTCGGCCACCTCGGCCAAGCAAAAGAAGCGCGCAGTGCTTGAAATCCTCGAGTAGTCAGGTCGCTGTGAGTGCGCCCACGCAGCCGGCCGGTGTGTTAGTTGAACTTGGCCGCATTGCTCGCTCACACGGACTCAAAGGCGAGGTGCGCGTCGTTGCGTTTAACCCCGATAGCAAAGTTTTTGCCACCGCCACATCCTTGCTGGTGAAAACCCCCAATGGTGATCTGCGTCGCAAGGTATTGGCTGCACGCCCAACGCCGCAAGGTTGGCTCGTGCAGTTTGAAGGCGTCACCGACCGCAACGAGGCCGAGCGGCTCAAAGGCGCCGTGGTTGCGCTTAGCAAAGAAGAACTGCCCAGAACATCTGCCGACGAGCCATACTTTTTTGAGCTGGTGGGCCTCAAGGTACGCTCGCCCTCCGGCAAAGATCTGGGCGTTGTCAAAGGTGTTCAGCAATACCCATCCGTGGTTGCGCTTGAAGTTGAGTGCGAAGGTCACATCCATGAAGTGCCCTATATTGGCGCGTGGGTGGCCAGCATCGATCTTGCCGCGCAAGCGGTCACGGTCACCGTCGAATCGCTCGAACAGATGGAGTTTTAACGTCGATGCGCATCGATGTCATTACCATTTTCCCAATGCTATTTGAGGCATTCAGCACGCAGGCGTTGTTACGCCTTGCGAGCGAGGCGCAAGCACTCACTTTTGCGTGCACCGATCCGCGCGATTTGAGCACCGACAAACACCGTTCGGTTGACGACACACCTTATGGCGGAGGCAGCGGCATGGTGATGCAACCCGAGCCCATTGTGCTCGCACTCGAAAAGGTGGATCCCTCGCACCGTGCGCATCGCGTCTTAATGACCCCGCGTGGCAAACTTTTTCGGCAGGCCGACGCACACCGTTTGGCTGCGAAAACACATTTGTGTTTTGTTTGCGGGCGCTACGAAGGCGTCGACCAGCGCGTGGCAGATTTCGTGGATGAAGAGCTGTCGATCGGCGACTTCGTCTTGGCCGGCGGCGAGGCTGCGGCGATGTGCATGATCGAGGCGATTGTGCGCTTGCTTGATGGCGTGCTCGGTAACGAAGCATCGATTCAAGATGAATCGCACACGGCAGGGTTGCTTGAATACCCACAGTACACGCGCCCGCGCAACTTTCGCGGTTTTGAGGTGCCCGAGGTGCTGCTTTCGGGCGACCATCAGGCGATTGCCCGCTGGCGTCGTGAGCAAGCTTTGCTTCGTACCCGCGATTATCGCCCCGATTTGATCGCCGCAAACGAAGACAAGAAGGGGGCATCATGACGGCAGTGTATTGCGCACTGGTACACTATCCGGTGAAAAACCGCGAAGGTGCCACTGTGACCACCGCGGTCACCAATCTGGACGTTCATGACATTGCGCGCAGTGCAAAAACATATGGCTTGAAGCGCTACTTTGTCGTGACGCCGATCGAAGCGCAGCGAACCCTGGTTCATGAAATTGTCGACCATTGGACCCAAGGCCAAGGTCAAACACGCATCCCCGAGCGTGGCGACGCACTAAGCATCATCTCGATTGTCGACAGCATCGAGACCGCCGTGGCGATGATCGAAAGCGAAGCAGGGACGCCCGAGCTTTGCGCCACCGCGGCGCGCTCGCTCGCGCATCCGCGTCAGGTGACGTTCGAAGCGCATCAGCGACATATCCGCGCCAACGCGCGCCCCACGCTTTTGTTGTTCGGCACAGGCCATGGTCTGGCCGACGAAGTCATCGAGCGCGCCGATCACCTGCTTGAGCCAATCGATTCGGGGACGGGTTACAACCACTTGTCGGTGCGCGCTGCGGCAGCGATCGTTTTTGATCGTCTGCTTGGCCGTCTTGCCTAACAAATTATAAAAACAGATTGAGTTGGGCCAGGTTGGCTTTCCCCGACCTGGCCCAACTCAATCTGTTTTGTTCACAGCCGGTCAATTGCCGCCAGCGCTTCATCGACATGTTTTTGCGCAAACAGATCGCTGGTGATGATGCCGCGAATTGTTTTTTGTGTGTCGATGATATACGTGACGCGGCGCCCGATGACACCCAAGGTGCCTTTAACCTGATAGCGATCGCGAATCACG
>JBGAKI010000143.1:0-2590 GCA_044224525.1 Polyangiales bacterium | reverse complement strand
CGACGGCGCCTGCGGTGTCGGCGTCAGACGAAGGCGCGGCGGAGTCGGCGCCTGCGCAAGTGGCCGCGCAACCTGCGGATGTGGCGGCACCTTCTGCACCGACGCAAGCGCCGATCGAACAGGGCAACGCGGATGCGGGTCCGCCGACCCTGGCGTCGCTTAAGGGTGCTAAAGATACACCGATCATGCGTTATCTTGAGCGCGGATTTTTGCTGAGCCTTGACCGCGAAATGGAGCGCGATGGGCGCAAGTATTGGCGCACGATGTCCAATGGGTATGTGCCGCAAGGATCGCTTTATCTTTTGTCGGGCAGTGGCTTTCATGGGTTTACGATTGCAGCGCCCGCGACATTGCCAGTGGCGTTTGTTCGCACACCGGATTTGAGTGCCTATACGCTTGATGACAAGGGTCGCCTGCGTGCAGTAGCCAAGCTTGAGTTTCGAACTGGGTTTGTGATCACGCGCAGTGAAACGCTGAAGCAGCGCGCGTATGTGATCGATGATCAGGGGCGTTATATTCCCGAGAGTGGGGTGCTGCGCGTAGAGCCCGCGACCATGCCCAAGGATTTGGGTGACAAAGAAAAATGGATCGATATCGATTTAGCGAAACAAACGCTGGTTGCGTACGAAGGCGCTCAACCGGTGTATGCAACGCTGGTGTCGACGGGCAAGATCAAGAAGAAAGACGATCCGTTACTTGATCACGAAACGCCTACCGGAGCGTTTCGTATTAGTTCGAAACATGTGACGCACACCATGGATGGCGATCACGCGGTCGATGGGCCCTATTCGATCGAAGATGTGCCCTATGTCATGTATTTTCAGCTAGCGTATGCATTGCATTCTGCGTTTTGGCACGATCGCTTTGGTAAACCCAAGAGCCACGGCTGCATCAACATGGCGCCGCTTGATGCCAAGTGGCTGTTTAATTGGGTGACGCCGGTGTTGCCCACAGGCTGGCATGGTGTCTACGCGCCTGAAAATACAGGCACGCGTGTGGTGATTCATGGTGAAACGCCGGAGCGCGGGTAAAAGGGTGTCTTTTTTTGTAAAAAAGTTCGCATAAACACTCGGTTTTTCCGCTTCTTGCTTTGCGTTCGGGGCCCGGATTTGCTACGCCTAGGCACGTTATGAAACAACCTCAGTCTATTAAACCTGCCGAGGGCAAACTCGGTATTTTATTGCCCGGTATGGGTGCGGTGGCGACGACCTTTATTGCGGGCTGCATGCTGGCACGCAAAGGCTTGGCCAAGCCGATTGGTTCATTGACCCAAATGGGCACTTTGCGCTTGGGCAAACGCACCGATGGTCGCGAAGAAAAGATTTCAAACTTTGTGTCGCTCGCCAGTCTTGACCAGCTTGAGTTTGGTGGTTGGGATTTGTTTCACGACAACGCTTACCAAGCGGCGGCCAATGCTGAGGTGTTGACCAAAGATCATATCAACGCGATCAAAGATGAGTTGTCGGCGGTAACTCCGATGCAGTCGGTGTTCTTTCCGGAGTTCGTTAAGCGTTTGCGCGGCGAGAACGTCAAAAAACAAACCAGCAAGTGGGAACTCGCGGAAGCCACCCGGGAAGATATTCGCAATTTTAAGAAGACCAAAAACCTGTCGCGCTGCGTCGCGGTATGGTGTGGGTCAACCGAGGTGCACCACGAGCTGAGCACGGTGCATCAAAGCATTAAGTCGTTTGAAGAGGGTCTCAAAAAGAGCGACCCGTTGATCAGTCCATCGATGGTCTATGCCTATGCGTGTATTCGCGAGGGTGTGCCTTATTGCAATGGGGCACCGAATCTGACTGTCGACACGCCTGCGTTGATTGAGCTTGCGCGTGAGTGTCAGGTGCCCATCTCGGGCAAAGATTTCAAGACGGGCCAGACGTTGATGAAAACCATCATTGCACCTGGATTGCGCGCGCGTTTGCTTGGTTTGAATGGTTGGTTTTCTACCAATATCTTGGGCAACCGTGATGGCGAGGTGCTTGACGATCCCGACAGCTTTAAATCTAAAGAGGTTTCGAAGCTGGGTGTGCTTGAAACCATTTTGCAGCCCGAAGTTCATCCTGAACTCTATGGCGACTTTTACCACAAAGTGCGCATTGAATATTACCCACCCCGTGGCGATCAAAAAGAGGGCTGGGACAATATCGATATCGCTGGCTGGCTTGGCTACCCCATGCAAATCAAGATCGATTTCTTGTGCCGCGATTCTATCTTGGCAGCTCCGATTGTGCTCGATTTGGCGCTCTTTTCCGACCTTGCGCAGCGCGCGGGCTTGAGTGGTATTCAAGAGTGGCTGTCGTTCTATTACAAGAGCCCACAAACGGCTCCTGGGCTTTATGCTGAGAATGATCTGTTTGTGCAGAGCATGAAGCTAAAGAATATGCTGCGTTGGATGAAGGGCGAAGAGCTGATTACGCACCTTGGTCACGAGTATTACGACTAATACTCGCAAATCGTGAACGATTTGCTTAAAAGTTTTTACTCGCAAATCGCGAACGATTTGCTTAAAAGTTTTTACTCGCAAATCGCGAACGATTTGCTTAAAAGTTTTTACTCGCAAATCGCGAACGATTTGCTTAAAAGTTTTTAC
>JBGAKI010000069.1:0-17804 GCA_044224525.1 Polyangiales bacterium | reverse complement strand
ACAAAAAGGTGAGCTGAAATGCGCTTCTAGGAACCCTGGGTAGAACAGCCTCAAAACTGCGTGTAAAAAACACAATTGCTGACCCCGATTTCTTTTACAGCATAATAGCGTCTTTTTTTTTACTTTTTTAGGTCTGTTTTTCGTCAGGTATGGAAACGGCATAGGGAAAACAAACATCAGCGGTTACCGTTGCATCTTCGGGTGTATTCGAATGACGGAAAATGTTCGATAAATCGATGTCATCTTTATGCAACTCACTATCGCTTAGGTTCAAAAACTTAATTTCAAGCGCCTCAACATCAATATCGTCATTGAAGGTGGTAAGGATAAATGTCGGAAATGTGGTGTCGATGGTATATGCCGACCAGCCTTTATCTAGCGTACACCCTGAATTGGGGCAGAGGGGACGATAGAAACGATGGTCGTGCTTGCTGTAAATTAAATAAAGTTGGTAGCTGATGGTTTTGTCCCATAAGTTTGTCACGACCGCATCGATCGCTTCGCGTTGCCCGTCACCGCATGTAAGATCAAACGTTTTACCCACGTGCCCCACTACCAAGTTTTTATACGCAAGTTTCAAAGGGCTCCACGACTCGCACCAATAAGAAAAAAGCGGGCTTTCTCCCGTCTGAGTAACAGGCGTTTTTTTAATGTCGTACTCTAGTGCGTAACGCCCAAAACCAGAGACATCAGCTCTGAATCCCTTTGTGATTTTAACCGAGAAGTCTTTGATTTTTTTCGGCACGGACATCTGCTGCGATGAAATATAAGAATCTTCACTCAACTCGTATTGCGAACTTGCTGCATTGTAATTGAATGTGAAGGGAAATACTTTCGACGTGTATGCTTTGCCATCGACATCGTGCGCAACAAACTGAACGTCGCCACTAAGTGTGTCGTCACTCTTTTGGGTAGGCGTAACAAGCTCGACTCGAAACGAAATACCTACATTGTTAAACGAGCCATCGTTAAGCCTGCAATCTGGTAGCTGTGAAATATCTACAATCTGATAGATATGGGAGAAGTCTTGTTCTTGTGCTTGGTCGCTCGTGGCGACATCGTTGCCGTTTGCAAAACAAGCATATAAGGCGAAAATAAGGGTCAAAAATAACCAGTTTCGAATAAACATAGCTATGTACCCTAATCGATAACCTGTTTGTGTCAAGAATCAAGTTACTAATCGTGAGCCGGGCTTTAGTCATGGAGCTAGTTTTGATCTGTTCCCCTCTTTCGAGACATCGAGAAAAGAGGCAATATGGAATGGATGGACAAGAAGACCAAGCAGCGACACGGTGTTGAGTTTAGGCAAGAAGCGGTCAAACGAGCTGAGGCGCTTAGGCCCAAAGAGTGGGCCAATCTTGCTTGTGAGCTAGGCGTCAATAAGCACACGCTTGAGGTGTGGGTCTACAACGCTCGTAAGCAAGGTCGTGAAAAAGGCGATATCGCCGAGACCGAGAAGCAGGAGCTTGTAAGGCTTCGCCGCGAGCTAAAGATTGCGCAAATGGAGCGCGACTTCCTAAAAAAAACAGCAGCGTACTTTGCCAAGCAAGAGAAGTGAAGATGGCGCATATGAAAACACAAGCTTTGGGGTATCCAGTGAAATTAATGTGCCGCCTGCTCGGCGTAAGCCGTGCCGCGTATTACCAGTATGCTGCAAACAAAAGCAAGCGAGCGATGAAGCACGTCCGTCTTGATGTGCAGGTCAAAGCGCTGTTTGAAGCAAGCGACAAAAACGAAGGCAGACGACCGATTCAAGAAGCGCTCAAAGCGCAAGGGCTGAGCGTGTCACTGAAAACAGTGCACGCGTCGATGGCGCGCCAAGGCCTGTTTTCTAAGCGTAAAAAGCGCAAACGCAAGTCTGCGGGTAAAGCCCACCACATCTTCGCTAACGTGCTCAATCGCCAATTCGATGTTGCCGAGCCCAACACCGTGTGGACAAGCGACATCACATATCTAGCCACCGCTAGAGGCTGGGCATATATATGTGGTGATGGTTTGTATTCGCGCAAAATCGTGGCCTTTGATTGTCAATGGCATATGAAAGCTGAGCTTTGCACGACTGCACTCTTGCGCGCGTATTGGACACGCAAACCTAACAAGGGACTGCTTTTGCATTCAGACCAGGGCAGTCAATATGGTAGCGACGCTTTCACCACAGCATGCAAAAACAATGGCATCATGCAAAGCATGTCTCGCCGCGGTAACTGCTGGGACAACGCACCCACCGAGTCGTTCTTTTCAAACTTCAAAGCTGAGCTTTGCGTGAAGAAAGAATCTAATCTCAGCGTCATTCAAGAAAAACTGGCCGAACACTTCTACGGCTACTATAACACCAGGCGCCTGCACTCTACACTTGGCTATCTAAGCCCAGCGGCCTTTGAAAACAAGCATCAAACCCAATCAGCTAAGTCAACAGCATAACTACTGTGTCTTGTTTTTGGGGAACAGATCACCTTCCAAAATGCTAACGGTCTCTTCCGTAAAAGGATAGGTTTTTGACACTGAGCTTAGGGTCTGCACAGCATTGTCACCGTCCGTATGCGGCTCAACATTCCAAACATTTTCTTCGTAGTCTTTTGAAAAGGCGCGATGGAAGTCTTCACAATTTTCGAAAACAAGGATACGATCATAAAAGCAGCTTCCACCACGAAACTCTACCAGCTGCTTCAGTGGACCCATCGAGTTTAAAATATTTGGATAGGTCCATATATTTCGGGAGCCAGCCAGGTCCTTAGATTTCAGTGCCGTTGTGGCCTCACATCCAGCCGCTAACGCGTTAACAAGTATTATGAAAATTAACCAGAAATTCATACTTCACCTGGTTCGCAGAGAAATACAGGTCGTATTGGGCATAGCATATTGCAGGTATCACGCAAGAATCTAGCGTGTCTACCGATAGGCTGACAAGCCGGCCGAAGCGAGCACATCTTCTAGAAGACATACCTGTGCTTAACCAAAGCAATGCCGCAAATATTGATAGTTTGTCTGCTCGCAATGTCGAGTTAGCTGTCAACTACGACTATGGTCAAAGGGTGCCTACCCAACCGCAGGTTGCGGTCATACGCTATGACCAACACCAAGAAGTAGAAACCTGCTGACACCAGTATGTGCCATAGCGCGTGAAGCTGAGGGTTGGGCACGCCAAGCTTCGATAGAGATAGGATGGTCGTGCAGAATCGTATGTCTATAAACCACAAGAGGATTGCGATGGCGTAAAGGCCAAGACCCCAGCGAAAATATTGGCGCAGCGTGGTGTCTTGAGACTTTTGATAGATTTTGTAAACCTTATATAGGCCGAACATTTCCATCGAACCGAATGTTAACTGAAATGCGAAAAACTGAGCTTGCCCGCGAGTGAATGTGCAAAGGGCGGTTACGACAAGCGCGAGCATGAAAAGAGATAGCGGAAACCACATGCCAAAGCGCTTGTTGGCCTCGTTTTCAAGCACGCAATAGACCATGACGATGGCGGCATATAACATGGGCACTTCGTCCTTCATCTGCTTTTAAAAACGTATGCTTGCGTGAAAAGCGGCGCTTCCGAGCCCTACCCCAATCAAGTTGAGAAAAGCTAAAAGAAAACGAAACTCTAGCGTCCTGCGATGCAACCAAAAGCCGCATGCGCCTGCAAGCACCATTGCAAAACTGGAAACCGTATTGAAGAACTCGGCGACATAATTTGAATGCTGGTAGTTGGCTTCGCACCAATCGACCGTTGACGTTACGGCCCCCCAAAAGTGAAACGATGCGGTGTCAGGAAATGTCATTACTGAGTCATTTGAATAGCAGCATACGCACGCAAAAGCAATCAATCTGAGTAGTACCTGCGGTGCAAAAAAATGGGTGCGCGTTTCTCACTCACACTAACGCTTCGTCACTCACAAGTTGAGGCCTGACCCTTGTTTTTGTTTTTCTATTTTTGGCGGTTATAGTTCTTGTTGATATAGTTATTACAAGGTGAGATTTGTTCCGATCGCCATATTGTTGTTTTTGTGCCTGTTCAATTTTTTTCTAACTATCTTCATCAGGCGCCCGAAGGTAGCCAATTTAATTGGAATCGGATTGCCCTTACTTATATTTGTTACTCTGGTTCTTTACGACTTTGCCAGACAACATGATGGCTGGGCGTTTGTAGCGCTAGTGATTGGCATCCAAGCAGGCTTGATGGCATGCGTGCTTGGAAAAATCTTTGGACGGATTGTCTTAGAAAAAGGCAAGAACCGAGATTGATCGCGTCTTCACTAGTATTGGATTGGTTGGCGTTGGCGCAGATTGCTAGAGCAAGTTCACAAGGTGAAATCCGACCTCATTTCTAGATTCTAGGGCGCAAAGTCTGTGACAAAACCAGCGAGTTTTATAAAGTTTTGCAGCATTCCCCCACCCATAGATTCATTGCAGGTTTCTGCACCGTAAAGAGAAGTTGTTACACCATTTACTTGCATGTTAATCTTCTGGCAGCTGGCTAGACCCTTTGTATCTACTCTCGTAAAATGTGAAATAAAAAGTGCGGTCTGCTTTGCTGTTTGTGGATCGAGAGTGGTGTTGACGACTATGTCATCACCTTGAACTGTTACTTCCGCCAAACCTTCGCTCTTAAGGTAGTCGGCCAGGTACGACATTTTTAAGTCCACGTAAAAATACTTGAAAAAACTGAGTAATAACTTTTTATTTTCTATGTCTAAATCACTTTCTTTATGAAATGCCCACAAGGGTAAAGTAAGAACCCCTGAGGAAACACCATAGATGGTAGTACCATCATTAGAGTAGACAGGACCACCCGAATCACCCCCCTGAATGAAACCCAAATATGGCACATCTTCGCCAGTAAATACGTTCTTGTTATATCGAATCTCACCTTCCTCGGGCTTGAATGTGACATGGCTAAAGTTGTGAAATGAGTTTGGCGTAACTGCGTGAACAACAAACGGCTTTTCTACTGTTGCGAACCTAAACGATTTGGTTCCTAGGTGATCAGTAACAAGATTAAGTTGATTGTTGTTCATCGCACCAGCAACGACTAAGGTATCGAATAACTCCGGTGGCTCGTCGGCGACATTAAGAGGGTTTACGGTGATCAGACTCGCGGAATAATCTGTACTGGTAACGGAATTAGCATAGGACAAATCGGGCGCACCTTCTAGGGCAGCCACGTCCGTAAAAAAATGGTTTGCCATATTAGTTTCCGCATAAGACTCGGACGTGAAAGGGCGAAGTTGGCTTTTACGTAAAAAGGACCTTTCGTTGTCTTCTAGGCCATTAGGTTTAAAAAGAATAACGTCTAAGTTTTCGTCTGTGGAAAAATTATCGTTCGAAAATTTATTACTTACGATGGCATGCGCGGCTGTAAAAACTAACCTAGAGGAGTTACCCATTAGCGCGAAGCCTGTAGCAACTTGAGTAACGTTCTGGTTGCTATCTAGGCCAATCAGCGCAAGCGCGTTGCCTCGACCTGGTATAGCAGTCGGATCGGTAATTGCGGACGAAGTAGCATCGTAAACGGCATACTGGCTACAAGAAAAAAAGGCAAAACAAATCAAAATACGAATAAACATCGAAACCTCGTTCGATACCATGATTTGAATTCGTTGTTTTTTCAAGTTGGTGACCACGTTTTTTCTGCGCAGAGGGACAGGTCTATAAAAGAAAGAGAAACCGGTCCTGACACCGTTTTTTTTCCATTACCGTTTTCGTTTTCTGTTTTTTCCGCACCGTTTTCACCGTTTTTCTCTTGATCTCCATTCCCTTTTTCAATTGTGAAGCAACTTTCAGACTTCTTAGCCGATGAATTTAAAACCACACTATGCAATAACGAGAGTGTATGAGAATACTCGGTTATTTATTGGCTTTTCTTGTGGCACATGCTTGTTCCACCTAGACAGCATTAGAGGAAGATAGCGCTTCACAAAGCACTCAATCCTTCACGACTATCCAAACGTGTTGCAATGAAGCACGACAAAGTTGTGATGCGACTCTTAGCTTGGAAACGCATGCTGCATGTAAAACGAACCAAAATATAGAATATAGTGTAGAGTTAAAATTCCATGCTAATTTAGAAAGGAATCCCGAGGCAGTGCACGAAGCCTTTGCTTTCGCTGCATATATAGAGAAGACCCCAGACTTTTCAGATTCTGCTGAGGTTCTGAATGCCACGGGTGATTCGGGGCTAGATTTCTCAATCCTTATGAAATTGCTATTAGAGGTCAAACGATTCTTAGGGAAAGAATGCTACCTGATTCAGAAGGCACCTTTATTGTTAAGATTCGCGATCGTATACCGAGTAGCGAGTTTCCCAGTCGAATACAACTAGCTTATTCATACGTGTTTGCAGCATCTACTGGATCTGACGGCATCAAGATATTGAGTCGAGCAGTCGCTGCATTGACTAGGAGCGAGGGAAGTTTTTTCCTTATGTCATTGTCTCCATCGGAAATCAAGGTCAAGTCTCAGCGTATAGGAAAATCAAACATGTTTTTTTGAGTTTTCGTTGAGTATCTATGGCCCAGCGGGGCACTGGGTTTTGCACCTAAGCACCCAAGTTGCGCCGCAGTTCGCACTCCACGCTCGTTCGGTCAGTGCAGCAGGCTATTTTGCCAGTTTTTAGCCGGCCGTTGCACGCACCCCTGCCTTGGGCTTGCCGCTTTTGTTTATGCGGGCCCTGTCTTTTGGGGGTATGTCAGCATCAAAGCAAGCTGTGCGCTTTGCTCGCTGCTGTCGCGTTCGAAAGAATACTCGCTTGGTCCATCGCGACTGTGCTTGCTGTGTTTGCCATCTTTGCCAAGCACAGCCTCGATAGCGTCTCGCTTGGTCACCACTTCAGTGATGCGCATCGGCCCCTTGCATCTAGCGCATACGCTCACATCGACCTTGAAGACTCTGGCTAGCAGCTTGCCCCATGCTAGACGCTGGCGCTTGCTTCGGCGCGGCTTGTCGTCTCGGGCGCCCGTATAGCCAGCAGCGGCGCCCTCGCCCTCGGCACCAAAAAAAACAAGTTGCACAGCCTGCGTATGGGCCGGCTTTAAGATGACCTGCTTTCTCAGCGCCGCGTTCGGGGCAAATACGCCGTAGTAGCGGGTCATATGAAAGTAAGGCGCAGGCACCATCGCGCACAAGCGCTTGATGAAGTCGCGCGGCTTGAGCACTACCGAGCTCGTCCCATCCTTCCACGCTTTCTTCATCGCGTAGTGAATGCGACCATCTTTCATGACGCTGAGCCGCTCTTGCGCCATCGGTGGGCGCAGCATGTAGCGCAGCAGTCGCTCTAAACGCGCACGGTCTCGTCCATCGACTCGCGTATCGGCGTACACATTCACACCCCCGGCTTGCGCTGCCACACCTTTCACCATGGTGCGTGTTTGGCCCTGCTGATTCTGCTGGCCTGGCTGGCCCTGCATCACCTTCAGCGCACCGCGACCCTGCGTCGACTCTGAGTAGCACTGCGCGAGCCACGGCTCTTCGTCGCTCAATGTATCGTACGCATCCGCCTCATCAAAAGTGCGGCCCTGCTTCTTGAGCACTCGCTCAATGCGCCGCCATGTCGTGCCCGCTACCCACGCCACATCCTCTTCGCTCGGCTCGGGCATGGCCTGAAACTCAGCGCCACCATGTGCTTGTTTCACATATACCCCGTCCAAGACCAGCGCATGTGCGTGCACATTCAGCCTCAGTCCAGACCTGCTCTTCGGCTTCTCTTTTCAATGACGGCCAGTGATTACTCAGCACACCGTAAAGCGCGGTCTCTTCGGGACGGCGTCTGGGTGATGCAAAGGCGGGGCTCGCACGATGCAGCTGATGCGCCCGGTGAAGTGACACGGCCAGTTTGCACTTGCATATTTCGTGCAGATGCTTTGCTACCGTGCTTTTCGAGGCTTATCTTGCCCACACTTGGCGGGCGCCGCCTACCGCCAGCTTGCGACTAGCGACCGGCGCTTAGCGCGCACGGCGTTATGCGCTACATTTGCGTGCATGTCCGGCAAAAGTCTTTGCGAGAAGGTGTTTGATAGTCATACGGTCGCTAAGTTAGATAGCGGCCAGTATCAGCTGCAGATGGGGCCCCGTTGACCATTCTGGATAGCTTTCGCATCGCCCTTAGCGCGCTGGCTCGCAACAAGCTGCGATCTTTGTTAACGATTTTGGGCATTGTGATTGGCGTTGCGTCGTTGATTGCCATGGTCGCACTCGGCGAAGGTGCCAAGGCCACCGTGGATGCGGCGTTTGCACGCATGGGCTCAAACTTGTTAATCGTGATGCCCGGTGCGTCACAAAAAATGGGCGCGTGGAGCAGCACCGAAAGCGACGCGCGCATGACGTGGGATGATCTAAAAGCGATCAAGAACGAAATTCGCGGCGTGCGCGGCGTGGCGCCAAATCTAAACAAACAGATGCAGGTGATCAGCAGCACCGCCAACTGGTCCACCAGCGTGCGCGGCACCACTGCAGATTTTTTTGATTTGCGTAACTGGTCACAGCTTTATGGGCGTTGGTTTGATGCGTCTGAAGAAAGCAACGGCGCGCGCGTCGTGGTGTTGGGCGCCACCGTGGCAAACGAGCTATTTGGCGCGGGACTTGATCCCACCGGACAAAACATTCGCATCGGACCAGTTCCTTTTGAAGTGGTTGGCGTTGCTGCGCCTAAGGGCTCGTCGCCCATGGGGTACGATTACGATGATGTCGTGTTTATCCCGGCGAAGACTTACCAAACCAAACTTGAACGCAAGCAAGTGCTCGCGCTCGACGGGATGATTTATGTGGGTGGGGATACCAAAGAGGACTTACCGCGCATTGAGCGCGAGATCATGGATTTACTGCGCGAACGTCACCATACCGCGGCTGGATCAGAAGACACCTTTTCGGTGCGTAACCTGACTGAACTTGCAAGTGAGCGCGAGCAAGGCGTCAAGGCGATTACAATGTTGCTTGCGTGTGTGGCGCTGGTGTCACTTATCGTGGGCGGCATTGGCGTGATGAATATTATGTTGGTCAGCGTCACCGAACGTACGCGCGAGATCGGCATCCGTTTGGCGGTGGGTGCGCGTCCTGGGGATATCTTGCAGCAGTTTATTATTGAGTCGGCCGCACTATCTGCCGTCGGCGGCGCGTTTGGTGTGGGTCTGGGCCTTGCAAGCGCCACGCAACTGACCGGTAAGTTTGGTTGGCCCTTGGTGATCAGGCCGGAAATAACCGTGATTGCCCTGATCTCAAGCGCGTTTGTTGGAATCGTTTTTGGGCTTTATCCGGCGTTTAAGGCGTCGCGTCTGACGCCGATTCAGGCGCTGCGCACGGAATGATTGTCGTTTTACGGGCGCTTGGCCCTGCTTTTTGGTATGGTTCGCGCGATGACTCAGCCCTTTGCTGCTCTGTTTATTCCTTGGTTTCGCCTTGAGCCCCTGCGCATTCCTTTTCCTGTTCTAGGCGAGCTGCCGATTCAGCCTTTTGGCGTGCTCGTAGCCACGGGCGTGTTCTTGGGCGCGCACATCGCTGGCAAGCGCGCTGAAAAACAAGGGATGGCGCCTTCGGTGATCGCTGATCTGGTGACGCATGTCATTTTGAGCGGCTTCTTCTTCGGACACGCGCTCGATGCGATTTTTTATTATCCCGATCGTACACTTGAAAATCCTTGGTTCGTTTTTCAGTTTTGGAACGGCTTGTCATCGTATGGTGGGTTTACGGGCGCCATCATTGGCGCAGCGATTTGGCGCGTTCGCCGGCGCGTGCCGATGATCGCGGTGTGCGATCCGATTGCCTTTTCGTTTCCCTTTGGCTGGCTCTTTGGGCGCACGGGATGTTTTGTCGTGCACGATCATCCGGGGCGGGTCACCGACTTTGCACTGGCGGTCGCAGATTACAAAGTAGGAATGCCACCCTTTCAGCCGCGACATGATCTTGGGTTTTATGAGATCTTGTGGTCGCTCGCGGCTTGTACGCTTTTTCTTTTGCTGGGACGCACGCCCAAACGCAACGGTTTCTATTTGGCGTTGCTGCCTTTGATTTACACACCGATTCGTTTTGGTTTGGACTTCTTGCGAGCCGAATCCACGGAAGGCGGTGATATTCGCTATTTTGGCCTTACGCCTGGGCATTACGCCTCGGTGGCGCTCTTCGTTGTGGGGGCGTTACTTATGCGACGTGTCTATCAAGACCCGCCAGTCGAGATTCCGCCTCAAGCGCGCCTTGAAAACGAACCTGGGCCCTCGATCTACCCGCGTGCGTCAAAACGCCCACAGAAAAAATAGCGCAAGCTTACTGCCCGTGAATGCGGGTCAGCGCTTTGGCCCAGTTCTCTTTACGCAGCGGGCCTTCGTAAAGAGAAACGAGCTGTGAAAACGATCGCTTCCATGATTCCCCTTGCGCTGTGGCGAGCCGCTCCCATAAGTAGCGCTCAAGCGCTGAGTAGCGCCCTACTTTGCGTAAGGTCTGCGCGACGGCATCAAACACGGGCGCGTGTACGCCAGGCAAAAGCTTTTCGGAACGCAGTGCGAGTTTAGCAGCAAGGCGCGGTTTGCGTAGATCGTTCAAGGCGATGTCAGCGGCCTCTTGCCAGGCTCTTGCTTTGTCCGCGTTGTCCGACGCCTTGCGGGCGCGGCGACGCGCGCTGTAGAACTGCTTCCACGCTTCCTTGGATGCGCGGTCCTTCTTTTTGGGCTCGAATAGCTTCAACCCAATAAAGGCCAGAAATAAGACGATGGCCGCAACGACCATCCAAGTGCGTACAGACATGCCGATAGCGTAGCGATGTCGACCCCAAGCGACAAGGCTTTTCTGGACTTGGCGGCAACTTCTTGGCGTAAAACTGCGTCGGGAGCGTGGCGTGTTCCTGGCTCCCAGAAAGATTGGCTTTGCTCCAGAATTCCCGAAGCAATTCAGCACATGTAACGGTGGTCTGGTTCTTGCTTACCTAACTAGACATGTGGGGCTAACGCACAACAATAGATTTTCCTTGGACAACACCCCAAGCGGAAGGCAGGTTCGGCGCCTCCCACACGCCACAACCCACGCACCTAGTCGAGCCTGCCTAACGCCCTTTTCTTAGGGCACTCTGAAGACACTCTGTTATGGGGTGTCTTTTTTTTGTGTGCCGAGCGCTTGTAGTGTGCGCCGACTGGCGCGCCGCTGCGCAATGGCGAGCACCACAAGCACGGCGTTCATGCCCACAAAGCGGATCCAGTAGTAAACGTCGATGCGATCAAACATCGCGGTGACACCCAGCAAATAACTATGTGGTGCAAAGGAAATAAACGCCCACGCTTTCATCGCAGAACGATTGTGTTGCCGATACACCTCGGAAGCGCCATCGACTTCACGAAGAGGTGATTCTACCAACGACAAGGCATACGGGTTGACCCACTTGGCATAATTGAGCTGTGCTTTGCGGAAGCCCAGATAGATGTCTTTGACCACAAAAAGCTTCCACCACGCGTCGTGACGTGCTTGCATCTGCGAGATGGTCTCGTTCAACTTGTCCATCGTCATGCTTTCACCGCGTCGTTCGCGACGCGTAAAAGACAGATACAGTTCCTTGTGAAGGTCATAGAGACTCACGTGCATGATGAAGGTCAAGACCCATAATGGAAAAATCCACAGATAGACAACATGATCGCCATGATCAAACAGATGCCACATGGCGGCAAATCCGGTGACCACGGTCACAATGGCATCCCCTGCGCCGTCAATTGAACGACCAATCGGCGAGAAGATTTTTTTTGCGCGCGCTAAAATACCATCGGCGCCATCTAGTATGGCTGATATCCATACAAGCGAACCGCCTGCAACAAGCAGTGCGGGCGTCCCTATAAAAATGCACGCCGCCGCAACGCACCCCGTAAGGATGGCGAGTAACGTAACTTGGTTTGGCGTCACCGGAAGCGGATAGATAAGACGCACAAACGCATACGCGAGCGGTCGATTGATGCTCAAGTTGATCGGATCTTCAACTTCTCGCGATTTGAGTAAATCGGCAAACTTGGGAAAAGAGGATGTACCGATGGGTGAGGCACCCGGTTGATCAGAAGCCGACAACAAGACGTCCTAACTCTTAACCTTGTTTGACCACAAACGAGTTGCAATAACCCTTGGGACTGATGGGACCCTTAACCAATGTGCATGCGCCACAGCTATTGGCTTTAGGCGGTGCCTGGAAAAACTGGCACGCCACACATTGTTTGTCAGCATGAGGCGACGCGTCGACGTAAGCGAGCGACTGGCGCTGTGATGCATCCGCTGGCGTAAGACCCGTTAGGTCATCACATTTGAGCGTACTGGCCTTTTTTGCACAACCAAGAATCGGTGCCGTAAGCCACATCGCCCCCGCGCCCACGGACAGCTGAACCAATACCTTACGACGTGACACTGAATGATCAGACATGCGTCTCTCCTTCT
This sequence comes from Polyangiales bacterium, assembly GCA_044224525.1. GTDB lineage: Bacteria > Myxococcota_A > Polyangia > Polyangiales > CBDCBC01 > JBGAKI01. Next base: position 5,432 of record JBGAKI010000069.1, on the reverse strand, counting down.
CGTTGACACAGTTTCCGCATGACCGGGCACGCGCTCGCCACGAGGGTACAAACCTACCGCTTAAAAAGCACCGGCGCAACCAGTCGCGCAACGAATCACTGCAACAGCGTTGGCTCTGGATCCATCGCAAGAAGTCCAGAACCGCTACGGTCAAATGCACCCGCCATTTCAATTAGCGGTCGTATCGCGTTGGTGAACGATGCACCAGTCATCGTTTCCAATGACGCACGCTCGCTGGTGCCAAAAACGTAGTCGCTGAGTGTCTCTGGCGTTTTAGGGAGCACCCATAGACGCGCGTCGTGGTGCAAACCGAGTCGAGCGCGAAGGCGCGCAAGCGCGGTGGTAAAACCACCAAGATGATCGATGAGCCCCAGCGCCTTGGCGCGATCAGCCGACCAAACGTGCCCCTGGGCAATCGCGTGCACTCGGCGCGTTGACATTTTCCGCCCCTGGGCAACCCGCTGCAAAAACAACTCGTAGCCTTCTTGGATTTGCGCTTGCGCGACTTCGCGTTCGGCCGGGGTGAGCGGTCGCCACACAGATTCAGCACCCGCAAAACGCCCACGCTCAAAATACTCGACACCGATGCCTAAACGCTTCGCGAGTCCCGACATATCAAGCTTACCAAAGAAAATACCTATCGAACCGGTAAGTGCTGAGGGTGCCGCCCAAATCTCGCTTGCAGCGGACGCAATATAGTAACCGCCGCTTGCCGCCATGGCCCCAATGGATGCGATCACGGGTTTTGCCTTACGTGCTGCGTGCAAAGCGCGCCAAATCTTCTCAGACGCTAGCGCTGACCCGCCAGGCGAATCGATCCGAACGATGATGGCTCTAACGGTATGGTCATTCGCCAAACGTTCGACGGCTTGCACCACGGTGCGACTGCCGCTCATGTGCACGCCCACAAAGGGAACATCGACGCTATCGCCGTCGACAATCGTCCCATCAACCACCACGACACCGATGCGTGGCGCAACGCCCCAATGGTGTGGATAGCGACTGGACAACGCGTCGACCAATGGCATTGACGAAGATTGCAACTTGGTAAGTTCAGCGTCGACATGATCGTCTGCGGCAAGTGCGTCGATCAGATGTCGCCCGATGGCACCCTTTGCGGTAAATGGGCCCGCGTCGATTGTGGCTTGCACGTGCTGCGGGCTTTGCTGCCAATCGCGCGCAAAATCGCTGACCACACGTTGATAAAGATCCTCGACGAAAAGTTCACCCTGCTCGCGTGCGGGCGCCGTAAGCGAACCGCGTGTCCATTGCTCGGGCGCACTTTTGTATTTACCGATACGCACGAAGTCGCCACGGACCCCTACCTGCTCGAGCATGTGCCCAAAGAGCAAAATGGTGTTGGACATACCCTTGAGATCAATACGCCCTGCTGGGTCGAGCACTACACGCGCGGCTGGCGTGCAGGCATAGAGCGCTTGTCCACTGGCCGATTCAAGCATGCAAAGCACTGGTTTTTTCGCTGCCTTGAAGCGCTGCACCAGTTCTCGCAACTCCTGGGCATGGGCCCAGCGCATGGTTGCTTCGGGCTTGAGCACCAGCGCACCTACCCGGTCGTCGTATAATGCGGCTTCAATCGCTGTCAGCTTTTTCAACCACGCTTGCGCTGACCCGTCGTTTTCGATGCGAACCTCGAGTGCAACGCGACCGGTGGGCACACCTTCACGCGTCGTTCCGCTCAGCTCGGCACCCACGTACCATGGCGACACGCCGTTGTTGCCAGGGCCGGAATGCAGCCCCGCGTTCATACTCAAATGACCCCAATCGAAAGCGACACCGACGGTAGCAAGATGGTCACGTAGCGCGTGATCTTTACGCCATTCATAAGCAGCCATCACACGAAACAAATTCGGCAGGCGGGCACTTGCGCTGCCGCGCACCATGACCCGTTCGTCGGCATCGAGTCCACCTGCCCCCTCGAAGGTTAACCAGTCACTCATTAAGGGCCGCAAAGCCAGTGCGGCAACGAAGGAGCGCGGCACGCTGTCTCTAGACACGCGGTAATTAGGAGAAGTCAGATCGCGTGCCATTAGGGTCGACGCGAAAAAGGGTGCCGGCCGCCAGTTAAACGCAAGGTCGACTGTTGTAATGCCGTCGAGCTCACGGTCAGCAGCATTGATAAAACGCAGTGCGCTGCCCACGCTGACGTTGGGGGAAAAAGCATGAGCAAGCGCAACTGAGGCATGGCCAAACGCAGGCGCATAGCGCGCTGTTTTTTCGGCAAGCGAAGGTCGTATGCTGTGCGCCGAAAACCCAAGTGCGGTGCCTTGCCACACGGGTATGGCCAAAGCAAAACCATCGCCGCGGCCCGTCAAGCGTTCGCCCGATGTGGCCTCACTGTGTTGGTACGCAAGACTCCAGCTTGGCGCAAACGCAAGCGCGGCTGGATTGAGGTCGACCGCCCACGCCGAGTCAGGCGCCGCCATGCTCATGCCCGGCAGCGACACTGGCTCAGCAACCGACCGCAACTGCGCGCGTGTCTGCGTCGCGAACCACGCGCCCCAGATCACCGTCATGATAAACGCCAAACCCAAAATTCTCGTTATCGATCGAATCAACGCAGACAATTGTAAGGATATTGGGCCGGTCATCGTCTCAGCTTATTTGCCACCACGATGAAACGCAAACCAGATTCCAAGCACTAATAAAGCAAGGCACAAACCACCTACTATCCAAGCCCCCCACTTGGAGCGACGTGGGTCCAGGGTTTCGGGACCACGAACCTTCTTGGCGTGCTCGCGCATATGCGCACGCAACGACGACGACGCTTCTTCGGCCTGGTCGCGCGTCTCATAGAGTGCAAAGGCAACCGCTTCACGCAGCGACTGCATTGACTGAAAACGATCTTCTGGCTTCTTGGCCAACGCGCGGCGAACGATTTGTTCCATCGCCATCGACACCGCTCCATGCGGAAGCGCCTCGCGTACGGACGGAACAGGACTATTAATGTGGTGATGGATTACGTCAATGTCGGCGTTGGCAACAAAAGGTGGTTTGCCGGTTAACATCTGATAGAAAATCGCGCCCAGCGCATAAATATCGCTGCGATGATCAACCACACCCGCGGAAGCCTGCTCAGGCGACATGTACTCAGCTGTCCCAACGATCAGGTTTTTAACCGAATCTTTACGATCCCGAATTCCAAGACTCGCAGAAGGCAGATTCTTAGCAACTCCAAAATCGATTATCTTCACGAAGTCACTCTGCCCGGCACGCTCGGTAAGCAGAATATTGCTGGGCTTTAAGTCGCGGTGAACAATACCTTGCGTGTGTGCCGCTTGTAGTGCTTCACAGCATTGAATGACAATTTCACATGCGTCCTCAGCACGTAACGAACCGCGCCCTAAAAGAACGTGCTCGAGATCGGTGCCACTTAGACGCTCCATCACAAAAAACCAGTCGCCGTCTTCACTTTGACCCACGTCAAAAATGTCGACGATATGCGGATGGCGAATACGCGCTGCACTTCGCGCTTCTTGAATCAACCGTTCGCTGAAACCAGCATCACTCTTGTGATCGGCCTTAAGTACTTTTACAGCTACAAGTTCTTTGGTCTCAAGGTCGCGCGCTTCATACACTTCAGCGACTGCACCTTGCCCAAGCGGCTGCAAGATCTCGTAGCGCTTGGCCAAAACCTTTCCTTGCAGTGTGTCGTCCCCGTGCATTACCGTTTGATTTTATCACGAGAGCGGGCTTTATTCGCAATTGTTGTGAGCGTAAAAGGTGCAAGCTGGATTGCTCATTTGCCGCAAACTTGCTAGTTCATGATACACGTGGCGCAAATCCGGATACTTGATAATCAGGTTATCAATCAAATTGCGGCGGGCGAAGTCATCGAACGCCCGGTCAACGTTGTTAAAGAGGTGGTCGAGAACGCCATCGACGCCAAGGCTACCCGCATTGACGTGGAGATTGTTGCCGGTGGACTTGAGCTTATTCGTGTGAGCGACAATGGCATCGGCATGTCAGAAGCAGACGTGCGATGCTGCATCGAACGCCACGCGACAAGCAAACTTTGCAACGAAGCCGATTTATGGGCGCTTCGCACGCTTGGTTTTCGCGGCGAAGCGTTGGCAGCGCTAAGCGGTGTCAGTGACCTTGGTGTCTCGTCGCGAAGTAAGCACGACGCTGTAGGCTACAAGGTTGTGGTTAAGGCCGGGCGCATCGTCGACGAAGGCCCTGCTGGGCGCGCCGTTGGAACAACGGTCGAGGCGCGAAATCTTTTTCATAACGTGCCCGCGCGCAAAAAGTTCCTTAAGTCGCCGCAAACTGAGACACAACGCATCGGCGAGCTAATTTTGCATTTGGCTCTGGCGTACCCACACGTGCATTTCAGGTTTACCAAAGACGGCAAAATCGCGCGCGATTATCCTGGCGAAGCCGATTTTAGAACGCGCGCAATGTCCCTATGGCAAAACCCTGCCGTTGTCTACGTCGAACATACGGGTGAGCACGTTTCGTTCGAGGCGGTGGTTCGTCGCCATCAGTTCCAACGTAGTGGGCACCAAGGAATGTTGACACTCGTTAACGGACGTGTGGTGACGGATCGATCGCTGGTACGCGCGATGGCCTTTGGTTTTGGTGAACGGCTTGTCGGATCCCAGATGCCGATGGGAGCGCTTCGGTTGTTTGTGCCGCCCGACATGCTTGATGTTAATGTGCATCCACAAAAGCGCGAGGTGCGCTTCGTCAACCCGCGCGACATCTTTGAGTCGCTTACGCGAGCCACCGCACTGGCTTTTAAACAAGCTGAGTTACTAGAGCATCAAAGCCTTAATCAAGCGAGCGCGACACCCATGACCGACGTCGCCGAGCCCACTCGTCGTGTTTTTTTTGAACGCACACTTGTCGCGCGCCAATCTGACCTCGCAAACGAAGAGCCACGGCATCGCGTGAGCGTGGTTAGCCCATATCCCCATCCTCACACCGCACAAGCAACCGCTTATCGTCGCGAATCGACACCTAAGCCGCGTGCAACGGGGGCCCCTGCGCTTCGGCTTATCGGACATATCCGCGGCGCCCATGTTCTATGCGAAAGTGCCGAGTTTGTTTACGTATTCGATCTGGTTTTGCTGCGTAAACAGATGATGACGCGCGAACTCACGCGACGTTACAACGAACGAACATTGTCGATGCGGCCCCTTCTTTTTCCTGAACGCGCCCATGTTGATATCGACACCATCTGTTTTATCGATGAACAGGCGCTTGAACTACACAACCTTGGCGTGGAATTGGGTCGTTTGGGCCCTAACACAATCGCGTTGCACGCGATTCCCGATCTGCCGGCGGACGTTTCAGGCAAAGATGTTCTTCAAAGACTACTCGAGGTTTTTACAAACCTTGCACATCAGAAAACGGGTGGCGATGAAGTCGCCTCCCGCTCGAACGATACGTTCAGCACCGGAGTAATCGAG
>JBGAKI010000142.1:0-2643 GCA_044224525.1 Polyangiales bacterium | reverse complement strand
CGCCATGTCCTCGCTGCTCCAACCGGGTGGTTCGTGCGTGCCGCGCATCTCGAGGGCGGTGCGTGTGTCTTCGAGCGATGCCACTTTGAGGCCAATCTTGCGCATCGTGTTGACCATGATCTCGCCGTGGTGAAAATGCGCGTCCCAGAATTTTCCGGTCGCAACAGGCACAGTAGCGATGATGTAGTCGGGCTTGCGCGTAACGGCGGGGTCAAGCAAGTCGGTCATGTTGATGACTTCGCGCAGACCTTGCGCGCTCGTGTGACTAATCAATGGGCTGGTCGCAAACGCGCAAAGCCACAAGATGAAACAAACACGGTGATGACGCATGACCAGCGATAAAACTAGGTTAGGTTGGGTGAACTTTCAAGCAATAATCGCGGGGACACGTCACATGCTGGCAAGTGGCTTTGTTTGAGTCGTTTGCGTAGGCAGTTTTTTGATGGGGCATCGGCGGGCTTTCACGAAATAACACTTGAATGGGCGCGCCAGCTGGCCTAAAACCAAAACTAACTCCATGACCTGTGTGCGTTTTGTTACCTTTGCTGCAAAAGCAGTGCTCTTTGGTTTGTTGATGGTTCATTTTGGCGGTCAGGCCCGAGCGGCAGACGTCGATAGTAGTGTAGTAGTGCTGCCCTTGCTTGGGCAAAGCTACACGCGCGTTGAAGGCGAGCAAGCGATGGCGGCGCTGAAGCGCGGGCTTGGCGCAAGCGGGTTGAAGGCGCGCGACGTTAAGAGCGTGAGCTTGAGCGAAAAGCTGAAGGGGTGTTACACGAACGCGTGTGCGAGCGCGATTGTGAAAGAGACAGGGTCGCGTTATGTGGTGAGCCTCGCTTTGTGGTTTAATGGCGGCGGTGGGTTGAACGCAAGCAGCAAAGAAGGCACGGTTGAAGTGTTGATAAGCGATGCTGAGGCGAACACATACGAAGCAAGCGCTAAGGTAGAGGGGTCGATAGACACCGTTGTGCGCGAGGCGTTGGCGCAGGCATTGACGAAGACGCGGCTTGGTGCGGGCCCGTGGCTTGAGGTAAGCGGCGAGCCTAAGGGCGCCAGCGTGGTGTTAGATGGGTTATCGGTGGGCACGGTGCCCTATGTTGGCAAAGTGAGCGCTGGGGTGCACAAGGTGTTGGTGCAAGGGCCGACGGGCAAAGCGTTGCACGAGTTTGAAGTGACAAACGATGTGCACGAGACGTACGAGCTGATAGTGGATGTGCGCGCGGCAAACGGAACGGTGCGATTAGAGCGCACGAGCGAGCGCGATGCGGCATTGAGGCGTAGTAAGATGAGTGCGCCTGTTTTGCCTGAAGAGTCGGCGTCATCGACTGTGTTGTCGAACCCATTGTGGTGGACACTTGCGGCGGTGGGTGTGGCGGGCGTGGCGATTGGCACCTACGGGCTTGTGCAGGGCAATGCGTGTGATTTTACCAGCTCCACGGGTGCGTGCCTGAAAGAAAAAGAGCCCAACACAGGTGTTTCGCTGATTTATGCTGGGGCTGGGGTGGCGGCAATCGGTAGCGCAGTCATTTGGTATCTCCTTGATAACAACAAAACCAGTTCAAGGCATGCGAATACCGATGCTCCGCAGTTATTGGTGATGCCTAATGGTCTTGGCGTGAAAGGGCGCTTTTAAGTGAAGATTTATGAGCCATTTTAAGAACCACATAAAAATACTACTTCTTCTGGTAACGGCGGCCGCGGTCGGGTTTGTTGCTGGTTGTGTCACCAAGACGAAGAATAACTGTGCGGGTGCAAATCCTGACCCATCTTGTAGTGAACTATGTGGCACATGCACGGCAGACAAACCGGTGTGCAACGTGAGTTCTGAACAATGCGTTGAGTGCTTGTCGGACGCCGATTGTAAGGACGGCGGCAAAGCGCATTGCGACTCAACGACAAATAGCTGCGTTGCGTGCGCTGAGGACGCCCAGTGTTCGCATCTAACTGCGACACCGCTTTGTAATGTAAGTAAGGGAAGTTGCTATGCATGTACGCGAGAGAATCAAGCGACCGTTTGCAACGGTAACGTTTGTAATAATCAAACGGGTGCTTGTACGACTACCCCGCTAAAGACGTTGGTGGCCTGTAAACCATGTGTGGCAGATGATGAATGTAAAGAAGGTTACGTTTGTGCGCCGACGGTAGCGTCGGGTAAGGATATCGGGGAGTTCTGTTTGCCAAAGAAAGATGCTACAGGTGGGGGCTTACCAAATGGCAACTGCTCGGCTAACGGCCGGCCTTTTTATAGCTCTATAGATGTTACTTCCGTAGATGGAGAGATGACTAGTGTTTGTGCGTCTCGGACGGCTACATGCCCAGCATTAAACGATTTTAGTACTAAGAATTGCGGTGGCACGGAATCAAGTAATCACGCGCAATGTGGGTTTGAGAGGTTAGATGATGGGTATTGCGTCCAGGTTGGAAATGATGCGACCTTTCAGTGCACGATTCCATGTGTTTCTGATGCTGACTGCAAAATTGGGACGACCTGCGACGGTAGCGCCAGCGGTTACAATGGCACAGTCTGCAAGTTGTGAGTTTAGGTATGTGGCGATGTTGCCCTTGCTTGGGCAAAGCTATACACGTGCCGAGGGCGAGCAAGCGATGGCTGCACTGAAGCGCGGGCCTGTTATGCCTGAAGAGTCG
>JBGAKI010000068.1:0-19944 GCA_044224525.1 Polyangiales bacterium | reverse complement strand
AAGCTTTGTGGCGACGGCATGGTTAACCAGGGCTTTCGCTTTCGTGTCCAGGCTTCCATCGCAGGCACGATATATGGTGAGCCCTTCGGTGTCGATGTTGCATACCACGACGCTTTGAGCGAAAACGCAGATGTTCTCGAAGGAAGCGATGCGTTAGCATTCATCGATATTCCGCCCACTAAGATAAGAATCTATCCCAGAGAGACGCACATCGCCGAGAAACTACATGCATACACTATGCCGAGACCCCGCGAAAACACTCGCATTCGAGACTTACCAGATATTGCATTACTCGCGACTACGGGTACCTTCGATTCGGAAAAAGTCAGTAATGCCCTCCACAAAACCTTTGCCTTTCGCAAGACCCACGCAGTGCCGACTCAATTGGTCAAACCGCCGCTCTCATGGCAAAAGCCTTACGCGCGAATGGTATTAGAAAACCATCTGCCATGGCCCGACCTCTCCCAGGTGTTCAGCGCTGCTCGTGCATTTGTTGAGCCCGTCCTTCAAGGTTACAACGGTCGCTGGAACGCCAACATCTGGCGATGGGAATAGGCTCAAGCGATTCAATGCAGAGGCGGTCTAAAAGGAGTTGTCATTTACCAGACCGCACACCATGATAGCTGCCATACTACTTTTGACGCTTACTGACGCATGAGATTTATCGGAGAAACGGCGGCGCTGGGCACGGCATTTTGCTGGGCGAGCACGGCGTTTCTGTTTTCGGCCGTAGGTAAGCGTATCGGCTCGCTAACGGTCAACCTACTGCGCATCAACTTTGCCTTTGTGCTTTCGATCGCCGTAGCGCAGCTGGCGCGCGGGGCGGCTTTGCCCCTTGACGCAACGCCATCGACCTTCGGTTGGTTATTCGTGTCGGGCCTTTTTGGCTATGGGCTTGGCGACTTGTGCCTCTATCGCGCGTACGTGTCGATCGGCCCGCGCATCAGCACCCTGATCTTGTGTCTGTCGCCACCCTTAACAGTGTTGATGGGAGTCGTGTTCTTGCATGAGCATCTGGCATGGCATCAGCTCTTAGGCATGGCGTTGATCCTTAGCGGCATCGTCCTTGCGCTTGGGCTCAGACGCTCAACACAGCAAAAGGTGCTCACACAACCCGTCACCTGGCAGGGTGTATCGCTTGCGGTGATCGGCGCAATCGGCCAAGCGAGCGGCATGATCTGTTCAAAAGTCGGCATGCACAACTACCATCCACTGGCGGCCACGCAGATCCGACTGCTCGCGGGTTCCCTTTTCTTCTTGCTCTTTTTCCTGATCAATGGTCAATGGCACAAAGCACGTCTTGCGCTTCGCGACCGCATCGCGATGAAACCCCTCTTGATTGGCGTGGTGATTGGCCCACTCGCTGGTGTACTCTTGTCGCTTATCGCGATTCAACACGTGCCAACGGGTGTGGCGTCAAGCTTGTTTGCCACCGCCGCGCTTTTTTCGCTCGTGATGAGTGCATTACTTAAACACGAGTCGCTCAACTGGGCCAGTGTGCTTGGCACCCTGCTCGCCGTCAGCGGCGTATCCTGCATGTTCAATCTGTTCAATCTTGGATAAACGCGGCGACAAAGGGGCTCGCGGGTTGCTCGCGGATCTCTCGCGGGCTCCCCGCTTGCACCACAACACCCTCATGCATCACCACAATATGCTCCGAGAGCTCAAGCGCCTCACGCTGATCATGGGTAATCAAAATTGTTGTGATATGGGTTTTGTCGTGCAGCGCTTTGAGCCATGAACGCAGTTCACGCCTCACCTGAGTATCGAGCGCCGCAAACGGCTCGTCCAGCAAAAGCACATTGGGTTTGGGTGCGAGTGCGCGTGCAAACGCCACACGTTGTTGTTGCCCGCCCGAAAGTTGCTCCGGGAAGCGATGTGCGAACTCCGTCAGCTGCACAAGATCAAGCAATTCATCGACGCGCTGATCGATGGCTTTGTTCGCAAGCCCCTGCATTCGAAGCCCAAAGCCAATGTTCTTACGCACGTTCATATGCGGAAAAAGCGCATACCCCTGAAACACCACACCCACGCCGCGCTTTTGTACAGGCACATTCGACACATCTACATCGTGCAAGAACACCCGCCCTTGCTCAGGCCGCTCAAGGCCGGCAATAATGCGCAGCGCCGTCGTTTTGCCGGAACCCGAAGGTCCAAGCAACGTTGTGATCGCGCCCGCTGGCGCAGTGAAATGCACGCGATGCAAGGCAGGTGTTCCACCTTCTTCAAAACGTTTGGTTAGATCTTCCGCTCTTACACTCATGATTTTGCACCGCTAGCCTTTATAACACGGTGTTCAACATAGGCGCGCAGCACCAAGCTCAAAACCGCTAGCATCGTAAGCAGCGATGCCACCGCAAAGGCGCCGGCAAAGTTGTACTCGTTATACAAGATCTCAATATGCAGCGGCACCGTATTGGTTTGCCCGCGAATATGGCCCGACACCACCGACACCGCACCAAACTCACCCAGCGCCCGCGCGCTACACAAAATTACGCCATAAATCAACGCCCACTTAATTTTAGGCAACGTAATAAACCACAGCACCTGAAAGCCGCTTGCCCCAAGCGTCAGCGCTGCCTCTTCTTCTTTGGCGCCTTGGCTCTGCATCAGCGCGAGCACTTCACGCACCACATAAGGCAGCGTCACAAACATGGTCGCCAAAATAATTCCCGGCACAGCAAAGATGATGCGAATGTTGTGTGCGCTCAACCACTGACCCAAACCACCTTGTTTGCCAAAGAGCAAAACAAAAAGCAACCCCGACACCACTGGCGACACCGAAAATGGCAAATCAATAATCGACGTTAGCAAATTCTTACCACGAAACTGATAGCGACTAATCAGCCACGCGGCCGCCACGCCAAACACTGTGTTCAGCGGCACAGCGACCGCAGTAGCGCACAGCGTAAGCCACAAGGCCGAGCGCGTTTCTGCGCTGCTCACCGCCGACCAAAAATGCCCAAGTCCCTTGCTCAGTGCTTGCACAAATACCACCGCCACCGGCAGCACGATAAAAAGCGCAATAAAACAAAAGGCAGTCAACACCAACAGCACGCGCAGCACTCGGTGATCGCGCAGTGCTGGCAAGCGATGCCGCTGCACGCGCTCTGGGATTAAGCTTCGGTTCACGACGAGCGCCCCGCATGCATCGAAAGTCGCGCAGCCCGCTGGGGCGGTATCGACCGGCGCGCACCCCCTTTTGATGTACGTTGCCTAAAACGTTGTGAGCGTTGCTGCAGCGCATTGATCAAGAACAATAAAATAAACGAAGCGATCATCATCACCAGCGCGAGCGCCGTCGCGCCGGTATAGTCGTATTGCTCTAGTTTTGTCACAATCAATAACGGCACAATCTCAGTACGCAGCGGCATGTTGCCCGAGATAAACACCACCGATCCGTACTCGCCCAAGGCACGCGCAAACGCAAGCGCAAACCCTGTCAGCATCGCCGGCAGCAACATTGGCAGCACCACACAGGTGAACGCTTGCAGGCGCGACGCGCCAAGCACCGCCGCGGCTTCTTCGTAACTTGGATTTAGATCCACCAATACCGGTTCAACCGTTCGCACCACAAAAGGCAAACCCACAAAAATCAGCGCAATGGTCACACCCACCGGGGTAAACGCGACCTGAATACCGATGCTGCCCAACCAGCGCCCAATCCACCCGTCCTGCGCATAGATGGCCGTTAGCGCGATGCCCGCAACGGCAGTGGGCAGCGCAAAAGGCAAATCGACCAACGCTTCAACCAAACGTTTGCCGATAAAACGATATCGCGCCAGCACCCACGCCACCAGAGTGCCAAATAGCAAATTAGTAATCGCTGCAATCAGCGATGCGCCAAAACTCAAACGGTACGCCGACAACGCACGCGCACTAAAAATCACCCCGATAAAATCAGACCACGAGGTCTCAACGGCGCGCAATCCAAGTGCTGCAAGCGGCATCACAACGAGCAAACTCAAATAACCCAGCGTAATCCCAAGGCTTAAACGAAATCCCGGCACGATGTCGCGATGTGTGGTCATTGCATTTTGTAATCGGTGATATAACTATCGATTTTGCTGATAGATCTGATCGAAGCTGCCGCCGTCGTCAAAGTGTGCAGCTTGCGCCGCTTGCCACCCGCCAAACATGTCATCGACAGTAAATAACGATACTGTTGCAAACACACTAGCATACTTCTTGGCCACACTTTCAAGTCGCGGCCGGTAATAATGCTTGGCAGCGATCTGCTGCGCAGGCTCCGTATACAAAAACGCCAAGTACGCGTTGGCCAAGCTAAGTGTGCCGTGCTTCTTCGCGTTCTTTTGCACCACCGCCACCGGGGGCTCGGCCAAGATGCTGATCGATGGCACCACAATTTCAAACTTATCTTTACCAAGCTCTTTGGTGAGCAGGAACGCTTCATTCTCCCACGCGATCAGCACGTCGCCAATGCCGTGTTGCGCAAACGTTGTTGTGGCACCCCTCGCGCCCGAATCCAGCACTGGCACGTTCTTGTACAAACGCCTAACAAAGTTCTTAGCTTCGCTGGCGTCGCCCCGGCTTTTCTTGAGCGCGTATCCCCACGCCGCCAGATAGTTCCAGCGCGCGCCACCCGATGTTTTTGGATTAGGCGTGATGACTTTAATGTTTGCCTTGGTCAGGTCATTCCAATCAACGATATGATGCGGATTGCCTTTATGCACAACAAATACAATCGTCGACGTATAAGGTGTGCTGTGATGCGGCAACTGCGACTGCCAGTCAGTCGGTAAGAGCTTGGCTTTACGGCTAATTGCATCGATGTCATACGCGAGTGCCAACGTGACCACATCCGCTTCAAGTCCATCGATTACCGCGCGCGCTTGTTTACCCGATCCACCATGTGACTGATCGATACTCACCATGGTTTTGTGCTCGCGTTGCCATGACTTGATAAACGCAGCATTGATGTCCTGATAAAGTTCGCGCGTAGGGTCATAAGACACATTAAGTAGCTGCTTGGCGGTCGCGGTATTCGAACGATTGCAAGCCCCGCATGCCAGCAGCGTCATTGCAAACCAAATAACAGTGAATGCAGGGTTCATCATGCTTGCTCTAAAACGTCGCATCGAGTTGTACACGTGCCACGTGTCGGCCATCTGAGAAAGTATCGCCAAATAGATAGAAATAGTCAGTCTGTATTTTCAAATAATGCCCGTTGAGATAAAAGTTGAGACCCCCTCCGAGCTCATGGCCTTGTTGCCTAACAAAATCGACCATGCTTGGATCGGTCCCATTCAACGCATAAAGCTGGCTCCAGCGACCGGCCACTTCGAGCTGGTCAGTAAGCATCATGCCCACGTCAAAAAGATAGCCCCAACCCGAACGTGACCACTCGCGCAACGCCGCGCCGCTTGCACTCGTGCCGTCGCGAAAATCCTGTGTTCCACGCCGATACAGCACTTCTGCCAGCATATAAAGCCCCGCCCACTTCAACATCACATCACTCTCAAGATGCGCGTAGTCAAAACCACCCAATGAATAGACAGTACCCTTAACACTCTGCACGCGACTGGTGTTTTGATTGTACGCTGCACCGACACCGATCAAGACCCGTGCATCGCGAAGCCGATCGAGATCACCTTCGGTGTCGTCGTTAAACTTGCCAAAGGGGCGATAAAACAAGCGCCCAGAATAAAGCAGTCCTGCGTTTGGCGAACCATAATAGTTACGTCCGTCGCCCCCAAACACACCCACGTTGTAACCGAGCTTATGACCGGCGCCGAACAAGTCGTCCGAATAGAGCATCAGACCCGCATCGCGATCAAGCGCCAGTTCTCTGATCGCTTGTTGTCGATCAATAAGATGTAGCGCAAACTCGCGCACAGAACGCGCTCGATCAAAGGGCACGAAATACTGCCCTACGCGAACGTTAACATCGCGATGTGCTTCATAGTTTACCCACGCGTCATAAACCGGCGACGACGACAACACCTCAAAGTCGTTATTGCCGAAAGCAAACTGAATCAAATAGGTAAGCTTGGGATCGATGACGTTGCCCTGCAGATAAAAGCGCAACGTTTGAATATTAATGTCCGACGTTGCAGGTTTTGTGCCGCCACTGGCGACCACGCCACGTGTTTGAATGCGCGCGCGTAAATCGAGCGAATAGCGACCATCCTTTGCACGAAACATGATGCCTTTGCCGGGCTTCGCGTGAATGACAAAATCAGTCGACATGCCTTCAGACACTTCGGACTGCTGGCGTTCAAACTTAAGCTTTTGCACCTCAGCCTCGAGCGCTTCGATACGCGACTGTTCGCTGACCAAAAAACCCTCGTCTTCAATCGCGTTTTGCACGGTCGGCGGCAGCGCCTCTTGCTCAACCGAGCGCCACTGAACGTCGTTACCGTCATCAGCAACGGCCCGAACCGCGGAAAAAAAACACCAGACCGCGATGAGCGCACCAAAAGCGAGTGTGCCGAATTTAAGGTGCCTGTGTCGGTCAGCCATTCGCCTTATTTCCGATATTGTCTATAGGATAACTCGGATATTAGGTCAAGCGCAGATTTCCCCATGCAAATCAGGCCAATCAAGAATGGGTGGAGCCGAGGGGGATCGAACCCCTGACCTCATGACTGCCAGTCATGCGCTCTCCCAGCTGAGCTACGACCCCATTTTAAAGCCACAGGGGCATACCACGACTTGCGGTGCTGTCTAGCCGTTTGTATGTGAAAAAGCGCTGACGCGCCGCCGCCCCGCCACCGATCCGTCACCATTTGATGGCGAATCGCCGGTCACGCGGCTACCCGCTTCACGCAAGTCACTCACGTCAATTTTCTGTGTGCTAGCGCGCTGCACAATGCGTTTTGCAGCAGGGCGCTTGGCGTGCGCTTTAGGCGAATGACTTGCTGCGGATGTCGCGCTTGGGTAAACCCTTTGAGCATCACTTTGAACTGCATCCGGGCGCTTGCTTGAAACATGCTCTTGAATTTCGGGATCGCTGGTTAAATCGATCGGCCAAAACACCGAGACAACTTGCTCTACTTTGGCTAAAACGCTTTTGTCGACGTTGGCTTGCAACCCGCGCACCATCTTTCTGCCGGCATCATGCCACGCGCCTGACTGCATTTCTGCGTGCACCAGCTCGCGGCCCCAGCGAAAAGCCTGTCCAATCATCGAAACAACACCTTTGTCGCTACGCTTCATCTGAAACTCGTTGATTGGGTACCATTCGCCTACGCTAAAGTCAACGACTATCAATGCTCGGAACAATCGGGAAGTTGAGCTGGGCGGCCCTCAAACAGTAGCGAACGATTCGCGAAGGCCGCAGGCGTAGCGCTTTTAGTGAGCGGGTTTGAGGGCCGCCCAGCTCAACTTCCCGATTGTTCCAAACTAGCCCTCGCGTGGCATGCGATGGCGGGCGCTGCGAAAAACAGGATTGGCGAATACAAACCAAAGTTGGCAACACGATCGGTATAAAGGCATGCATATTCTTCAACCTGATCGCCAAAGCTCGCAAGTTCTGGCCCAGACATAAAAGAACCCCACAGCGGGGTGAAACGCGCGCTCGATCAGTTCCTCAAGATTGTTAAAATCACGCTCAAGCTCACCCAACTGCTCGCGCGCTTGTTCAAGCAAACGGCGATGGCGCGATAAATCTTCTTTGTTTTGCTCGATGCATCTTCGATGGCGCCCGGGTCGATCTTACCAGTTGCTCAAGTTGCGCCAGCTCCATGCGTTCATGTCGATATGTAATCTCGTCAAGCAACCGCTCGCGCAAGATCGCTAAACCATCGCTTGCCCAACCAGTGCGACAGGTTTCAACACCTTTGCTTCACGATCCATCTCTTGAATAATCATGGCCGTGCGCCACGCGCTTCTTGCGCGCAGCACATCACCATAAATATGATCGCCCACATAGAGCACGCGATCCCCGGCACACTTGAGCAGTTCCTCCAGCGTTCTGATATTACCGCCTGAATAAATCTTACCGCGCTCCAAACTTTTCGCCGGCTGCTTGTTACCTTCAGCATCCACTTCAAAGAGCGCGCCGCCCTCACTCAAAAAGCTTGGCTTACGCGCAGCGGTAATCACAGCATCAAAATAGCTTTAGTTTTCAGGTGTGGGATACCCATCGCCCCCTTTGCCGAGTAAAAGTTCATCATCGCGTCGGTGTATCTGGGGTTCGAGTTGGTCAAGAGAAAGAGTTTCTTGCCGGAACTACGAAACTTATGAAACGTGGGCCCCAGATTGGGATCGCGCATCGTAAAGCGCGTAAATCCGCAAGCACTACATCCAAAATACTGCCATCTTGGTGCGCCAAATCGATCTGCGTGCGAATGTCCAAAAAAAGCTTCTGATAGTCGACCTGCGCATGGTGCTTATCATAAGCATCGACGCAGCGGCAAACAGCTCAACTTCGCTCAACGCATAAAGCGGTATCGACCCAATGGTAACGCTCGCTGCCCGGCTTCACCTTTCGGTACTGGGTAAAGTGACGTCGCTCTTCGATCGAGAGCAATCCAGCTCCATGATAAGCTTGCGCATAACGATGTGAATCGAGCTTCAAGATATTGCCAAGCTCTTTATCAACGATCAGCCCGCGGATCGGAAAATCTCGTCGTGAACTTCATTTCTTTGAGCCATTCGGGGTAACCGATGGCGTTGATCATCTTACCGACGGTTGCATCCAAGCTAAGCCGGTCGATTTCGTCTTGGCGATAAAGCGCAAGCGTATAATCCATGTCAAAGCCCACGGCATCGATGCTGTCGAGGCGTAATTGCGATTACAATAAATGCGCCGCGGTCTAGGTGGCGGTCCGGTTTGTTCTGAAACTAACGCGGTGCTGAAAACCACTATCGGGCATCGTGCATAGTGTACCTTGAAAAGGCATCTTTGGCTAACCTTGGGATCAACCCTGAGATCGGGCGCTTTAAAACAAAAACCTTCCGTTAGGAAGGCTTTTTAAGCTGCTCGAGCAGTGCTATTTCTGAGCGGTTTTGATTAAAACGCGAGCATCATCCGCTGCATACACGCTCACCTTTACGGCGGGCGCGGTCTTTGCGCTCGAACTTAACGACGCCGTCGATCAACGCAAACAAGGTGTACCTTTGCCTGTGCCGACATTGTTGCCAGCGTGCACGCCGAGCCCACCTGACGCACCAAAATATTGCCAGCGCGCACCGGCTCGCCGCCGAACTTTAACGCCACGATACTGTGGGTTGGAATCGCGACCGTTACGGAGAACTTAACTTTTGCGTGCCATGACGAAACCTTGTTGATTCTGAGTTGGATCTGCTGTGTAAAATAAGCCGAAGCGCCCGATTAAACGCGTCACCACCCACCTCAGTGAAGGTTGGACGGCGGCCGTATTTACGGCGATAGTTCTTGCGACGGCGGAATTTGAACACGATGATTTTTTTGTTTTGTCCTGATCATCGATCTTGCCAGACAACCGGCACCATATTAACAAGTGGGTGGCCAATGACGGGGCGCTCGCCACCGATCATCAAAACCTCAGAAAACACCACTTCTTGCGCCAACACGCTTACGCAGCTTTTCGATGCGAATATGATCGCCTTCAGACACTCGGTATTGTTTTCCGCCCGTGCGGAATACGGCATATAAGCATGTGGAGCTACTCCCTATACAGTGAATCGAGCGCTAGTGTAGTCTGAAACAGGTGGATCAGGTAAGGTAATCGGCCCCAGCACCCTTAGCGCATGATTACCGCTGTTTAGCCTTACTTTGGCCAAAACGTGCGGGTTGAGGCGGGTTCGGGGAAGCCAAACAGTAGCGAACGATTCGCAAAGCCGAAGGCGTAGCGCTTAGTGAGCGGGTTTGGCTTCCCCGAGCCCGCCTCAACCCACCCATATGTTTATCTCATCGACCCGCAAGCCGCTCAAGCGCCGTGCGAATGCCGGCCTGCTGCGGGCTTAGCTCAAGCGCCCGCTTATACTTCGCGATCGCCTTAGGCCGATTGTTCATCAGCTCGTAAACGCGCCCCACGGCAGCCACATAACTCCAACGCTGAGGCGCGAGCGATTCGGCCTGCTGATAGGCCGCAAGCGCACCTGGCAAATGTTTGAGCTTAAGTTCGCACGCGCCGAGCCCCGCAAAACTTTCGGCATCGCCTGGGTTCTGTTTGGTCGCTTGTTTATAGGCTTGCGCAGCCTGTGCATAACGACCCTCCTTAAACAAAGATCGGGCTTCGTCTTTGGCCGACACACTTGGCGCTTCGATGGCAAGTGCACGACCTTTTTTCCCGGCTTTGGTCTTGGCAACCCTAACAGGCTTCGCCGCTTTGCCTTTGCCCTTGGCACGCGCGCCGGCTTTGGGCGTCGCCATGCGCGTAGGCGATGGCGCTGCGGGCTCAGCTTGCACTTCGTTTTCTACGACGGCTTCATCATCGGTCGCAGTCGGCTCAGCAGCGGTGGGCTCAGCGGGCGGCGTTGCGACAACATCTTTTGCTTCAGGTTTTGCTTCAACAGCTTGAGGCTTAACGTCTTCTTTAGCTGCCACGCTCGGCGCACTTGTCGCGACGGGTGGTGCGTCAGGCGTTTTATCGCGCGTAACCATCTTCACCACGCCCACTACCACAAGCACAAGCACGGCGGCCGCGATGATCACCGTGCGTTTGCTAAGCGTCGTGATCTGCGAAGTGGGCGCGGGTAACAAGCTCACCGCGCGCGCCGCCTGTTGTGGCGGCGGACGCCTGGAGCCCGGTGGAATCGACACATCCACGATCAAGTCATCAGGATTAAGACTCGTCTTCGGTGGCGGATTCGAGGTATCGGCCACAAGCTCAAGCGTATGCGCATAGGCCACCGGCGCGGTAACAGGTGTGGGCGGAGGCACGCCTTTACCCGATGGCTCGCGTGCGCCAAAAGGTGACTCAGCTTGTGCGGGCTGCGGCACCGCGGGCATGCCAAAGGCTTGCGTGGCTTTATGTGAATGCGCACGCGGTACGTTATTATCAGGCGCCTGAACCGCGGGCATGCCAAAGGCTTGTGTGGCTTTCGCACGAACAGGTTGCCCCGGTTGTGCAGGTTTTGCGGGTGCAATCAGCGAAGGCCCTGGAGGTTTTAGCGTGCCCAGGCCTCCCGGCGGAATCGCGAGCGCAAGCTCCTCAGGGGTGGGAATAATCGCCGGTGGTGTATACGACTGCGTGCGTTGATCAAAGGCTTTCGCCGTGTGATCTTTGATCACAAAGGGCTCGATCATGCGCTGCGTTTGCACAGCCGAAGGCGGCGGTTTGTTGTCGCTGCCTTCAAGTAGTCGATGCAGCACGGTGGCAAAAGGCGCCACGTGATTAGACAAAAGCCCAACGCTGCCAAGCTCCTGCTCAAGGCGCTCAAACGTAATGGTGCCGCGGGTGGGCGTTGCACGCCCAAGCAAACTTTCATAAAGCAAACGGCCCAAGCGATACATGTCTTCACGCACGCTGGGCCTTGAAAAAGTTAGCCCCGGCAACCCGCCGGGTGCAAACGAAGTCGTGCTCGAGGTGGGCCGGGCACTGAGCGCCGTGGGTGCTTCGGTTTTGTTACCCAAAAGTGCGATGCCCGCGTCGATCAAAGTGATCTTCGGATTGCCTTGCGTGCGTGGTGTGATCAGCACGTGTCCAGGCTTAACATCGCCGAACGTGAGCCCCGCCTTATGCAAGGTTGAAAGCGCTTGGCATGCTTGCAGCGCCAAATCGAGCACTTCTTGCGGAGGCATTTTCCCGACGCGCGCAAGTTTGACCCTAAGCGAGATGCCATCGATCCACGGCCGAAAGCACCACAGGCGTCCGTCGACTTCACCGGCGGCAAACGGAATCGCCAAATGTTCTTGTTGCAGCTCCGCTTGGCGTTGCAGCTCGCGCAGCCAGCGGCCGCGCTCCAATAAGTCAGCCACGCTTGTCGGGTGAAAAAGTTTTAGCAATCCCCGGCGACCATTGTCGCTTTCATCAACGATGTACAGATCTCCCGTGCCGCCCGACGCGAAAGGTTCAACGACCGTAAAGCGCTTCAGCAAGTTGCCAGGTAAAGAAGTGAGCACCCGACCAATGCCTTCCTGACCATCACGCGGGCAAGTGGTTTGCTCGGGGCTCAGGCGAATGCGGCAAAGCGGACAAAAGCGCGGCGCGCTCATTTTCTGCGGTCTTTGGCTAGGCGTCGTAATAACCCAAAATTCTACAGCTCCCGAGCTGGCTTATCAATGTTATAGTGCGCCCCGATGACTATCGCAGAAAAACTAACACAAACAGCCACTTGGCTGACCGCTAAAATGCCCGCCAAACCCGATACTGCCGTGGTCTTAGGCTCTGGTTTAGGCGATTTTGTCAAAACGCTGAACGGGGGCGATATTCCTTACGCCCAAATCCCCAATTTTCCCCAAGTCGGCGTCGTAGGGCATGCCGGTCGCCTGGTGTTTGGGCAGCTGGGACCCCGCAACGTGATAGCGTTTCAAGGCCGCGTTCATTTGTATGAAGGCCACCCAGTAGCCGACACGGTCTTCGCAGTGCGCACCGCGATTCAACTGGGTGCAAAGACAGTGATCTTAACCAACGCGGCGGGCGGCATTAACGCCAAGTTCAAAGCCGGCGACTTAATGGTTATCGACGATCATTTAAACCTGACCGGTCACAACGCGCTTTATGGCAAGAATGAAGACGCGTTAGGCCCGCGCTTCCCCGACATGAGCGTGGCCTACGACGCTGAGTTGCGCGCGCTTGCACATGCGCAGGCCAAAGCGCTGGGTGTCACTTTGCAGCATGGCATTTATGCCGGCTTGCTTGGCCCGTCCTACGAAACCCCCGCCGAGATCCGTATGTTGCGTACGCTTGGTGCGGACGCGGTGGGCATGAGCACTGTCAACGAAACACTGGCCGCACGGCATATGGGCGCACGCGTGCTTGGCATATCGTGCGTCACCAACATCGCCGCTGGGTTGTCCAGTGAACTCATGTCGCACGACGATGTGCAAAAAGTGGCCGATCAAAGTGGTGCACGCTTTCAATCGCTACTCAAAGCGATCATCGAGAATCTATGAAAAAAAACATCGACTGGCAGACGCTGCACAAGGCCGCGCGTGAAGCGATGAAGCACGCTTACGCGCCTTACTCCAATTTTCACGTGGGCGCGGCATTGCTTTGTGAAGATGGCACCATCATCACGGGTTGTAATGTTGAAAACATCAGTTACGGGCTGACCAATTGTGCTGAGCGCGTTGCGATCGGTCGAGCCGTGGTCGAAGGTCATCGTCGTTTCCAAGCGTTGGTCGTTACAACACTTGCCGACAAACCCACGCCACCCTGCGGGGCGTGCCGACAGGTGATCGTTGAGTTTGCAGCCAACATGCCAATACGTTGCCATGGTAAGCATGGATTCATTGTCACCGAATCGAATAAACTCTTACCGCACGCGTTCACGCCGACACACATGCGGACTAACCCTCGTGGCAATTCTCCGCGCAAAACAGCTAGAAAACTTAAAAAAAATCTGGATTTGTAAAAAGTTGGACGTTAGGAACGATATCGACTCATATCCAGTGGCATGCCAAGCATACGTCGCTACAAAAGCAATCAATCACAGCTGTGTACGACCGAGGCAGTTCGATCGGTTCCCTCTAACTCCTTGTGGCCCCATAGCGCGCGGGTCTTTGCACGCTTGGGTTTGCCGATAACAACAGTATTGCTTTTGGGCACACCCACTTACGCAACATGGCTACTTTGCTTGGCGGGACTTTTTTTACTGTTCACGTGGGAACCCTTGCTCGTCGCTCTAAAAATCAAAGGCCGACGCACCTCCGCCAGCAGCGATTCAACGTCGCGCGCACAAGCGCTTACTTTTATCACCCTCGCCCTCAGTTGTTTATCGGCAGGCTTCGCCTACATCAAATCACCTGCGCACATCCAAGTTGCGATACTCATTCCATACGGATGTGTGTTGATCGCTGTTCTTATCTTTCGCGATCGCCATGACGACTGGTTTCTTGCACACGCCCTTGGCGCATTCGCCATGCTGGTGTTCTCAGTTCCGGTCGCATTGTCAGCAGGTCTTGACCTTTCACTTGTTTTAGAGATCACACTATTTTGGGCCACCATTTTTATGGTTAACTTCTCTGCACGGCGTTTAGCGACCAACAGGCGGCTAGAGAGCGGTGCGGTGTACGCCGGGCTTCTGCTTATCACCATGACCGGTGCGTCGATTGCCAGTCTTCGGCATGCAACACTGCATGTGGCTGCGCCCGCGCTCGCCTTGGCGTGGGGCATGGTGGCATTTGGCGTGCGCCGCAAGCACATCAGATGGTTAGACTACACAACCATGCTGGTTGTGGGGTTGGTCGCCGTGCAATTTATCAATCTCTTGCGTGCCGAACAAGCCAAACGCATCACCGGCTCTGAGCCGTCCATCGTGGCCACCAGTCGCTGACGCGCGTACAGCAATCACGCGTAGATCACGATTTCATCATCCGTTGTCACTATCTTAAAAACAGGACAGTGGTCGTCGGTCATTTTTGGTAGATGTACATGGCCGTCGGTGACGTCAATCTGCCACTCATGCGCAGGGCACACAATATATTGACCGCATAGCTCACCCTTGGTAAGCAACTCGCCGCTGTGCGGACACGTCGCTTCGATCGCATAATAGACCCCCTTCAGTCGCGTCAGCATGACATGATAGGGCGGGTATTCGATTTGACAGAATTCCCCATCTTTCAAACGGTCCACGGGCACGCGAGCAATTTCCGTCCCGACATTCTGTATGGTTGAGCTCACTCTGCTTCCTCAACCGTGCATACCAGACTGTAATGCGCTGCCCGCGGCGTGTGGCAACACAAGCTGCTGCACTTCTTCACGAAAAACAGGATCGGTCGCCTGCTTGCCTGCATACGCCAAAGTGATCACGCGAGTATGCTGACTCTGCGATTGATCAACACTCATGCATGTTGGGTGCATGTCAAGCAAGCAACACGCGGCACGGGCCCCAAGATGATCAGTTAACGCCTGGGCGATATGGTGCCCCAGATCTTCTTGCAAGCTGAGGCGTCGCGAAAAACAATCAACCAACTCAACAATGGCGCCAAATCCCACCACCTTGTGACTTGGCAAATACGCTACGCTCGCATGCCCGTAAGCTGGCATCAAATGATGTGGACACATCGTCAACACGGACAGCTTGCTAATCACCACCAAGCCTTGCGAGGTTGAACTTGTTGCCTCGGCCAAAATGGCCGCGGGATCCTTCTTATAGCCGCGCAAAAGTTGCGCCGTGTAAGCCTCCGACACCCGTCGGCTTGTGTCTTTGAGTTCAGGATCGCTATCAATGGGTGCACCGACAGCGCGTAAAAAAACCTCTAGTGCTTTCGCGCTTTCGTTTTGGGTCATCTCGTCGTCATTCTACAAGAATGCAGCACATAAGACCAACCCGAAAGCATCGAGGTTCGATTCGACAGATGAGCAAGGCGTGTTAAGAGATCCGCGGTCTATGCACCGGCTCAGAATCTACAGCTTTCTGTTACTCGGCTGGCCGCTCTTATGTGCCGCCGCGAACGAAACGCCGTCACCTGCCCACGTCGATCAGACACAACATCCTTATCATCATAAAGGCATCTATCACCGTCTTGATAGCGATCTGCATTTTGGTCTGAGCCTTGAGGGGCTTTACGCGCCCAAAACCGGCGACCTTGGCTGGGAAGCCAACGTGCGCGCAGGTTACCTTGACACGTTGGCCATCAACATGGGTGCGGCGGGTTTGCACCATCATGATTTTGTCCTGCTTGGCTGGGAGCTGCGCCCCCTCTTTTTATTTCGCGCATTACTCGATCACGAAATCGGCAATCCAACCATCGATCTAAGCATCGATTCGCTTGCCCTGGAGGCCGGTGTGTTCTGGGATACCAAGGTGTCGATCAAACGTCCGGGTTGGTACCTCGGCACCAGTGTGGAGGTGCCGTTGATGGTATCGGGTAAGCGTTTCTCAGTGCTTGCGGTACGCGTTGGGGTGCGTTTAGAACAGGGTCTGGATCCCGTGCTTGACGACATACATACGCACAGCGTCGTGGCCGCCGGATTGGTCTATAGTTTCGGCCTTGATAGTGGTCTAGCGAGCACCGAGCATTTTGTCGAGGCCGGCCCCGGCGAGCCCTGATCCTCACCTCAAACCTAGAAAGTTTTCAGTTTTTTTTACGCGGCGCCCTCTTCGTAGGATGATAGCCACATGTAGTCCTGTATCCCACATCGGATGCAAAGACTCGCGGCCAGCAGGGGGAATCGATGAACCATTACCAGTTACGCATGACTCGACGCATTCAAACCGGCCAGTTTCGCCGCGACGGATTGGGCACCGGTGAAATGATTTTGCGCACGGAGCAAATCGATGCTGTCTTTTCCGTCACCTCATGGACCGACGTTGTCAAAACCGACGACGCTGACATCGTGCCCGTGTTCGAGACCCGCAGCAAACGCAGTGGCGCGCGTCACGGTATAGCGCTTCCCTGCGAAGTGGTGTCGCTGAGCGACATGCGCAGCCTTGGCGATTACACCATCGATGTGTCCAACAATGGCCTGCTCTTGGCGTGCGACAAGCATGTGCGTCTTGGCACCCAAGTCTTGGTCAACATGCTTGTGCCTTTCACCGATTTGCGCCTGTTCGGTAAAGGTGTCGTGTCGCGCGTCACGCATGGTCGCCGCGAAAACGACACAGCGCCGGCAATCGGCATTGAACTTGAATCGGTTGATGCCGACCTTCATCACGCACTTGAAGCCAAGCTTGCCAAGATTCCCCCGCGTGTGCCCATGCGCCATTTACGTCGCAACTATGCTGGGCTCATCGAGCAGATTTCTTCACAACAACGCCCCGAGCTGCCTTCGGGGCAAAATGTGGCGCGCTTTCCCCTCGAAGCTGCACAGCCCGCATCCAAAGTTCTACCACGCCTTCAACTGGCCTGTTAACAACCCATGTCGTTTGGTCTGCGCAGCCAGTTGTTGATCGGGCTGCTTTTTGCCTTGAGCGTCTCCTTTGCGTTTGTTGACGCCACTGCGATTAGGCTTGCGCTCTCGCGCGAAGGTGAGCATCGTAAACGCGCGGCCGGTGATCTCGCGCAAGTTCTTGCCGCATCCGAACTCGCCCACGAGCCGCTCACGGTAATGAGCGGTCACCTGCAAAGTTGGCTCGCGCACACCCAGCTTGCGTGCGGTGTAGATGTTGAAGTATCCGAGGGTGATCGTGTCAGTATCGGTTGCCGAGACTCTCGGCTTTTTGGCGATGCCGTGGCCAGCAACCAAACGCACGTGCGCGTGTACATGCGTAGCAACCTCACCGACGGCGTCGACTCGCTGCGACGTCTCTTAATGCTTTATACGCTGCTCACCGGCGGTACCATCCTCATCCTAACGTATCTCATGCTCACATATTGGATCGTACGGCCTGTCGATCGCGTCACCCGAGCCGCCGAGTCGCTTGCGCATGGGCACCTCGACACTTTGGTCAAGGAAGAGGGCGCCGCCGAAGTTGCACGCTTGGCGCGCGTCTTCAATCAAATGTCGAGCGAGCTGCGAGGTGAAAAGCAAAAACTCGAATCGCGTCTCAAAGAACTCGAGCAAACCACAGAGCGCTTGCGCAGCACTCAGCACCAACTGGTACAAAGCGAAAAGATGGCATCGGTAGGTAAGCTCTCTGCCGGCATCGCGCACGAAATCGGTAATCCCCTTGCGGCGGTGCTGGGCATGGTTGAGCTGATGCAGGGTGGCCAGCTCAACGACGAACGTCGTCAAGAATTTTTGGCACGCATCGCCAAGGAAACGCAGCGCATCAACAAAATCATTCGCGATCTTCTAGATTTTGCGCGTTTGGGAGTGGTCAGCGAAAAGGCAGCGAAGCAGACCACCGAAGTGGTCGACATCGTTAAACTAGCCGAAGAAACCATCGCGCTTTTGTCACCCCAAAAAGACATGCGCGGCGTAACCGTCGAGCGCCGCTATCACAACGAACAAGTGTACGTGCGCGCATCGTCAGTGGCCCTCACGCAAGTGCTACTCAATCTTCTCTTAAACGCCGTCGATGCAATCGAGGGCAAAGGTGCGATCATCGTCGAAATCAAAACAA
The DNA here is from genome assembly GCA_044224525.1 of Polyangiales bacterium. Classification (GTDB taxonomy): domain Bacteria; phylum Myxococcota_A; class Polyangia; order Polyangiales; family CBDCBC01; genus JBGAKI01. The sequence goes on along the minus strand of JBGAKI010000068.1, from coordinate 1,881 downwards.
GCGACGACGACGAACGCGCGCTCTTACGCATCAGCGACAGCGGCCCGGGCATCGCACCAGAAGTCATCGACACCTTGTTTGAACCTTTTGTCACCACCAAACCCGCCGGTAAAGGCACAGGGCTGGGTCTCTCTGTCTGTCACGGCATCATCGAGTCGCTCGGCGGCACCATCACGGTCAGCAACGCCCCGTCTGGTGGCGCCTGCTTTGAAATCACCCTTCCTGCACAATAACAAAGCCACTTATGCATACCCCATAGCATGGGGCTTATGAGCGCCAACAAACGCAATTCAACGCTTGTCATAACGCATTTTTTTTATTGATTATAGATAGTTAGCAAGAAACCCTTGGCGGCACATTTCTTGCGACTAAACTCCTTGAGTCCTTTTGCGGGCGTCATGTGATGAATCTTAGATCTGCCTTTATTACCTCTTTTGCGGTTGCTTTAGCCAGCGCATGTAGCGCGAGCGCTTCAAACGACATTGCGCCACTCGACGAAGCAGCCGAGCGAAACGATCTAAATACGCTGGCCTTTCGTTCAGCACAAGAAGGTGTGCGTCGAGGAATTCCATACCCCTTCTGCGTAACGCAAGGCGATATCCATGAACTAGACCGATACCTCAATCTCCTTCCAAAACCCGACAATATCCGCCAAGACACATTGCAAAGTCATCTTGGTCTGCATGGCCGAGGGTTCGACGCCGACCTTCGAACCACTGATCATGAGTGCCTTCATCTGCACAGTGATCTTTCAAGCGCACAGCTGGCTCAAATGAGTGGCGTGCCTGCCAAACTTTGGGACACCAAAGTTTCACTCACCAACCTTGAACCTTGGAAAGACCTTAGTGTTTATCTGGTGCGCGATGATTCACAAAATCTTCCGCAAGGAAAACAGTGCACAGAGGACAACGGCGTCGCAACGCGTGATTCTGACGCTGCATGTTTTGCCTTTGAATATACCTCCCGAGCCGTTTCGGGAGCGCCACCGATGAGGACGTTCTACTTTTCAAAAGAAGTGTCCTCGACGTGGCTTGCGCAACTATTTCCCAAATACTTTTCAGGCTGGGCCTGCGAGAAGGCGCCAAAAACAGGTGCCGATGGCATTTTGCGATATCAAAGCGGCGGTTTAGGATTGCCCACTTCAGATTGTTTTCGCTTTTACCCAAGCAATCTTACCAACGAACAGTTTGCCGTGTCGTCGCCGCTGCTATGCGGCACGAGCACACAAACCGATGTCGCCAACATCAAAGATCGAAGCGTTACGCTTAACATTACGCACGGTTTTGGCGACCACACCAACGCTTTTGGATTAACCGGCTATCACCTCGCGCTTGACCTAGCGTGTAACGATCTCGATCACTTCGGCGGGCATGCCAGCGTCTACAGTCCCATTAAAGGAATAAAGCTATCGGCTGGGCCGGTCATAAACCAACGTCATGTCGTCGATGCCCGATCGATGGGTTTGGTGATGATTGAAGGTCAAAAGAAAACAGGTGAAACCTTCGTGATCGAAATGCGCCATCTTGAAGTCGAGAGTCTAGCGAATGCAGAACCTCGCACAATCGTTGGTCTTGGTGAACGAATAGGCGCGCTTGCCGACCAACAACTTTTTCTTGATCGACTCGGGTCAGGCAAGCATGTACACATTGCATATCTAAATCCGCGCAACGCCCATGCTCGCATTGCGGCCAACGATCGTCACATTGAGTCGCATTCGCCCAATCCTCCCGCGCCAGACGCGCCCTATGGGATGCCCAATCCCAATCTCGATCCCCGATATCAGTACTACTGGGGCGGCATGTTTGTGAATCCCGCGTATGCAATCTTGGACACAACCGGTGCGTATACCCCGCAGCATGTTAGCGTTACGATCGATCCCCG
>JBGAKI010000067.1:0-17397 GCA_044224525.1 Polyangiales bacterium | reverse complement strand
CACCCGTATATCAAAGCGATCCTGAATCAAGGGATGAGCGCTCAATTCCATCATCCTCAAGAAACCCCATAAATCTTACCTGCTCGTCGATATACTCACTATCCATGTACTCAAGAAAATCGACGACTTGATCGGCATAGTCTTTTATCTTGCGAAAATCTCCATCCATCACGTTAAAATCAACCGACCTTCGTTGTCGACATAAAGCGTATGAGCCAATGTAGTGCCGTCATCTCGATCGACAAGAAAACCAGCCAATGAACGACGCTGTATATTCTCAGCGGTTCTCTGCCCAGGTTCCATACGATCTATCGATTGCTTAAAACTCTGTTGAATCCAGAGCTTTTCAAGCAAAAGCATTGTCTCGTCATCCGAAGCAAGACGATTGAACACGCTCAAGCTTGTTTCACCGTTAAGTCTATCTGTGAATTCTAAAAAACGTTGAACCGAAAATCGAGGAAAGGGCTTGGTAAGCCGCCAAGTCCGTTCGATTTGCTCGCGAAAACGCGTCGAATCAAAAGCAATTCCGCGCATCCTTAATTGTAAAATCGTCATCAACTCACCCTGCGTCAACCCTCTAGCAAGGTAAGCTTGAAAAAGCGCTTCGCAATAACCACCAGCGTGAGAAAGAACGCGACTATATTCACAAAATCGACCTTTGTGAATTTCTTCGTTCGAGTCGCCATAACATCCACGGCTCTGTTCCGACACAAGTTTAGAAAACGAAACCTGTTCGCGTGTCGCATCGACGTTCTCGCACCCAACAAAAATAGGACGAAAGGATGATCACGCCCACGCATGCACTTTGACGTATGAATATACCATGTGGTATATATTGCTGATATCTGCCTGCGCGAAGGGGAGTGAAGAATACACCCCCTAAACTTATTCAGGCTAAAAAAGCGAGCGCGATCGTGCAGATTTGCTTATGCCTCCGGATTGGTCTTAGCGGTTTTGCGCCATGGCGTCGGCAAAACGATTAAAAAGCGAGCGCGAATCGTGCGGGCCAGCGCTCGCCTCCGGATGGTATTGTACGCTGAACGCTTTGGCCTCTGCGCTGGCAATGCCCTCACAAGTGCCGTCATTCAAGTGCACATGCGACAACACCGCCTCTTTGCGCAGTGTTTTGGGGTCAACACAAAACCCATGGTTCTGAGTGGTGATTTCGATATGCCCCGTTTTCAAATCTTTGACAGGTTGATTGAGCCCGCGATGCCCAAACTTCAACTTGTACGAGTTCGCCCCAAAAGCGATGCCCAAAATCTGATGCCCCAAACAAATACCAAAGACCGGTTTCTTGCCTAAAAGTGCGCTCACCGTCTCGACACCGTTTTTGACAGCCGCCGGATCACCAGGGCCATTTGACAAAAACACACCATCAGGCCGCAGCGCCAAAATCTCATCGGCCGTGGCCGTGCAGGGCACCACATTCACACTGCACCCCACATCAACCAAACAACGCAAAATGTTGGTCTTGATGCCATAATCGACCGCCACCACATTAAACCGCGCATCACTTTTAGCAAAGCCGCGTTCATAAGTGCCTTCACTCCAAGCATAGGCTTTGCTCGTTGTCACCTTGCCAGTTAAATCGCGCCCGGTCATCGGTGCCGCAGCTTTGGCTTTGTCATGCAACGTCGCCACGTCTTCACACCCAAACGCAGCCATCTGCGCGCCGTGCTCGCGAATATAACGCGTCAACGCACGCGTATCGAGCCCCGCAATCGCCGGCACGTTCGTGCGCACCAAATAATCATTCAAATTACCCTTGGCACGCCAGTTGCTCACCGTCGTCGAGGGTTGGTGAATAATAAATCCACTAAGAAAAGGTTTTGCCGTCTCTTGATCTTCAACATTCACGCCAGTGTTACCAATATGCGGCGCGGTCATGGTCACAAGCTGATCACAATACGAAGGATCGGTCAGCACTTCTTGATAACCTGTCATCCCGGTGGTGAAAACCACCTCACCAATCGCCGTCGTGGGCGCACCGTACGCCACACCTTCAAACGATTTGCCATCTGCCAAAACCAAATGTGCTTTCTGAGTCATATCGAATACACCGTTTTACCACCCACCAGCGTGCGCACAACCCGACCCACCAGTTCTTTATTCAAGAGCGGCGTATTATGCGATTTTGACTGAAGCGATTGTTGCGTCACCGTCCACCGCATATCTGGGTTGATGATCGCAATATCCGCAGGCTCGCCCACGCGCAGCGACTGCGCCTTCCCAAACGCTAGCTTCGAAGGGCTTGCGGCCATCACCTCCGCCAAGCGCTTTCGCGTCAGGCGTTGATCGCGCACCAACTTCAAGAGCAGCGGCAGCGCCGTTTCAAGGCCGACGATACCCACGTTCGCCTCGTCAAACGGGCAATCTTTTTCGTGCGTCGCATGCGGCGCATGATCCGTCGCCACACAATCGATCACACCCTTGGCCAACGCCTCGCACAATGCTTCAAGGTCCTCACTCTCGCGCAAAGGTGGGTTCACCTTACAATACGTATTGTAACCAAGCACGTTTTCATCCGTAAAAAACAAGTGGTGCGGCGTGACTTCAGCGCTCACCGCAAGGCCGCGATCTTTGGCAGCCTCAAGCCACGTAAGCGAAGTGCGGCTTGACACATGCGCCACGTGATAACGCGCCCGCGTCAACTGCGCGAGCACGATATCGCGCGCTACGATAATTTCTTCGGCTTCACGCGGCCAACCACGCAAGCCAAGTTTGGTGCTGATGCGACCTTCGTGCATCTGCGCCCCGCAGGTCAACGCATGGTCTTCAGCATGTTGTGTGATCATCAAGTCGCAGGTTTTGGCGTACTCCATCGCATGCCGCATCACTGCGCTATCGGTCACGCACTTACCATCATCACTGACCGCAATCGCGCCTGCCTCTTTGAGGTCGGCCATTTCGGTCAGCTCTTTACCTTCAAGCTTTTTAGTGATCGCGCCGATTGGAAAAAAACGCACCCCGTTCGCGTGGCGCGCGCTTTGGCACATCGCTTCGGTGATCGCGCGGTTGTCGTTCACAGGAGACGTGTTGGGCATCGCGCACACGCTGGTATAACCACCCGCTGCCGACGCACGCAAACCCGAGGCGATGTCTTCACGGTATTCAAAACCCGGTTCGCGAAAATGCACATGCAAGTCGACAAACCCCGGCAGTGCCCAATGGCCGTTCAATGCAATACGCTCAACGCGTTCGCCCTGAATGCCCGTGCCAGCTTTGGGTCCAATGCGGCTGATGCGACCGTCTTCGATCACAATATCGCCCACGCCATCGAGGTTTTGCGCGGGATCAACGATATGAACATCACTCAAGACGGTGACTTGCAACGGGGTGATGCTCGAAGCCTGGCTCATCGCGTGACGCTCAACGGCGCAGGTTCTACCTCAATAAGCCTGCAAAAACAAGCCGATCGCACAAAGACACGCAAAATAAAAAAGCCGGTGTCGTATCGCGCTTTGGGGGCGCTATACAACCCGGCTTTCCACATGCCAGCAGTTTTTGGCCAACCACTCAACAGCGTGTCACTAAACAGCGTGCTGTAACGACACGTTGCTCGATGATTCGGCAATGCTGGGCAATGTTGAGGCTTTGGACTCTGCAAGCTGTTGATCGCTCTTGCTCTCAACCTTCGTTCCTACGCGCGCTTTCATCGCCATGATCTTGCGGCACAGGGAGGGAAAGTCCTTGTGACGCGCGGCCATGCTCGGTGACCCGCCACGCAGCAGCGACTGCAAAACAAACTCCAAGACCTGGATTTCACCTTCTGAAAAACTATTGCTGATCCTCATGTAAAAAGAATTAGCATCGCGATCGCCCGGTGACAAGGCATGACATCATATGTATGGTCAAATTCTCAACAAATATTCCAGCATAACCGTAAATTGATTGCATCTATTCAAAATAGCAAGGGTTAACTCTTGTCGGCCGTGGTGACGCGCAAGACCTCGTCAATCGTGGTCATGCCTTCCATCACCTTGGTTAAGCCCGACATACGCAGCGATTTGATGCCCGCGCGAATCATTTCATCTTTCAGCTCGGCCGTCGATGCACCCTGAAGCACCATTTCTTTCAAACGATCGACAAAGGGCATCACCTCATACAAAGCAACGCGGCCTTTATATCCGCTGCCGTTGCACGTTTTGCAACCCACGCCCTTATAAAGCGTCGCATTGGCGATGTCTTCAGCGCTCATCCCCACATTCTGCAAAACCTTGGGATCTTCTTTGAAAGGCTGTTTGCATTCTTCGCAAATACGACGCGCAAGGCGCTGCGCAAGCACCAAGTTCACCGACGCTGTCACCAAGAAGGGCTCGATACCCATATTAAGCAAACGCGTCACGGTGCTTGGCGCATCATTGGTGTGAAGCGTTGAAAGCACAAAGTGACCCGTGAGCGCGGCTTTCACCGCAATTTCAGCGGTTTCAAAGTCACGAATCTCACCGACCATCAACACGTCAGGATCTTGACGCAAGAAGCTGCGTAGCGCGGCCGCAAAGTTCAGGCCGATATCATCGTGCATTTGCACTTGGTTAATACCCATCAAGTTATACTCGACAGGATCTTCAGCCGTACTGATGTTAATGCCAGGTTTGTTCAAATCTGAAAGCGCCGAATAAAGCGTAGTCGTTTTACCCGAACCCGTCGGACCCGTCACAAGCACCATGCCGTAAGGCTGATGCACTTGTGTCATAAAATCGCTGAGCGCCTTGGGCTCAAACCCAAGCTTAGACATATCGAGCTGCAGGTTCGATTTATCAAGCAAACGCATCACGATCTTTTCGCCCCAAAGCGTAGGCAAAACAGAAACGCGGTAGTCCATCTCGCGGCCTTTACCAAGCTTGAGCTTAATGCGTCCGTCTTGTGGCAAACGACGCTCGGCGATGTCGAGCGAGGCCATGATCTTAAAACGTGATGAAATCGCGTTCTTCAACTTGATTGGCGGATTCATCTCTTCTTGCAACACGCCGTCGACGCGATACGCACGCGCAACGCGCTCGTAGGCTCGACGGCGAATATCGACGCGCGCTTCAGAAGTCGCGTTCAGCAAAATCGCGTTACATAAACGCACAACGGGCGCGCCTTCAGAGTCGCGCAAAAGGTCCATCTCGTTGGGTTCAAGCTCACTGTCGGCGACTTCGATTTCTTTCTCGTCGAAGCCCTCCATGATGTCGTTATATGAAATGTCTTGTTGTGCATAGTTGCGCTCGATGCACTCAAGAATCGCCACCTCAGACGCAACCACCGGCTCAACGTTAAAGCCCGTCAAAAACTTAATGTCGTCGATCGCATGTAAATTCGACGGATCGGCCATCGCAACGATCAGTGATGAACCGGAACGCGAAATCGGAATCACTTTATGACGAAGACACACATCTTGCGGCACCGAGCGCGCAACGGTCTTATCAATTTCGTAGGTCGCCAGGTCGACCGCTTGCACGCGATACTGGTCGCTTAGAAACTGCGTGATCTCTTGATCAGAAATGAAACCAAGGCGCGTGAGCGCGTAACCAAGGCTGGTATTCTCTTTCTTTTGAGTATCCTGCGCATCGTGCAATTGCTGCAACGTGATAAGTTTTTCACGAACAAGAAGTTCTCCAAGACGGCTACCCATTGCCACGATCTTCACCGGTCCTTTTTCGAAATCCGCTTATTATTATGACGGATCTGCCCCCCAAAAGTTAAGCAATGTGTAAGCAAAAGATCAGGGCTTGTCCGCACCGAGAAGCCCCTCTGCCGCATATGAGCCAAGTATGCTACAATCAATAAAAGAGGGCGTTTGCGCCAAACCAGAAAAAGCGCTAGTCTTGCGACTATCTCTGCGATTTAAATAGGGTTTTATTTATGGCCAACAAATCACAAGCGCGCCTTTTACGCGGCAAGAACAGCATCCAACCTGAGCAAACAGGGGTCGTTGAAACACCAAAATTCCGCTGGAAAGTTGTTGCTCAAATCGGCGTCGCCTTTGCTGTGCTCTGGACCACGGCGCTCGCTACCACACCATACTTCAAGTTTTGGGGCGTTGGTGCGATGGGCGTCTTAACGCTCGTGGCCTTCGGTTTTGGCATCTATATTTGGCGTCTGACACGCAAATCACAGGCCATCGCGCAACTCTTGCAATCGGCTGGCACCGCAGAAGGCCGTAAACAAGCCCTCGAACAACTCGATCAGGGCGACTCTAAAGACGCGCTCAATGCACTCGCCAAAGCGCAACTTGTTGCCGCTGAAAACCCACAACAAGCCGTCACCATTTTAGAAGGTGTCGACCTCAAGAAGGCACCGATGATGGTGCAAGACGATATCCGCGCGAACTTGGCGCTGCTCTATTTGTCGACCAATCGCGTCAAAGACGCGCGCGCACTCACCGACGATTTACGTCTGGATCGCCAGCCCAATCCCAAAGCCAAAGCACTTTACGCCGCCGTGATGGCCGAAGCACAAGCGCGCACCGGGGCGGCGGTCGAAGCCAAAAAGCTGCTTGAAACCTTTCCCGCCGATGACGCCGATTATGGCGAAATGCGCGCACTTTTGCGCCGCGCGCAGGTCTACACCTTCGTGGCGAGCAAAAACCGTGGCCTTGCGAAACAAGCGATGTCGGAGCTTGCCAACATGGATCCAAACATGCTCGGAGCGTTCTTACAAAAAGGCGTCGCACCCGAGTTTCATCGCCTCGCGCGCGAAGTGCTGGCAGGAACGGGCCTTGCGCCCAAAGTTAAGCTCAAGACCCGCATGGGCTAATGACCACACCCGCGCTTTCGATCGGCGAAACGTTGCGCCAGGCGATTCAAACATTGTCTGACGCGCGCATCGACACGCCCGGGCTCGATGCCGAGGTTTTGCTCGCACACACCTTAGGCTGCGAGCGTGCGGTAATTCATCGCGATCACGCGCAAGCGCTGACGCGCGACGCACAATCGCGCTTTCATGCATTGATCGAGCGACGCTTGGCGTATGAACCCGTGGCCTATCTGACGGGTGAAAAAGAATTTTACGGCCGCAACTTTCACGTGAACAAAAACGTGCTTGTGCCGCGCCCCGACACCGAAACGTTGGTCGAAGTCGCGCTGCAATGCCTTGCCGAATGCGCACCTCAAGCGCCCCAGTTGCTTGAGCTTGGCACCGGCAGCGGCGCCATCGCGCTCACACTCGCGGCCGAACAACCCACCGCCACCGTTGACGCGTGCGATCTTTCTGCAGAAGCGCTTGGCGTCGCACGCAGCAACGCACAACGCTTGGGTTTGCTCGACAGGGTTCGCTTCTTTCAGGGTGATCTTTTTGCCGCCTTGCCCACCCAGAAAACCTACCATCTTATCGCTGCCAACTTGCCATACATCACAGAGGCCGATCTATGCGAGCTGCCCGCCGACATTCGTTATCACGAGCCAACCCTTGCACTTTCGGGTGGCGTCGATGGCCTCGACATCATCCGCCGTGCGGTGGCCGGCGCGCCACCATGGCTGAGCCCCCAAGGGTTCATGGTGCTTGAAATGGGCGCCGACCAAGAAGACGCGGCCAAGGCTTTGTTTTGGGCGGCACCCGGCTGGTCGACCCCCAAGGTGCGCAATGATCTTTCAGGTTTTCCGCGGGTGGTTTATGCTCAAAGAGTGAGCTAGGCTCGCCCATGGCTGCTTTTTGCCCTCATTTACCTTTATCCACTTGAATCTTTGCCAACCTTCGCCGTCAAAACTTTCAAGGAGTCTTTCGCATGCGATTTTCCAAAACAACCTTTCCCGCGCGTGTTTCGGTGCACTACCTTCTGCGCATCAGCGCAGCCGTGGTTTGCCTTGCACTGACTGGCAGCACCGCATTTGCAGCCAAGACACCCAAAAAAGCCAAAGCACCCAAGTTTGACGCAGTGATCACTGCAGAACTTGCAGGTTTACGCTGGGGCATGTCGCCCAAGCAAGTGGTCGAGGTGTTCAGCGCCCAAATCGCGGAAACCTTTCGTGAACAAATCCGCCACGCGGGCGGCGCCCTTGAAGAAGACCAGGCGCGCCAACAAATGGACGCTGAACTGAAGAAGCTCAAATCAAGCTATGTCAGGTTCGACAACAAGCCTTCGTCGTGGGACGTGTCGTTTTTGAAGAACGAGTTTCTAAAAAACCAAGAAGAAGCGATGATCATCCGCAAGCGCGCCGAGCAACAAGACTACCTCTTCTTTAGACAGGGTAAACTCTACAAATGGTACCGCGCGCTTGAGCGTCAAAGCATGGGCAAACTCACCTATGACGAGTTCCTTGATGCATGGAAACAAAAACTTGGGTCGAACGCCAAAAGTGTCGCGGTCGAAAAGGGCGTCGAATGGGTGTGGTCTGGGCACCCGACCACCGCGCGCGCCATCAACCAAAGCCAATTTTATGGCTTCTACGCGATCGTTTTTGAAGACGCCAAAATCGCAAAACAGCGCGCCTCGGCGGTTAAGGCAAACCAAACCGGCGACGAAAAAGGCGGCAACCATTTGGTCGACGGCATCGTGCGTGACGACAAACCCGACGCCGATCCCAATGCCGACGTGATCGAGCGTATGACTGGCAAAACCCCGGCGCCCAGCGCTCCGGCCTCAGGAAAAGCCACAAAAGCGCCTGCAACATCCGCGCCCAAAGAGCAAAAACCATCTAATACGGGCACAAGCAAAGGTTCAAACAAGCAAAAAGAGGAAGATCCGCTTTCGGGTGTTGCCTTCTGAGGGGTGTTTTCCCCGTGAAAGTTTTGACGTAGGCCAGCCAACTCACGTACACTATGGGGTGTGGATACAGGGCAACCAGCGCCGCGTTTTCGCCTGCGCTTTCTCTTTCAAGAGTTCGATATTGTCGGCCCTGAGGTCGTCTTAGGTCGTAGTCCAGACTGTCAGATCACCATCGAGGATCCCTTGGTCTCAAGGCGCCATGCCGTCATTCGTGTGACCGAAGAGGGCGCCCTTATTGAAGACTCGGGCAGCCGCAACGGCGTGCGCCTCAATGGGCAACCGCTAAAAAACCCAACCTTTTTGCGCGATGGTGACCGCATTCGCATCGGCACCCAAGAACTGGTCTTCTTCGTGGTCAATCGGCCACAGCACGTCGTGCGGCCCACGGGCTACATGAAAGTGTGCGAAGCCTGCGACACGCCATTCCCGCAAGGCGTGCCTTCGTGTCCGCATTGCGGCGCGCCAGCCAGTCAAGAAGAAGAAACCACCATGTCGGGCATGGTCGTCGAACCACGTCGCACCTGGACGCTTCAGCTTTTAGGCGAAGTGCTTGAAAAAGCCATCTCACTTGGTCGCGAAAAAGACGCGCAACGTTTGATGCAACGCTGTGAAGAAGAAATCGCCCATCGACTAAAGACAGGCGAAAAACTTCTTCCTGAACAACTCGCGCAGGTCACTACATTCGCCATTCGCCTGGCACAAATTCAAAAACAATCCGAGTGGGCAAAATGGGCCCTGCAGCTTTATCGCAGTCACCGCATGTTGCCCCACGACGAAGCCATTAGCGCTCTCAAGAAACTCCTCGCGCAGGACGCCTCTATCATCGATCCACTGCAAGCCATCATCGAAGAGCTACTGGAACTACCCCAGTTGACCACGCATCTTACCGAAGATGAACGCAACGCCGCCGACCGCCTACAACGCGTCTTTGACGATTTCAAGCACTAAACGAATCTAAAATCGACGTATCGCCACAGTGCGGGTACGCACAAGCGGGCACACCACAAAAACAGATGGACCGACAAACCGTCGATCACGTACCATCTCATTTTGGAAGAACCATGAAAATTGCCCTAATGACATGCGTGGTGGGTGCCTTGTCCGTTTTGACGGCGTGCGAGGATGAGGAGGCATGTTTTGCAGCCGGATCGCTGATCAATACCCCAACGGGCTTGGTGCCAATAGAAAGTATTCAGCCGGGGCAGTCGGTTTACTCTTATGATTTCACGCAGCGGCGCGTAACCATCGCCAAAGTCACTCACACCTTTCGTCATGTCAACCGGCTCTTTCGTTCGCTAGAAATGGGTAACTCGCCACCGATCAAGGTTACGCCTAATCACCCCATTTACGCTCAAAACAAGCATACATTTGTTAGTGCGGGCGACCTTGTAAGCGGCGACAAGCTACTAAAAATGACCCAATCCCAAAGCACCAACCTACAACCACACGTATTGAGCGAAGTGTTGTCTTCCGGCGAAACACCCGGCACGGTATACAATCTTAGCGTGGACACCCATCACAACTACTTCGTCGAAGGCGTGTTAGTACACAACAAGCAATCTCTTTATGACGGCGGTCAACGTTCCAAAGACGGCGGTCAAGATGCAAGTCTTCAATAGCATTCGTGAAGTGTCGCCCACCAAACGCATCCCTTGGGGACAACGTGATGCGCGCTCAACGTAAAACTCGCGCCTCGCGCCTAGCCTAACCTAACGTAGCGACTTGATCTTGCCGAGCTCTTGAATCAGTGAGCCTTGCAGCTCTACCGTCTTTTTCAGTTTAGCGTCGAGCGCTTTGATGTCTTCAAGATAATGCGCAAAATCGCTCGCGCGTTTGCCAAGCACACCCAAACTGCGCGTGCTATCCACCAAAACCACGTTGTCGCTACCTCCGCCATCACCCTTATAAACAGGCTTATCCGCTCCGCGTACACCCGCACGCGACGCGAACGAAACCTTGCTTGGCATGCGCTGCCCCGGGTCAGCCGTCACCACACCAAGCGAACAATAAGCCTGGCCTTCTGCCACCGTAATCAAGCAGCCATATTGTGACGAGCGCAGCTCTTCGGCGGCATCGATCGATTCGGCAAGCTGGGCTTTGTGGCCTTTTACAAAAGCGGCCACCGCACGAAACTCGCCCCACATGTCGCCCACGCTGTTGTAATACTCAAAAAGCTGATCAACCGTGGTGGTGCTGAGCGCACGATAATGTCTGCGGGCAAAAATCGACGCATCGATGGGCTTTTCAAGCGCCAGCAAATCGTCGATCGCCTTAAAATCAACCGTGGGCTTGCCTTCCGCAGGCGCGGCGGCCAAAAGCGCCTGGCTGACCAGTTTTTGCGCCTGCAATACCTTGGGTTCGGCTTTGGTAATCGCTTCGTCGATGGCGATGGCGTCGCCCACCACCGTATTCCAAAGCTTTCGGTCAGCGTAGGTGCTGCCACCAAACCATCCCACCATCGCCGCAAGCACCGCACTTGCGATCACCGCAAACATAATGCGAGACCCTGTTTTACGACCTGTTTCGCTGTCGCTCATCGCCGCGCCGTCGATCACCAAACGCACTTCGCGTGGCTCGGCTGCGCGCTGAACCGCGTAGGGGCCTTCTTGCTCGGACTTCTTGGTTCGATAGGCACCTTGAGGTGCCGCAAAGGGCGGTGGTGCAATGCTTGAACCCGGTACAAAACCACCTGCACCCGGCAAGGCCGATGGGCGCATGCCACCAGGCGGCGGAAAGGATCCAGAACTTGGCTGAGCAGATTCACCCGGCTTCGTGCTGGGTGATGCTGCATCACGGTTCTTGCCGAGGCGGGCGCGCAAATCGCCCAGATTTTTGGTTTTCTTTAGATCATTCATAATGAGTCAAAAACGAGCAGTCTTGCCCTGCCAAAGTAGCGATCGAACGTAGATCATGTCAAGCTTTCTAACTGAAGCATGATTGTCGTCGTCGATAACTACGATTCGTTCACGTATAACTTAGTGCAATACTTGTGGGAGCTTGGCGCCCAAGTAGAAGTTTACCGCAATGATGAGCTAAAAGTAAATGATATCGCTGCGCTAAAACCCCAAGGTATCGTTCTTTCGCCAGGTCCCGGCCGTCCCGAAGACGCGGGCATCACCATGCCCCTGATCAAGGCATTAAGCGCCGACATCCCTATTTTCGGGGTCTGTTTAGGGCACCAGGCCATGGCAGCCTGTTTTGGCGCTCAGGTCGTGGGTGCAAGCAACATCATGCACGGTCGCACCTCGACCATCCAGCACGACGCTAAGGGCATCTTCGAGGGGTTACCCCAAAACTTCCAGGCCACCCGTTATCATTCGCTGATCGTCGAGCCCAAGTCTTTACCCAGCGACCTGATGGCCACCGCTTGGACCGAGGCGGGCGAACTGATGGGCTTGCGCCATCGCACGCATCCACTGGAAGGTGTGCAGTTTCACCCAGAGTCGTTTCTGACCGAACATGGCCACCACATGTTGGGTAATTTTCTCAAGCGAACACAAAGCGCGACCGCTTTATCTAAAACAGGTTAGTCGGTGATCAGCGACGCACTCAAACGGCTCGCCCACGGCGAGCGACTCGATGCACGCACCATGAGCAATGCAATGCGCGAAGTGCTCGAAGGTCGTGCCGACCCGCTGCAAGTGGCCGCCTGGTTGATGGGCCTTGCTGCACGCGGTGAGACCCTTGAAGAACTCGCAGCCGCGGCGCAAACCTTGCGTGACGTCGCCACACCCCTTGCGCTGGGTGATATCGACGTGCGCGTCGACACCTGCGGAACAGGCGGCGACGGCGCCCACACCATCAACATCTCAACCCTGACGGCCATCGCACTTGCCGCATGCGGTGTCAATGTGGTCAAACACGGCAATCGATCGGTGTCATCGCGATGTGGCAGCGCCGACTTGCTTGAAGCCTTAGACGTCAACATCGAACCAAGCGATGCGCAACAACACGAAGCACTTGAACAAGCCCATATCATTTTTTTGTTTGCGCCGCGCTATCATCAAGCAATGCGTAACGTTGCGCCAATTCGAAAGAGCCTCGGCGTGCGAACCTTGTTTAATTTAATTGGCCCCTTGGCCAACCCCGCCCATGCCACCCACCAATTGATGGGTGTGTATGATCCGGGCAAGCTCGAACTGATGGCGCAGGTGCTTGCACGTTTAGGCAGCCGCGGCGCGTGGGTGGTGCACGGCGAGGGCGGCGTCGACGAAATCTCGATCGCCGGCGAAACCCAAGTGGTGGTGTTAAACGAGGGTAAACTAGAAAAGCGAATCGTCGTGCCGGAAGACTTCGGCATTGCACAACACCCCATGACAAGTTTGCGAGGCGGTGATGCCGAGCACAACGCGCAGCTAGCGCGCGAAGTGCTAAGTGCAAAACCAAGCGCGATTCTTGATGCGGTGATCCTCAACACCGCCGCAGCGTGGATGGTCGCCGAACCGTCGCGCGACATGAAACAAAGCGCAGCCCAAGTGCGCGAAGCGTTTGAAAGCGGCGCGGTGCTAAAGAATTTTGAACGCTGGAAGCAACTCACCCGCCAATTGCCATCGCCATGACCACGCAGCCCTCATTCTTAGACATCATCGTCGCGCGCAAACGCGCAGAAGTCGTTCGCCGTAAACGTCACGTTGCGCTTGCCTCTAAACCGCAAGCCATTGCAGGTCCGCTGCAAGTTGCACAAAAACTTCGCAAAGAACCGGGACACCGCGCCAAAATCATCGCCGAGGTAAAGTTCCAAAGCCCAAGTGCAGGGGTGATCCGCAAACGCGCCGCGGGCGAAGCGCTGCACATTGCCAAGCAATACGTGGCTGCGGGCGCAAGCGCCGTCAGCGTGCTTGTCGATCGCGTGGGCTTTGGTGGTTCAGCGCTCGACGTGCGGCGTGTCGCGCGCAACGTGCCCACGCCCGTGCTATTCAAAGAATTTGTCATCGACATGGTGCAAATTGATCTCGCTCGCACACTCAACGCATCTTTGGTGCTGCTCATCGCTAAAATTGTTTCAGCTGACAAACTTAACGAACTAAGTGAGTATTGTTTGGCTCTAGGCTTATGTCCGCTCATCGAAGTCACAAACGAAGCCGAACTTGCGAGCGCCATCAGTACGCGCGCACCCGTGATTGGTGTCAATGCCCGCGACTTGAACACGTTCCAAGTCAACGCAACGGCGGCAGGGCAACTAATCGCGCTTATTCCTAATGATCGTGTGGCGGTTTATATGAGTGGTATTCATGACAAAGCGAGCTATCTTAGTGTGGCCACCCGCGCCGACGCGGTGCTGATGGGCGAATCACTTATGACGGCGACCGATGTCGTGAAAAAACTGCGCAGCATTATCGAATAGCGCTATATTTTGAGAAGCGGGAGATAAGACTTGGAAACACTATTGGTGACAGGCGCAGCAGGCACGGTGGGTAACTATGTCGCAAGCCTTGCCGAAGCTGCGGGCTATCGCGTCATCGCCACCGATCGCGTGTCGACAGGGTTGCGCACCCCTGTACGCGGCGCTGTGCGCACAGGCGATTTGCGCGACCCAGAATTCGTGCGCGAACTGATGCAGGGTGTTGATCACGTGATTCACACGGCAGCTCAACTCGAAGTGGGCGCTGACCCAGCTGAACTTGCACGCACCAATACCGAAGCCGTGGCATTGCTTTACGAAAGCGCCGAACAGGCCGGCGTCAAACGGTTCATTCATACCTCGACTGCGATGCTTTACGACGTAGAGCAAGAAGGCCCTTTCACCGAACACTCACCGCTTGCGCCGCGCGGGCCCCACGGTTTGTCAAAACATGGCGCCGAAATCTTCTTGCGCGGACACACCCACGCTAAATCCCCGCAGTGGACCATCGTGCGTGCCGCACCGATCTACGGACGTCGCGGTCGACACTTCGCCTCGAGTTTGCTCGCAGTGGGTCCCATTGTGCGCCTCTTCGTACCCATTTTGCCGCGCCTTAAGGGCGGCCCAATGACCACTTTGGTGCATGCGGAAGACGTCGCCAGCGCCTTGCTCTTCTGCTTAAAAAACGACGCCACCATCCATCAGATTTTTAACGTTGCCGACAACGACCCGCTGCCGCTGGGGGAACGTCTTACCCAATCATTTGAAGCGTATGGCTTAACCACCATGCTCTGCGTCACCTACGCCACGCCGCTTGTGCGTCTGGCCGAACGCCTGATGCACCAGGTTAACGGCTACGCGGGCGTTGATCTGAGCGCCATGGGGTTGTGGAAAGCGGTGTGCATTCGCCATCAGCTTCGACCTGCGCTCAGACCCCGTTTAGATCGCGAAGCATTGGTGCTCTTGCACCGGCCCTTGGTCATCGATAACTCAAAACTACGTTCGCTGGGTTGGACGCCGCGCTTTTCAAAATTCATCGACGGCTGGAACGATGTGCTGCGCTGGTATCAGGCTGAAAAGTGGGTACCACGTTACCACTGACGCGCTCATTCTAGTGCGTCTGCGCTTACCTTGACGCGCTCATTCTAGTGCGTCTGCGCTTACCTTGACGCACTGGCAACCACAACAGTATAAATGGCTGGCGAAGAACACTTGTAGGGTTTGGTGTTTTTTGTGAGACATATACGAAAGGAATCGAGTTATGCATTTTAACCGATGGTGGATATTATCGTTAGCGTTGGGTTTGATGGCATCTGGCGTGGGCTCAACCACAGCTTGGGCGCAAGATGCTGAGGCCGAAGAAGGCTGGACCGGCGAAGAAGGCGGCTCAGACGCCACGGTCGACGCCAATGCTGAACAAGAAGGTGCTGATTTAGAAGCTGCCGACGCCGCCGAGAGCGACATGGCAGCAGGCACCGTTGTGCCCTGGACGCAGCGCAAAATCGTGCTGAGCAAAGGCATGCTTCGCATCGACATCGCGCCTCCTGATTTCACATTCCGTAACCTTGGACAAGGTCTGATCTTCTCCAAACCTTTGTCGTTCGCGACAGGCGGCACAAGTGACCTGGCCACAACGATGTACATCGGTGGTGGATTTGGCGTCACCGAAGACCTCGAGGTCGGTGGCGTAATTTTGCCTTTGCAGTTTTCACCATCGGGCGCCGACACCTTCAACGACATGACGTTTTATGGCCGTTACAAGGTTTGGAACGACGAGAAGACCGAAGTGGCAGCACAGGTTAACCTCAAGTTGCCCATTCAAACCGGTTCCAAGTTTGCCATTGCTGCAGCGTTACCCGTGGCATTCCATCTGGACGACAAAATGCGTTTAGACACAGGTCTACAGATGCAGTTTGATTTCTATGATGATCCTCAAGGCACCACACCAACCTTGTTCATTCCCTTTTCACTCAATTACAACGTGCAACCCAACATCTTTGTGGGTGCAACCACCGGCTTTCGCATGTTTGATCTTAAAACATCAAACGGCCAACTCGCGATTCCGCTCTGGCTGCAGGGAGGGTACACACTCGATGGTGGCGTGGCTGACCTGATCGCCTTCCTTGGTTTCCCAAACCTCATCACACCAGATGTTCCCGCAGGTGTCGATACGGTTCACGCCAAGAACTGGCAGTTCGGTTTGGGTGCCAACGTGCACTTCAAGGCCATGTAAGCGGTTCGTCACACGACAACCCAAAAGGGCCACGTTTCGACGTGGCCCTTTTTATTTGCCCAAAGCGCATGGTTTACGAGTAGAATTCATCGACAACGAGGACATCATGAGCGACAAAAAAGAAGCCGTATATATCGTGGGCGCTGCCCGCACGCCCATCGGCGCATTTTTGGGTGAACTTGCAAACCTGCCCGCCACCACGCTTGGCAGCACCGCCATCGCCGCGGCGTTAAAACGCGCAGACATCGCTGCAAGCAATATCGACGAAACCTGGATGGGACAAGTACTTAGCGCTGGGGCGGGGCAGGCCCCCGCACGGCAGGCCGCCAAGGGTGCAGGCATCAGCGATTCCACTCCCGCTGCAACCGTCAACAAGGTCTGCGGTTCGGGTCTACAAGCGATTATCTCTGGTGCAAAATCGATTATGCTAAGCGACGCGCAAGTGGTTGTCGCAGGCGGCATGGAATCGATGAGCAACACGCCTTTCTTACTCGATAAAGCTCGCAGCGGTTTGCGCTTAGGTAACGCCGCGCTCATCGATGGTGTCGTGCACGATGGCTTATGGGATCCTTACAACAATTTTCATATGGGCAACGCCGCCGAGATATGCGCCAAAGAATATCATTTCACGCGTGAGGCCCAAGACGCCTTTGCCATCGAGTCCTACCGACGCGCGCAAGAAGCGCAAGCGGCAGGCCATTTCAACAATGAAATCGCACCCGTGACACTTGCGACCAAAGGCAAAGAAGAAGTGATCGCTAAGGACGAAGAGCCTGGGCGTTCCAAACCTGAAAAGATGCCCACACTTAAACCCGCATTCGACAAAGCAGGCACGATCACGGCCGCCAACGCATCCAAACTCAACGACGGCGCTGCTGCCGTGGTACTCGCGAGCGAAAGTGCGCTCAAAGCACACAACCTCAAACCACTGGCGCGCATCGTCAGTTATGCAGGTCACGCGCAGGCACCCGAATGGTTTACAACCGCACCGGTGAAGGCAACGCACAACGCGCTTGCACGCGCGGGGCTCAAAGCCAGCGACATCGACCTTTATGAGATTAACGAAGCCTTTTCCGTGGTGACGATGGCATGCACCAAAGATGTCGGCATCGATCCTGCAAAGGTCAACGT
>JBGAKI010000141.1:0-2699 GCA_044224525.1 Polyangiales bacterium | reverse complement strand
TGTTGCGACACTGAAACCAAAAAAAGCAGGAACGGTGGTCATCGTGTTCGGCTGCTTTAAGTACGCCTTTTGCGCCCACCGGTTTCCAACACGGGCAAAGATGTAGGCTGCGCCTGAAGTAGGTGCAGCGTTCCTGGTTTCGCTGCCATTTAGGCCACGTGCATCGCTATCTTCTGCCAACGCGCCTACGACCAGCGTATTTTGATCAAGTGAAACGGATATGCCGAAGAAGTCATTCGCATTGGCATTGGATGCTTTTAGATAAGCATGTTGCGTCCAGACTCCATCGTGCCGTTCAAACACATAGACCGACCCGGAGTGTTCCGCGCCAAAGCGAGTGGGATCCGCGTCGACGCCATAACCGCCGCCTGCCTCTCGACTTGACGCTACGACCAGCGTGTCGCCGCGGATGGCGACAGCCCTGCCAAAATACGCGTCGGCGCGAGTATTAGAGGCTTTGATATAGGCTTGCTGGGTCCATGCTGCATTTTGTTGCGTGAAGACATAGGCTGCACCCGCTCTGACGTCGCTCGTAGGTGGTATTTGATTAGCATCACTGGAGTTGACGCCCGTTGCAAGGCGATCCTCAGAGCGTGCGCCTACGGCCAACATACCTTTGTCGATGGCTACATCACAACCAAACTCCGCACCGCTTGCATTGTTGCTTGCTTTGATGATGGCCGTTGGTGACCATGTTGTCCCCGTCCTTACAAAAACGTAAGCCGCGCCCGAGTCGGGTGCGGCGTCATCTTCTAGCCAAGGTTGACCTTGATCGTTGAGGCGGCTGTCTTCGTAGGGTGCACCGACAACAAGGGTGTCGCCTTTTAGATCGATCGCATAACCAAATTGATCGCCGTCGCCCACGGCGGGGGCCTTAAGCCGCTGTTGCAATTGCCACGCGTCGCCGCTTCTAACAAAAACGAAAACCGTGCCCGAATCAGGTCGAGCCGTTTCCGTTGAGTCGGTGCTATTGGCGCCAGGTGCGCCCACCGCAAGGGTGTCGCCGTCGACAGCGACGCTGTAGCCAAAGTGGTCATCGCGAAGCAGTCCTTGTGTCGCAAGTCTGAAAGGACCCTGCACGCCGGAACTCGTACGTGTGAACGTGTACGCAGCGCCAGCGTTTTCGCCAATGCCAAAAATATTGATCGGACCGGTTTGTAGAGGCGCCCCTACCAGGATGGTGTGTGCATCCATATCCACGTCATAACCAAAACGCACATCCGCTGCGGCCTCGAGCGCTTTCAAATAAGTGGGAGCTGTTGTCGCGCGTGTGACATGTATTTGATAGATTTTGTCGCGCTTGCCTCGGGTTGCAATCACATTGATGTCAAGTGTTGCGTTCGCGCCAAGATCAAACGAATCACTTACTTGATCCATCTGAGTAAGTTTGTCGTTAACCGTCACGGTGATATTAATATCGCTCTGCTTTGGATAGGCCCGCACGTTGCTTGCCCACGCTGGAACAACAAGCGTATAGTTCGTTTGGTCGGGGCTGAACGATGGGCTCAGCGTACCCACGTCGAACGCAAGACCTTCAAGCGTAGGGTCAACTGTCGCCGTCGGCTCTTGGGTTCCATCGTCGCCCACGCTGGACGTTTGTTCAGAGCCGCAGCCGATGAGGCTTCCGATGAGTAGAAAGAGCATGAGTACGACCTTCCCGATAAGAAACGCATCGCGATTTGCTATTAGACGAGGGTTTGAATACATACCCATATATCGGTCGCTATGGCGTCGCGTTGCGGGAAATTAAATAAATAGCCCCTTGCGTCGCTGTTTGCTACACGCAAGGGGCTCGGGAGTGAAGGGTGATCTTTTAGTCGGTACTATAGAGACTAGTAAAGATATGCTGCACCTGCCCACATAACGGTATAGTCATCTGTCTTTCCATTGACGTCGACGCCAGAACTGGTTTCATATCTTGAACCCACGACGATATTGTTTTGTTGGACGGTCACACTATGACCAAACCAGAATGCCGCCACAGACATGTCACCCGTTCTTGTATTCGATGCCTTAAGATAGCTCTTTTGCGTCCACGCGCCGTTCAGACGAGTGAAGACATACGCAGCACCGGCGTCGACGGCGTCATTGGATTCCTGCGACCCGTTCACCCCGCGCGCGTTGCTGTCTTCGTAGGGGGCACCCACGACCAATGTGTTTCGATCGAGCGCAACCGAGTAACCAAAATTATCGCGCGCACCAGGGTTGGATGCTTTAAGATATGCTTGCTGAACCCAAGTGACTCCGCTGCGAGTAAACACATACACGGCGCCTGCATTGGTATCGATCGCTTGGCTAAGGCTTAATGCGGGGTCTGGATTGACGCCTACAGCAAGACTGTCTTCGCCATGTGCACCCACCGCAACAGTGTCGCCACTGATTGCGACGCTTTGACCAAAGTTATCGCCGCCGCGTTGTGCTGTGTTGGGCTTCAAATAAGCTTGCTCGGTCCAAGTCACGCCTTGTCGGGCGAAGACATAAGCGGCCCCTGCGTTATAGCTTTCACTCGCATCAAATACCTCTGATCCTGTCGTTTTTACGCCCACAGCGGTGCTGTCTTCTTCGAGCGCACCAACCACCACGGTGTCGTCGTCAATCGCAACACTCCAGCCAAATCGTGACTGCGCATGTGCATTGGACGCTTTAAGAAACGCTTCTTGTGTCCATGTCGAACCGCTTCTTTTAAACACATAAACGGC
>JBGAKI010000066.1:0-17776 GCA_044224525.1 Polyangiales bacterium | reverse complement strand
TTGTTGTGGGTCGCGCGTTGTTGCGTACGTGGTTGGCCAAACACCTTCAGCTGATGCCAACACAGGTGCCGATTCAGCTGACCAATGCGGGTAAACCTTGGTTCGAACATTTGGCGGGTGATCCGTTGGCGTTTAGCCTCGCACATTCGGGCGATCTCGTTGCGCTTGCCGTGGCGGCCTGTGAAACTTTGGGCATAGATCTTGAAGCACATCGAGCGATTAACGTGCAAGGCCGTTTAGCCGAGCGTGTCTTTTCAGCGCGTGAGCAGGCGCTTTTTGAGAAGCTTGAGGAAAGCATTCAGGCCGATGTTTTTTTTCAGGCGTGGGCGTGTAAAGAGGCATTGCTCAAGGCGGAGGGCAGCGGTTTCACGCAGCCCGCCCGAAACTTTGAGGTGCTCGAACCTCATGTGCTTGCGCCGGGTGTCGATACTGCAAAAATGGCAAGCGAGGTGCAGAGTTATCGCTTGTATCCGCTTTTTGTTGCTGCGGGTTATGCTGGGGCGCTTGCGTTGCCGGCGCGACATCAAGCAGAAATCAAAACGCGTTTTGTGGCGCTTGATGAAATTAGTTAGTGTTGTAGAGCGGGCATGTTGATGCGTCGCCAGAGGGTGAGTGTTTGCCCTTCGACTCGTAGTCGTTCAAGTGAGATCATGTCGACCCAGTGACTGAGGGCCATGTCTTGTTTGAGCGCGGCACTCAGTGCCGTGCGCAGATCGCAGCGAACGATGCCGTTTTCGATTTCAATATGCATCCAGCTTGCTTCGATCGGTTCTTGCCACAGATGTTGGGCAAGAAAGCTACAAAGTGAGCGCGCACATTCACGTACCTCGGCATGTGGGGCTAGCTCAACGGGCGTGAGGCGGAACTGAATTTCTTTTGCGCCTCCGGTGGCAAAAAAAATGTTTTCGCGTTGTAGCGAGAACTGAAGGGTTTGATTCGTTGACAGGAGCGTGAATACAATGTGTTGATTGCGGCCGGTGACCGCAATGGTGATGTTGTTAAGACGTTGCGCAAGTTGTGTCTGCAATTCGTTAAGCGACGCGACCGACACGCGTGGATCAAGCTGTGACGCGCGATCGAGGAAACGCTTGCGTAGTTTTTCGAGCATAAAAAAGGGGCATCCGCTGTGACGGATGCCCCATCTTGGTTAGAAGTAATAGATTGCGGCGATGTTGGCGATGAAAAAGCTCCAGGGCTCTTTATCAACCGAGGTTGCCACCTGCCAAGCCGAGGCTGTGGCGGAGCCGCCTCCTTGCTCGACCTTATTGTGTTGATAGCGAAGGTGCAGGCCAACGGTGCCTTGCAGCGCAAGTTCGGGAATGCCGATAAAACCAAACTGCACTTCGGCGCCAGCGCGTGCACCCACGTCGAATGACCAAGCGCTGAATTTGGGATCACCCCCCACATTGCTATAGGTGCACGACGTGCTGGTTGCATCGCAGCGCTTGCCGCCGCCAACGGCAAAGTTGACCTCGGGTGCTACTAAGAAAGTGTAATGCTTGCTCCAGGCCAGTGCGTAGGGTGTTGCAAAATGCAAATTGGCGCCCCAACGCGATGCCGGATCGCCTGTGGTGGAGTCGTTGCTGCCGCCCGAGATGTTGACGCCAAGTGCGCCTTCGAGACCCAACCGTTTGGTCATCCAATAACGCGCTCCCAGGCTGGGCAGGCTCAGCTGTTCGCCTGGTACCACTTGCAAGTTTTCGTTACCAAAAAAGCCCACACCCCAATGGCCGACAACACTTTCGTGGTCGGTTAGGCGTGGTTTGCTCATTGGCATGACCTGTGGTGCAACTTTGGCGCTTTCGATGCTTTGGCCGGCGTTATCGGGCAATTTTTCGGGAGTGGTTTCGTCGGAGCTTTCGCCCACGAAAACGGGCTGACCGTCGGTGGAAGGCGTGCCTGAACCCGCTGTGTCGCTTTGCGCGAATGCCGTGCTAGCGAGCCAGCCGGTTACGGTTACCAGGGCTGTGAACTTCGCCACCTGCTCCAACACTGAACTTTGTCGTTTGCTACACGTCGTCATGGTTGCTCCTTTGATTAAAGCGACTAAACCTCATAAGACCGGTTTTCGGATTAGACAGGGTCTACCATTGTGCTCAAAAAAAAGCCATAGTTAGCTCGCATCCGTCGCCCATTTTGACGCATTATCTAGACAACTTATTCACACACGATTTAGACGTTTTATGGCCAAAGCAGAACTCATCGCGCCCATTCACGAACGTGTCGCCGCACCCTGCGACGATCGCGGGCATCGCGTTGCGGTGCGCAAGATGTTTTCAGATATTGCGCCGACCTACGACTTGTTGAACAGGTTGCTGTCGATGCGCATCGATCAGCGCTGGCGTCAACAAGCGATGCAATTGTTGTTGAACGGATTGCCCGCGGGCCGGATTTTGGATTTGTGCGCGGGTACGCTCGATATCACAGCGGATGTGCAGCGGCTTGAGCCCAAGCGACACGTTGTTGCGGCCGATTTTGCCTTGCCGATGCTGGTGCGCGGCAAACACAAGGTTCGGGCCGATCAAGGCATTGCCAATGCCGATGCGCTTAATCTGCCTTTTGCCGATCAAACCTTTCAGGGTGTGATTTGCGCATTTGGGATGCGTAACTTGGCTGATCCCAAACGCGGCTTAGATGAGGTGTTTCGCTGTCTTAAGCCGGGGGGCCGATTGGTGGTGCTCGAGTTTTTTAAGCCGCAAGCGTGGACCACCCGGCTTTTTCATCGTGTTTACGCGCGCATGGTGCTCCCGACGGTGGGGCGTTTGTTGTCTAAACATCGTGAGGCGTATGCGTATTTGGCTGCGTCGATGCAGGGGTTTTATACGCTCGGCGAATACGCTGAACTTGCGCGGCAAGCGGGGTTTGTGGTGCGCGTGGAGCGCAACCTGACGCTGGGCGTCGCATCGATTCTTGTGGCCGAAAAAGTGTAATCTTGGCGACTTGTCGCTAAGATCAACACTGCAATGGCTCGTCGTATCGTAATTGGGATCAGTGGTGCTTCAGGTGCGCCTTACGCCAAGCGTTTGTGCGAGCTTTTGGCGTTGGTCAAAGAGAATGAGCAGCTTGCGCCCGCGGTGGTGCTTTCGCGCACGGCGGCCGAGGTATGGCATCACGAGTGTGGTGGCAGCGTGTTTGATTTGCCTTTTCCAATATACGAAGGCCGTGATTACAATGCGCCCTTTGCCAGCGGTTCAGCGCAGTATGAAGCAATGGTGGTGATTCCTGCGTCGATGTCGAGCATTGCGCGTATCTCGCGCGGCATCAGCGATGACCTATTGACGCGTTCGGCGGACGTGATGTTGAAAGAGCGTCGTAAGTTAATTTTAGTGGCGCGCGAAACACCGCTTTCGACGATTCATCTTGAGAACATGCTTTCGCTGTCGAAAGCAGGCGCGATCATTATGCCCGCGACGCCTTCGTTTTATAGCCGCCCGCGCACGATGGCCGAAGTGCTCGACACGGTGGTGTCGCGCGTTTTGGATCATTTGGGTATTTCAAACAAACTTTTGGCACGCTGGGGCGAAGACTTGCAAACCGCGGAACAAGAAAAAGCGGCGCGCCGCCAATCGCGCACCAGCATGGCTGCGATCGGTGCAGTGGGAGGTTCTTACCCCAACGTGACACCCTCGGGGACTTGGAGCAGCAAGCCATCCAGTTCGTCGTCGCGGCCGAGTTACCCAAAATAAGTTAAGCAAGATCGTGCCTGGGTCAATTTCTTAACTGGTTTTTTGTTTAGGGCGTGTCCTCGAAATTCTCTCGATTTAGAGCATACAGCAAGCGCGCGGTCCGCTAACTGAAGGCACCCTCTAGTTGACCCATGGCGTAAATGTATCATTATTAGTTCTGCTATGGAACTTTGCTTAAGATGTGGTTGGCTTGCATGTGTCGTTGCGTGCGGCGCGGTGATGGTGTGCTGTGAGCAGCACTTTGCGAACGCAGCGCTTGAGGCGACTGAAACAACGGGTAGTGGTTTAGAACATTCGACTGGGTATTGTCCGAACGGCACACCCCATGTTCGCTATTGGGTTTCGGCGAGCTCTCGTAACAACTGCGTTAACGTGAAACGCAAACAGGCATGGGTGCTGAATATCGATCATTTTCCCGAAAATGCTGCGGCTTATGTCGACGACCCGTATTCGTACTGGGTGCTCTATCGAGATTCGAGTAGCAGCCATATGTTTTTTGCCTATGATCCACTGGGTGCGCTTGCTGACTACGATATGATGGTGAGCGCGGATGTTGAGGCGACTTTGCCTGTCGGTGGGCTTGATCACGATATCGATTCGCGCTTGGCTTTTAGTGAAAAGGCTGTTCAACAAGCATGTTACGCGGCGTACTTGGCAGCGTCGCCACTTGCGCGCCAACGTTGTCAGTTGGGAACCCATGTTCTGTCGCAGCAATGTTCAGGGACCCTGCCCATTGCGGGAGAAAAAATTGTTGGATACACGTTTTCCACGCGCCTGGTTTGTTTGGCTGAAGACTATGACTTGGGGTTGTGCTTGTTCAACAACGGCAAAGATACGGCCTTCGTACACAGCTATCGATAGTTAGCTGTTTACTGGGTCGGACCCATAAGTGATGGGTTCACCTGTGCAGGCACGTTTGAGGTTGGTGACCATCCAGTCGAACATGGTGCTGAGGCTGTGATCTTGCCAACCAACGGCGGCAGCTCGAACGAGTTTCGCATAGAGACCGTCGGTGGGCGCTTGGTCGCGCCAAGCTTCGAAGTTGTTGCAAGGGGCTGTCCACACTTTGCTCTCGAACAACACTTCACCGCTCGGCGAGACATCGATTTTGTCGGCCTGATGCTGAGGCAGGTTTTGGTATTCGTCACTGGCGCCAATGCGCGTGGGCAGTTCCTTGTTACGCGTCATGTTTAGCTGGTTGTTGTTTAGCTTGATGTCATCGCGCGAATGCTGGTTTTCGAGCCAGTTAAAAATGTCGGGCGGCATCGTCGCTGCAGTGAACTGTCGGTAGTGTAAGGTCATGGCATTTGTGACGCTCTGGAGCGCGGCGGGTAGCTTATCGGGCGGACACTGATCGGCGACACTTGTTTTTTTTGTTGCCCAGCAACCATCGGCGCGCGACTGAAAGTTAACTTCGCTCGTGGCGAAGCACGTTGCTTGCCCGGCTGTGTACGCCTTCGCTTGGCTTGCAGGATTATTGGGGGTGTTGCACGCGCCAACGCCTATCGAACAACATAAGACGCACGGTAAGAAGGCTAAGATACGCATGTTCAAATAACACAGGACTTGGGCTAGATCGCGGTTAATAGCATAGTTTTTGATACGAGCAAAAACGATTGGCGCGGGGTGGCGGCTTGAAGTCTGCGGCTGTTCGCCGCAAGATACGCGTGTTTATGGGACCTTTATTCAAGAAGGCTGTCGATGATGCGGGGCTTGGGCCGCTTGTTGATGCACTGCACAAGGGTGATGCGCTGCGGTCGGATCAGTTGGCGTTGCTCGAGCGCGCCGATATTACGTTGTTGGGTGCGTTGGCTGATGTTTTACGCGAGCAACGTGTGGGTCGACAGGTGGATCTTGTTGCTTCAACGGTGCCGGTGATGGCGGTGGGCATCACGCGGGTGAACGATCATTCAGGTTCGGGACTTGATGTTTTGCGAGCGGTTGCACTTGCGCGTATTGCGCATCCCGATGCGAAGCTTGCGGTGAGTGTGAAGCAAACCGGCGCGGAGCTTGCGCAAGTGGCGCTGGCTTACGGTGCCAATATGCTTTGCGACATCGATTTAAGCGAGCGTGCGCTGCCGATTGCCGACAAGTATAAGCCCGATTTGAAGCGTGACTTGACGTTGCAGCTTGAACGCGCAGGCCGCGAGGTTAGGTGGCATCATCATGAAGCGATGCACGCCGAATACGCTGAGAAATAATATGAGCCGAACATTTTCACAGATTAGCGACAAAGTGTATGCGGGCGAACGGCTTGATCTCGACGATGCGATCACGCTCTTTCATGAACCTGATATTTTGAAGGTGGGTCAGCTTGCGAACTTGGTGCGTGAGCGCATGCATGGCGATCGTACTTATTTTAACGTCAACATGCGTTATGAAGCGACCAACGTGTGCGTGGCCTCGTGTCATTTTTGTGCGTTTGCAAAACTAAAAGAAGGCGATCCAGGGGCGCATACCGCCAAGCACGAGGACGCATGGAAAGAACTGGCTGATTTTGATGAGCCTCGTTTAAGTGAGCTGCATATGGTCAATGGCTTACATCCGGATTTGCCCTTTGAATGGTACGAAGATTTGCTTCGTGGATGGAAACGCGTTCGCCCCAGCATTCATCTGAAATGTTTTACCGCGATCGAGATCCATTTTTTTGCCGAAAAGTTTGGCATGAGTTACGAGCAGGTTTTAACGCGTCTGCGCGCTGCGGGCCTTGATTCACTTCCGGGTGGAGGGGCTGAGATTTTGCATGATGACGTGCGCCGCAAAATCGCCAAAGGCAAAGCCGATGGCGCGCAATACCTTCAGGTGCACCGCGTGGCACATCGATTGGGCATCCCAACCAATTGTACGATGCTCTATGGGCATATTGAAACGCTTGAACATCGTGCGGATCATTTGGTTCGCTTGCGTGCGCTTCAAGACGAGTCGCTCGCGGCGGGCAACTTGGGTTTTCGTTGTTTTATTCCGCTTAGTTTTCATAACGAGAACAACATGCTTGAAAAACTTCCTGAGCCTACGGCGATCGACGATATTCGCACCATTGCCGTGAGTCGGTTGATGCTTGATAACATTGCACACATCAAAGCCTACTGGGTGTCGATGACCATCGAGACTGCACAGCTTGCGCTAAGGTTTGGCGCAGACGATATCGATGGCACGATTGTGCACGAGACGATCTATCATGCGGCGGGTAGCCGTTCGCCAATGGCGATGACGCGCGCGGATCTGGTGCGCGTGATTCAAGAAGCGGGTCGCGTGCCGGTTGAGCGCGACTCTGTTTATAACGTGGTTGAAGCGTATTCAAAAAACGACAAGCCTGAAGCGGCGTTAACCATGCCCGAGCGTCGCGCGCGCAAATCATTGCAAGTGGTGCAGGCATGACAAACAAGATAGCGACAAAAGTTGTGGGTCATCGCCATGGCGAAAGGCGTGTTATCGATTCTAACAAGAAGCGATTGGGTGGGGTGCGCTTTTTGAATGCGCGGCCTTTGCTTTATGGCTTGCTGCAGGGTCGCGCGAGCGAGCGTTTCCATCTTGACATGAACACGCCCAGCGAGCTTGCGCGTGGTCTGATCGAAGAAGAGCTCGATGCAGCGCTCGCGCCCGCTGCGATTTTGGCGCATCATGGTCAGCTTGAGATTGTGCCTGATATCGCGATTGCGTGTGAGGGTCCGGTTAAGTCGGTGGCGATTTTCTCAGAAAAGCCACTGGATGAAATCACTACGGTGCTTTTAGATGAAGCGAGTCGCACCAGTGTGCTTTTGGCGCGTGTCATTCTGCATGAACGTTATCCTGGCAAGACCTTTACTTTTGCTGCACTTCCCACCGAAGACATCGACGCTCGCATTGAAGACGATGTTGCAGCGCTTGTGATTGGCGATGCGGCGCTTGCGCTTAATGATAAACACGCCTTTGAGCTTGATTTGGGTGCTGCGTGGCATGAGTTGACGGGGCTGCCCTTTGTGTTTGCCGTGTGGGCGGTGGTGCCAGGTAAGTTGACGCGTGACGACGTCGATCACTTGATTGCGTCGAAGGCCGAAGGGCTATCAGCGCGCCGAAGCATTGCAGAAGGGTGGGCGAAGGAAGCGGGCGGTGATGCGACTGTGTTAGAGCACTATTTGCGCGAACATATTCGCTATGATTTGGGCGCGTGTGCGTTTAAGGGCTTGCAAGTGTTCTTAGACAAATGTGCGGCGCTTGGTTTGTTGCCTAAAACGGAACTTAGGCTGTTCAGTGAAACACCTAAGCAAAGGTTTTCAACGTTGCCATCGGTGGACGCGTTGCTTGATAAGGGCGCCTCGGGGGGGCGGTTGTCGTTTGTCGAGGCATTGCGGCTTGAGGCTGAAGCGCCACTGCACGAGCTTGGGCTTGCAGCCGACATGCGTCGTAAGGCTATTCATCCCCATGGTGTGGTCACCTATATCGTTGATCGCAATATTAACTACACCAACGTATGCACCACGTCGTGCCGCTTTTGTGCGTTCTATCGACCGGTGGGCCATGCTGAAGGATATGTGCTGACACGCGAGCAGCTTGCGCAGAAAATTGAAGAGACCGTGGCGGCGGGTGGTATTCAGATTTTGCTGCAGGGTGGGTTGAACCCAGACTTGCGGCTTGAGTGGTATGAAGATTTGTTTCGTTGGATGAAAGCCAACTTTGCGATTGCGCTGCATGCGTTGAGTCCCGAAGAAATTTGGCATTTGTCGCGCTTAGAGAACCTGCCTATCGAAACCATCTTGCGGCGCATGCGCGACGCTGGCATGGATTCGCTGCCGGGTGGAGGTGCTGAGATCCTCACTGATCGAGTGCGCCGCAAGATCGCTAAAGGTAAGTGCACGAGTTGGGAGTGGCTTGAATGTATGCGTGTGGTGCACCGTTTAGGCATGAAGAGCACGGCGACCATGATGTTTGGCACGGTCGATAACGCGGTGGATCGCGTGGCGCATTTACTGAAGATACGCGACTTACAAGATGAAACGGGCGGTTTTACCGCATTTATCGCTTGGGACTATCAGTACGAGCAAGGCGTGCGCGTCAATGTTGGTGAAGCCGGCACACTGCTTTATTTGCGTACACAAGCGCTTTCGCGCTTGGTGCTCGATAATGTGCCGAGCATTCAAAGTTCGTGGGTGACACAAGGCCCGGGTGTGGGTCAGGTGGCGCTGCGTTACGGCGCGAACGATATGGGAAGCACGATGTTTGAAGAGAATGTGGTCTCGTCGGCGGGCACCACTTTTGACATGGATGCGCGTGCTATCGAGAATGCCGCCCATGCCGCGGGCTTCAAAGTCGCGCAGCGCAACATGCGTTACACGTGGTTGACCGATCCGCGTTGATGCTGAGCTCCGTCGCGATGCCTTGCGCAACTGTGAAGTTGAGTTGAGCCTTGCTTGGGCTTAGCAGCCGCGGGTTGATGTGCTAGGCTGCGCACATGGCCATCACATTTTATGCGGGTTCGGGTTCACCCTTTGTCTGGAAGGTTTGGCTTACGCTTGAGCACAAGGCGCTACCTTACGACATGAAAATGTTGTCGTTTCAGAAGCGAGAACATAAGACACCCGATTATTTAGCGATCAATCCACGTGGCAAGGTTCCAACACTGGTTGATAATGACGTGGTGGTGTGGGAATCGACGGCCATTGTCGAGTATCTTGAAGAAACCTATCCCGAGCGTGCCTTGCTGCCTAAGACGCCGGCGGCGCGTGCGCAGGTTAGGCGCATGCTTATTGAGACCGATTTAACTCTTGCGGTCAATACGCGTAAGTATTTTCAGTTGACGTTGTTTACGAGTGGTGGAGCGCCTGCGACGACAAACGACGGTGAACTTGCTCAAGCCAAAGAAGCGGCAGCGGGTGAACTTGAACGCTTGGAGCGAGACTTAAGGGGAGACTACTTTTCGGAACAGCTAAGTTTGGCGGATTTTGCAATCTACCCGCATCTTGCGCTTTTTGATCGCGTGAACAAACGTAATCCCGAGCACTCGTTATCGAGTAAGATTGGGCCCAAGGTGCGCGCTTGGATGAAACGGATCGAAGCCTTGCCTTATTTTGGTAAAACATATCCGCCACATTGGCGTGAAGGTTGACTGTCTCATGACGTCGAGTAAAGCGGCGCTGTATCGCGAACATATTGTGCACTTGAATGGCGAGCTTGCATCGATCGATCGCAATTGGGCTTCGCGCCATAAATTGCTTTTGTCTTGCATACTCGCATTGCCTGCCGCGTTTGTGCACTGGGCGTATGCGGTGCTTGTTGTTTTTTTAGGCGTGTCGCTTTATTTCACGCAATCGTATTTGCTGACTGTGCGGCGCAAAGAGTGTGTTGATCGCATTTCGGCAGCGCAAGAAGAACTGGCGCGTTTTGAAGCCATGCGTGCGACTTAGTCGTCGTCGTGTTCGCTCTGGGTTTCTTTTTCAGTTTCGCCACCGGGTTTTCCAAAGCGGTTATTCATGATGCTGGTGTCTGCCGGTGCAGTGGTATTGGGTAGGTACGCTTTCGCCGCGTTGTATTTGTAGACCAGCTTGCCGCCAAGATGGCCGGTTCGGATCGCGACGCTTAACGTAAAGATTGCAAGCAGCGTACACAATGATTGTAGTGCTAACATCTTGCGCCGATCTTTGACGAAGGCAGTGGCCACCACCAGCAGCATCACGCCGGTTCCAATATAACTAAAGTACTCGGCGGCTGTTTCGTGTTCGTGAATCTCGTGTTCAGCGACGACCCGTTCAACGCGTTCTTCGTCAGCGTCGCCAGTGTTCATGGCGATAAATGCGCTGGCGCTCATGAGTGCGCTGAGCATCACGCCCAACCACCACGCACGGGGGGGCAGCCAGTTGCGGTAGATTGCAAACGTAAGCACAAGCAAGACCAGCGGCAGTACCACCGCCAAGCCGAGGGGGAGGTGAACTAGTTTTGGATGTAAAGGTAACTCGGTCATCGCATGGCTCCTAATGAGTTGTCGTTCAGGCATACCACAGCTTGATAAAAGGTCGATGGGTTGAAAAGCAACTTTGATCGGCTAATCTCGTCGGGAAGGGGAAAGTCCTTGAAAGGCCTTAAGACAGATTGGTTACTTGTGGGCGATGGCACGACCGTGCATCACGGGGCGTTGGTGGTCGACTCGCACCACACCATCGTGGCGGTGGGCGCGTTGAGTGATCTTCAGGCGCGGTTTGCGCATGTGGCGTTTGATCACTACCCAGGCATGTTGATGCCCGGTTTGCTCAACTTGCATACCCATCTGGAACTGAGTGATCTTATGGGTAAACTGCCCGAAGGTCGCGGGTTTGGGCCCTGGGCCGCGGCGTTGATGAGTGTGCGGTCAGACACCATGGGGCAGGGTGCCGCAGTCATTGTTGAAAAAGCCATCGCGCAGGCCCATGCCGCGGGCACGGCGTTGGTTGTTGATATCAGCAATAGTGGATCGACCATTGACGCGCTTAGTCGTTCGCCGATGCTGAGCCAGGTGATGCTTGAGGTGCTCGGGCTTGAAAAAGCTCGTGCCGAGCGGGCGCTCGAGTTAGCGCTGGCGCTAAAAAAGGAAAAACAGTCACTTGTGTCGCGGGTGCGCGTGAACGTTGCGCCACATTCACCCTATGGCATTCATTCGGACGTTTTGGGTGCACTTTTAAAACGATCTGCGAATGCTCAATTGCCAACGAGCATCCACCTGGCGGAGCATCGACCCGAGCGCGAGTGGCTCATGACGCAAAGCGGTCCGCTGGCTGAGTTCTTTAACACGATTGGGTTTGCTGCTGAAGAGAAGCCTGCGGGTGTGGATCCGATCACGTTTGGCGAACGGGTCGGGTTATTTGATCACGATGTGCTTTGTGTTCACGGCGCCAATCTTAGTGATGACGAGATTGAGCGCGCTGCGACGCTCAACGCAAAATACGTGTTGTGCCCTCGTTCGAATGCATTTATCGAAGGGGATCGACCACCGCTAGAGCATATGCTTGCTCGTGGGATGAAGCTTGCACTTGGCACGGATTCTTTGGCGTCCAATTATGATCTTGATGTGCTCAAAGAGGCCGCGTTGTTGCTGCGTGATTTTCCCAAGGTGGCACCTTCAACGCTGGTGGCGATGTTGTGCGCCAACGCGGCAGATCATATGCACCTTGGATATTTGTTGGGTCGATTGACGCGTGGTTGTAGACCTGGGGTGCTTCACATTGCAGCCCCTGCCAATCTTCAAGACCCGCAGCGCTATCTACTGAGTGAAGTGCCCGATGAGCGCGCTTGGGTTATACCTCATGCGCACGTTTTTGAAAGTGCGGGGATCCAATGATGAATGCAAGCGGTATTGTACAGCAGATTAAGAAATACGGCAGCTTGGTACGCTTTAGTCACACGGTGTTTGCGTTACCTTTTGCACTGGCCGCGGTGGTGCTGTCGGTACCTTATGCGCATTTTACGTGGTTGCGCGTCGCGTGGATCTTGCTTTGCATCGTCACGGCTCGAACGGCTGCCATGGCTTTTAACCGCTTAATCGATCGGCATATCGATGCCAAAAATCCGCGCACCCAAGTGCGCGAGTTACCCCAAGGTGTGATGAGCATTGGCGAGGTGCGCTTGCTGGTTGTTGCGTCGTGCGCGGTATTTGTATTCGGTGCGGCGATGCTTGGTACGTTGCCCCTTCTGCTTAGTCCCGTGGCTTTGGTATTGGCGCTTGGGTATTCATACACCAAGCGTTTTACGGCGTGGTGTCACGTGGTGCTGGGTGCGGCGGTGGCGTTTGCACCCGGTGGCGCGTGGGTTGCCATGAACGCGCCGCTTGATGTCGCGGCGCCTTATTTGCTGGTGCTGGCTGTGGCGACATGGGTCGCAGGGTTCGACGTGTTTTATTCATTGCAAGATCAAGCGTTTGATCAGCGTGAAGGTTTGTATTCTGTGCCGGTTAAACTTGGTACGCGCGGCGCACTTATGTTGAGTGCCGTGTTGCACGTTGTGACCGTCTCGTGTTTGGTGGCTGTTGGGTTTAGCTTGGGTCTTGGCACGGTTTATTATGTAGGTGTCGCGATGATTGCAGGGGTGCTCTTCTATGAGCATCGGCTGGTTAAACCCGATGACTTATCCAAGATAAACACCGCTTTTTTTACGCTAAACGGCATCGTCAGTTTTGCCTATCTTGCCGCGGTGTGGGCTGATTTTATTAGCTAAATTGCGGCATTTGACAAATACAGTATATATGCCATATTTCAATATGTCTTTACTTGCTGCGAGAACGCTGATTTGATGTGTCAAATTTGGCGGACCTAGAGCGAATCGTTATGATGCATTCGATCTTGGTTGGTATTAACGCTATCCTTCAGCAGCCAGGATAAGTCCCTATGTTGCGCCGAACGCCTAAACAAACTTGGAGTGCTCGTTTTCGTGCACCGCTTACGCGCTACGTGCCCGAATCGGTGATCGCGCGCGGTGGTATGGCCGAAATCTGGCGTGCGCGTGCCTACGTCGAGAGCGGCGAAACTTACCCAGTGGCGATCAAGCGTGTGCTTCCGGAGCTCGCAGGTAAGCCCATTTTTTCGTCGATGTTTGTCGATGAGGTGCGCCTTGGGATGATGTTACGTCATCCTAACATTGTTAAAGTTTACGATGCGCGTGTGATCAAGGGCGCTTACCTGATGATCATGGAACTCGTGGAAGGCGTGTCGTTGAAAGATTTGCTTTCGCCCGCACAAGATCGCTCGCAACCGATGCCCGTGCATACGGCGGCGTATATGATGCGCGAAATCGCACAAGCGCTCGACTACGCACATAACGCATTGAATGCGCAGGGTGAAAAGCTTGGTGTGGTGCATTGTGATGTGTCGCCGCACAACGTTCTTTTAAGCAAAGATGGGGCGGTGAAGCTTCTTGATTTTGGGGTTGCGCGCGCCAACTTTAGCCGAGCGCTTGAGCAGTCCGACATGGCGGGTGGTAAACTTGGATATGTGGCGCCTGAAATCTTGAGTGGCGTCAAACCGCATCCCGGTGTCGATATTTTTGCCGCAGGTGTGGTGATGTGGGAAGCGCTTGCTGGCGCCCGGCTGTTCCTAGATAGCGAAGACGCCCAAACCATTCGCAATGTGCTGAATAAACCTGTGCCCTCGCTGCGCAGCATTAACCCGAGCGTGCCCGAAGCGCTCGACGCGTTGGTGAGTCGTTGTTTGGAGCGTGATCCCGAGAAGCGTGTCGCCAGTGCGCGCGCGTTGTCAGACGCACTTGCAAGCATCTTGAGTGTTCATTTTCCAAACGCGGGTCCGCAGAATATTGCGATCATGGCGTCGATGCACCTAGCAAGCAAACATGCGCCTGGCACACAGAGCGCCGACGGCATTAGCCAAATCATCGAAGAGCTGAATGCGCTGGTGTCGGCAGATGTTGAGGCGAGCGATGGTGAAGAGTGGCTCCCGAGCACCGGTACCTATCGGCGCACCTCAGGTCGTGGTGACGATGGGCTTGACGCGTCGAGTGCACGTAAAGTGTCTGACAACGAAAACTCGGGTTTATAACCCAGCACGCGCTTAGCGCGACTGTCGTCGACCATACACACATAACGCAAGTAGTCGAGCTCGGGCGCAGGAAATGATGCGAGGCGCAAGCGCCACATCTGTCGAATAAGACCACGTGCCATGAAACTGGGCAGCGTCACGGGTTCGCGCTTTAAGAGTCGCAAAATATGCGAAAGGGGCGCGACTTCGGGGCCGGCCAGGTTAAAAATGCCGCGCGTGCCGACATGTAGGCTGAGGCGAATGGCTTCGACGACATCAGACTCGTGCATAACTTGGATCATCGGGTCAAACCCCATCAGTGTGACGGGGCGCTTGAGGCGTAAGAAGTTGCTTGCGGCGTTGCGAACTCTGCCCAGGATATGACACGGGCGCAGGATAACAGTGTCTAAATCTGGATAGCGCCAAAAGAATGATTGGGTAAGCATGTCGACCTCGATCAGATCGCGCACTTCGCTGAAGTGTTGCGAACCCAAAAGAGGCGCGTCCTCGGTGAGGAACTGATCGTTTTCCGGGTTTGGGCCATATACGTTGGCGCTTGATAAGAGCACCAGCTTTTTCACCTTTTGTTTGGCAAAGGTTTCAACCAAGCGCTGAAACGCCACCACGTTCCAGCTGTGATGGTCTTGAGCGGGGGCGCGTGGGTCGTGCATGATGCCAAGGTGAATGACCGCGTCGACTTTGTGTTCGCGAAACACATCGTGCACTTTTTTGCGACGTAAATCGAGTTGGTAAAAGG
The DNA here is from genome assembly GCA_044224525.1 of Polyangiales bacterium. Classification (GTDB taxonomy): domain Bacteria; phylum Myxococcota_A; class Polyangia; order Polyangiales; family CBDCBC01; genus JBGAKI01. The sequence continues at coordinate 2,864 of JBGAKI010000066.1, read as the reverse complement.
TTGTTTCAGGCGGAAGCCCTTCGCCCGAACGGCGGTCGATGCCAATTAACTGATGTGTTTCATGTAAGCGGGCGGCGACAAGACGCCCGAGCCGTCCGCAGATGCCGGTGATCACCACGTTTTGGGGTCTTTCAAACTTTTGTGTTTCGCGTATCATTGTGGGCTTTTAAAAGAAAACCGATCGGCGACGCTCAAGTTCGGCTTTGAGCATGGTTTCGATCGTGGTTTTGACAGTCCACACTTTTTCGGCGACGTCAGCGTCTTCGTCGTTGGGGTTGCCTTCAAAGGTGATCGGTTTACCAAACACAATATGGTATTTGGTTGGTAGCGGTAGCACGGCGCCAAACCACCACTGTGGCACGATGGGAAACACGGGCCATTGTAATAACTTTGCAAGCTTATCGCTTGAACCAAGCGATAGATATTGCTCCTCGCCGCCAATCACAGCAACAGGCACAATGGGTGAGCGCGTAGCGATGGCGAGGCGTACAAACCCGCGACCAAAATCGACCAACTGATAACGCTGTTCGTAACTTTTGGCGATGCCCTTGACGCCTTCAGGAAAAACGATCAACGCTTGATCGGCCTCGAGCAAACGTCGCGCGTTGTCGGGTGTGCCGGTGACTTGTCCGCAGCGTGAAAAGAATGTGGACACAAAAGGCAACGTGTTGGTCCAGGTGTCGACCAGGTTGCGACCGAGGCGCGGGGGTTCAGCATCGAGTGCGAGCGCGGTTGAGATCAGCAACCCATCGACGGGAATTTGGCCTGAGTGGTTGCCAACCAGCAGCATGCGACCTTCAGGCAAGTTTTCTAAGCCATGCACTTCGGTGCGAAAATACCAACGATGCAAAAAGGCAGCGAGCGCAAGCGCATAACGGCTGGTTTCGGGATCAAACCCGAAAGGGTCAAGCTCGGCGTCGCTTAGGTGTTGGTTAAGCTGAACGACACGTTCGGTGATCTCTTCGCCGAGGCTCTCTTCGGCAAGGAAAACGAAACGATCGAGCACACGTTTGAACGCATGCGATGCAAGCGGATAACGCGGCGTCCAGCGCGCCAGGGGAATGGTGCGCGGTAGCGATGTCTTAAGTTGATCAAACCAAGAGCCTTGCACCGGTAAAGTGTGTCGTCCCGATGCAAGGTGGTCAACCTATTATCGGTGTGCTTCAGGTGGCTAAGTGTCGAAAATTGGGCTAGTTTGTTCTCTTTGTTGCTAACCTCTATGCGCCGCGTTTTCGCTACATGGGCCCAATGGTGCGCCTTGCTGCTAATCTTACAGGCACCGCTGACGGCGCTTGCCAAAGGCAACGATTGCGGTCGGGGTCCAAGGCGTGTGCCCAAGCCACACGGAAACGCGATGCGCCGCGCGCGTACGCTTGATTTGGGTGAGCGTAAGACAGCCTCGCATTTGATTAGTAAGCCACCTGAACCGCGTTGGGCGCGGGTGGCGGCGCAACGCGGCAAAGCACCCAAACGATTGCTGTGGCCGGTGCGCGGCGCAACGCTTGGCCGCGGGTTTGGTTACACGCGCGAGAACCTTCCAGAAAAAGAACATAAGGGTGTCGACATTAACGGCAAACGTGGTGAGGTGGTTCGCGCTGCGGCCGATGGGTTGGTTGCTTACAGCGATAACGGGCTTTGTGGTTATGGCAATGTCGTGATCATTGTGCATCCCAATGGTTGGGTCACCTTATATGCACATTTGCAGCGAGCCACTGTACAAGCGGGTTATTTTGTAGCGCGCGGTGAGCGCATCGGGCTTGTGGGCGACACAGGCAAAGCACGCGGTGCGCATTTGCATTTTGAGCTTTATGAAAATGGCGATGCGGCTGACCCCATGCCCCATTTCGCGGGCACTAAAGAGGGCGATTCGCCACGCGCGAAAGTGCGCAACAAGCCACGCGCCAAGCGTCACCGAAAAAAACATGCCGTGGCGACGCCCACGTCCCATTGGATGCTATCGATTAGACGCCTGGTTTAGGGGGTGTTGGGTGCGCGTTGGCGTCTAGTTGTGTGTTGTCTGCCGCGCGCAGTTGATGTGGTATAGTGCTACGAGCATCGCGCTGGCTCTTGATGTCATCCACCATCACATCAAGAAAAATTGCATACACGCGTGCAAACATAAAGCGCTAAGGTTGTAGCAGTGGAATGTCAGGTTGGGGTTGGCAGTCGTTCGTTTTCTTTGACTCGCCAACGTTTGAATGAGGTGCCGAAAGTTATGCTCCACAGCAAGTCGCCGCGGAACTCGCCATGTTCTGCGTAGTAAGTGCGACGATAAAGCGAGTAGGTTCGTGTTCTACGTAACGCACCATTCTGAAAGCCAGTGCATGATGCATGTGGTGCGACGTTTTGATAACGACCGCTGTCATTTACCAACATAAAGCAGCCTGCAAGATCGTGATAGCCAACTTTGGGTGCGTTGACTCCGAAGTAGTCAGCAAAGGGATAGTTGGACGATTCATCTTCAGCAGCTGCCATCTCATTTGTTGTGGCGACGCGTGTTGGTGAACAGGCGCTCGACAGGATGGCTGATAAGAAAAAGGTATAGGTCAAAGAGAATAAACTGACTCTCATGTGAAACAGTACCATAGGAGGTTCAATCTTCAAATGCCACCGGGTGCGGCCACTTTGAAGATGCTGAATAGTGACTTTTGCGTTCTTCTAAGGATGGTATTAACGTTGAATGGATATGAACAATCTGGAGACGCGGGATTGCTTTTACCTTGGTCATCAACTGTCGCTGCAAGGTGAGATGCGTGAGCCGCTGCGTTATGCGTCTAAAGAACTGCTGACGCATGCGGCGATCATCGGGATGACGGGCAGCGGCAAAACGGGCCTTGGCATTACGCTGCTTGAAGAGGCTGCGC
>JBGAKI010000140.1:0-2747 GCA_044224525.1 Polyangiales bacterium | reverse complement strand
AAAGTCTGATTCTGGTAGTGCGTGGGTATGGCCGCAGCGGACATCTGAGGGGGCCCCATCGCTTCGATGGGGGGAGCTGCGCTCCTCTTGTCCGCGTAGGCCATACCCCAAACGAACAGAATCAGACTTTTTGCAAGCCGCTCTAGGCGCACGCTACTTGCTATCAACCGCAAGTTTGAACGCGCGCACACGCTGATCGGGCAGATCCGCATCGGGCGGTGTGGTATCGCTGAGCGTGACGGCAAAAATAACCACAGCGGTATCGTGCGTCAGCTCAACTTCAAAAAAGCGACGTGCCCCCTTTTGATGCGGCGAATGCAGCACACTATGAATGCGCCCGTTCGCATCTACGCGTAACGCTTGCAAAAACCACCGCAAACCATATTCGCCCTCAAGCCAAGCGCGCAATCGACGCTGACTTTTCTCACCGCGCACATCGATCGCAATAAACGCATTGCCCCACATACTGAGCGCCTGCTCGGGTGCAAAATGCTTTGGGAGCGCGCTGGCACGCGCCGCACCCTCCATATAAAGCGTCCGGCCCAGCGCCTGCAGCGGATCAGCGCGCCACGCCGCCGCGTCAATGTTAGCCAGTGCTTGTTCAGCTGCATTTACGGCACTTAACTCTGCCAGCTGATCAAACGACAACCCAAGCTGCGGCGCAAACGCGCTCAAAGTCTCCCACAAGTCGGGACTTGAACGCAGTCCCACGCCTTCCCACGTCCACTGACGCGAGTGCTGCCATACATTAAGCAAAAGCAAGCCCGGGCGAACACCAAGTGCAATCTCAAGCCCATCGAGCCACGCCGCCGCAGCGGCCGGATCGGTGCCTTCAAATGCAATTGGCGTGCGCCATGGCTCGCGATAGCGGCGATGCACACTGCCTTCACACACGCCCGCGCCCGCCAACATCGCCAGATAACTTGCGCTTGTGGCGCGCCAGGCTTGCGCTTCCGCCGGATCCATTTGTAACAGCAACGCATCGATCAACGCCACGCTACCGCATGCAGCCAAACGCGCCTCATCACCAGCCGCAAGCTGCACAAAAGGCGATGCCGCATCGATCACACCACCGAGCAACATGCCATCATTCAGCACTTGATAGGCTCCGCGCGCAACCGGCACGTCAAGATACACATCAAGCTCGGGTCCCATGCGATCGCCATCACCGCGCCATGCGGGCCACCCCTCGCGCACGTACCATAAATAAGTGTCCTCAAGCGTAGCGAGCAAGCGCTGCACCTGCTGATCGGGCATCTGGGCATGAACGCGCACAGGCGCGCGATGACTCGCTAACGAAAATGCGGTGCCCGCTGGCCGCTCGCTCACCCCGGGCCTAAGCACACGCCCAGCCTTCCAACGTCGTTCGGTGCTCGCTGCAACAAAATCAGCCCATGCAGCAAAGGTACCTGTGTCTTTGCTTTGATCCGCGCTCGGCTTGGGCTGCCCATGCACATCCTTTTTGGCCTCAGTCGCTTCGGCCTGAGCCCGTCCTGATGCATCACAGGCCCCCGAAATCATCGCCATCGAGCCAATTAGCGCAAAAACAAGGCGCTTGGTTGGCGCTTTTAAAGCAAGACAGTGGTTGGCAAGGCGCGCGTCAGTTGGCATAATCAAAAACATTGACCTAGGGCCCCTGACTTTATGACGACTCCAACCCACGCACAACCTCAAGCTGGCTTTTTCGATTTTCATGGCGACACAGGCCAAATCCGCTCACGCGATCACGCGCGTTTGTTGCTCATCGATCAAACATTCATGCGTGATTTGGTGCGCCTTGCGATGGAGCAAAACGATCTATCGCGCATCCGCCAGCTTGGTCATCATATGGGCGATCGCATTCTGCGCATTTTTGGTGCCACGATTCGCCAGGGTTCCTATTCCGAAGTCATTGAGCACGTGCACAATCTGTTGTCATCGTTTGGCTGGGGCACGCTGAGTACACGCCGCGTCGGCCAGGCGTTCGTCGCATCGCTACAACACGCGCCTCAGTTCGACGAAGATCGGTTGGTGATTGCAGCACTGCTGGGTGGCATTTTCTCGGCGCTGTCATCACAAGATGTAGCGTGCGTTCCCGTTGAAACCAGTCACGATTATCTCATCGTGCACCCAAGCGTGGCTGAAACAGTGTGGGGCTGGTCCAAAGAACCACTCAACCTCAACGAAATGTTACGTCGTTTGGCTTAACTCGAACCGATAACTTATCAAGGAATCCCCATGTCAGATGCCAACATCCGCAAGCTTGAAGCCCTACTTGAGAAAGTCTCAAGACGGCGCACGCGCGTCTCAAGCGACGAGTCGATCACCATTGCGCCACCCCCCGATCGCTACTCACCCCATATCGACGACAGCCGCGGCTCAGGCGTATTTCATCCGCCCCCTCCCAAGGGCGGTATGCGAGCTCCCCGCGCACCACGCATCGACTCCATCCCCACCGCTGAGGTGCCGCTTCCGGTCCAGGCGCACTATCAGGGTGCTTCATCGCGCAGCTTGTCATCCCCAAGCATGCCCCCTGCTCCCACGCGCAAAACACAAGATGAACCACTTACGCCGCGTCGAAGCAGTGACCCGGCCAATCGATCGGGCATGCACTACAATCCACAGGGTATGCCGCCCCAAATGGGATCAGGCACTTGGGTCAACCCACTTGGTTCCAAACATCCCGAAACCAAAACACTGGCCTTCGCCGACGTAATCCGCGACACCCTCGCATTGCGTCCGCGCTCCTAACGCACCTCAAGCGTTCA
>JBGAKI010000139.1:0-2756 GCA_044224525.1 Polyangiales bacterium | reverse complement strand
TACGAGGTCAACGTTCTCGCCGATGAGTCGTCGAATGGGTCCGTTGACGCGGCGCAACAATGAATTCACATCAATAAGCGTGGTTTTCATAGATTGTCTTCTCCCAAATGCCAAAAGTTGAAGCGACAGTTTTTTCGCGCGTTCGGCTGCTTCAGTGATTTCTTTGATCTCCTCAAAATGCTCTCCGCTCGTGTTTAACCTCTGTGTAAGCAGTTGACTGTTGGCCACAATCACCGCCAAAAAGTTATTGAAATCGTGCGCAAATTTGCCCGTCAGATTCCCGATAGCTTCGATTCGCTGTGCTCGACGCAGTTGTTCTTCAAGGTGGATGCGGTCGGTGACTTCGCGCTCAAACACCACTGTTAACGTGTCGCACCCAACCTTAAGTGGAAACACAGAAATGTCTACAAACGCCACACGGGTGTCTGAGCAGTTAATGCGACAGTTGTTAAGACGCAGACCCAACGGCTGATTGAGCAAGTGCGCATCGAGTAACTTGCTCTTTGTGTTTTCCGAAATAAAGAAATCCGTAAACGGACGTCCAACCAGTTCTGCACGATGATAGCCGTGAATTTGTTCCGCACCTCGATTCACCTCGACAACACTCCCAGTCGGAGTGATGATCCATATACCGTCCGCAGCGTTCTCGAGCACACCACGGTAACGTGCCTCCGACCGCTCGATGTCCGCAAATGCGTGTCTTAGTGCCATCGCATGCTGAAACTGCATACCCAACATACGCGACAATGCTGAACGTTCTTCGTCAAGCGGGGCGGTGGCATCAAAACCCAAAAAAAACGACCCTTGCGCGCTGCCGGAAGAAAGAGAGATGTACAAGCCAGACTCGACGTTCAAAAACTTCAATCCAGCGTCGATAACAGCATCCCGCCCATCTTGTACAATGCGGCACACCTCATTGTGTTGCATGTCAGGCGATGAGTTCAGCGCCTCAATCCATGCGCGCAGACGACACTTGTCCAGGTCATCGCGCCGTGACGCGACATGCAAAGGCGTCGCGAGCGACTCACAATAGACCACGGCCAATCGTGCGCTACTAATATCGAGTGTAGCAAGCAAGGCTTCATGCACGGCGTCTTCAAAGTCACCTCGACTCGACAAAACCTCGCTTAAGCGAGCGCCAACTCCCCAAACGGCGCTTGAAAGTGTGGCTCGCTGCGAAATGGCGATATTCGTTTTCGACTGTCGATCAAGTTGGGCCATCAAGCGATCGACGTGCATCTTATCAAAGTATGACAAACTACCTCGTGGTCGAGATGCAATGGGCGACTCAAGACTGGTGAGCAAGGCCTGTAGCGCTTCATCAAGATTTGGCGTCCTCATCACCAACGCGTTCGCGCCCGTTCGCTCCGCAAGTTCACGGTCGGAGTCTTGTGCATAAAAGGCGCTTGTGAGTACAACCGGAATATGCGCAAGATAGACATCCTGCCTCACAAGATAACAAAGCTTAAAGCCATCTACCTTTGGCATCATAATGTCGCTTAAAATGGCATCAGGCTGTGACTTGCGTGCTTTTTCCAAAGCCTCAACGCCATCATGTGCAACCAGTACACGAAACCCCATCTCGTGTAACTTAATGCGCGACAGCTTGAGCTGGATGCGATCGTCATCCACCAAAAGAATCAGTCGATTATTGCCTACGCGTAGTTGTCGAACATTACCATTGGATGGCAAATACGTACGCACCGTTTTTAGCAGCTTGGTGGGTTCAACTGGTTTTGCAAGAATGTCGCTAAAGGTCACCGTACCAAGTCGCGAATCTTCAACCTTTGACATCAGACCCGTGATAGCAACGATCGGTACATCTTCGTTGCCCGGAATCTCCCGCATGCGTTTGGCCAAATCAAAGCCACTTATATCGGGTAGGATGATGTCTTGCAAAATAAGGTCCGCGGGCTTTTGCGCCAACTGTGTAAGCGCCGAGGTCCCATTTGCAGCCTCTCGCACGTCGTAACCTTCGAGCGAGAGAGCGACGCGCAGCATCTTTCGCGTGGTTGCATTGTCTTCGATAAGCATAATGTTCGTTTGGGTCATAGATCGATCCGAATAACGTCGTTGTCGTCGTGCGTCACAGACACGTCGTCCGTTTGGCTGCTTACGATGGCACTACTCACTTCTTGAATCGGTTCCTGGTCGGCACATACACACGCTTGGTTGCGACCGCTAAGTTTCGCATGGTAGAGTGCTTTGTCGGCCGCGTGAAAAACAGAATTTTCTGTCGTGCCGTGATCGGGAAAAGTTGCAATGCCAATACTTGCTCCCACCGAAAGCGCGTCATCGTTGTAGGGTACAGGCTCACTCAGCAAATGCAGTATCTTCTCGGCACACTTGCGAGCTTGTTGGGCATCGGCTCTAGGCAAAAGCAGGACAAACTCGTCACCGCCGATGCGCGCAGGAATATCAGACTTACGCGTGGTATCGCGTAACACATCGCCCACCTTGCGCAAGACCGCGTCACCCGCGGGATGACCATATGTGTCGTTGATCATCTTGAAATGATCGAGATCTAAGATAAGTAGCGACCCCGGTGCGCGATGCCGCTCCGCTTCTGAGAGCCGTCGCGAGAACTCTTCCTCGAAACGGCGACGATTGTACAACCCGGTCAACGAATCGTGGTTTGCTAAGCGCGCAAACTCGGCGAGTTGCTGACGCACGCTTAGGTCACGAATGGTATAGATATTGTTAACTCGCTGATCGGGTGCCAGAAAGGACTGCTGCGTCACTTCCACCGGAATCGC
>JBGAKI010000065.1:0-18243 GCA_044224525.1 Polyangiales bacterium | reverse complement strand
AATCAAGTACCGATCGCTCACGCGAGCGCCGACTTATCGCGCGCCACACTTCGAACGGTCACCGGCGAACGCATCATTGAACGCGAGCTCGCCTGGCTTCATCACAGTGCGACACTCAGGCGCAAGCAAGTGCAGGCGCTTGAAGCCGATGTACTCGAACCCGCTTTAAGGACACGAGACTTGGTGATGGAGGGCTGGCGCGCCGGCAAGTTCGACGTCTTTCGTTTGCTGCAAGCTCAACGCGATTTGGTTCAGGCACGCGTGGCATGGCTCGATGCCATGGCCGCGCTTTGGCAGGTCGAAGTTGAGATTGCGCGCGCCATTGGAGAGGAATCAGTTCTATGAAGCAGTTTTTATTGTGGCTCAGTTTTGTCTTTTTAGCCGGATGCCCATCCGGCGAGCATACCAACGCTCGAGCAAAACACGCGTCAACTAAGCCCGCCCCTTCGTCAAGCGCTGGCATCGCAACCGGAATCGTCTCTGGTGAACTTGCAAGCCGATGGAAGATCGAGTTAGCAACAGTTAAACACCAGGCCCTAACGCGAGATCTTGAACTTCCCGGCACCGTTGAGTTCGACCAGGATCAACTTGCCATCGTGGGACCGCGACTCGGGGGCCGTGTCCTCAAAATTAGCGCACGCTTAGGTGACCAAGTCAAAGCCGGGCAAGTGCTCGCCGAGCTCGACTCTGTAGAACTTGCGCGCGCTTCTGCGGAATACCTCGGCGTCACGGCGCGCGCCGAAGCCGCCGCCTCCAACGCGCGTCGCGAACTTGATTTGGCAGAACGCAATATTTCTTCCGAGCGTGAGCGCGAAACATCACAAGCCGAAGCCGCGGCGCTCGCAGCGCAAGCCAGGGCCGCTGAACACCTTTTGATGGCGCTAGGTCTTTCCCACGAAGACATACCCAAGGGCAATGACTATCCGCTTAATCGCTATCGTTTGCGCTCACCGATCAGTGGTTTGGTTGTCGAGCGTAACGGCGTGGTAGGCGAAGCCGTCGACTCGAAACACACCATGTACCGCGTCGCAAGCCTTAGCCGCGTGTGGATCAAACTAAATGTCTACGAACGCGACCTAAGTTGGGTACAACCGGGTTTGTTGGCCGAGCTTCGTACCGAAGGCAAAGGGGCGCTGGGGCAGGCCAAAGTTGCTTATATTGAACCAGCCATCGACGAAGCATCGCGAACTGCGCGCGTACACCTCAACTTCGACAACAGCAAGGCCCATTTGCGGCCGGGTCAATTTGTTACTGCGCGCCTACATTCCGAAGGGTCGGGAATTGATGTGCTCGGTATACCTAAAGCGGCCGTTGAAACCGTCGAAGGCAAAAGCCTCGTTTTCGTAAAATACCCCGATGGATCATTTCACGTGCGCGAAGTTAAGCTCGGTTCAAGTGGTGCAGGCGCCATCGAAGTGCGCGCAGGTTTGGTCGAAGGCGAACAAATCGCCGTCAGCAATGTCTTTTTGCTTAAAAGCGAGGTGTTGCGCTAATGCTCGAACACGTCGTCCTCTACGCCATCAAAAAGCGCATCGCCGTTTTGAGCTTGTCCGTCATTCTCATGTTGGTCGGGCTCTTTTCTTTGCGCGGGCTGCCCGTGGACGCCGTGCCCGATGTCACCAACGTGCAAGTGTCGGTGCTAACCCCTGCCGCAGGTTTATCGCCACTCGAAGTAGAGCAATACATCACTTACCCGATCGAGATGGCGCTCAACGGCCTGCCGAACCTTGATCAAATTCGCTCCATCTCGCGCACCGGGGTGTCCGCGGTCACTGTCGTGTTCAAAGACAACGTCGACATTTGGTTCGCACGCTACCTTGTCTCTGAACGTTTACAAAACGCACGAGCCGATATCCCCGAGGAATACGGCACGCCGGAACTCGCGCCTGTGTCAACAGGTTTAGGCGATATCTACGAGTTTGTCATCGACTCCAAACAACGTAGTCCGATGGAGTTACGCACGCTGCTCGACTGGACCATTGCGCCTAAACTGCGACAAGTTCCCGGTGTCATCGAGGTCAATGCGTTTGGCGGCGAAGTCAAACAGTTTCAAATTAAGATCGACCGCACCAAGCTAGCCGCGCATCACATTTCACTCAGTGAAGTCATGACGGCACTTCGCGACAACAACGGCGCAGTAGGCGGGGGCTATATTGAAAAGAATGGCGAGTCCATCGTCGTACGCGGCGATGGTCTTGCCGCCAACATTCAAGATCTAGAAACTGTTGTCATCAAAGCCGACGTCGACGGCACACCGCTTCTACTAAATCACGTCGCACACGTCGTGATCGGTCCTGCATTACGTTTCGGCTCAGCGACACAACTTGGACATGGTTCGGTGGTTACGGGCACCGTCATGATGTTAATAGGGTCCAATTCCCGCGAAGTGGTCAAAGCGGTCAAAGATCGAATCCGGGTGATTTCCAGCGATTTACCTGCAGATGTTAAGATTCGCGCCTACACCGACCGCGAGACATTCATTAACCGAGTCTTAGACACCGTCTTTCATAACCTGCTCGAGGGCGCAGGGCTGGTGTGCGCCGTGCTTCTCGTCGCACTTGGTAGCGTCTCGGGATCACTGTTGGCAGCGCTCGCGATTCCGTTTGCCATGTTACTCGCGGTCATCATCATGCGCTTGACCGGCTTGGTTGGCACGATCATGTCGCTCGGTGCCATCGACTTTGGTCTTTTGGTCGACGGTGCCATCGTGATGCTCGAAGCGGTGCTCGCACATCTTGCCATCCACCAGCCCAATCCCGAACACCGCGTCGAGGCGATCGCCAAAGCAGCGGCCCGCGTCGCGAAACCCGTAGCCATGGCCGTGTCGATCATTTTGCTTGTTTATTTGCCCCTGATGGCCCTCGAAGGCGTTGAAGGAAAAATGTTTCGCCCGATGGCGATCACCGTCGCCTACGCGCTTGCTGGGGCATTGCTCTTTACGCTCACAACTTTTCCCGCCGCCCTCAGCCTCTTTTTGCGCACCAAAGGCGCGCATCAGGAAAGTCGTTTGTTAGGTGGGTTAAAACGTTCCTACGCGCGTGCACTCGACATTTGCCTTGGTGCGCCACGTCACACCCTCGGCCTGGCTGCAGGCGCGCTCCTGGTAAGTGCATGGGTCGCATCCACACTTGGCGCCGAGTTTGTGCCTCGCATTTTTGAAGGTCAATTCACCATCGACGTGCGTCGTTTGCCAAGCGTCGCCATCTCGGAAGCGCAACGCTTGGGTGAACAACTCGAAAAAGTGATCGCCCGTTTTCCTGAAGTCACCACCATCGTCACTCGCACCGGTCGACCTGAAGTCGCCACCGACCCCGCTGGTCCCGATGAAGCAGACGTCATCGTGAGTCTCAAACCTCAAGGCGAGTGGACCAGCGCCGACAACCCCGAAGCGCTCGCCGAACGGTTCAAACGCGCCATCGTCGAAAACGTCCCCGCCACCTTTCCCTCGATGTCCCAACCGATCGAAAACCGAGTCAACACCATGTTGGCCGGGTCCAAAGCCGATATCGTCATTAAACTTTATGGTGATGATCTCGTCGTTCTTAAGCGTCTGGCCGAAACCATCGGTCGTACCCTCAGTGGAATTCAGGGCACCGGCGATCTGCGTGTGCAACGTGCGCTCGGCCTTGAACTGCTAGAAGCCAAAATCGACCGTCCACGTCTTGCACGCTACGGTATTTCGGTCGCAAGCGTGCTCGAAGCCATCGAAGCATCTCGCGTTGGCAAAGTGGTCGGTAAAGTATTCGAGGGGCCCAAACGTTTCGATGTGGTCGTAAAACTCGAAGGCACACGCGATGATGAAGAAGCGTTCGGTTCTATTCTCGTCGCAAACACCCTCGGTCAACTCATTCCTATCAACCAGGTGGCCTTCATTCGTTCGGTTGAGGGGCCAGCGGTCATTCATCGCGAGGATCTGCAACGCCGCATGTTGGTTGAGGTGAATGTGCGCGGTCGCGACATGGTGTCTTACGTTAACGAAGCCAAGCGACGTGTTGAACGCGCATTAAAACTTCCAAGTGGCGTATCGATGCGCTGGGGAGGGCAGTTCGAAAATTTCGAACGCGCCTCAGCGCGACTGGCGTTGGTGGTACCCATCGCGCTTATGATTATCTTCTTCATGCTCTATGTCACCTTCCATTCGTTTTCTCACACCTTCGCAGTATTTTCATCGGTTCCCTTTGCGTTGATCGGCGGCATCATCTTCTTGAAACTACGAGCGTTGCCATTTTCGATCCCAGCGGGCGTGGGTTTTATCGCATTGTGCGGCGTGGCCGTACTCAACGGTGTGGTCATGGCGTCGGATTTACAGCATCGCTGCGAAGAGGGTGAACCCTTCGTTCAAGCGCTACGTAACGCCGCCATCAACGCCCTTCGACCCATTCTCACGACTGCCGCCGTGGCTGCGCTTGGGTTCTTGCCCATGGCGCTCTCGAATGCGCCCGGCGCAGAGGTGCAACGACCCCTGGCCACAGTCGTCATCGGTGGCATTTTATCGTCCACACTGCTGACGATTTTTGCCCTACCGGTCATTCTTAATAAACTCTGCGCGCCAAAGCGACGCAACGCAGCAAATCAGAGCACGCCGCCAAGCGCCGCATCGTAAGCCACGCGAAGTTCACTCAGCCCAATCGACATGACCTGACCAACTTCGATCGCGTCACCGCCTACATAACCAAGCAGCTCACACGATACGCCCTCACGCTGGCATTGGGCAAGCAGTGCATCATAATCAGCATGCGCACAGCTAATCACCACACGCGACGGCGCCTCACTAAACAAACACGCAACCAGTCTCTCGAAGTCAGCATCCATAACAAGCCTAACGCCTACATCAGCAGCCAGCGCCGACTCGCTCAAACACGCGGCCAACCCGCCCTCGCTGATGTCGTGGGCACTTTGCACAAGCCCTTCGCCAATCAACACCGACAGACATCGCTGCAACTGAGCCTCGGCGTCAAGGTTAATCTGCAGCGCTGGACCTACAGGCGCGCCGGCCTTTTGTGCAAGCCATTCCGAGCCTCCGAGTGACAACATATCACTGCCCAGCAACACAACGGCATCTCCCGCTTGCTTAAACGCCATCGTTACTACTGCGTCTGGGTCGGTCACGCTGCCCACAATGGCAACCACAGGGGTAGGTTGGATGGGCTGCCCGTCAGTTTCGTTATACAAACTCACATTGCCCGAAACCACAGGTACCTCGAGCCTCACGCACGCGTCGCGGATACCATCGATAGCGCGACTCAACTGATGCATTACACGCGGGTTCTCGGCGCTACCAAAGTTCAAGCAGTTCGTGAGTCCAAGTGGGGTCGCGCCCACGCACACCAGATTGCGCGCGCACTCGGCGACGGCCATCGCTGCGCCATGGTAGGGATCAAGCTCGACATAACGACCATTCCCGTCAACCGCGAGCGCTAGGTATTTTTCGCCCACCTCAGTGACTGCACGCACAATCGCTGCGTCCGCGGCGCCGGGGCGAATCATGGTGCCGTTACGCACAATATGATCATACTGTTGCCATATCGCGCGTCGACTTCCCACATTCACCGACCCAAGCACCTCTAGCCAATCGGCCTTCAGCGCTTGAGCGTTCTGCGGCACAAACGACGCGCTTTTTTCGTCATCAACGATCGACAGTCGACTGGTGTAATCGCTTGCAACTGGGCGCTCATACATCGGAGCCTGATCAGCCAACACATCAACCGCGATATCCGCAACGACCACGGCATCGCGATTGGGTCGCGTGGTGTGCGTAAACGGATCGTAGCCCGGCGTCGCCTTACAAATCCAGCGTTGGCTGTCGGTCACCTCGCCAATGATCGCCACATCCAAATCCCACTTCTTGCAAATCGCAAACACGACTTCTTCTGAGCCCGGTTTGGCCACCATCAACATGCGCTCTTGTGACTCCGACAAAAGCAACTCGTAAGGACTCATGCCTGCGGTACGCCTGGGCACCTTGTCCAAATCAAGGAGCAAGCCTGTGCCAGCACGCGCCGCCATCTCAACACTCGACGACGTCAGCCCAGCCGCGCCCATGTCTTGCACACCCAATAACGCGCCCGCCTTAAAAATCTCTAAGCACGCTTCGAGCAAAAGCTTTTCGGTAAAAGGGTCGCCCACCTGCACCGTCGGGCGCTTCTTCTGGCTCTCTTGATCAAACTCTTGTGAGGCCATGGTGGCGCCATGAATGCCGTCTCGGCCCGTCTTCGCGCCCACATAGATTAACTTATTACCAACGCCTGTCGCTTTGCCAAAAAACAGTTCATCGGTGCGTGCAATGCCAAGAGCAAAGGCGTTCACCAAACAATTTTGATTATAACTCGCGTCAAAATAACAATCGCCGCCCACGGTAGGCACGCCAATCGCATTGCCATACCCCGCAATGCCCGCCACCACACCACGCACCAGCGAGCCTGTTTTGGCGTGTGACGTCTCGCCAAAACGCAGCGCATTTAAAAGTGCAATCGGTCGTGCACCCATCGTAAACACGTCGCGCAAAATGCCGCCCACACCGGTCGCAGCGCCTTGGTAAGGTTCGATATACGAAGGATGGTTATGCGACTCGATCTTAAACACAGCGCAATACCCATCACCAATATCCACCGCGCCAGCATTTTCGCCCGGCCCTTGCACCACCTTGGGGCCAGTGGTGGGTAACCGCTTCAAATGTACGCGCGACGACTTATACGAACAGTGCTCGCTCCACATCGCACTAAACACACCAAGCTCCGCATAGGTAGGCGTGCGACCCAACAACTCGAGCAGCCGTGGCCACTCGTCGCCCTTCAAACCCATCGCCGTCGCGTGACTCTGGTTAACGTCAGGATCGGTCGGCCAAGCTTCAGGTCTCATGCTCATGGATGCACCGCCTCCGGATCGCGCGCCGCCAGAAACGCGATCATCGCTTTGAAGAGCCTGAGCCCATCGACACTGCCCAAACGCGAGTCCGACGCACGCTCCGGATGTGGCATTAATCCAAGCACATTCTTGTTCGCGTTATAAATGCCCGCAATATGATCGTTCGAACCGTTGATGTTCGCGTTGTCACTCAGCTGCCCTTGTGCATCGCAGTAGCGAAAAGCGATTTGCCCCTTGGTCTTCAACCCTGCCAGCGTTTGCTCGTCACAGACATAGCGCCCGTCGCCATGGGCCACCGGCATGCGCAGCACTTTACCTTGCATGTCTTGGCCACCAAACGCACCCATCGTTTCGCTGCGCACAAAGATGTCTCGACAAATAAAGCGCAAACCTGCATTGCGCGTCAACGCGCCGGGCAAAAGCCCAAGCTCGGTGAGGATCTGAAACCCGTTACAGATGCCAAGCACAGGCTTACCCTGCGCTGCAAACCGAGCGACGGCTTCGCTAATCGCACTAAAGCGCGCGATGGCGCCCGATCGCAAATAGTCGCCATAAGAAAAACCGCCTGGGATCACCACGGCATCTACCTCACCAAGCGTGCGTTCTTGATGAAACACACTTTTAACTTTTACATGCGCGCAGTGTTCAAGCGCATATAGCGCGTCCCAATCGGCGTTTGAACCAGGGTAGGTGATCACTGCGACGCAAGGAGCTTTTGTCACGCCGATGCTATAACATTTTTGCTCGCGTTCGTTGAGGGCAATCGTATCGCGAGGCATGTGTTTGCAGCCCCACGGTAAACATTGACTGTGCCGGTTGATGAGGTATAACTATTGCGCTGAAATCACCACTGGGGCATCGACACCCGGCCCGTTGAGGCATCACGACGTCAGCCCCCAGCATTACCGCCCCAACGGAAGTCTAACTAGCGAAAATCAAAAAGAAATTTCTAGTACCATCCCTTTTTTGTTAGGCACGGAATTTGCGATACCTATTAAGTAGAACACTTACCTTATTCACTAACCTTCCTATGAAACTACCCACCACATTGCGTTTTTTCCTAATGCTCGGCGCCTCGTTGCTTGTGCTTCAGGCCTGCGCAAACCGTGGCATTTACAATCCGAACGCCTCTGGGCAAGACGCAGATACGTGTTTACAAATCACCAACCCCCTCGGTGTAAAACTTAACAATACAAAGACCTTGTCCTATCGCGATTACTATCCGATCGTTGGCAACACTATCAAACGTCTCGGTCAGGGCGAATGGAACTATACCGCTGTTCCGATGCAAGGTAACTTTCAAACCACAAGCTGCGCGCGACCCAGTCTCTCGCTTGAGGTCCTCGACACCACTCAAACCATCGACGCCGATCAGGTACTCTATGCAGGCCCTGGTACTTATAAATCCGACGGCACATTACTTGCGGCACCCCTCGAACTTTACGACGACAAGCTTATGTCGATGCGCATTACTTACACAGCCAAGGGCACAGATAACGCCGAACACTATTACATCAAAAAAGGCACCGGCTTCACCATGATGACCACCGGTTACGGTGATATCGGCGAGAACCAGAGCAAAGATTACGTCTACACGCCGATCATTATTACCAAGACCGCAGCGGTGGGCGACGTTTCCAACACCGGCGTCAAAGCCTGGATTCGTAGCGCAGCGCTCGTAGCCTGTACCTGCGACGTCGAACCCAAACCTGCATGTTGTACCGATGCGCCCCTGAACTGCGCGTTACCTAGCAACGCAAACAATCCTGCATGCACAGGTGGTGGTGGCGAAACAGGCGCCGCAGCGCTTTGCGGCGGCAGCGCAGGCCTCGATGCGCAAAACTGTATTGACTATTGTTGCGGCACGAGTGATGGCAGTGTCGCCCCACACCCAAGCGAAGATCCATGCTCACAAGTGGATTGCAGCGCCCAAGGTGGAGGCGGTGACACCGGTGGTGGCGACACCGGTGGTGGTGACACCGGTGGTGGTGACACCGGCGGTGGTGACACCGATCAGTGTTACACAGTCAACCAACCGATCCCTGCCTCAAACAGCCCCTCTTCCGATGGTCTCAACGTGCGTTCAAGTCCCAGTACGACGGCAGCACGCGTAGGCGGCGTTCGTGACGGCGTCACGGTCAAGTTCATCGAAGGCCCAACCGACGGGTGGCTCAAAATCCAAACGCTAGATGGCAGCCTTACAGGCTGGGCTTGCGACACCTGCACCGGCAAAGACTGGCTGACCGGCCCAAGCGCCTGCCAATAGTCAGTGAGCAACGTGCACAACTAGGTTATACTGCGCGTCAACATTAGACGACCATGATTACTTTTCTGGTTGAGCACCCCGTGCTCTTACTTTTCATCGTCTCGGGCCTAGGCTTCGTGCTTGGGCGTATTTCTATCGCTGGCGTGCAGCTTGGCGTCTCGGGTGTGCTTTTTGTCGGCATCGCACTCAGTGCATGGCAGCCAAGTCTGGAACTACCAGAGTTTGTCTCGGTGCTTGGGTTAGGGCTCTTCGTTTATACGCTTGGACTTGGAAGTGGCCCCGCGCTCGCAGCCACCTTTCGCAGCCACGGTCTACGCGACAACATTTTGGTTTCATCGATGATCTGCGTTGGCTTTGCGCTCACCTTATTAATGAACCACTACTTTCAATTCAGCGACGAAACCAATGCTGGTGTATTTTCGGGTGGCTTATCTAGCGCCGCTTCGCTTGCCGCCGTCGTCGAGGTTCTCAAGGGCTCGCTCAGCGGCCCAAACTTGCAGCGCGCACTCAGTGATTCCGTGGTGGCTTATTCGGTCACGTATCCTGTCAGTTTCATCGCGGCCATCATCGTCATGGCGCTTTTCTTACGCATGACGAAGGTTGATCTACGCGGCGAGGCGCGCGCCCTCAAAAGCCTGGGTTTTTCTTCCGAAGAATACGTAACCTGCGCCTTACGCGTCACACACTCCGAAGCGGTTGGCAAAACACTTGCTGAATTACAACGCGCACAAAAATGGAACGTCGTCTTCGGTCGACGCTTGCGCGATGCACGCGTCAGCGTGGTGGCCGACGATGACGTGGTCGAACTTGGCGACGAACTTTCCGTGGTCGGCGGCGCCGAAGATGTCGAGCAAGTGGTCGCCAACGTGGGCGAAAAGGTCCCTGACACGTTTGCGCGCGACATCAGCGAGTTTGATCTAAGGAGGATCTTCGTTTCCGAGAAGTCGATCGCAGGCAAACGCATTCGCGATCTCAACATCAAAAAGCGCTTCGGCGCCCGCATCACCCGCGTGCGGCGCGGCGATGTTGATCTTTTGCCCACCTCCGACATGCGTCTTGAACTCGGCGACAGGGTGCGCGTGCTCGCGCGTCATGAAGACATGCCAGTTATCACACGCTTTTTTGGCGACTCTTACAAAAAACTCAGCGAAATCGACATCGCCGTTTTTAGCGTCGGCCTGGCGCTCGGACTGCTTTTAGGGTCGGCCAACATTCCGCTGCCAAGTGGGGGGCACTTTCGCCTTGGTTCAGCGGGCGGTCCGCTTATCGCCGGACTCTTTTTCGGGAGCCTTCGACGCACAGGACCCATCGTTTGGCATTTGCCCTATAGCGCCAACCTCACACTCAGGCAGTTTGGTTTAATCGTGTTTCTTGCGGCAATGGGGCTTTCAGCCGGCAAGCAGTTTTATCACACCATCGTCAGCGACCCGGCCTTCGCGATGCGTCTGGCAACCTTCGCCATGTCGCTTTCGTTTCTTACGACGGTCGCGTTTTTGTACATCGGCTTTTACCTTTTAAAAATACCCGCCAGTATGCTGCTCGGCCTTTGTGCTGGGCTTCATACACAAGCATCGATTGTGTCATATGCCACCGAACAAACAAAAAACGACATCCCAACCCTCGGCTACGCGTCGGTGTACCCCGCGTCAATGATCCTCAAGATGCTACTCGCGCAATTGCTCGTCAGCTAACTCGTTAGCGCAACCAATCAAGATAACCGCGCTTCACTTCGTCACCGGTATCCGGCGCGGGCTTAAGCCGCAAAAAAACCTTACCCATGCAGGTGGTCGGGTCCACTTCGCCAAACGTGCGGCTGTCTTCGCCGATATAGCTGCGATTATCCGACAACAAAAAAAGGCCGCGCCTCACTTTAACGTTACGCATCGCCATTTTAAACCCTTTGCGCTCCGCGACCAGGTGCTCCGTGCTGCCGAGCTTCTCGATGCTCTTAACCAGCACCAAATTGGTACCATTAAGCGTGTCGTTGACGCGAACGGTGCCTTGAAAATCTCGCTCGACAGGCTGTCCATTGATTTGCAGCTGTTCGCGCACCGTGTTGAGCAAAAAACCAGCGCGACCCATCACGCGCCCAAGCACCATACGGTTCGCGTTGGCGCGTGGATCAGCACAAATCGTAATGTCGCCAAAGTCGGGCGCGCTCTTGGTCCATATCACCACCTGATCGCCGGCGACCATCGTTGGCGCCATGGCGTTATGCCCGACCACGGCCACCTTGACGAAAAAGAAGTTCATCACGACCGCAAAGATGCCCACAAGAATCGCCAGCCAGAACGCAGTCTTGAAGGTCCACTTAATAAGGGTTTCCATCCGCTTTTCATTATACCCAAAAATCAGGTAATTTCGGCAAATTGCGTCAACCCTAAGGTGCGTATCATCACGATTTAGCGCATACTTCGCTCAAGATGCCGACGACACAGACGCCGGACTGCCCTACCTATCGCCCCACCTGGGCCAACATTGATTTGAGCGCGGTGCGCGCCAACGCGCGGTGCATCGCAAAACACGTGGGGCCCGCCCACATGCTTGCGATGGTGAAAGCCAACGCTTATGGTCACGGCGCCGTCGAGCTCGCAAAGACGCTCGAGCCTGAGCCCTACCTGTGGGGGCTCGGCGTTGCCACCATCGAAGAAGGCATTGAACTTCGACAAGCGGACATTCACAAGCCTATTTTAGTCGTCGGCAGCGCCGCCCATCGCGATGCCCTCGAAGTCATGCGCGAACATCAGCTGCACACCACCATACACTCGCTGGATGACTTACAACGCGTGCTCGACACACCAAAAAGCCACGAACTCGCACTACACCTCAAGTTTGATTTAAGCATTCATCGACTTGGCATCCCCGAACGCGATACGGCAAAAGCGCTTGCGTTGGTCAAAGAGCACACACATCAACTCAACATTCAAGGGCTGATGACCCACTTGGCGTGTGCAGAAAGCGACGCTGTGGCATCACGCGCGCATATCAACGCTTTTGAAAAGCTCACCACTCAGATCAAAACCCCATGGGTGCACGCTGCCAACAGTGCGGCTGCCGTCGCCTTCGCTTGGGCTAGGTTTAATCTTGTGCGCCCTGGTTTAGCACTTTATGGCGTCGGATTTGCAGCACAGCACCTCGATTTGCGCCCAGCGCTCAGTCTTAAATCAAATATCATTGCGCTACGCGATTTGCCCAAAGGCGAGGGCGTTGGTTACGATTACACCTTTCGCACGAAAAAGGCTGCCCGCATCGCCACCGTAGCGCTTGGATACGCCGACGGCTATCGCGTAGCAATGAGCAATCGCGCCTTCATGCTCGTGGGCGGCTTGCGCTGCCCCGTAGTCGGTCGCGTCTCGATGGATTCAACCATGATCGACGTCAGCCATGTGCCGCACTGCAGAGTGGGCGATGAAGTTGTGGTCATCGGTGAGCAAAACCACGAACAAATCACCACACGCGAACTTGCCGCTTATGCAACCACCCATGACTACGAAATTTTGACCGCGATCGGATCGCGCGTGCCCCGTTTTTATTCGCGCTAAGCCAACGCGAATACGCTCACATTTTCGGCAGAAATGAGATATAGTGCGATCCGCGATGCAACTTTTCGCCAGCAATTTTACTCAACAAGCCAAGGACGCACTCGATAACGGGCTCAAGTTCATCGACTTTCTCGTTGAGGGCGTCACGTGGTCAGTCACGCCGCCATTTCGCTTCGGCAAATTAGTCGACGCGCTCGAGTTCATTGGCGTTCAGTCGATTTTTATCGTCGGCCTCACGGGCATGTTCGTCGGCATGGTGTTTGGCATTCAATTGGTCGATGGGTTTCGTCAGTTCGGCGCCGAAGATCAAGCCGGCGCGGTGGTCGGGCTTGCGCTCGCGCGCGAACTTGCCCCGGTCTTCTCGGCATTAATGGTCTCAAGCCGCGCCGGAAGTGCCATGTGCACCGAAATCGGTTCAATGCGGGTCACCGATCAAATTGATGCGCTTACCACCATGGCCGTCAACCCCGTACAATACCTTGTCTCACCGCGCCTCATCGCGTCGACGATCATGCTCCCGGTGCTCACCATGGTCTTTAACATTATCGGCGTCATCGGCGCATGGCTGGTGTGCGTGCAGTTCATGGGCCTTGATTCGGGCATCTTCATCGACAAAGTGCGTTGGTACGTCGATAGTCGCGATCTGGCGCAAGGATTGATTAAGGCCCTCGCGTTTGGCTTCGCGCTTGCATTGATTGCCTGTTGGCATGGATTCTATGCCAAAGGAGGCGCCGCAGGCGTGGGTCAAGCCACCACACGCGCTGTCGTTCAAAGCGCGGTCACTATCCTCATGCTTGATTATCTCATCACCAGTGCGATCACCAGCACCAATACCCAAGGACTCGGCTGATGGGCGCAGAAGCGGAACAAACGCCTGCGGCGGTACAAATCCAAATCCGCGATATCGAGAAAAGTTATGGCACGCAAAAGGTGCTTCTGGGTGTTTCGCTCGACATTTATCGCGGTCATATCAACGCCGTGATCGGTGCGTCGGGTTCCGGCAAAACCGTGCTTTTGCGGCAGGTCGTCAGGCTTGAAAAGCCAAGCAAAGGCCAAATCATCCTCGACGGCCTCGACATCGCGCCCCTTAGCGAAGCGCAGCTCATGCCCGTGCGCAGCAAGTTTGGCATGGTCTTTCAAGGTTCCGCACTTTTTGATTCGATGACGGTCTTTGACAACGTCGCCTTCACCTTGCGCGAACACACCAAGCTCAGCCGCAAGGACATCCAAGACAAAGTGATGGACAAACTCAAAGCGCTCGGCATCGAACCCGCGGTGTCGAAACTTCCCTCTGAACTCTCAGGTGGTATGCGTAAACGCGTCGCGGTCGCCCGCGCACTGGTCTCAGAACCCGAGATTTTATTTTACGACGAGCCCACCACCGGCCTTGACCCGATCACCTCGCGTAAAGTCGACGAACTGATCGTCGAAATGCAAGAACGTTATGGCATTACCTCGGTGGTCGTCACCCACGACATGGCCAGCGTCATGCACATTGCCCATCAAGTGTGCTTTTTATACAAAGGGCAAATCGCAGCCCACGGCAGCCCCGAGGAATTCGCACACCTTGCCCAAGAAAACGTGCAAGAGTTTTTACGCGCCTCAAGCGTCGATCTAAGCGCTGCGCTTAATTTGGGCAACACTGGCCGCTAAATAGTTACACACCACCACTTCGGCCACTGCGCCACGTTTTTCTGCGTTACTGTTGATGCTGCGCGCCACGTGCACCGTGTGCACATCAAATCCGCGATAAAGCTCACGTATCCATGGCACATCGCTATTGGACAACATCAGCTTACAACCACGTTGATCAAGCGCCCGATACACCATCGCAAGCTCTTCCTGATCGCGCACACCAAAACCATCGCTTGCATACGCTGTAAAATTTGCGGTTTTCGACACCGGTGCGTAGGGCGGATCAAAATAGACAAAATCACCCGGCTGCGCGGTGCGCAATAAATCACGAAAGTCGGTGCACAAGATTTCGGTCTCTTTCAACGCTGCGCTGGCAGCATGCAAACCATCCACGTCAACGATTTGCGGATCACTATAGCGGCCCATCGGCACGTTAAACTGCCCCTTGCGATTGACGCGATGCAGCCCATTGAAACAGGTCTTGTTCAAATAAATAAACATCGCTGCATGTTCAACTCGGGTCAGCTTCTTGTCGGTATTATAACGTTCACGAATATGGTAATAACGCTCTTCGCCGTGATCCTGAGCAATGGTCTTAAGCGCGCGAACCAACGCTTGCACGTCGTTCTTAATCACATTGTAGGTGTTCACCAGCGCTGCATTGATATCGCATAAAAGGGCACGCTCGGGACGCCGAGAAAAGAAAAGGGCGCCGCCGCCGACAAAAGGCTCAATATGACGACGCTGCTCAACGCCCGCCGGCATCAGCGCGTGCAACCGGTCGCAGAGCTTCGCCTTGCCGCCCACCCATTTAACAAAAGGCTTGGCGGTCTTAGAGGGATCGGGGACCGCTCTAAGCTTGATACTACGCTTTTTGACTAACTTGAGCTCAGAGGGGTCGATGAAGGATAATGTACGCACATGTAGTAGAATACATGCACCCGATCCTCGAACTCAAAAAACCTACAAACTTTCTATGTTATTTCGATAACACTGTGAATTATAACGCTTTTTACCCGAGGCGAGACGCCAAACGCTGGCAACGTCGCGCACATGCCTCTAGACCCTCGACGGGCTCGGTATGTTTGGCGTGTTCAAGAGCGCGCACATAGTCGCGCGTCTTATGCTCATAAAACTTAGCCAGTGCCAAATGGGCAGCGGCGCGGTGAAGTTCGTCATAAGCATCAACCACTGCCTCAAGCAAATGCCCCTCGTGTTCGTGCCAAATCCCGCGCCGTTTGGCGATCTTAGCGCTCATCAGCTTGGCTTCGCTTTGGGCCCGTTTATCATCCAAATCGCTTTGCCGCGCGCTCAATGCGAACGCATATGCTTTGTCTAAACGTGCGTTGCGCTCGGCCACTTCCGCATACCCAAGTTTATCGCGCGACGACGTGTCCTTGAGCGGCTCGTGATAATGATGCGAGAGCGCGCCACAAATGCGGTAAAGCGCCAACAAATCAAGTGCGTTGTGTTTAAAAACCGCCTCGAGCTCAGCGCTTTGCCCGCTGTGCAAATAGTTCAAATAACGCACCGGCACCTCAGCACCATCGATGTCGTCTTCGCGGATAAAACCAAGCATGTTTTGTTCAATCTGTGTCAGCCGCATCGAATCAAGACGCCGCTTAAACACGCGACGGCAACAATGCAACAAGTCAACATGCGGCGGCACGCTCTCAATCGGCACGCGATTGAGCAGCAATCGGGCGCGCAAAAGTGGCCAATCAAACGCTTTACCGTTGTAGCTCACCAAACATGAAGCATTGGCAAAGCGCTCAGCCACCACAGCAAGCAGCGGTTTTTCTTCGCCCAAGTTAGGCAAAAAGTATTGTTCAACACAAAAAGTGCCCGCTGACACAAAACCAATGCCCACCAAAAACGCCACCGTGCCAGCGCCGCGCGCAAGCCCCGTGGTCTCGGTGTCAAAAAACACCAGCTGCGATGCATCCAGCGGCGCCAGGCTCTGATCGAGCGCAAGTTCAGCCAGATGCGCCATATCAATATGTGAGGGGCCCTCAATCGACGCGAGCGCAAAATGTGTGGTTCGTTGCCACACTTCACCAAGCGCGTGCGTCGATACGTTAAGCGCCAACCCGGCCTGATGCGTGTCCCGACCTGAACGCAAGCGTGGCGCCTTGGGCAAGGTCACCCCGCTTGCTTGTTGATAACGCGCTAATCGCTGGCCTATCGATGCTTCAAGCCTGCGCACCACGATCACCTCAGTGTTCAATCGCGGGTGATGCGACGAATTTCTTCGCGGATGATCGTCTCTGCCAAGTCTGGCACGACCTCCCACACCACGCGTTCGATGACTTCGCGCGACAGCGCACTGATGGCGTCAATCTGCTGTGCGTTCAATCCTAAACCTGCAAGCTTTTCGGCTTGATTGCCCACCGATGCCGCCACCTTGGCCTGAACCGCCACCGCCGCGCCTGGAGGGCTTGGTCGCGCTTGCACTGTGGGTGCAGGCGGTGCTGACTCTGGCTTTTTCCACGTCGCCGCCGCATCACCGCCATATGCTGTACTGGCCGGCGAGAACCCTTGACGCGCGTGCGTTGGAGAACTTTCAAAAGGCAAGTCCTCCGCTAGTTCTAGTATTGGCTTATCCCCACCACCCGTGCGTCCGGCGCCCGCTGAGGGCAAGGCAAAACCTTGTTCGATCGAGAACGGCTTTTCGGGTGCAACACCCTGTGCTGGCGTGCCAGTGAAAGCCATCGTTTGCGCGTAAGGCCGATTGGATCCGCTGGCCGCATTGGCACCCGCAGTTGGCACGGCGCCGCCACGCATCGGGGCAGGTTGCGCAATGGGTCGTGGTGCAGGTTGTGACATCGGGCGCGCAATCGCTTGCTGCACGCGATCGATCAACGCCTGACTATCAAAAGGCTTCACCACGTGATCGCTTACACCACACTCGCGCCCACGTTCAGGATCATACTTGACGAGCTGACTGGTGAGCAGAATCACTGGAATGGACGCCACCGCTGTATTGTTACGCATCGCGCGCGCAATCTCGTAACCGTCGGTGCCTGGTAGCGCTGCATCAAGCAACACTACGTCAGGACGCTCTTCAGCGATCGCACGTAGCGCGGCTTCACTGGTCGCCGCTGTCACCACGCGCACATCCTCTGCAGCAAAGGTCATTTCAATAATGCGGCGCATCGTTGCGCTATCGTCGGCAGCTAAAAGAGTTACTGACACGTCACGGCCTCCATGGACTCAACACTCGAACAATCAAAACAGATAAGACTCGGTAATCATATCTGCTTGTGCACAAAGACGCCAGCCTCTTGCACACCCCTTCGCAGGTTATCATCGGTGCCTTGCCCAAAGCGCTTAGAGCGCATACACCTGGGGCCATGCCGACCCAAGTTCAAGGCACCCCCAAACCCATCGACTACGCCAGCCGGGCACCTCACGCGCCCGAGGGGCCAATCAATCTTCAACAGTTCGCTAAATTAGACGAACAAGACCTTGAAATATCGATAGGTTTTGGTCGAGGACGCTGCGTGCTCGAGCGCGTCGAAAAGTTCGCGAACGTGACACTTATCGGCTTTGAGATCAAAAATAAACTCGCGTATCAGGTCGCCGAACGTGCGCGGCGGCAAAAACTCGACCGCCTCATTATCTGGGGAGACGATGTACGTGACGTCTTCCCGCGCCTTGAGCCCAACGCTTGCGTAACGCGTTTTTATGTAAATTTTCCCGATCCGTGGTGGAAAAAGCGCCACGCCAAGCGCTTGGTGATCGCTGACGATGTCATCGAACACATTGAACGTTTGCTCAAACCAGGCGGCGAACTGTTCGTGCAAACCGACGTACGCGATCGTGCCGAACAATATCACGCCTTGTTATGCTCACGCGAGGCCTTTGGCCAGGGCGCCCATGTGCAATGGCTCGAGGAAAACCCCTACGGCGCCCGATCGAATCGCGAAGTGCGCG
>JBGAKI010000064.1:0-18704 GCA_044224525.1 Polyangiales bacterium | reverse complement strand
TGGTGGTCCACGTCAGCGAAAGCCCGTGGATCCACGAGCTACAGTTCTTAAAACAAGACCTGCTCGAACAACTCAACAGCGAAAGCTCGCTCCCGCTCAAAGACATCGTCTTTCGTTTAGGCTCACTCAGCTAATTGTGTATGATAGGTGCCCATGATTCGTAGGATCTACACCATTGCCATCAACACCTTTCGCGAAGCGCTGCGCGACCGCGTGCTGCTCGGCATTTTGGTGTTCTCGGCGCTGCTTTTACTTTTTACACTTGCGCTCGCTGAGCTATCGCTCAACGAAGGCGCGCGTGTGATCCGCGACACAGGGCTTACGGTGATTTCGTTGATGTCGGTCTTAACAGCGGTCGTGCTGGGCGCTTCGCTTTTATATAAAGAGATCGAACGCAAGACGCTTTATCTGATTTTGCCCAAACCGATCAGCCGCACCGAGTTTTTGCTCGGCAAATATCTTGGGATCTGCTTGACGGGCCTTGTGTTTATTGCCTGTACCGGCGCATTGCTCTGCGTGCTGAGCGCGTTTCATCAAGGGCTGAATCCTTTGCTCATTTTGGGCGCTTTGCTGATCGCCTTTGGCGTACTCGCCCTTGCGGGGTGGATGATGAAAGAGCTCACCATCGCCCTTTTGCCGTGGTCGCTTCTGACCGTAGCACTTGGCGCTACGCTTGCGATCGTTGCACAAGTGGAGGTCGTCACCTTATTTGCCGCGCTCATTTTATTTGCGGCAGAATTCGCCGTGGTCACCGCGGTCGCGATGTTTTTCTCGGCGTTCTCAACGCCCTTTCTCACCGGCTTACTCACCCTTGGTATTTGGCTTTTGGGGCGCTCAGCCGACACGATGGTCTCGATCAAAAGTCGCACGTTGGGCCCCGCACTCAAACAGTTACTCAAAGTGCTGGCGCGTTTTATTCCTAACTTTAACTTATTCGTGCCCGGGCAGTACGCGTTAAGCGGCGCCTCAAGGCACTGGGCAGGCTTGTTCAAATACATGAGCGCATCACTGGGTTACGCAGCCCTCTGCGTGGCGCTCTTGCTCGCGCTCGCATCTTATATTTTCACCCGGCGAGATTTCACATGACGACCAAAACCTGGAGCGCGCTTGCCATCATTCTCCTGTTTGCCATCATCTACTGGCGCGTGATCGACTCGTCTAAAACGGAGTTCGCTTTAGGCGAGCGCGCACTTGTGCATCATCGCCACCAAGACGCCGTCGCACATTATCGCCGCTCGGTGCGTTGGTATGCGCCCTTTAACCCTTACGTGCAGCGCTCGCTCGATCGGCTTGAACGCATCGGCAAACAAGCTGAAAAAAACCATCAGCCACTCGACGCGCTCGATGCCTACCGCGCCATTCGCGCCGGCATCAATTCCACCCGCAGCACCTATACACCGCATGCAGACTATTTGGCGCGCGCAAATAAACACATCGCGCATTTGATGGCCCAGTTGCCGCCGCCGCCCATCGACGCAAACAAAAGCGAGGCCGAGCGCGAACGCGCCTTTGCCAAGCTTTACGGCGACGCACCCCGACCCGCAGTGGGTTGGGCGCTTTTGGCCATTGCCGGCTTTTTCGCATGGGCGCTCGCCACCTATCGCCTGCTCGAAAAACTCGACCAAGCGACACTTAAACACACCCTCGCAACACGCTGGGGCCTGACCTGGGGCTTGGGCGTCGTGGCGTTTGTGCTGGGTTTACGCCTGGCCTAAATCTAGCCAAAACGCCCTTTTTTTGAGCCTATTCGCTGGCGCGATGCTATGTATAACTGCTCACATTACTTCTAGGACCATCTGTGGATACTTTACGCATCGAGGGCGGTCGCCCTTTGAAAGGCACCATTCAAATCAGCGGCGCCAAAAACGCAGCGCTGCCGATTTTGTGCGCATCTTTGCTCGCCGAAGGCACAAGCACCTACACCAACGTGCCTGAGCTACGCGACATTCGCACCACAGCACGACTCCTCAAACACCTCGGCGGCCAAGTCACGCTCAACCACCCCCAAGCCAGCGTACACTTTGGCGGCATCTTGGGCGACGAAGCCCCTTATGACCTGGTCAAAGAGATGCGAGCGTCTGTGTTGGTGCTTGGCCCTTTGGTCGCGCGGCTGGGACGCGCACGCGTCTCGATGCCAGGCGGGTGCGCGATTGGTGCACGCCCCATCGATCAACACCTCAAGGGCTTAGAAAAAATGGGCGCAGTCGTGGCACTGAAGCAAGGTTATGTCGATGTCGCCGTCCCCAAAGGCCGCTTAGCGGGCGCCGAGTTTCGTTTTGACTTTCCAACCGTCACCGGCACAGAAAACGTGATGTGCGCTGCCACCCTTGCCGCGGGGCGAACGGTGCTCGACAACTGCGCGCGCGAACCCGAAATCAAAAACCTGGCCGACGCATTGCGCGCCATGGGCGCACGCATTCAAGGTGACGGCACAAGCCAAATAGTCATCGAAGGCCAAGATGCGTTACACCCAGTCAAAGACTTTCGCATCATGCCCGACCGCATCGAAGCCGGTAGCTACATGGTCGCAGCCGCAGCCACAGGAGGCGATGTCTTTATCGATGGCGTAACCGCCGAGATCATGCAGGCGGTCCTCGACAAACTGCGCACCGCCGGCGTTCAGGTCGAACCCGAAAAAACCGGCATCCGCGTCAGTGGCCGCACACCCTTTAAAGCCACCGATGTAATCACCGCGCCTTTTCCTGAGTTTCCCACCGACATGCAAGCCCAGTTCATGGTGTTGATGTGCTTGGCCCAAGGCCAAAGTCATATCGAAGAGAAAGTTTTCGAAAATCGTTTCATGCACGTGGGTGAACTGCAACGCATGGGCGCAAACATCAAGGTTTCAGGGCATTCGGCTTTCGTCAACGGCCCGATCAAGTTACAAGGCGCGACGGTGATGGCGACCGATTTGCGCGCCAGTGCGTGTTTGGTCATCGCTGGCTTGGTCGCCGAAGGCACCACCGAAGTGCGTCGCATTTATCACTTAGACCGCGGCTACGAAACGATCGAAAAGAAACTCAGCGCGCTCGGCGCCACCGTCAGCCGTGTCGCGGGCCCCGCTTGATTGTTCAACCTCATTTGAACGATTGAGTTTCGCGCAAGATCAGCTATGTTGCGAGCCAATGATCACCATCGCCATTCCAAAAGGTCGCGTGCTTGAAGATTTTGCCAGCAAAATCAAACATCGCACCTGGAAAACCGAAGCGCTGCTGCGTTCAAGCCGCAAGTTAGTGCGCGACGATATCGCCGAAGGCGTGCGCCTGCTTTTGCTCAAACCAGACGATGTGCCCACTTATGTTGAGTACGGCGCAGCAGACCTGGGCATCGTCGGTCGTGATGTGCTGGGTGAACACGAACACATGCTTTATGTGCTGAGCACGCTTGACATTGGCCATTGCCGCATGTGCGTCGCAGGCAAATCAAGGCAAGCGCTGAAAAATGTTCCGTTGCGAGTTGCCACCAAATACAGGCGCGCAGCCACCCAGTTCTTTTTGAGCGCTGGCATTCAAGCCGACATCATTGATGTGAAGGGCTCTGTCGAGCTTGCACCCGTCACAGGGCTTGCACACGTGATCGTCGACTTGGTCGACACGGGCCAAACACTGGAGCAGAATGGCCTTGAGGTGCTCGAAGAGATTAGCCCGGTCAGCTCGGTCTTGATCGCCAACCGGGTCAACCTCAAACTCAAACTCGAAAAGCTCGAGCCCGTGATCAATGTTTTGAATCAGCTTGCGCTGGCCTAGCACTCGTTCTCGAGCTCAGAGCGCCAACAAACAAATAGGGCTGCAAACGCTTAAACATCTTGGGCCCAATGCCTTTCACGCGCACAATTTGCTGCACGTTCTTAAAACCGCCGCTCTTGGTGCGAAACTCAACCAACGCTTGAGCTTTTTTGGGCCCAAGCCCAGGCAGCATTTCAAATTGCTCAGCCGTAGCCTGATTCAGGTCAAGGGGTTGAATGCTTTCGGTGCCGTTTTCCGGGGCTTTAGTCCCATCCTCTCGTTTTGCCGCATCAGCACGTGCTGGCAGCTCAGATTGCGCCATCGCCGCTGAGTTCGCTCGTGCGTCCTGAGGCGCAGCAAACAAACCCGCGTAACCGAACGCCGCCACAAACAACATAATACCGGATAGTTTGAATAGTCTTTGATGTAGCTTCATAACGATATCTCCTTACGTGATGAAGCACTAAACAAGCAAAGCGCATACCAACCTTCGCGCTCTAAGATTTCAACAACTTAGCGCACCAGAAAACGGCGGCCGCTACCCTCGGCGAAAGCTTGTCAGCCGCACCCAACCGTGGCACCATCGACATCTATTAAATGAGGTCAACCCACATGAAGCTCTCGTTCGCCAGCGGCTCAATCAAAAATCTAAAAACCGACGTCATCGCAGTGGCCTTTACCCAAGGTCAGCTCGCTAAGAACAAACTTTTCACCACCGTGGATGGTTTAACGGGCGGCAAACTTAAGCGCATCCTAAGCGACCAACACTTTGAAGCCAAATCAGGTCAAGTGGTCGAACTCAGCGGTGTGCGCGGTGTGCAAGCCGAAGTGGTGCTGGTGGTGGGCCTTGGCGACGCCAAAGAACAAAGCCGCGAGGCGCTCAACGCCGTGCGCCTTGCCGCAAGCCGCGCGGCTCAACGCAGCCACGGTTACAAATCGGTAAGCGTGGTGTTGCCGTGGCAAGACGACACCCATATTCGCGCTGCCGCAGAAGGTTTGCTGACGGGTGCTTATCGCTACACAACGTATTTGACCGGCGATCGAGCAAAAAAACATAAACTCACCCAAGCGAGCCTCTGGCTGGACGGCAAAGCCAGCCCCACCGCGCGCAATGCGTTGTCAGCTGGCGAGGCCGTGGGTCAAGCCATCAACTTGGTGCGCGATTTGGTTAACGCACCGCCCAACGACCAGCCACCGCGTGTGCTCGCCGACGTCGCCGCGAAAGCCGCAAAAAGCGCGGGCATCGACGTGCGTGTGTTTGACAAAAAGCGCATCGAAAAAGAAGGCATGAATCTTTTCTTGGCCGTCAACCGCGGCAGCGTCGAAGAGCCACGTCTTGTACACATGGTCTACAAACCAAAAAACGCAGCACCGAACACCCCGCGCGTGATGTTTGTTGGCAAAGGCTTAACCTTCGATTCGGGCGGCTTATGCATTAAGCCCGCCCAAGGCATGGGCGACATGAAATGCGACATGGCCGGTAGCGCCGTTACACTGGGCATTTTGCTTGCAGTCGCACGTTTAAGGTTGCCAGTCGAAGTACACGGCGTGATGGCCTGCACCGAAAACATGCCCGATGGCGCAGCCTATCGCCCGGGTGATGTCTATACCAGCATGAATGGCAAAACCGTCGAGATCATCAACACCGACGCCGAAGGTCGCCTTGTGCTCGCCGACGCCTTTACATACGCCCTTCGACAAAAACCCGATGTGATGATCGATCACGCGACGCTGACAGGCGCCTGCATGGTCGCGCTTGGCCCATCAACAGCAGGCTTGTTCTCAAACAACACCACACTTGGCAAACGTTATCTTGAGGCCGCACGCAGCGTTGACGAATCCGTGTGGCCCTTGCCGCTCACCGATCACCTCAAAGATGAACTCAAAAGCGACATCGCCGACATGAAACACACTGGCGAGCGCTTAGGCGGCGCCATCACCGCCGCCCTCTTTCTTGAGGCCTTTGTCGAAAACACGCCGTGGATCCACATGGACATCGCCGGCCCCGCGTTTGCCGACAAACCCAAAACGCTGCATCCCAAGGGTGGCACGGGCTTTGGCGTACTCACCGCAATCGCATTCCTAGAAAGCCTTGCCAACGACCCGCTTAAACTTTAGTCTGATCTAACTCATCATGCAGCAAAGCGAACCAGGCGCACAAGCCAAGGCCGGGTGTTTTATCGTACTCGACGGCGTCGACGCCTCAGGCACCACCACGCATTCTCGCCGACTTGTCGAAACGCTCAATAGCGCAGGCTTCACAGCCTATCTAACCAAAGAGCCCACCGACTCGACACTTGGCAACTACATCCGCACCTTACTGCGCGGTGAGCACATGCCGTCGTGGCAAACCATGGCGCTGCTCTTCGCGGCAGACCGCATGGCGCACCTTGAAAATGAAGTGCTACCCAACCTAAAAAAAGGCGTGCATGTTGTAAGCGATCGCTACGACTATTCATCGCTCGCTTATCAGTCACTCACGGCCAATCACCCCGAAGCCCTCGACTGGATCCGCAAACTTAACCGCTTTGCCAAACGTCCCGATCTCGCTTTGATCTTAGACGTACCTTTTGATGTCGCCAAAGCCCGCTTAGCCAAGCGTGGGCTGAATCGCGATCTCTATGAAGAGGAAGCGCTACAAAAAAAGCTTATCGATTTTTACGAACATATCGAAGATTGTTTTACCGGCGACCTGATCGTGCACCTAAGCACCGACCGCGCGGCCGACGAAGTGGCCGGCGATATCGCAAAACAAGTCATGGCCTTTGTTAAGGCAAAATAAGCGAATTTTGCAGTCGCTACGCGAAACACCTACAATGGCCTCGATGAATAATGCACCCCCCGATGGCGTCAAAATCCTCAACCTTGGAGTCTTTATGCCGATCAACGTCTTGAAGGTTCATCATCGCTGGCTGCATCTAAGCGCCCTCGCAAGTCTCGCTCTGCTCACCCTTGCCGCAAGCACGCAAGCGCAAACCACTTTTGGGGTCAGCGGCCAAGCCTCAGGCAGCGTAAGCGTCAGTACCCAAACTCAAACTCAAACGCAGGCCCAAACTCAGACCCAAACGCCACCCCCTGCACCGCCGGTCTATCCCCCAGCCCCAGCAGCACCCGCCATCACGGCCCCCGCTACGTGCCCGCCTGGTACCGTACTCGTCACACCTGCCGCCTCAGCCCTAAATACACAAAGTTATAATGCAGGCATGCAAGGCGGCTACATGCCACCCGATCCCTCGCTTGAATGGCGCCGCAAAGAATACGAGCTCGATATTCATCTCGGTGTTCCCATTTTTCTTAGCAACGTGCGTTTTGACATGCCAGCCTATCGCGACTCGGTCACGCGCGAAATCATCCCAGTGCCCATCAACCCCGGTTTCGGTTTTGATGTACGCTTGGCGAAAGACATCGGCAACGGCCTGAGCCTAGGTGGCGAGTTTGCCATGCAAGTCAACCGCATCGACGACGGCGCGCCGGGCACGGCCACCCTCGGTAATGGCTATCTTGGCTTCACTGCACGTTATTCGTTTCTTAACCCAAGCGCCGTGGTGCCCTTTGTTGGAACAGGCGTTGGCATCGGTGGTTGGTTCGTCACCTTCTCAGGTAACGGCACCAGCGAAAGCACCGATTCGCGCGCATCGCTGATCGCACATGCCGTCGCCGGCGTAGCCTACGAACTCTCGCAAGATTTTGCCATCGAAGCTGGCCTGCGCTTCAACGCCACCACCAGCGGCGATCTTTTTGATCGCGGCTTTGTCTGGCTTACGCCCTTTGCTGGCGGCGCGTTCTATTGGTAATCGCTTGCTCCAGCAGGCGCATTCAGATATGAAAGAAGCGTGAGCGAAGCGATCGAAGAACTTATCCGCATCATGTCGCGCTTACCGGGCATTGGTGAGCGCACCGCCGCGCGCTTGGCTTTTCACGTATTATCAGAAGGCACAAGTTATGCCCAAGCCTTTGGCGAAAACCTGATGCACCTGCACGAACGCGTCAAACAATGCGAGCGCTGCGGCAACTATGGCAGCGACACCTTGTGCACCATTTGCCAAGACACGCGCCGCAACGCGCATCTGATTTGTGTTGTGGCACGCGTTCCTGATTTAATCGCCATCGAGCGAGCGCGATCATTTCACGGTGTTTATCACGTACTGCATAAACTCTTATCACCCCTTGAAGGCATCGGCCCCGAACAGCTCGATCTCACCGCACTCATCGAACGCGTGCGCACACACGAACCCTGCGAAGTGATCTTGGCCACACCACTCAACGTCGAAGGTGAAGCAACTGCACTTTATCTCAGCGAAATTTTGAAAGACTACCGCTGCACACTATCTCGCATCGCGACAGGCGTGCCTCACGGCGGCGAACTCGAGTTCAGCGACCAACTCACCCTAACGCGCGCCTTTGAAGGTCGCCGTGCACTGTGAAATTGTCGCCCACAACGCACCCCTCATATACGAAGGTTGGCAAGTTGCAACAACACTCGTATACTGCGTACAAGCGTATTGCAACGCTCAGCTGAGGTCTCACGATGCAACGACAACCCTTGAGTTCATGCGTTAGTCTAACGGTAACACTGTGTGCACTGCTATGCTCGCCTCGATCATCGGCACAAGCGCCAACCGCGCCCACCCAACCTACTCAAGCCCAACCTACTCAAGCCCAGCCTGCTCAAGCCCAGCCTGCTCAAGCCCAACCTACCCAAACCCAACCGAGCTCTCCGGCAATGCAGCAAGCGCCTGCAAACCCCTATTACTATCCACCACCCTATTACTACCCACCACCCAGCGGTCAGTATCAGCAACCCGCCCAAGGTGGTTATGCACCACCACCCTATTACTACCCACCGCAAGGTACACAACCCAGCGCATATGGTCCTGGTTATGGTCAGCCCGGCTACCAGCCACAAGGTTACGACCAACCCGAACCTGAATATTATAACCGCGACCCGCGTATCTATGGCGGGCGCATCAACCTCGCGTCAGAACGCTTTCAAAGCAACAACTATGCTGGCCTAAGTATCGCTATGCGCTACCGCCCACGCCCCCGATACGCGTTCGATTTCGGCTTGGGCGTGCTTGGTGCAAGCAAGCACGATCTGGACATGGCGCAAATCCCGCTCTTCATCGACGTGAACTATTTCTTCAATCCCGACAGCGTCTTTCAGTTCTATGGCAAACTGGGCGCCAACTGGACGTGGATCAATCGCCAAGGTTATGAAAATGTGCGTGGTCGTTATGTCGATTCAACCGACACATACATGGGCGCGCAGGGCGGACTGGGCCTTGAACTACGCGTGTCACCCACGGTCGCCATAACACTTGAAACACAGCTTGTGGGCCGCTTGCTTCTTGGACAACAAGATCTCTATACCGAACCAAGCGTCAAACATCGCAACTCGGCCTTGGGCGTATGGACCAGTCTAGGCGTGATGTTCTACTTCGACTGATCTCATTTCTTGTCTTTGTCACTGTCGACCTGCACACCCGCGGGAGGCGCCGCAAACAAGTTAAATAGGCTCTTCTTTTTGGTTTTGTCTTTTTTCTTCTTAGCAAAGCCAAGCACTGCAGTGGTCGACCAACTGCTCTCTTCTTCGCTGGGTGCACCCTCGACATCATCCGGCGGTGCTGCACCTTGCGCCGTTTGTTGCACGAGTGGAGGAGGCGCCACGGACGACGTCATGCCCGCGCCCTGATCAGCCGCGTCCGACCCAAGGGGCGGCTCGCTCTCAAAAAGCATGATGTCTTCATCATCGGGGTCAATCTTGACCGAGCCTGTATCTTCACCAAAAGCCCTTGGTTCAGGCATCACATCGTCGGGTGAGCCCGATGGCGACAGAGGAGGCGCCACGCTGTCGGGTTGCGCACTGACATGGATGGGTTGCAAGCTATCGGGCGGAAAGCTTCCCAAACCAAGCTCGCTGACATGCACTTCCACCGATAGCGGCTTCAGCATCGAGGGTGGTTGACGCGTGAGCGCTTCATCAAAACCGGCTTGTTTGTCGTCAGCACTGGCCGTATCGATGGAAGGTTCGGACACACGCTCAGGCGTTTCGTCAGGAAAACCGGGTGCGTCGCTGTGAACCTCAGTCGTGGTTGCAGGCGAAACAGCTTGCGCCACTTCTGCATCATCGCGCAGCGCAGACGGTGGTTCGCTTTCTTGCAGATACGCGGCAAAAGGGTGAGCGCCCACGGTGCTCGGCGGATGGGCCGGTTCAGGTTCAACCCCAGGTTCATCCTGTACAATAGGTGCTGGTCGCTCAGAAGCGCGCATGGCAATTTCAACGGTGTTGATCGCCGCACGCACAACTTTCTGAAACACCCCGGGCGGTTTTGAGTCAGGCTTCGCTGGCTCAACCTCGGCTGCTGCCTCAGCCGCCTCAACCCCCTCAAACCTAGCGGGTTCGGGCGTCACTGCTGCCTGCACGTTGGCACCACGCACAGGGGTTGCCTGTGGCAATTTTATCTCAAGCCCCGTGGCTAGCTCTTCAAGCTCGCGGTCGATCTCGCTGAGCTTTTCGCTAAGATCTTTAATCACGCTTTAAGTATCCCTCAAAACGCGACAAAGATCCACATCGCCGACCAGAACGCCTTCCAAGGCCCACGCCGCTATCGCAGGGCATACCGCTGTACGCAGATATTGCCGCTTCTATGCCAACCCAACGCCCTAACCTGCAGTCGCTATTTTCAGGCCAAATCGGCGGGGCCGCACGCTAGTCTAAACAACTGCGCGAGGCGCGGAAAATATCAGCATCGTTCACAGCGTTTCGGTCGCTCGCAAAATAAAGCGTTCGACTGTCGGGACTTATAACTGGTGTAGCTTCTAATGTATCGGACTGGTTAACCTGCATAGCGCCTACCGGCAGGTTTTCAATATTGGACCAGGGCGCGTCAGATGTTGAACGAGTTGCCCGCCACAAATCGCCTTGTCGGTGTCCAAAAAGCTCAAGCCCATCCGCCGACAGCGATGTGACATAATCGTCAACACCCGAGTTAAGCACCACATCAGCGAGCTGGATAGAACCCCACGGTGCGTTGGGCGTAACACGACGAAACACCCAAATATCAGTGCCCCCCGCGCCACCTGCACGGTCCGAAACCACATAGAGCTCCTTGCCGTCATATGAAAGCGCGGCAACCGACGTGCGCGCAGCTGCGTCATCAAGCGCATTGTCAGGCGCCGACACCGTGGTCCACGCTGACGAAAGATTTGGTCGCGACGTGCTGAACGGATGAAAAACACCCGATACCGTACGCGTAAAATAAGCCTCGAGTTCGTCGTCCGAAACCACCATATCGCGCTCAGACTCGATCGTGTCAAGCTCGGCAAAGCGCGTGGGGCTGCCCCACGCAGCGCTTAATGTCACGCGCGTCGTGACAAGAAGATCGTCATTGTTGGCGCCATAGTCCGGGCTGTTGCTTGAAAAATACAAGCGCAAACCGTTATGAGAAAAGGCGCTCACAAGCTCATTTTGAAAAGTGTTTAGCTCGACAACGGCATCCGCCAATCCAAAAGGGCCCCAAGTCTTACATGCCACGCTCGAAGCATCCATCATCTGCGACGCATCGGCATTTGCGCCCAACCCAGCGCGACCATAGCCCAAACGGCCACATCCAAGCAGCAGTAAGCTACTCCATGCAAACACAATCCAAATGACGGGAACACGCCATAATCTGAACGGTGAGTGCACCGACAACAACGCCATAAACCGCATGACCGCAGTCTATCAGGCCCACCCGGTCTTCTCAATAATCGGCATGATATGCCCTGCTAAAACAAACTTCTCTCACTGAACACCTTGATAAACCGACGCCACCGCTTGTTCAAGCTTACTCACGTCAGCGCCACCCGCTTGTGCAAAATCAGGTCGCCCACCACCGCTACCGCCCACTACACTCGCTGCTTCTTTGATCAACTTACCAGCATGGTATTTCACACTGATCGCTTTGCTGACCGCACACACCAGCGCAACCTTGTCACTTGAAACCTGCGTGCCAAGCAACACCACCGCAGGCTGGTGTTTATCGCGCAAGCTCTCGGCCATGCTGCGCAACGTATCCACGTCACCCACCGACACCGCAGCCCCTAACACGAACACATCGCCCACCTTGCGACCTGAGGCACCCACATCGCTACCTTCACCGGAAGCCAACTTGCGCTTCAGACTCTCGATTTCTTTTTGCGCCGTTTTCTGATCGAATAAAAGCTTCTCGACACGTTGCACCAACTCACCTGGCGCAGCTTTCATCAAGCGTGCGCTCTCTTGCACGCGGTGCTCAAGTTCGCGCGCATATTGAAACGCGCCAGCACCCGTCACCGCCTCAATGCGTCGCACCCCCGCCGCGATCGACATGTCGCCAAGAATCTTAAAAAAACCGATATCGCCTGTGCGGCTCACATGTGTGCCGCCACAAAACTCGATCGAATCGTCAATCTTAAGCACCCGCACAAACTCGCCATACTTCTCGCCAAACATCGATTTAGCGCCCAACTTCTTTGCCTCGTCAATGGCAATAGGCACCACTTTGGGCACTTCAAGATTCTTCAAAATGCGCTCGTTAACCAAGTCTTCAATCTTTTCAAGTTGCGCCTGCGTCAGCGCCGATCCGTGACTGTAGTCAAAACGCAACTTGTCAGGCGCGACCAGCGACCCTTTTTGTGTCGCATGTTCCCCCACCACAAGCTCAAGCGCCTTATGCAATAGATGTGTCGCGCTATGGTTACGACGAATCGCTTGCCTTCGTGCATACCCATACTCGGCAACAACGATCTCATTTTTCTTAATAACACCCGACTCAACAAACCCGCGATGCACGATCAGCCCCTCGACAGGCTTCACCGTATCGGTCACCCGAAAAACACCGCTCTCACTGCGCAAGACCCCTTGATCACCAACCTGGCCGCCAGCCTCAGCATAGAAGTTCGTCTTGTCTAAAATAACTTCGCCCTCTTCACCCTTTGATAATTGCGCAGGGCCCTCGCTGCCCCTAATCAAATGTTGAACAGTCGCACGTAGCAGTATCTCATCATATTTGGCCGAGTCATCCACCACGCCAACAACCTTATCGAGCATCAAGCGCTGATAGATTTCATCTACGGCCTTATCGCCAACCTTCGAGCCTGCACTTTTCTCGCGTGCACCTTCCATCGCTTTATTAAAACCCGCGTGATCGATCGCGAAACCTTGCTCTTCGCCGATCACATCCTGTAAATCAAGCGGAAAGCCATAGGTGTCATAAAGCGTAAACGCCACTTTGCCCGGCAAAGTTTTTTTGCCCGCGCTGCTCTTTTCCCATTCTTGATTGCGCTCTAGCAACTCAAGCCCACGTTTCAGCGTTTGCCGAAACCGCGTCTCTTCTTGTTCAGTCACGTTCTGCAAAATCGCACGATTCTTATCAAGCTCCGGATAAGGCGCTTTCATGAGATCAGCAACCTTCAACACAATCTTATCAAAGAAGTTTTCCTCTAGACCCAGTCTGTGCCCATGACGAATCGCGCGGCGCATCACCCGCCTGAGCACATATTCGCGCCCATCGCGATCGGGGAATACACCTTCGGCCATCAAAAACGCCGTCATGCGAGCATGATCGGCCACCACACGCATCGACACATCGTCATGCTCGAGCGTCCCGCGATACGTCTTCTTACTAATCGCGGCAACCTCATCGATCAAGGGTCGCAACAAATCGGTGTCGTAGTTGCTGAGCACACCCTGCGCCACTGCCGACAAACGCTCGAGCCCCGCGCCTGTGTCGATGCAAGGCGCCGGCAGTGGCACCAATGTGCCGTCGTTTTGTCGGTCAAACTGCATGAACACCAGGTTCCACAACTCGACCCAACCTTTGCCATCTGACGTAGGTTCTTCGCCAAACAACTTCACATCAGGCGTTCCGTCGCCCAGAAAAATATGAATTTCGGAACACGGCCCACAAGGCCCCGTATCACCCATCTGCCAAAAATTATCTTTGGCGCCCATACGCACAATGCGCTCATCCGGTAAGCCGCTGATCTTACGCCAAAGGGTTTCCGCTTCTTCGTCGCGCGGCGCGTTCGCGTCACCCTCAAACACGGTCACGATCAATTTGTCTTTAGGTAGCTTCAGCTCTTGGGTAATGAACTCCCACCCATACAAGATCGCTTTTTCTTTAAAATAATCACCAAAACTAAAATTACCGAGCATCTCAAAAAAGGTGTGATGGCGCGCGGTCACACCCACGTTTTCAAGATCGTTGTGCTTGCCGCTAATGCGAATGCACTTTTGCGACGACGTCGCGCGTTTATACTCACGCTTTTCGCGCCCGGTAAACACATCTTTAAACGGCACCATACCCGCGTTGGTAAACATCAACGTCGGATCGTTCGAGGGCACAAGCGAGCCCGACGCAACAATCTGGTGATCGTTCTTCTTAAAGAAATCTAAAAAAGCCTGGCGAACCTTCGATGAGTGCATAGCCGCCTGGTTTTAGCATAAATCGGCGACACGCACTAAAGTGTATGTCACCAACGCGTGCTCATTGAAAGCGCCACCCTAAACCAAGCTGCACACGGATATAGATATCGGTGGTCGGGTCCACCGGCCCGCCAATGATTTGACCCTGAGAACCCGTTTGTTGCGGAAAAATCTCCCAGTGATTGGGGTTGTTTTGATCGTCATAACCGCTACAATTGTTGGGCCCAACACACGCGCTTTGCCCACGAAAGTTGGTTGTAAAACGAAACCAGTCGACACCCAAATACCAATAGGCACCTCTAAACAGGTACGGCGCATCCGAGGTCATGTCGATGCCAAGCTTAATGCCCGTCGCAGGATCGGTCTGATCCCCCCAAATGGCATTGCCATCGGGTGACGATTGAAACAAACCGAGCCCCATGCGATAGGCAAAGTTGGCACCCAACCAAAAATATCTGTGGATCACTTCATAACGCACGCCCATGCCGATCTGCAGGTATTCATAAAAGAGCGGAGGAATCACACTGGGAAAATCGGTTCCCTTAAGGTCATCCACGTTAAAGCTAAAATCATAGAATCCATACCCAATCTGCGGCGACAAGAGCAATCGATTCTTGCTTTCACCCAAATTGAATCGACCCTTCACACCCAAGAAGAACTCCGATTCCGACGTGCCAATATCTTTCTTTTGATCGACCGGACACGGATCAGCATAGTTGGCGCGCATCGCGCACCCGGTTGATTTTGTAAACACCGAGTGTCGATAGCTGATCACACCACCCACATACCGTAACGCTTTCAAGTTGAGCCACTTGCCCGGATAAATTTCGGCTTGTAAACCAAGCTCCGGAACGCCGACACCAGGGTTGGCGTAGTCGCGCTGCTCGCGAATAACCGTCGACGGGTCGCCAGTGGTGCGCGTTCGCGTATACACCTCAAGCTGTGGTTGAAAGGTGCGATTGACCACACCTGCCAAAAACATCACGTTGATCGATTCGCCATCGACTAAATCATAAGCGTCGTCGGCAATCTCGTCCCTGTGCAGCAAATCCTCTTTGATAAGAGTGCTACCCGAGGCGTTCAGCAGCTCCTCGGGTGTCGTGTCGTCCACCATCGAAGCGTCGTCTTGCGCGCCCGCATATTGCAACTCAAGTGGCGGCGCTTTGGCCGACATCAACGCAAGCCCCAGCCTTTTTGTTCGATCGCGACCCTCACCCAGAGCACCATCGATGTGTTTACTGCGCCACGTTTCGCTCCCAGTAATGCTGCTATCGGCGCCACTGTGCACTTCGATATGCCCTACGTATTCCCGACGCTGTTTGCTAAGCTGCCCCGTCACAAACGCAGCA
The DNA here is from genome assembly GCA_044224525.1 of Polyangiales bacterium. Taxonomy (GTDB): domain Bacteria; phylum Myxococcota_A; class Polyangia; order Polyangiales; family CBDCBC01; genus JBGAKI01. The sequence continues at coordinate 3,183 of JBGAKI010000064.1, read as the reverse complement.
ATGGCGTAACGACGCGCAAACTCAGCCTGCTCGCTTGCACTAAGTGATTTCTTGCTCAGCTCTTTACGAAAACGACTCAACTTTTCTTTTGAAATCAGCTCGTTGCTCGGGTCTTTTTTGAGCTCGGTACGCACGACTTGTTCAAGCTGACCGCCAAGCGGACCATTAAACGACTCGACATAAATGCGTCGTTTGCGCACCTTCGTTGCGGTCTCGTTCGTTTTGGTCGCGGGCACCTTTTGTGCATGCGCCAAGCAAAATGGCCCAAGCCAACAAAAGTTAGCCAGCGCGACCGATAATACTATCGAACGCATCAGCATGCGCCCAACACGCGTTGAACCGCTGGTAACCATGCCTAAACTAACCATATGTAAACGTATAAAAGCCCAAATGTGCCAAAAAGCCTGATATAAAGATGTGCGATCCCCACTCTTTAGGCAACTGGAGTTTGGCCAAAGAAGCGCTAAGATGGGTCGTCCCAAACTGATTAACCGCTGTGTTACACTACCTAAAAGTCCGCAATTTAGCGATTATTGAGTCGCTCGAAGTCGAGCTCGGCTCGGGCCTCAACATCGTATCGGGCGAAACCGGCGCGGGTAAATCGATCATCGTCGACGCGCTTGAGCTAGTGATGGGTGGTCGTGGCGACCCCTCGATGGTACGCGCCGGCTGCGAATCGGCCGAAATCGAAGCCATCTTTGCCCACAACGAAAACCTCAACGCGCTCTTTGATGAATGGGGCGTCGAAATCAACGACGACATCATCGTGCGTCGCATCATCACCACCGGCACCTCGGCGCGCAGTCGCGCTTTTCTTAATGGCCAAGTCGTCACCCTCACGCAGCTGTCCCAAGCCACCAGCGGAATGCTCGACATCTCTTCGCAGCACGCCTATCACAAGCTGGTCGACACCTCGACCCATCTTTTTTATCTAGACGCGTTTGCAGGTTTGGCCGAAGAACGCACTCACATGCGCGAAGCCTATGCGCTTTATCGACGCGCCGCCGAACATTTGGCCAATGCGCTTGAGCAGGGTGAACGCCGCAAAGAACGCGAAGAGCTGATTCGTTTTCAGTGGCAAGAGCTCTCGCAGATCGACCCCAAGCTCGACGAAGAAGACACCCTTAACGACGAGCGCACACGTCTTAGGCACGCCGAACTTTTGGCCCGTGCAGCAGGTGACGGTGAAGCGTTGCTTTATTCCGGTGAAAATGCGATCGATGAAAAACTCGCCATTACAGCCAAAAAACTCGAAGAAGCCGTCGTGCACGACGCGCAGCTCAAAGACGCCTGTGAACTGATCATCACCGCACAAACCCAGCTACGTGAAGCTGCGCGCATGCTCGGTCACTATCTTGAGCACACCAACTTTGATGGCTCACGTCTTGAAAGCATCGAAGAACGCTTGTCGCAGCTGCACGGGCTGAAGCGCAAATATGGCGGCAGCATGCAAGCGATCATCGACAAATACACCACCCTTAAGGAAGAAGTTGAAGGACTCGAGCAAGGATCCGGCTCCATCGACGAACTGCAAGCCACACGCGACAAAGCCCGTAAAGCGGCGCTCGAAGTTGCAACTCGCCTCAGTAAAGCGCGCCTTACCCACGCCAAGCGCTTGGCGCAATCGATCAGTCATGAGCTGCACGACTTGGGCATGGGCAATGCAGTGGTCGAAGTAAGCGTGCAAACACCCCAAGACGACAGCGCCATCGACGCAATGATGGGCGAACACGGCACCGACAAAGTAGAATTTTTGATTGCGCCCAACCCTGGCGAACCCGTTAAGGCGTTACAAAAGATCGCAAGCGGCGGCGAGCTTTCGCGTTCACTTTTGGCCATCAAAAAGGTGCTTTCAAGCTTTGGCCCCAAAAGCACGCTCGTGTTCGATGAAGTCGACACCGGCGTGGGCGGCGCCATGGCCTCTGCGATCGGCAAAAAGGTTGCACAAGTCGCACAGCATCACCAAGTCGTGTGCATCACGCATTTACCGCAGATCGCAGCGTTCGCCAATCGTCACTATGTCGTCAGCAAACACGTGGTCAAATCGCGCACGCAAAGCCAGGTAGTGGCGCTCATCAGCGACACCGAAGTCATCGACGAGCTTGCGCGCATGCTCGGTGGCCTGCGCGTTAGCGACGCGACCCGCGCGGCAGCCCACGATGTGTTAACCGAAGCACGCGAATTGCGTGACTCGCTCAAGCCTGCCTCAGGTCAACCGGTAAACGACGGGAATGGTCACAAAACGCGGGCTCGTCCAACCCAAAAGCGCGGGCGGACGCGGAACACGACCGAGCGCGCGTAACGCATCAAGCGCCGCTGCATCGAGCGCATCATATCCCGACGAACGTTTCAGCTTGAGCGCCGACACAGCGCCATCACTATCAACCGCAAACGAAATATATACCGTGCCCTGCATGCGCGCGCGGCGTGCGGCCATCGGATACGTCGCACTCTGACCAAACCAGCGCGTCAACGACCCTAGATAACCCTGAACCAACGCATTCGTGTTCACACCCGTACCGGCCGGATTGCCGCGTGGGACCGATCCTTGACCGAACGCCGAACCACCACTCACACCCGACTCCGTCAAAGCGCCCGCTGCTCCACCGCTAACAGCGGTAGCAACCTTCGCAGGCTCATCTTTAGCTGCATTCGTAGCGGGCTCACTCGCCACCGACGGGCGTGTCTCAACCTGCTGGGTTTTGTTTGGATCGGTGGGCGTCTCAGAAGCCGATGGTTCTACTTCTCGCTCTCGCTCCAAGCGCACCGTGCGAACACGCGCCGCCGAGGGCACCGTTGGCGTTAACGCCGCTTCTGCACCGTCTTCCACGCCCGCGCTAAGCTCCATCCACTCAAGCTCAACGGGCTTCACATCGTTTTCGGTTTTGCGCTCCAGCGCATGCAACGCAAACCCACTTGCAGCAAAAAACACTGCATGAAAAGCAAGCGACAAAAGCCAGGGCGCCGACGCGCTCGCAGTACGTGCCGTACGCGAAAAGAAAGGTGTCTGAACCTGAGGCAAGGGTTGCGCGGAAGTGATCATGCTATTGAAAATCACTTTCATTATTACATAACGCCCCGCCCCTGTCAAGCCCAGCGTGTGTTCCGACTAAGGTCAGTCCCAATGGAAGATTGAGCAGAGCGGGTGTGGGCTCGGGGTGCTCAAACAGTAGCGAACGATTC
>JBGAKI010000138.1:0-2872 GCA_044224525.1 Polyangiales bacterium | reverse complement strand
GAGGCAAAACAGTAGCGAACGATTCGCGGAGCCGAAGGCGCAGCGCTTAGTGAGCGGGTTTTGTCTCCCCTCAGCCCGCTCAGCTCAACTCCCGTTTGCCTATTTATAACTAGTTGAAATCAATGCGCGTGCTGCATTTTGTGCTTGCCGCGGAAACGCTCGCCCATCAGCGCGCCAAACATCGAGCTCATCACGCCCAATAAACCGCCCACCGCATAAGTGGCAAACGACGGATCAAAACCTTCAGGCGTAATCATCGAGATATAACCAATCGTTGGCAAGACCACGATCAGCACCGCAACCACCGGCTCAACGATATGTTTGCCGCGCGCCGTAAACCCAACGCCCAGCCCGCCCAAAAACCACACCAAGATCATCACCATCAGTGCTGGCATGCCCATCGGGTCATAAGCCGAAATCACTTTGGGAAGCACAATCAACAAAATCGCGCCTGCAACGGCGAAAATGGCTGTTGTGGTCAACGCGATCGACCAGCTAAACTCGTCGTGCGCATTGGCATTGACGTTATCGTCATCGGTGATGGCTTCGATTTTGGCGCCGCACGCTTCACAGCGCGACGCAGTCACTTGATTTTTGAAACCACAAACCTGACAAAAAATGGCATCAATTTGCATGGCACTCTCCGATAAAGGGGCGCTTAGGGCCCCGTGCAGTAAAGCTAGTTTCGCACCAAAGGCGGTTTAAAGGCAAGCCTTTGGCAGTCGGGCCCGCTTTGCGCTAGAGTTGCGCCTCTATGGCACGTTTTATTGACGAACTTAAGCGCACACACAGCTGTGGCGCGCTTCGCGAAACACATATCGGGGGCGAAGTCGTCCTTTTTGGCTGGGTGCAAAATCGCCGCGATCACGGTGGCTGCATTTTTATCGATTTGCGCGATCGCGAGGGCATCACCCAGGTGGTCTTTGATACCTCCGAAAGCCAAGAAGCTTATAATCTCGCCGACCAAGCGCGCCCCGAATGGGTGCTTGGCCTGAGGGGCAAAGTGCGCGATCGCGGCACAATGAAAAACCCTAAACTCGCCACCGGCGGCATCGAAGTCGTGGCGCTCGAGGCTTGTATTTTTAACAAAAGCGACACGCCTCCTTTTGCCATCGAAGATAAGATCGATACTGGCGAAGAGAAGCGCCTCGAGTACCGCTATCTTGATCTGCGACGTCCGGTGCTTCAGCAAAAGTTAATCAAGCGTCACCAGATGCTGCAAACCACGCGGCGTTATCTTAGCGACACGGGCTTTTTGGAAATCGAAACGCCCACGCTCGTTAAATATACCCCCGGCGGCGCTCGCAACTTTTTGGTGCCATGTCGCCTTCAACATGGCAGCGTCTACGCCCTCGCCGAAAGCCCCCAGCTTTTCAAGCAGCTGATGATGGTGGGTGGTTATGACAAATATTTTCAGATCGCGCGTTGCTTTCGCGACGAAGATTTGCGCCTCGATCGTCAGCCCGAGTTTACCCAAATCGACATCGAGATGAGCTTTGTCAACCAAGACGACATCTTCGCGATGGCCGAAGGTTTGATTTGCTCACTTTGGCAAAACGTGCTCGGAGTCGATCTAAAGAAGGCTTATCCCAACGGCTTTCCACGCATGGTTTTCGAAGACTCAATGCGCCAATACGGCAACGACAAACCTGATTTGCGCTTCAAGCTTCAGCATGTGGATCTAACAGCGCTTTGCGTCGAGATGAAAGGTGGCGGCATCCCGCTGCTCGATGGCATTGTTAAAGCGCATCAAGAAAAGAAAGCCGGAGGTCCGCCACTGCCGATCATCAAAGCGATGGTCATTCCTGCCTCGCACGCGTTCTCGCGCACCGATCTTGAAGCGCTTGAAAAATACGCGGTGTCGATGGGCGCCAAAGGGTTGGCACGGGCCAAGGTTGGTGACAATGGCGAATGGCAACAAAGTCCGCTTGCTAAGTTTGTCAACGATGCCTTTAGAGAAGCCGTCAACAAAGCGCTCGACGCCAAAGCGGGCGACATGATCTTCTTTCAGTTCGGCCCCGAAAACATGGTGCACACTGTTCTCGCAAACTTGCGCGTACACTTGGCCAAACAAATGAAGCTCATCCCTGAAGTTGGCGCGGGCGGCGAATGGAACTTCCTCTGGGTTGTCGACCCACCGCTTTTTGAGTACGACAGCGACAAAAAAACTTGGGCTGCAGCGCATCACCCCTTCACACGCCCGCACGATGAACATATCGACGTGCTTGAAAGTGACCCGGGCCGCGTGCTTTGTTATCGTTACGACTTGGTGCTCAACGGTTTTGAAATCGGCGGCGGTTCAATTCGTTTGCACGACTCCGAGGTGCAAAAGAAGGTTTTCAAGGTGCTCGGCATCGGCGAAGACCAAGCACGCCAGAAGTTTGGCTTCTTATTAGATGCACTCAAATTCGGCGCACCTCCGCATGGTGGGTTGGCCTTCGGCCTCGATCGCTTGGTGCTGCTCGCCACCGAGTCAGAATCGCTACGTGATGTGATCGCTTTCCCAAAAACCCAACGCGGCAGCGACCTCATGACAGGCGCACCCGACACGGTCGACCCGCATCAGCTTGCCGACCTTGGCATCCAATTGCTGCATAAATAGCCCTAAGACCACCGCACTAACCCTGACACCACGGCAGGAAAGGGCTAGAATATGGCCATTGCATGCTTTGCTCCCATCGTAAATAGATGTAAACAAATGTCGCCATTTACGCTATCCTGACACTAAGTTGTGATTTTTATTAGCTATTTCTGAACGGGAAGGTCGCCCGCATTAACCCGCAAAGACGTGAATAAGACTGGACCGTTCTCGTCGAATCGGGTAGTCTGCCAAACACATTTGGCAAATCCAATGGCCAACCAGTATGGGGAT
>JBGAKI010000063.1:0-18841 GCA_044224525.1 Polyangiales bacterium | reverse complement strand
ACTGCATTTGGTTGATTCGTCACCATTGGTGGCTCCACACTTTGCGCAATATTTCATAATCATCCTTCAGCGAGCGATCGTTTTGAAGCTGACGTTTTATGATAACGCAAAATAGCGGCCAAAGTCACTGAATCGATATCTGCGTGTTCCCTTATGGCTTGACAGGCTCCTCGCACCCGAATAACTTGCTACCCGAGCCAAAATACCTTGCCCAAGAGCGGTTTAGGTGTATCTTCGGCCGCGTTCACCGTGACACATTATGGCCTTTACCCTTAGCGACGATCGTTCAAAACAACTCGAGACCATTCTGACGCGTTATCCAACTAAACGCGCCGCGTGTTTGCCGCTTTTGCATTTGTGTCAGGAACAAGAGGGTTGGGTGAGTCCCGAGGTGATCGATTTTGTCGCCAAGCGCTTAGAGCTCGATGCGAGCGTCGTGCAGGGTGTGGTTACTTTTTATACGATGTACCACCAAAAACCCGTCGCCCCCAACGTGGTGTGGGTTTGTCGAACGCTTTCGTGTGAGCTTCGTGGCGCGAAGAAAATTCAAGAGCACTTGGAAAAACGCCTTGGTTGTCATGTGGGCGAGACTAGCAAGGATGGCAAGTTCACTTTATTAAAGGCCGAGTGTCTTGCTGCATGTGGGCAGGCCCCAATGATTCAACTGAATGATCGGTTCTATGAGAATCTGACCATCGAAGAGCTTGATCGTATTTTTGATGCACAAGCGGCGAGCACACACAAACCCGAAACCATTGTTCCTTAAATTGTATGACGAGCAGCTCAAAAATTCTGACCACACGTTACGGCATTGATCATTCGTGGACGCTTGGCGTGGCTGAAGCGCACGGTGCTTATCAGATCGCAAAACGCGTGTTAAACGAGAAGAAACCTGCAGAGATCACCGCTGAAGTGAAAGCTGCCAACATTCGTGGGCGTGGCGGTGCTGGGTTTCCGGCCGGCGTGAAATGGGGTTTTATTGCGCCTAAGCCAGGTCAGCAAGTGTATTTGGTGGTCAACGCTGATGAGGGTGAACCCGGTACTTTTAAAGATCGCACGATCATGGAGCAAGATCCGCATCGTCTGATCGAGGGCTGCATCATCGCAAGTTACGCCGTGGGCGCCACGGTGGCGTATATTTATGTGCGTTGTGAGCTTGTGACCTCGATTCGGCGCCTTAAGGCTGCGATCGACGAAGCGTACGCCAAAGGGTATTTGGGCAAGAATGTGTTTGGTGGCAGTGCCGCGCTTGATGTGTATGTGCATATTGGCGCGGGTGCCTATATTTGCGGCGAAGAAACATCACTGTTGAATTCGCTCGAAGGCAAACGGGGTGAGCCGCGCTTGAAGCCGCCTTTTCCTGCGATCGCCGGCGCATTTGGCCAGCCGACCTTGGTAAATAACGTGGAGACGATCGCGTCGGTACCCGATATCGTCAACATGGGTGGTGCTGAGTGGGCCAAGTTGGGCCGGTTGAATAACGACGGTGGCACCCGCCTTTATGGCGTGAGCGGGCACGTTAAAAAGCCAGGCGTTTACGAAGCGCCCGTGGGCATTACGATGCGCGAGCTGATCTATGATCTGGGCGGCGGGATGCTCGATGACAAACGGCCGTTAAAGGCGGTGATTCCTGGTGGTTCGTCGACGCCGGTGCTGCGGCCTGAAGATCAGGTTAACGCACCCGATGCAAGCCATCCGCTACACACGTGGCATGGGCTTAGTCATATCGATGTACCGATGGGTGTGGATACCTACCGCGCGCTTGGCACGATGCTTGGCACCTGTTGCGCGATTGTGATGGACACCTCGGTTAATATGGTCGAGGTAGCGCGTAACCTAATGTACTTTTATGCGCACGAGTCGTGCGGACAATGTACGCCTTGCCGTGAGGGTTCGGGGTGGTTGCTTGATATTTTGAACAGCATGGCACGGGGCAAAGCCAAGGGTGATGCGGTTGCCAATCTTGTCGATGTTTCCAACAACATGATGGGCAACACAATTTGTGCTTTTGCCGATGGCACTGCCATGCCAATGCTGGGGTTGGTGCGCAAGTTTCGCAGTGAGTTCGTGCAGGCGGTGAAACAGGGCACGGGCGATGCGCGTTTGGATAAAGAAGTGGCGCGTTTGTTGGAAAGTGCGGCCTAAAGGTGATGCGACGATGCATTCAGGTGAGTTATGAATCCAGGTGAGGGGCTCTTTATTGTTTGTTCGGTGGTTGCAGTGATCGCGGCGCTGTGTACGGTGTTCGCGAGCAGCCCATTGCGTTCGGCGCTTTCGCTTTTGGTAAACATTATCGCGCTCGCAGGTTTGTATGTTTCGCTCAACGCACATTTGCTCGCCGCGATTCAGCTCATGGTGTACGCGGGCGCGGTGGTCGTGCTTTTTATTTTTGTGATCATGGTGATCGGGCCGTCGGCGATCGACATGCCGGGGCCGAAGCGCGTGCTTGCTCCCATGGTGTCGGCGGTGCTTGCCATCATCGTGTTTTTTACCGTTGGTTCGCTGTTGGTTTCACAAAAACCCGAAAAACCCATCATTCAAGCATGCAGTGATGTGACCAGTGCGGAATGCGATCAATATGGCGGTGTTGCCAAGATGGCTGAAGCGCTGTTTGATGAGGGTGCGGTCCCTTTTGAATTTGTCTCGTTGCTTCTGTTGGTGGCGATCATTGGTGCTTTTGCCGTGGCGAGAGGCAAGGTGGTTGCACGACCGCTTGCTGGGTCTTCGATAAACACCGCGCCGCACTCAAGTGTGCAAGCTAAATTGTAGAAACGTAAGGAAGACACATTATGCATCTTGGACATTATCTAGCGCTTTCGTGCACCTTGTTTGGAATTGGTGCCGTGGGGTTTGTGATGCGTAGAAATATCTTGGTGCAGATGATGTGCATTGAGGTGATGTTGAACGCCGTCAACTTGCTTTTTGTTGCGTTTAATCGTTGGCATATCGGTTCACTGGATGGTCAGCTTTTTGCATTTTTGACGATTGCCGTTGCGGCCGCTGAAGCTGCGGTGGGTCTTGCGATCGTGATCGCGCTCTTTCGCTTGCGACAAACAGTGCAAAGTGATGCACTGTCTACACTCAAAAGGTAGGTCTTCTTTCGATGCAACCACAAAAGATAGCCGAGATTTCTTTAGCTCTGATTGTTCTACTACCCTTTGCGGGCGCGATCTTTAACGGGTTGTCGGGTCGCTTTTCGAATGCCTTCGCGCAAGCGTTTTTTGGCTGGTTGCCCGGCATGAAACCATCAAAACAAGCGGCCACGAGTGAGTCGCGCAGGGTGGTTGTAAGCGTTGCTGTGGGTGCGGTGCTCTTGGCGTTCTTTGCTGCGCTGTATTCGTTTTATTGGATTTGGCACGAGCAGGCAGAGGGTCGCCCGGCCGAGCTGAGTGCGTACTTGTTTCATTGGTTGTCGCTTAAGACTCCGCGAGGCGTGGCGTCGATCGATGTGCGTTTTACGCTTGACCCATTAAACGGTGTGATGGCGTTGGTGGTGACCGGTATTGGCACACTGATTCATCTTTACAGCGCAGGCTATATGTCCGACGAGCCTTCGTATGCGCGCTTTTTCACTTATTTGAATCTTTTCACCGCGTCGATGTTGATTTTGATTTTGGGCGATAGCTTGCCGATCATGTTTGTGGGCTGGGAAGGCGTGGGCTTGTGCAGCTATTTATTGATTGGCTTTTGGTGGAAGACGCCCGAATACGCAGCGGCGGGTAAGAAGGCGTTTCTTTACAATCGCGTGGGTGATTTTGGCGTGCTCTTGGGCATGTTTTTCATTTTGGCCTATGTGGGCGCGCTGGATTTCAAATCGATCAATCAAGCCGCGTCGATGTTGGGTAATGCGCAGATCACTTTTAATGGGCACGTGTTTGGCTTGTCGGTTGCGTCTTTGATTGCCCTTTGTTTGTTTTTGGGCTGCACTGGTAAAAGTGCTCAGCTACCGCTTTTTGTGTGGCTACCGGACGCAATGGCTGGTCCGACACCTGTGTCGGCACTCATTCACGCCGCCACGATGGTCACAGCGGGAATTTACTTAATGTGTCGGCTTTCGCCGGTCTTTTTAGTGGCACCGCATGCGATGGCGGTCATCGCGTTGGTGGGTGCGTTGACCGCGCTGGTGGCCGCATCGATTGCACTTGTGCAAGGCCAACTGAAAAAGATTCTTGCGTATTCCACGGTGAGCCAGCTTGGGTTCATGGTCGCCGCGGCCGGCGTGGGCGCGTTTACGGCCGGGTTCTTTCACGTTTTCACCCATGCGTTTTTTAAGGCGTGTCTGTTCTTGGGTGCGGGCTCAGTGATGCACGCAGTGGGCGCCCACGGGGATGCGTCGCTTAAGGAGTTGGGCGGTTTGCGTAAGATCATGCCCACCACGCATTGGACATTTTTGGTCAGCTGTCTGGCGATTGCAGGCGTGCCTGGGCTTAGTGGCTTCTTTTCAAAAGATGAGATTTTGCTGGGCGCCGCGATGAGCTCACACTATTTCACGTTTGCGCCGTGGCTTTCGCAGGTGATCTTCGGCATGTTGCTGGTTACCGCAGCGATGACTGCGTTTTATATGTTCCGTTTGTACTTCATGACGTTCAGTGGAACGTATCGCGGGGGTGCCTCACATGGTCATCACGATGATCATCATGGACACGATCACGGTCATCACGGCGCAGCCCCACACGAATCGCCCATCACCATGACACTACCGCTGGTGGTGCTTGCGATCGGCGCGATCGTAGTGGGATATTTGGGCACGCCGCATTTCTTGCATGTGCTTCCTAACTATTGGTCAGAGTGGTTGGCGCCTGTTGTGGCCAGCGCAGTGGGTCACGAAGCGGATGCCACCGGCGCATTAACGCCTGCTGTGGTGATGGCACTTGGCACCGCTGCGGCGCTTGTGGGCGTGTGGGTGTCGTGGCTTTTTTATGGAACTGGGGAGCCTTCGCGCACAGTGCGCAATTTGGCGCAGGCGTTGCCCTCGCTTAGGGTGTTTCTTGAGGAGAAGTGGCGACTTGATCCTCTCTACGATTTTGTGATCATTCGCCCCGCCCATGCGCTCGCTGAGCTTTTTGCATTGTTAGATCGCATTGTTGTTGATGGCATGTTGACCCGCCTGACTGCGGCGTTGACGCGTGTGGTTGCCTACGTGCTAACGCGTATGCAGACCGGGTTTGTGCACGCCTATTTGGCCATGATGGTGCTGGGTGTGGGCTGGTTTTCGTGGTGGTTTGTCTATCCACATGCCCGGGTTGATGTGCGTCCAACAGGCGATAAAGTTGTGTATGCCACAGGGCAGGGGTTTGGTTACAGCACGCGTTTAGATTATGACGATGACGGTGTGTTCGATACCCCGTGGCTGACAAGCCCCGAGCAACTCGAGCATGATTTTGCTGAAGGGGCTTACGCGGGGTTGGTGGTGCGCGTCACGGCGCTCGGGGCTTATCATCGTGTTCGTGAATATCAGCTAAACTCGGTCGGTTCCGTGGTGATTGATGAAAAGCTTTTGGGCGAAGGGTGGGGACGTTCAAGGTCCGACCTTGCTAACGTACTGCCGGTGTTGAAGCGCACGCGCACGCAGCTGGTGCTACTGCCTAACGGTGCTGCCGTGGGTGCAAATGGTTTGGGTGAAGCGGCTGCTGACAAAGCGCAAGCAATGGTGCTGCGCCGTGGTGATCATTTTCGTCTAGGTGGCGCACGCGTTGACGTCGGCGTTCGCGTTCGCAGTGCCATGCAGGTCAGGAACATTTTTGGTTACGTTAAAACCAAACAAATTGATATCGTGCTTTATCGCGAAGCATTTCAGCAAGATGCTCCGGGTGACGTGCCTGGTGAGGGGCCGGATTTAGCACAACAACCTGCACCCACAGGGCCGCTTGCGGGCATTCAATCACTTCTATTCAATTCAAAGGTACAACCATGAGTGCTTCACTTGCAGAGTTACCCTCTCTCCTTAACTATTTATTAGCGATTCCGCTTGCGGGTGCGGTGCTTGCCATCTTTGTGCCGCGTCGTGCAGTCGGCCTTTTGCGCAACATGGCCTTCTTGCTCACCGTGGCAGAGTTTTTGCTGTCGCTGCGTTTGCTTGAAGCAGATTATTCAAGCGCTGGCTTTCGTTTTTTGCAAAGCGTTGAATGGATCCCGGCGTTTGGCATCAACTATACGGTTGGCATTGACGGTATTTCGCTGTGGCTCGTATTATTGACGACCTTTGTGACGCCGCTTGCTTTGTATGCTTCGTGGTCTCATATCGACACCAAGATCAAAGAGTATGTGATCGCGTTCTTGCTGCTTGAGTCGGCGATGATCGGCGCTTTTGTATCGATCGACTTATTTTTGTTTTATGTGTTTTGGGAGCTGATGTTGATTCCCATGTATCTGATCGTTGGTATTTGGGGCGGTGCGCGGCGTATTTATGCGGCACTCAAGTTCTTCATTTATACGATGGTCGGTAGCTTGCTGATGTTGGTTGCCATTCTTTATTTGGTTTCGCAGTACAAAGGATTGGTTGGCCATTACAGTTTTGATCTGCGCGAGCTTAATCGTGTGGTACTTGCGCACAGCGAGCAGTATTTGTTGTTTGGTGCCTTTGCGTTGGCCTTCGCAATCAAAGTGCCGATGTTTCCCTTCCACACTTGGTTACCTGACGCGCACGTCGAGGCGCCCACCTCGGGGTCGGTGATTCTTGCAGCGGTGCTTTTGAAGCTTGGTGCCTACGGGTTCTTGCGGTTCGCGATGCCGCTCTTTCCTTGGGCCAGTCATCACACTGCACCGACGCTCGCAGTGTTTGCCGTGATTGGTATTCTTTACGGTGCCTATTGTGCTTGGGTGCAAGAGGACGTGAAAAAGCTTGTGGCATATAGTTCAGTGAGTCACTTGGGCTTTGTCATGCTCGGCGCGCTCGCCATGAACGTTACATCGGTGAGCGGTTCAATCTTGCAGATGGTGAGCCACGGTATTTCAACAGGCGCGCTGTTTTTATTAGTGGGTGTGATTTATGAGCGTCGTCACACCCGTGACTTGTCGCAGTTTGGTGGTTTGGCGCAGGTGATGCCGCTTTATGCATTGTTTTTTGTTGTGGTGACGATGAGCTCGATTGGGCTGCCGGGCACCAATGGTTTTGTGGGCGAGCTGATGATTATGGCGGGCACCTTTGTGACCGAACGACTGAGTTACCCGCGTACCACGACGATGTTTGCGGCGCTGGGTGTTATCTTGGCTGCGATTTATATGCTGCACGCTGTGCTCAAGATGTTCTGGGGTCCGCTCACGAATGCAGAAAACGAGCATCTTGAAGATATGAAGCCGCGCGAGTTGCGTGTATTGATGCCCTTGATCGTTTTTATCTTCTGGATTGGATTTTACCCTAGCGTCTTTGTGCGGCGCATCGAACCTGCAGTGGATGCGTTTATCTTGCAGTATGAAGCCAAGCTTTTACACAGTCGCGATGATGAAGTGAAACTTTTGACCCGTGTTGACGCGCAAGCCGATGCTGAGCAGCATGCGGCTGCACCAGCGGTTCATTCGCCCACCCTACCACCACAAGAAAACTGATAAAGAGGTCCCATGTCCGCGTTTTACGTATTTGCTCCGATCGTTTTTGTTGTTGTAGGTGGTCTTGCGCTGATGATGGTCGATGCCTTCTCGGACAAAGAGACCGATTTAGCCTCGCTTGCCGCTGTGGTTTTGGCGACGGCCGGGTTTATTGCGCTCGCACTTGTGGTTAACTATGGCGCTATTCAACCTTTGCTCGCCGAGTTACCAGACACGGTCACGCGTTATCTTAGTTTCGATCGGATGTCGTTTATGCTCGACGCATTGGTCTGTTTTGCTTCTGCTATTTGTACGGTCATGGCCGGCAGTTTTTTGCGCGAACATAAGCTCGAGCGCGGTGAGTTTTACGCGGTGCTGCTTTTTGCAACCGTGGGTGCGATGGCGCTTACGCGTGCGGCCGACATGGTGATGGTGTTTATTGGACTTGAAACGTTGTCGCTCGGTAGCTATGCGATGGTGGCTTATCGGCGCACCAACGCACAGGCGATCGAGGGTGGCGTAAAGTATTTCTTGCTTGGATCGTTTGCCTCGGCGCTACTTTTGTTTGGCATTGCGCTGCTTTATGGGGCCACCGGTACCACACGTTTTAGCGAAATCAGCGAGAGCATTGCTAGTCAAAATGTGGTTGTGCCTTTGCTTGTGGTGGCGATGGCACTTTTACTGGCAGGGCTTGCGTTCAAACTTAGTGCTGTGCCCTTTCATGCGTGGGCGCCCGATGCTTATGAAGCGGCCATCACGCCTGTGACCGCGTGGATGGCCGTCACCGTGAAGGCGTCTGTGTTTGCGATTGCGATTCGACTATTGATCGGTGTGTTTCACGATTCGCTTAGTGTGAGCGTGACCGCGGGCTGGCCGCCCATCGTTGGGTTTTTGTCGTTGTTTTCGATGGTCTACGGTAACTTTGCCGCGTTGATGCAAAAGTCTGTGAAACGCATGCTGGCCTATTCGTCGATTGCCCATGCCGGGTATATGTTGCTTGGTTTAGCTGCGAGCCCATTTTCTGCGCCCGGCGCGTTTAGTCCTGTGCTTGTTTATTTGATGACCTATGGCTTTTCCAGTGTGTTGTCGTTTGGTTCGCTGATTTGGATGGGATCCTATGGACGCGAGGTCACCACGTACGATGATCTGGTGGGCGTTGGCAGGCGTCATCCCGTGATCGGTGTCACGATGATGATCGGTGTTTTGTCGTTGATGGGTTTTCCTCCAACGGCTGGCTTCTTTGCTAAGTACGTCGTGTTTAGCTCGGCGGTGGCCGTCGGGGGTAAGTTTATTTGGCTTGCCGTGATCGGTGTTTTAACCAGTGTTATCAGCGCGTATTATTATTTGCGCGTGGTCGTGCAAATGTGGATGAAACAACCTGAAGAGGGTCAGCCGATCGCGCTGCCGATGCATGCGCCGGTGCTTGGATTTTGTTTGGTGGCGTGTAGCATTCTGATTTTGCAGATTGGGTTGAAGCCAACCGCGTATCTGCGTGTGGCAGAGGATGCAACGACCGAGATCACAAGAGCATTCGCCGTCGTTTCTGATGTGAAAGCACAACCTGCGCCGGCGGTTAAGACGCTTCCGCTTTTTCCGCCGAAGCCGCGCTCAGGGTGCGGCGGCTAATGCGCCCTAAAGTGTTAGTTTAAACAACAACGAGCGTGCGTTTGGGTTTAGCTGCTTCGACCGCGTTGAGGGCATCTTTCCAGTCGCTGAAGCGTCCACCACGCTGCACCGCATCGTACACTGCGCGCCCTTCCGCAATTGCGCCTTGAGCCAAGCGATATTCAACCCACGCCCAGCGCGCACTGGTGGCGCGAACATCGACACGCCCGCGTACCCCTTTGCGTAAACGTGCAAGGCGCTCTTCGACGGTTTTGATGCCGGCAAAAGGCATGTTATCAAGTGGCGTGTTGCGTTTGGATACGAACGCTGCGATGCCAAGGCTTAGTGGAATGCGCTTAGAGAGCTCGGTACTAAAACCAACCAACTCGTCGATATCGTCGTTGTTTTCGTCGGGCAAGCCGACCATCATGTAAATCTTCAGACGCTTGAGCGCGTGTTCGCGCGCAACTTCGGCTGCGTTGCGCAGGTGTTTTTCTTGCGCTTTGCGCTCGATGCGTTCGCGCAAACGCTGGCTTGCACCGTCGCTCGCGGTGGTGAGGGTTTTATAGCCCGCGCGTTTGAGCGCAGCCACAAAGGTGCTCGATAGCTTGTCGGGTCGAAGCGACGACAATCCGACGCCTTTACCTTGATCGGCAAGCTCGTTCACAATCTCGACAATCTTGGGATGGTCGCTGACTGCTGCGCCTACCAATCCGACGCGCTTGGCATGTTCGGGCACGAGTGACAGGATTTTTTCTTTGGGAACGATTCGCATGCCGCCGTTGGTCGAGCGGCGCATGACGCAATACTCACACCCGCGCGAACAGCCTCGTGCGGCTTCGATCAAGAACATGTCTCGCAGTTCAGTGTTGGGCGTGAAAATCTGGCTAAAAGCAGGCAGCTGACTGTTTTCGCATTTGCCCAGCGTGGTTAAGCGATCGCCGTGTAATGAAGGCACGTAACATGAGCTAATGCTTTCGGCCAACTTGATGAGTTTGGACTTACGATCCCCTGGCCCATACAAAATATCGATCGCTTGGTGAATGCTTTCGTCGGCCTCACCTAGTAAAATGGCATCGACATAGGGTGCAAGCGGCAAAGGATTTGAGAACGTCAGTGGGCCGCCGCCAAGAATAAAGGGGGCACGTTCATCGCGCTCACTGGCCAAGGGCGCGATGCCGGCCAGACGCAGCACATCGATCACACCCGCAAGTTCAATTTCATAGGCGACCGAAAGTGCGATCACGGGAAAGTTCGCGACGGGTGTACGGCTTTCATACGACACCAGTCCATCGTCAATGTTATAAGGCGCGTCGGGCAAAAATGCGCGCTCGGCACAAATCGACGAATGCTGGTTAATTTGCCGATAGATTGTTTGAAAGCCCAACGATGACATACCCACGTGATAGGGGCTTGGGTACACAAGCGCCAAGCGATCGGTGCCTTGCTTACGCAAGGTGCCACTTTCGCTGGCGAGGCGCTGACTGATGACGTCGTTGTCTGCGCGTGCCACGTTTAATGCGATTGATCGGCACGGGGCCAAAGAAACGGCTGTCGTTAGAGCGATCGCGATGATCTCCCAAAATATAAACATGATCTTCGGGAACGCGCACCGGTGGATAGTTCATGACGGCACTCGAAATCGACTGACTGGTGTGATAAGCATGATCGCCTGAATGCTCAACGATCCATGTGCAGTCGCTATCGCGCATTTCGGCTTTGCTGTCACCACACTTGTCGGGTGAACCGCTGCCTAAGGCTTTGTTATTGCGATAGACGACATCGTCGCGGATTTCGATGATATCCCCCGGCAAACCGATGACACGTTTGACGATGTCGATGTTGTCGGCGGGGCTTTTCACGATAACTACTTCGCCTGGTTTGGGTTTGCCCCAGGTTAAGACCGACTGTTTCATGAAAGGCAGGAATAACCCATATGCGAACTTTGACACCACCACGCGGTCGCCGTTAAGCAAGGTGGGCTCCATTGAGGGACCTTCAATCTCGAAGGCTTCAAACACCGCAATGCGAAAAAGGGTTGCCAACGCCACATAGAAGATTAGCGTTTTGACAAACGATTGCGCTTGAGCAGCGGTTGAAGGCGCTTGAGCATGAGATGTTGCGTCCGCACTAATGGCGCTTGTTGCAGCGACGTCGCTTGGCGTCGGTGAGGGCGGGGGTTGAGACATTGGTTTGGGGAAGGTTAGATGATCCAAGGGCGATGTCAACAGGCAATATAGCCCATTTGGCAGCAAAATCAGCCGTGCACCAGCGGCAAAAGGGGCAGGTTTTCGACAATCGTCGCTTCCTCACGGGCGAGCTCGTCCAGGCGGGTTCTTCCTTCGGCGTCACCGAAGAGTGTGCGTGCCAAGCCCGAAAAGAGCGTGAAATGGGTGGCTTCCGAGCGCATCAGCTCGCGATAAAAACTGCGCATCTCGCTGCTTTTTAAGTGTTCGCTTAACAAGCGAAAACGTTCGCACGATCGACCTTCGACCATGGCCGCCACCACAAGTCGATCGAGCAAAGGTGGCCGGTCGCCACGTGTGCGTTTGGCGGCTTGTTTGAGTGCCACCACGTAGGCATCGGACTGAGGCGGCGTAAGTGTTGCGCTGCGCTCTTTGAGCTTGGCTTCAACTTCGCTGAAGTGTTGGGTCTCTTCGTGTACGAGCGCAATCAAAGGTTCAACCAAGCATGGTGCTTCAAAACCGTAACGCGCCACGAGGCTCAATGCGCTGTGCGCCGCTTTGAGTTCACAGTGCGCGTGATCGGCCAGCAGCGCGTCGAAATGGTTTTCGGCGACGTCGACCCACTCGCGTTTGCTAGGTGTGATGAGTCCAAGCACGCGGCAAATCTAGCCTAAAATGCAGGTGTCGCAAATGGTCTTGGTGTTGGCTTCCTTTTACTCGTCGACGCTTAGGTAAGCGGGAAGTTGAGTTGAGTGGGGCTGAGCTGAGGCGAACTTCTCCGTGGCGGGTCCCGCTCGCTCCGGCTGAACTGCGCCTGCGCTCCCGCCCGCCGTGTGCGAAGCTCGCCTCAGCTCAGCCCCACTCAACTCAACTTCCCGCTTGTTCGAATAATCGCTTGCGCGGGCTAGGTTTAACCCTAGGCTTGCGCGCTAGATGCGCGTTCTTGCTTTCGATACGTCTTCACCTGTGATGTCGGTGGCTGTGCTTGATAACGAGACGCTTGTCGCTGAGATGCAGATTGAGGGGCAATCGAGTCATGCTGAGCGGCTGCTCAAGTTAACCGAACAGGTGCTCGCGCGGGGTGCGTTGTCGTTTGCCAATATCGATCTGGTTGCCGTGGGACTGGGCCCCGGGTTATTTACCGGTACGCGCGTTGGTGTGGCGACGGCCAAAGGGTTGGTATATGCCGCGCGTAAGCCCATCGTCGGTGTGTGTTCGCTCGAGGTCTTGGCGATGAATGTAGCCAAAGATGATCGCGTTATCATGCCAATGACGAATGCTTATAAAGGAGAGGTGTACGCGGCGCTTTATCGCGCATACGCCGACAAGCCTGGTCAGCTTGTTGAAGTGATGGCACCTTTTCATGCCACGCCTACGGATGCCGCGCGCAGCGTAAGCACAGTGGTTGATGTGTCACGGTTGCACGTGCTTGGCAGTGGGGCGCGAACACATGCCAGCGATTTGCCTGAGTTGAAGCGTGCCTTGGTGTATTCGGTCGAAGACGAAATCGTGCATGCATCGGCGCTTGCGCGCTGTGCGCTAAAGCGTTTTCAAGCAAAGGGGGGTGCCGAACTGCATTCGCTAGAACCTGCCTATGTGAGGCCTCCTGACGCGCAGTTGCCTAAACATGCTTTGACGGCATTGTAGTGTAATATGCTGATAATATTTGTTATTTGTTGAGTCCGCCAGGCGTGGGCAACGTTTTGGCATGAATGTGCTATGCCTTGAGCGCTAGACCTCTTGCTCGGAGTCATGGATGAAACGTTACGCTCAGAACAGTATTGTAATGATTGCGCTGGCATTGATCAGCCCAGCGCTGGTTTTTGCCGAGGCCGATACCTTCGGGTTGGGCACAGGGCGCAATGGTGACGTCACTTTTGCGGCAAATGCGACGCCCAACGTCTACACCGCATTGACCGCGGCTGCTGCAGCGGCGGCGACGAGCTTGAGCGTGGCGAGTAGCGCCGGATACGCGGCAGGTGATTTGGTGATGGTGTGGCAAGCGACCGGTTTAACGCAAGCCGCGTCATCCAACGGCACGCCCGCAGCGATTGATTTGAGCGCGTCCGCCGCTGGTCGTTACGAGTTCGCGCGTATTAACGCCGTCACGAATGCGACCACAATTGAGCTGACCAATCCGCTTTTGAATGCGTACGCGGCCAATCAGTCGCAAGTGGTGCGTGTGCCTGAATACAAGAATGTGACTATCAACAATGGCGTAGTGCTCGCGCCGCAAGCGTGGAATGGCGCTACGGGCGGCGTGTTGATTTTCTTTGCTACGGGCACGGTTACGAACAATGGCAGCGTTGATGCCAATGCAGCGGGCTTTCGTGGTGGTGTTTATCGCAATGTAGTGGCGGCGCCGCGCGGATGTAACGCGCTTGATGGTCAGCCCGATTTGGGTTTTGCGTCGAAGGGCGAGGGCCTGGTGCCGACAGGCTATTCGGCAAATGCGGTTGGCGCGGCAGGCATCGGTGGACGTGGTGTGTTTGCCAATGCGGGCGGTGGTGGCGATTGTCATAACGCGGGCGGTGGCGGTGGCGGCAACGGATCCGCAGGTGGCCTGGGTGGTTTTTCTTATAGTGGCGATGACGGCAGTCGCGATGTTGGTGGTTTTGGCGGCGCAGCATTGAGTTTTGTTGGAGGCTCGCGGTTGGTGCTGGGTGGTGGCGGTGGCGCCGGTGACAGCAACAACGACAAAGGCACTGCTGGAGGTGCGGGTGGTGGTGTTATTTACGTGCGTGCCAATGTACTTGCAGGTAGCGGTGTGATCAGCGCCAAAGGGGCCACGCCTCCAGCACCTGCACCGGCCGATGGTTGGGATGGCGCGGGCGGTGGTGGTGCGGGCGGTACGATTGCGTTGCGTATTGCCACGACCGCAACGTGCGGTGCTGCGGCCATCGATATCGACGCGCGTGGCGGCAATGGTGGTGATTCTGACGATTCGCCCACGATTGTGGGTCCAGGCGGTGGCGGCGGCGGTGGTCACGTGCTGCTTGAAGCAAGCTCGTCTAACTGTGGTGTGAGCACCGACTCTGGTTTAGCAGGCACGCAGCCCGTGGGTCCTGACTCGCATGGTGCTCAGGCTTCGCCTTCACCGGTGGGGGTGCTTGAGCCCAACCCGGGTGGGTTCGCGCCGACGACCTGCGACACCAATGTTAACTCATGTGGTGGTTGCGTTGACAACACGTTTTGCAGTGTGGCCACGCCGATGTGTAACACGACCTCACATCAGTGCGAAGCAAACGGCGGCGGTACCGACACGGATGGTGACGGGGTGGGTGATGCTGCTGATGTGGATGATGATAACGATGGCATCCCCGACAGTGAAGAAGACAGCGGCAATACCGATGTGGACGGCGACGGCATCGTCAATAGCTTGGATTTAGACTCAGACAACGATGGTATCCCGGATACGGTTGAAGCCGGCTTTGCGGCGTTCGATGCGGATAAAAATGGCCGCCTGGATGTAGCGGGCAATGACACGGATGGTGACGGTTGGCATGACGGCGTTGATGACAGCACGGGCGGCGTATGGGTCAGTGCAGCGACGTTGCCTGACACCGACAATGACGGCATCAAAAACTATCGTGACCTTGATTCGGATGCGGACGGCATTGCCGATGATGTTGAAGCTGGACTTGCGGCGCAAGATGCCAATAACGATGGTCGCGTCGACAATGTGGGTAACATCGCAATGAACAGCGATGCCAACGGTGACGGCTGGCACGACATTGCAAGTTCGCTTGGGGACCCAAGCAACTTACCCAACTCAGACACGCCCATGGGTGGACCGGCGGATGCGTTGCTTGATTATGTTGATCCTGATGCCGACAACGATGGCATCCCAGATAGTGTTGAGGGTAACGATGCCAATCACGACGGCGTGCAAGACGTGGCGCCGGCCAATGCAGACATGGATGCGGATGGGTTGAACGATGCTTTCGATCCGACCAATGGTGCGATGATGACCAACGGCATGCCCGTGACCGTGCCGGACACCGATGGCGATACCAAAGCCGACTATCGTGATGCGGATGATGACGGCGACAGCATTTTAACCAAGTTTGAAGATTTGAATCGCGATGGCACCGGCGATCCGCGTGCCAACGATACCGATAACGACGGCACGCCGAACTATCTTGATCCTGATGATGACAACGATGGCACGTTGACCGCTTCCGAGGGACCCGATCCCAATGGCGACGGTAATCCCGCGGATGCGTTGAATACGGTGATGAGTGGCAATCCGGATTTGCCTGACTATCTAGATAGCAGCTCAACACCTAAAGACACCGATCGCGATGGCGTGCCCGACGACGTTGAGCTTTTGGTGGGCACGAGCGTCAACGATGCGGATTCTGATGGCGACGGCTTATGCGATGGCCCTGTGTCGGTTGCTGGTGTTTGTGCAGCGGGTGAGAATGCACAAACCCGTCAAGACACCGATGGGGATGGTGTGGTCGATGCGCTCGATGCCGATGATGACGGTGATGGTGTGCTGACACGCATCGAAGACATCAACAAAGATGCTAATCAAAACAACGACGACAGCGATGGCGACGGCATCGCCGATTACCTTGATCGCGATGACGATGGCGATGGCATTCTGACGCGCGACGAGCTCGACGACGCCAAACGTTTGGGCCTTGAAGACGAGGATGGCGACGGTCAACCCAACTATTTGGATACCGATTCGGATGGCGACCGCATTGAAGACGCGGTTGAGGGTCGGTTGGCTGATGCGGACAACGATGGCTACCCCGATTACCTCGATCCAAATGGTGCAGGCCCCGCGGGCGGTGCGCTTAACAAGTGCTCCATCAGTTATCACGGTAAAACAAGCCATATGGGCGTGGCGCTGCTCTTGGTAGGGCTGGTGCTGCTTGGGCGTCGTCGTGGAGGGCGGCGCCAATGGAAGCAAGAAATGATCTAATTCGACACCCAAGGCCTTAAGCATCAAGTCCTTGGTTCGTTAATGATCCCTGTTCGACTCAATTCAATTACATCTGTACTGTAAGCGGTTTTGACGAACAGAAACGATCAGCGGAACATACGTAGTGAAGTACTCTCGCAGAAAAAAAGTTAGACGCTCGATGATCATGTTGAGCGTGGGTGTTTGGTTTTTCGTTTTTCAACTGGGCAGTGTGTATGGGCTTTCAACGCCTGAAGCCTTGCCTGGCGGTTTGCATTTTGCGGAGCTATTTAATGTTGAACTGGCTGCTACACCTTATGGTTTTGGCAGCGCTGATCAGGTGCAAGCGGTAAGGCTTTCGGGGGGGTACCGTAGTCACCTCGACGATAAACTTACCGTGTTGTCAACGCTGCACGCGAGCCGCGCGCAAGCACAAGAACCTGAACATGCACTTGTTGCACAAAACGTACATGTGTGTGGCAATGCGGCGCTGAGCAACGAAGAAGAATGTGATGATGGTAACCTGAACAACAATGATGGTTGCAACAATCGCTGCGAGATCGAGCTTGGCTGGAGTTGTGGTGAAGAAGAGCCCTCGCGTTGTCGCACCTTGTGTGGGGATGGCATCGTTGCCGCGGGCGAATGGTGTGATGACGGTAACAGTGATTCGTTTGACGGGTGCAGCGAGACGTGCCGCATTGAGCGGTAGTGATTGCGCGGCTTGCTTTTGACTTGTTCTTGACGCGTTCTTGACTTGTTCTTGACTTGCACCCGCTTTGTGGACAGGTATAAGGCTAGCTAGAGGTGAGCCATGCCGTCATTTGATATCGTTTCGCAAATTGCGCATCATGAGGTGGAAAACGCCTTACAGCAGGCCATTAAAGAAGTCGACCAGCGCTTTGATTTTCGTGGAACCGATACCGCTTTTGAACAAAACAAAGAGGGTATCGTGGTGCGTTCTGAGAGCGAAGGTCGCTTGGATGCTGCGCTTAAGGTTCTGCAAGAGAAATTTGTTAAACGCAGCCTTTCACTGAAGGTGCTCGATGCACAAAAGATCGAGCCAGCGGCGGGGGGTAGTGTGAAGCAACTGATCAAGTTGCGTGAAGGCATCGACAAAGAACACGCCAAAAAGATCATCGACTTAATTAAAGAGTCTAAAATTAAGGTTCAAACCAGCATTCAGCAGGAACAAGTGCGCGTAACAGGCAAAAAGCGCGACGATTTACAAGCAGCGATTGCGCTGCTTAAAGGCAAAGAGTTTGATCTTCCCTTGCAGTTTATTAATTTTCGCGAGTAACGAAAGAAGCCATCGATGCGAGTATTAGTTGCGGGTTCATCGGGACTGGTAGGCGTGCGCTTATGCGCTGCGCTTCACAATGCTGGGCATCAGGTGGTGCGGTTGGTGCGCCGTCAAGATCAGACAAGCGCCGATGCATTGTATTGGGATCCTGATCATGCGCTCATTGATGCGCAAGCCATCGAAGGCGTGGATGCGGTGGTTAATTTGTGTGGCACCAATGTGGCCGAAGGCCGCTGGACTGAACGTCGCAAAGAGGCCATTCGTGATAGTCGTGTCAGGCCCACCACCCTGCTTGCGCGGACCATTGCGAGCATGAGCACCAAGCCCAAGGTGCTGGTGAACGCGTCGGCCATTGGTTTCTATCAAGCGTCCGACGTACCTGTCGACGAAACGAGTGCGCCTGCGAATGATTTTTTGGGAGAGGTGTGTCGAGCGTGGGAAGCGTCGACCGGGCCCGCCGCGCAGGCAGGTGTGCGGGTGGTGATGCTGCGTATCGGTGTGGTGCTCGCGGCCGAGGGTGGCGCCCTTAGCAAGATGTTGCCAATCTTTCGATTGGGGCTGGGTGGTAAGGTGGGTAACGGCGAGCAGATGATGAGCTGGGTTGCGCTAGATGATTTAGTGGCGATGATTTTATTTGTGTTGTCGACCGACACACTACACGGGCCCGTGAATGCCGTCGCGCCGCATCCAGTTAATAATCAGCGGTTTACTACGACGCTCGCTGAGGTGCTGGGTCGCCCCGCGTTGTTTCCGGTTCCAGCGATGGCCCTCAAGATTGCTTTTGGTGAGATGGGTGAGCGGCTTTTGCTTGAAGGCATCGATGTTAGGCCCGCCAAGCTTGAGCAGGCTGGCTTTCAGTTCGCTTATCGCGATCTGAAGCTTGCGCTTGAACACGCGCTTAAATAAAAACAGCCCGCGTCGTGTGACGCAGGCTGTTTGATTCAAGCAGTGGATGCTTATTTGGCCGCGCCAGGCACTTCTGACATGCCGGCTGGGGCGGGCGCGCCTTTGGTGATTGCAAGCAGCTCAACTTCGAAAACGAGCGCTGCACCGCCAGGGATTTGCGGGGGACGCCCTTGCTCGCCGTAAGCCAGGTTGGCTGGGCAAATCAACTTGGCCTTGCCGCCGACCTTCATCTTCTGCAGACCTTCAGACCAGCATGGGATGATGCCTTGTAGCGGAAACTCAACCGGCTCGCCGCGATCGCGTGAGCTGTCAAATACGGTGCCGCCGGTAAGTGTGCCGTGATAGTGCACCTTAACTTTGTCAGCCAACGTGGGGCTTTCACCTTTGCCGGCCTTGAGCTCTTGG
>JBGAKI010000062.1:0-19085 GCA_044224525.1 Polyangiales bacterium | reverse complement strand
CGCGCTGTAAACATCGGCCTGGTTAACGAAGTGGCTTTGATGTGTGAAAAGCTGGGCCTTGACACCTGGGAAGTCATCGATGCTGCAGCCACCAAACCCTTTGGTTTTACGCCGTTTTATCCGGGCCCAGGTCTGGGAGGTCATTGCATTCCGATCGACCCGCTTTACCTCTCGTGGAAACTTCGCTCGCTGCAATACACGGCGCGGTTTATTGAACTGGCCGATGAAATCAACACCTCGATGCCCTCACTTGTCGTGCAACGTGTCACGCGTGCCCTGAACGATCGAAAAATTGCGGTCAATGGTGCCAACGTCTTAACGTTGGGCGTTGCTTATAAAAACGACATCGACGATGTGCGTGAGTCACCTGCGCTTGATGTCATCACGCTGCTCACGCAGTTGGGCGCGAAGGTAAGCTACCACGATCCATATGTACCACGCTTGCGTGAACACGGGCTCGACATGACCAACGTCCAAGCTCCCGACTACGCGTCTTATGATTGTGTTGTCGTACTTGCCAATCATCAGCGTACCGATATCAGCAAGGTTGCCAAAGAAGCCAAACTGATTATCGACACCCGTAACGCGACGCGCGGCCTCAACGAAATCGCCAAAGCAGCAATCGTCAAGCTTTAAGCCTCTTGGGCACTTGACGCAACACACCGAGCCATGGCAACCGAGTCAACCACCTCAAACAGTCTATGGCTTAAGTTGGCGATTTCACTTGGATTCGCCGCGCTCTTCGCGTGGCTTGTCTCGCGCGGTGGCGTGCCGCTTCTGCCCTCGGCCAAACAACTGGCGAGCATCAAACCATCCGTTGTTCTGGGTTACGTTGGGCTTTTTATCGCAACGATGTTTTTTCGCGCGAGCCGTTGGCGTTATTTGATTCGACCAATCAAACACGTTTCGCTTTTTGACTCGTTGGTGCTCAACTGGATTGGTTTCTTTGCCATCTTTATGTTGCCGCTGCGCCTGGGGGAGTTTACACGGCCTGCGCTCACCAAGTTTCGTCACGGCATCAGCGTTTCGGCGGGGTTAGGAACCGTAGCCGTTGAACGTGTGGTCGATGGCCTTCTGACAAGCCTTTGCGTGGGCTGGGCCGTGTTCGCCGTGCCAACCTTAAGCACCGATGATCCCATCGCGCGCGGCCTGCCATTTTACGGCACGCTTGCCTTCGTGGTGTTTGTTGGCGGCTTGATCTTTATTGCGATTTGCGTGTGGCAACAAGAACGGGCCGTACGGGTTGTCTATCAAATCTTGTCACGGTTTTCTGGCAATCTCGCGTTCAAAGTTTCCGAAAAGCTCGATAACCTTATCCATGGCTTTAGGGTTCTGCGCAATCCTGCGCTGACCGCCGGTTTTCTAGTCGAAACGCTAATCTATTGGGTGCTTTGTGCGGTGTCGATGTGGTGGCTTGCCAACGGCTGTAACGTGCCCATTTCGCTTAGCCAAGCGGTGGCCAGCATGGGCATTCTGGCGCTTGGGGTACTGCTACCAGCAGGGCCGGGGCTTTTTGGTAACTTCCAGCTGGCCACCTCAACCGCGCTTCGGCTTTTTTTGGTCGAAAGTGTCGTGCGTGATCAAGGTTCGCTGTTTATTTTCTTACTCTACACCTGCCAAGCGGTGCTCTTGATCATCTTTGGTGTACTACCAAGCCTCTTGCTTGGCATTCGCCTCAAGGAACTGATCAGCGCTCCGTCAGCCGAGTCAAGCGCCCCCACGCACCCCACACAATCCACATTATCCTAGGGGTGTCCGCAGGAAACCCCCTAGTGCAACGCCGGGCCGGCGCGCCTTTTTTTGCAAAACCCGACTGCCGCGATACAAATAAGGCATGTTCTTGCGGATACTGCTTTTACTGAGCCTGACTGCGGCGGGTTTTGTGCCGCATGCGTATGCCAAGCAGCGCGAAGAAACCCTGTACACCTATGCGCAGGTTTGGAGCACCGCCGTGCGCCTTGTGCGCGTGGATCTGGGTTACCAAATCCTCGAAAACGATGAAAAAGCAGGCTACATTCTCTTTGAAGCAGGTGAAAACGAACAAAACAAGGCGCCTGGTAGCCTTGAGCTTTTGACCACGCAAAGCCAAGAAAAAACCAGCCAAACCAAAATCATCATTTTCTCGAGCATCCCCAAACGCCCCGCATATATCGAACGCATGGTGCTCGATAAGCTGATGCGCAAACTTCGCGAAGAAAACGGCGACCCGCCCAAACAAAGCGATCCGCCAGCCACACCGCCGCCCCCCCCACCGGTTGAAGAGAAAAAACCAAAAAAGCAGTCCTAATTCTAGCAAAAAAAAAGAGTGAGTTGAGGCTGGCTTGGGGGGTCAAACCCGCTCACTAAGCGCTACGCCTTCGGCTTCGCGAATCGTTCGCTACTGTTTGACCCCCCAAGCCAGCCTCAACTCACTCTTTTTTTGCGCTAGAATTAGGACTGCTTTTTTGGTTTTTTCTCTTCAACCGGTGGGGGGGGTGGCGGTGTGGCCGATTCGCGAAGCCGAAGGCGTAGCGCTTAGTGAGCGGGTTTGACCCCCCAAGCCAGCCTCAACTCACTCTTTCTTTGCGCTAACCCTCGCGAACGCCTTTGCTTTTTGCTGGCGAATTGCTAGCTTTGTGCGCACAGGTCATGGCTGAAAACACTTCCAACATCATCGTGCAAAAGTTTGGCGGCACGAGCGTGGGCACCGTAGAGCGCATCGAAAACGTCGCCGACCGTGTTTCAAAAACGGTGGCCCAGGGTCATCAGGTGATCGTCGTCGTTAGCGCCATGGCCGGAGAAACAAATCGCTTGCTCGGTTTGGGTCAGCAGATTAGCAGCGACCCTGACCAACGCGAACTCGACGCGCTGGTTTCAACCGGTGAGCAAGTCACCGCTGCATTGCTTTCGATCGCCCTGGTCAAACGCGGCGTGCCCGCCCAATCGATGCTCGGCCATCAGGTGCGCATTCGCACCGACAGCGTCTTTACCAAAGCACGCATTCGCAGCATCGACGCAAGCAAAGTCGTCGAACTTTTAGGGCAGGGCAAAGTGGCCGTGGTCGCGGGTTTTCAAGGTGTCGACGAAAAAGGCGATATTACCACGCTTGGTCGCGGCGGTTCTGACACCACCGCGGTCGCAGTCGCCGCAGCCGTCAAGGCCTCGGTGTGTGAAATCTATACCGATGTCGACGGCGTCTACACCACCGATCCCAATGTATGCCCCAAAGCCAAAAAGATTCCGCGCATCAGCTACGAAGAAATGCTCGAGCTCGCATCGCTGGGCGCCAAAGTGTTACAAATCCGATCAGTTGAGGTTGCCATGAAATACCAAGTTCCCGTTCACGTTCGTTCAAGTTTCTCAGACACACCCGGCACCTGGGTCGTTGGCGAGGACCAGTCGCTTGAGTCAGCCATGGTGCGCGGCGTTGCCTGCGACAAGAACGAAACCAAGCTCACCATCCGCAGCGTACCTGATCAACCCGGCGTGGTGGCACGCGTATTCGAAACCTTGGCCAATAGCGCCATCAGCGTCGACATGATCATCCAAAACGTTTCTGAAAAAGGCCTGACCGACATCACTTTCACAGTCACCAAGAGCGACGCAAGCAAAGCCGAAAAAATTGCAGGGCAGGTTGCCAAAGAGTTGAGCGCCAACGAACACATTTTGCGCGACGACAACGTGGCCAAGGTATCGGTCGTCGGCTCAGGCATGCGCACCCATGCAGGTGTCGCCGCCAAAATGTTTCGCTTGCTCGCTGAAACCAAGATCAACATCATGGCCATCAGCACCAGTGAAATCAAAGTCTCGTGCCTTATTCATATCGACCATGCTGACGACGCCGTCAAAGCATTGCACGCCGGCTTTGCACTCGACACATAAGTCATCACCAACGCAACACGAACGCTCGTTGCACGATATAACAGCATGGATCAACGTCACGTTGCCGGTGGCTGTATCGTCATGCTTGCGCTCATGGCACTGGCGTCGCACCACACTTCGCCCAAAAACGAAGCAGGTCATGGCAACAACCTTCACGCATCCATCAAAGAGCCCCAAACCCCGCCAACGCTCGATCCCAATCAGGCCACCGCTACCGAGCTAATGTTCTTACCGGGGATCGGTCCAAAACTTGCTGAACGCATCGTCGCCTACCGCGCATCACATCGTTTTTCCGCGCCCGATGATCTGTTGGCCGTCAAAGGCATCGGAAAAAAGAAGCTAGCAACACTGCGTCCTTATCTGACGCTCTCAGAAAAACCAAGCCCAGTGCGCACCAACCGTCAATAACATGCGATCATGTTTGGCATCGGTCAGTGGCATAAAGGCATAACGCACATCAAGTCCAAGCGCATGGTCCCAATCGATCAGCCAATCAAGCCCCATGGTGGCATGCGGCCCGGCATACGCATGACCCGCCACATCCACTGCTGCACTCACGCCTGCGCCCGCATAGGGCACAAGCACGGCAATATCAACGGTATAAAGCAACTCCACGCCGCCCACACCGAAACCCTTGGTATTGTTGTCGAGCGAAGCCAAATAGTGCGCATACCCTTTGAGGGTCCAAATGTCATTTAGGCCATAGCTGGCCGCAAGTCCGCCGCCGACCGACGTCGCACCCGACAGGGTCGCATCCTTCACGTAAGCGCCGGCAATACCAGGCTCAAGCGTCCAGTTGCCCTCGTAAGCCGCAACGGGCAGCGAAAAACCCCATATTACCGCCATGATGCCGAACAAAGCGCGTTTCATTGCTCGCTATTATTGCCCAAGCAGCGCCCAAAGCGCAGAAATTTATCCACTACCATGACCCCGTAAACCATGTGCGTTTTTTTGGCCTTTTGCTATGGTGCGCTCCTAAGTACGAGGTTTGATTGTGAGTGATACATCGTCTAATTCCGATCCGCAGAAGCTAACGCCTGGCCAACGCCTTGAAGCACGTCTGGCGCGCAAAGCATCCGAAAAAACTGAAAAGGGCGACCGGGCAGGGGGCGTTGAACCCTTACAAGCCGAAGCACTGCGCGAAGCCAGCCTCGTTGCCAAATGGTTACGCGCCAAACAAAGCATCCTTTTGGTCAGCGCCGTTGGCTTGATAACTGTCGCCGCCGTCTCTACCGCAGCATGGTGGGTCGCCAAGCGCGGTCGCACACAGGCGGCCAAACTGCTCGACTTAGCCGACGAAATGGCCGCGCGTCCGGTCGGAACGCAAACGTCCACCGACGATGCGCCCGCAGGCAAAACCTTCGCCACGGACCTTGAAAAACGCAGCGCACAAACCAAAGTTCTCAAGAAAATTATCGTGGGTTATGCCACCACACCCGCTGCCGCATGGTCTTATGTGCGCCTTGCCCAATTTGAGCTCGAACAAAACAAGGCCAAAGACGCTTACAAACTTTTTGCGCGCGCAAAAAACGTCGCGCAAAAAAACCAACTGCCAGCCGCCGAAGCCAGAGCACTTGAAGGCATGGGCTTGGCCAAAGAAAGCGATAACAAAATCGACGAAGCGGCGCGACTTTATCAACAGCTCGCCGCCATCAATGACACCTACGCCAAGAACATCGCCGATTTGCATCTTGCACGGGTTGAATTGCACCAAGGTAAAAAAGCCGAGGCTCAAAAACGTTTACAAAAACTCAACGAACGCCTCGACAAGGCGGCATTGGGTGAGGGCACTTACCTCGGCGATCAAGCACGCAACCTGCTCGCTCAAATTGATCCCGCGTTGGTTAAACCCAAAAGTGGCATGGGCGGCTTAGGCGATCTTGACCCCGCGCAGTTGCAGCAACTTTTACGCGCGATGCAAAGCAAAGGCGCGCCCCAGTAACGCACACCACCATGCGGTTCTCACCTAAGACTTTTCTGCTTATCGCTGGCGCTCAACTCGCCGGCTGCGGCGTCTTTCAACCGCTTGGCCCCATCGACGACCGCACACAAGAACACATTTCTTTTGATTCGCCGCTGCGTTACGTCTGGCGTCAAAACACCGTACGGCCCTTCGAAGGCGAATACCTTCCTTATACAATCGGCGCCCCCGCAGCAGCACCCGGTATTGATCAGCTCTTTGTCACCAGTGCCCCGGGCAAACTTTGGAGTCTCAGCGGCGGGGGAGGGGTGCGTTATGTACGCCCTACCCAAGACAAACTACTGTCCACACCCGCCATCGATGCGCACGCCGGGTTGGTCTTTTTTGGCACCGAGGGTGGCCATATGCACGGCTATCGCATTCGCGACGGTAAACGCATCTGGACGGCCAAACTCAACGGCATCGTGCGGCGCGCACCGCTGTTGACTGATCGTTCGATCGTCGTGGTCACCGAAAACGATATGGTCATCGCGCTCGACAAACACAAGGGCAACATGCTCTGGCGTTATCGCCGCGAAAATGTACCGGCCACCAGTGTTATCGGCCATGCAGGTTTAGTGCTCGATGGCACCACGCTCTTCACCGCGTTCTCCGACGGCACCGCAATCGCCATGAATACGTCTAACGGTGAAATCAAATGGCAACTCGACACCGGACGCGACGTAGTTGAACCCGAAGAGGGCTTGCCACTTTTTCTCGACATCGACACCACACCTGTCATCTACAAAGATCATATCATCGTCGCATCGTACGAAGCAGGGCTCTACGCCTTGGAACGCGACAGCGGCAACCTGCTCTGGCACGACGCCCGTCTCAGCAAAGTCAGCGCCATGGTACTTGCCGACCACGGCCGCCTGGTCATGTCGTCAGCGCTTTACGGGTTGATTGTTTACGACATCGAAAAGCAAGACTTTATCTGGTCGACACCCACGCGCGGCGTACCCAGTGAGCCCATCATTCTCGATCAAACCTACGTGATCTTTGGTGAAAGCAATGGCGCCTTACGCGCGCTCAGTTTGAACAACGCCGCTGAAGTTTTTCGTCTTGAAGCCAATACCGGATTCGCCGCCGCACCGGTTCAAGCAAACGAGCGAGTCTTTGCCGTGTCAAATGCCGGCACGGTCTTTGGCCTCGAACGTCGCCCCCGTCGCTAAGCGTTAGCAGGCTACCGACCGCAACCCGGCATACGCTCCACCTATTGCCAATTTCGCATAATAGATATTATGTCAATTACGATTACAATGCGCCATGTTGGGCCTGTAACCCGCGACCTTGGCACTTATCCCGCACCGCAGACTCAAACCCACGCATCATCTCGTTGAGCACTTGATTAACGAAGGTACAACTTCATACAACACTCGCTATAACGTGCGTGCGCTCATCCCGTCGACCACACTTTGAAGCATATCGCGCGCCGCGCTCTTAGGAAGCGCATTGAGCGCCACAATGGCCTCTGCAGTCAACGCCGTGGCATAAGCGCTTGCTTGCGCACACCCATCGAGCACCGCTGGGTGACGCGTTAATGCGTCAATATACGCGGTCTGATCACTTGCATCGCGCGCTTCTATGAGCAAGTGTTTAATGTTCTCGGGATCATTCTTCAGCGCATAAATAAACGGCAACGTAAGCTTGCCTTCGCGCAAATCTGCACCCGCACGCTTACCAAGCTGCTCGCTATTACCACGAATGTCCAGCACATCGTCGATCACCTGAAATGCAATGCCAACGTTATGGCCAAATATCGCAGCGTGCGGCATATAACTTCGCGCCTCGACACGTTGCGCACTGAGCACCGCCGACACACAGGCAAAACGAAAAAGTGACGCCGTTTTACCGCGCACAATCGCCAAATAGTCGTCTTCGAGCACTTGCAAGTTGTTGCGCGCATTAAGCTGCGCCACTTCACCCTCGATCAATGCGCGCAGCGTCGCGAGCATTTCAGACATCACACCTTGAACGCCCTGCTCGTCAACGATCCGCAACGCTTCGGTCAAAAGCCAATCGCCCGACAATACCGACACCAGGTTGCCCCACACAACGCGTGTACACACCTTGCCGCGCCGTTGTTCGCCTTCATCGATCACGTCGTCGTGTAGCAGCGTCGCATTGTGTACAAGTTCAGCTGCCACCGCAAAAGGAATGGCGCGCTGAACATCACTTTCGAGTGCCAAGGTCATCAACAAATGCAAGGTGGGTCGCACGCGTTTACCACCCGACATCAACAAGTGCTGTGAGGCCTCAGCAAGCGGCGCAGGCCCCCGCGTGGCCAGCGCAAGGCTGCGCTCAATCTGTTCAAAGCTTGCACCAATGCGTTCGAGCGCTTCGTCCAGGCGCAGATGAACGCTTGTGTCACCCGTTTGCTTGGTAACAGAATTCTTGATTGATTTCAACGTGTTAAGCGTTGAATTTAGAGCGATTCCAGATTCCACCAAGCTCTCAGTTGTGATTTCGACCCTATATCAAGCCCATCAAATCAAGTATCGATGGTGTTGCTGCCATGGGAACTTGGTCGCTAAATCCACCCGAGTCAAGTAGGCAGCAACATGCGACCCACCCCGGTTTTAGCGCCCTTTATACTGTGGCTTACGCTTCTCTTTAAAGGCGCTCAGCGCCTCCACACGATCAACGCTGCTCAAGGTGCGTAGGTAAGCCGCACGCTCTGCATCGAGTCCGTCGTCAAGCGTT
Organism: Polyangiales bacterium; assembly: GCA_044224525.1. Classification (GTDB taxonomy): domain Bacteria; phylum Myxococcota_A; class Polyangia; order Polyangiales; family CBDCBC01; genus JBGAKI01. Next base: position 10,558 of record JBGAKI010000062.1, on the reverse strand, counting down.
GCATGGCCCGCGCGCAACGCTTCAAGCGCTGCCGCCACCGCAAGCGCGGGCCCTTCAATAAAGGGTTTAGCAAAATCAATGGCCGCTTGCTTAAGCACACCCGCATCCCCCACCACGCGATGCACAAGCCCCCATAACAAAGCCTGCTCAGCGTCGATGAGCCGAGACAAAAGCACCATCTCCTTAGCACGCGCAAAACCAATTTCGCGCGCCAAACGCTGCGTGCCACCGGCCCCTGGCAAAATCGCGAGCGACACCTCGGGTAAGCCAAGCTTCACACCGCTCACGGCCAAACGAAAATGACATGCCAAAGCAAGCTCAAGACCGCCGCCTACAGCGATGCCATTAATCGCTGCAATCGCCGGAAAAGGCAACTGCTCAAAGCCCTGATTCACCGCGCGAAAGCTATCTAAGAATGCGATCACCTGGGCATGCGACATATCGGCGCGCTCTTTCAAATCGGCCCCGGCACAAAACGCCTGCGCACCCTCACCCGTCAAAATCAACGCACGCACATCGGTGGTGGCCCTCACCCGCACCAACTCGTCGTGCAAGCGCTGCATCAGCGCGATCGACAACGCATTGCGTGCTTGTGGGCGCGACAGGGTCCACACCTCAGCACCCTCCACCTTGTCAACGATCAGGCATTCGGCTTCATCGTGTTTTGTCATTTGATTTACGCTCATTCTTTGATTATGGTTGGCTACGCCTCGTAAGAAAGCACCGTATGATAACCGAAGACGTTCTCAAACACATCCTAGATCAAAGCAGCGGCATTGAAGCGAACAAACAGGTCTACAAGGTTAAGAAAAACCATCGGGCCGCGATCTACTTAAGCGAAAAAAGCCAAGCTTTCGCCGTGCAAGCCGTCAGCTCAATCACCTTGCACCAAGACTTCGTCGCGATTGTCGATGCACAAGACACCCAATGGTACGTGCCCTACAGCACCGTGCACGCGCTCAGCATCCGCGAAGAACAAGAACGCCGCGCCGGCTTCTAGGACACGCACGAGCCCAAACCACAGTCGCTTGCCTAAAAACCAGTATTTTTGACTACGTTCGTGTAAAATACTTCAGTGGGGAACCCTCGCTTACTGATCTGCGACGACGAAGCCGGTCTTCGCGAAACCCTGCGTGTACTATTCGAGCGCGCGGGTTATGACGTCACCGTCTGTGAGAATGTCGAAGACGGCAAGAAGCAACTCACCCAAGCTTCGTCGTTCGATCTGGTGATTAGCGATCTCATGATGCCAGACGGTTCGGGTCTTGAAGTACTCGAAGCTGCGCGCGCTCACGATCCGTCCACGCAGGTGATCATGATCACCGCATATGCAACCACCGAACAAGCCGTTCAAGCGATGCGCCTGGGTGCGTATGACTACGTGCAAAAACCCTTTCGCAACGACGAGCTGCGCGCGACGGCCGAAAAAGCCCTCGAAAAACGTCACATCGTTCTTGAAAACCAAATGCTGCGTGCACGTGTACGCGAAGGTTTTCGCTTTGGACGCATCACCGGCAAGAGTGCTGCGATTCAACAAGTCATGAACCTTGTCGAGAAGGTCGCACCCTCGCGTTCCAGTGTGCTCATCACGGGCGAAAGTGGCACTGGCAAAGAAGTCGTCGCACGATCCATTCACGAAAAAAGCCCGCGCGCCGACAAACCCTTTGTGGTCATCAACTGCGGCGCGTTGCCCGAGAACCTGATGGAAAGCGAGCTTTTCGGCCACGAAAAAGGCGCGTTTAGCGGCGCGGTGTCAGCGCATTTGGGCCTGATTCGCACAGCCAGTGAGGGCACACTGTTTCTTGATGAAATCGGCGAGCTGTCACTGCCGCTGCAAGTCAAACTGCTGCGTGTATTGCAAGACAGGAGAGTGCGCCCCGTGGGCGGCCAAAAAGAATTCGACGTCGACGTGCGCATTTTGGCCGCCACCAACCGCGAAGTGGAACGTGAAGTGGTCGAAGGTCGCTTTCGCGAAGATCTTTTTTACCGCCTCAACGTGATCCGCATCCACCTGCCGCCGCTGCGTCAACGCGCCGAAGACATCGTGCTCCTGGCCAATGTGTTTTTAGACAAACACAACGCTGAACAAGGCCGTTCGCTCGCTTTTTCAAGCGACGCGATCGCGTGGCTTGCCAAACAACCCTTCCCTGGCAACATTCGCCAACTTGAAAACATGGTTGAACGCGCTGTCATCTTGGCCTCGACGAGCACCATCCATGCAAGCGACTTGATGACCCTAAGCGAACCAGGCACGCCCGCCACGCCTGATCCTGATTTACCTGAACAAGGTTTCGTGCTCGACGATTATTTGGCCAACATTGAACGCGCCATGTTGCTCAAAGCCCTCAACGAAGCGGGCGGCAAACGTTCTAAAGCCGCCGAACGCCTGGGCATGACCTTTCGCAGTTTTCGCTACCGCTTGGCCAAATTGGGCCTGGACGACGAAGGCATCGACGATATCGTTTCCGAAGACACTTCGCGCACAAGGCTTCCTGTTAAATAAATCGTACGGCAATGTTGCAACATAAAATAATAAGTAGTGTTTGGTTAATACCGGCTTTTATGGCACCATAGGAAGGTAGTGCTTATGCACAATCAACGGGGCGTTCAAGGTTTTTCGCTTATCGAGCTGATGATTGCGGTCGTCATCGTCGGCATTTTGTCGGCCCTCGCCATCCCCGTTTTTCAGTCCTACGTCTATAAATCGCGCACGGCGGAAGCCACCGCATTTCTTGGCGAAATTCGCCAAAAACAAGAGGCTTACCGCTCAGAATTCGGCCAATATTGCGCAGTCTCCGGCGCCACTTGGGGCACCTATACACCCGCGGCAGTGCCTGGCGCTGACCCTGTCGCCTGGCCTGGCGGCGGCAACTGGACACAACTGGGCGCCTCGCCCGACGGCCAAGTCTATTTTCAATATGCGACCATCGCCGGCGCACCCGGCACTACCCCGCCCGGCGGCTTGGGCTACGATGGCAGCGATTTTTGGGCAGTACAGCGCGCGCAAGCCGACCTTGATGGCGACGGCACCGTCGTCATCTTCGAAGGTTATTCGGCCGCTAGCAATATCTGGATCAGCGAAGCCAAGGGCTGGGAATAAGCCCTGACATCCGCGACATCCGGTGACACGCACTGAAGTGCATGTCACCAATATACTCCCGGTGACATGCACTTCAGTGCGTGTCACCGATGATCGATACCCGGTGACATGCACTTCAGTGCGTGTCACCAAGCGGTGCACCGATGCAGGTCCCATGGATAAACCCCCGAGTTGCAGCACAGCTGTTTATATAAGTATTTTTTTTGTCAGTAGAACCCCTGATGAGTGACAATTTTTGTCGCATGCTCGCGCCACGTAAAACAACAAACTGCGTTTTTCACGGGGTTTCCCGTGTTCACGCCGCACATATCACTTGGCACGGGGCTTGCATTAGCACACTAGTGAAATGATTAACACCGCCCAGCGGCGGAGAAAAAAGAAAGAGGAGTAAGTATGAAAAAGCTATTAGAAAAGAAAGCAGGCTTCACGCTCATTGAGCTGATGATCGTGGTCGCTATTATCGGTATTTTGTCAGCCATCGCTATCCCAGCTTTCATCGGTTATATCCGTCGTTCAAAAACCGCTGAAGCCACCAGCAACTTGAAGCTGATGTATACCGGCGCTGCTGCTTACTTCGCTCAAGAGCGTGCTGCTCAAGGCGTGACCGGCGCATTCCGTTCGCGTTGTTCGGTTGCTGCCGCTGGCCCGCTTCCTGCAACGCCTAACGAGCAAAAACAAACCGCTGCATTCGCTGCTGACGCCAGCTTCGCTGGTATCGGTTTCACGATTGCTGACCCGGTTTATTATGCTTACCAAATCGCTGGTTCAGCTGACGCTTGTAACGCAGGCGCGAACGCTAACCTCTACTCGTTCCAATCGATTGGTGACCTTGACGCTGACGGTACGACCAGCTTGTTCGAGGTTGCTGCTGGTACGAACGCCGAGCGCGACTTCATCAAAGCGCCTGGTATCTTCGTACAGAACGAGATCGAGTAAGCAACAAGTTACACTATAACTTGACCCTTACAATCCCTCCCGGCGAAAGCTTGGAGGGATTGTTCTTTTAACGCATAACTTGGTAGTATGCTCACACGTTCATGAACCGTTGGCTTAAACCGTTGGGGCTGCTTTGTGCAAGCCTGTTTGCCATTGTTGGCTTGGCCGAGCTGCGCCTCTTTTGCATGCAGCAGTATTTGGCGACCAGGCGCTACGAAGACCTCTACGTCGTGCCTGACAACCGCTGGTTATCGCCCCTCAGTCTTGGTTACAAAGAAACGCTCGCCGACATGCTTTGGATCAAAGGCCTCATTTATTTTGGCGAAGAAGTCCGTCACAAAAGCAACAGCGTCCACATTTACGACTACTCGAACGCGATTCTGACCCTCGACGAAAACTTCAAAGCGGTGTACCGCTGGGTGGGCACCAGCGCCATCTATCGAACGGGTACAGTGACCGTCAACGACGTCAAACGTGCCATTTCGTTTCTTAAACGCGGCGCTGATCGGTTCCCCGATGATGGCGAACTGGCTTGGGATTTGGGTGCCACACTTCGTTTCGAACTTGTGCCGCTTTTGAAAAACGAGCATGAAAAACGCGAAGCCAAGCGACAAGCCATCGATTACATGTTGGCAGCCGCGCGCATGGGCAAAGGCCCACCTTGGCTGGTACTGACCAACGTCAGCGAGCTAAAACAGTTGGGCGCCACCACACAAGCCATCCGTCATCTTGAAGAAATGTACGCCACCGTCAACGACGACGACACGCGTCAACAAATCGCCATGCAGCTTGCCGGCTTGCGCGACAAGGCGTATCGTGACGCCCTCAAGCAGGCCAACGACCAACTGGCACGCCGACATCAAACCCAATGGCCGTATTTACCAACCAACCTGCATATTCTGCTGGGCGAGGCACAAACCTTCCCAACCATCAACTTGAAAACAGGCGTTTTTGGACACCATGCCACGTCACTTGAAGAATCCGATACCGACTAATCGTGTACGTCATACACCACACACCCACGGTTTCTCATTCATCGAGGTAGTCGCGCTGATCGCCCTGCTCGGCTGCATATTGGCCATAGCCATTCCAACGTTCTTGAAGGCACTGCGTAGCTCTAAAACAACCGAAGCCTCTGAACGCCTAACCTGGCTATACCGCAACACTCGTTCATATTATCACGTCGAGCATCGCCGCGGCCTGCTCGTTCATCATGGCTGTGTGCCACCCAGTGCAGGTCCCACGCCCCGCATATTGACGCCTGACGGACGCTTTCAAGAATTCGACAGCGCCAAGCAGCCACTCGACCCAACCTGGAAAATGCTAGGTTTTAGACCGCACAAAGTGCGTTTTCGTTACACGTTTTTGCCCGCCTTGGCAGGTTGTCGCAACTTGGTGGGCAACCCCATCGACAACCGATTGGTCTTTCGGGCCGAGGCAGACCTTGACGGCGATGGTGTTTTATCGACATACGAACGTGTGGCCACAATTGATGCCAAGGGCATTTGGCACGACGATCCCGTGCTCTATCTAGAGCGACCCTACGAGTAATTTCGATCAAACCACCGCATTGTTTTTCCTTCTTCTTTCTCCCATGATACAATGAGCCTGTGCAACGACGAAGCATTGGCCTTACCGATGTCGGAAAAAAACGAACCTCCAACGAGGACGCTTTCTTCTTCAATGACGAACTTGGTCTTTACGCCATCGCAGATGGCATGGGAGGCCACGCCGCCGGCGAAATAGCCAGCCAAGAGTCTCTCGACACCGTGGTTGGAATGGTGCGTCGCGGGTACGAGTCGATCAAAAAACTCGAAGATGGCGAGCTCGACGAAAACGTCTTAAAGAAAGCCATTCGGCTGCTTGAAAGTTCAGTGCAAGCCGCAACCTATCTCGTTTACGCGCTTGCAGAACACGAACCCGAGCGCAAAGGCATGGGCACCACCCTCTCTGCGCTGATGCTTATTGGCAATACAGGCATCACCGCCCAAGTCGGCGACAGTCGTATTTATTTGGTTCGCGACGGCAAAGTCTACCGGCTGACCGAAGATCACACACTCATCGCCTGGCAAATCAAGCAGGGCCTGATTAGTGAAAAAGACGCCGCCAAATCGCCCCATAAAAACGTCATTACGCGTGCGGTGGGCAGCCGCGACTACGTTCAAGTCGACACGCGATGTTTTGAAATTGTTACGGGTGACGCTTTTCTTTTGTGCTCGGATGGTTTACACGGCTACCTGCAAGACGACGAAATCCCCGCGATTCTTGCCGAACCACGCGACAAAGCGTGTAAAAAGCTCATCGACCTTGCCAACGAACGCGGCGGCCGCGACAACATCTCAGTCGTCGTCGTCGACGTTACTGGCTAACACCCAAACAGACAGAACGTTGAGTTGTTCTAGGCCTAGCTGAGCGTCGCGCGCGGCGCGTGCAAGTGCAGGCTCAATCTATGCTCGCTTAAGCAAAAAGGCCGCTGGATTTCTCCAGCGGCCTTTTCTGTACTGCTATCGACTACCTTACTAAGGAGCCGAGGGTGCCGCAGGCGCATCCGCTGCGGGAGCGGTGCCACCATCGACGATGTGGAACTCCACACGACGATTGACTTGGCGACCCTTGTTGGTCTTGTTGTCAGCAATCGGACGCTCTTGACCGATACCAGCAGCTTCGATGCGGCCTGCATCAATACCACGCTGCACAAGCCAATCTTTCACGGACTCAGCGCGTTGCTGAGAAAGCGTCAGATTCTTATCAGCCTTGCCCTTGTTGTCGGTATGACCTTCAACACGGATCTTGGTGATTTGCTTGTTGGTCTCAAGCACAATGCGCACATCTTCAAGCACAGGGAAGCTCTGCTTGCGAATAGTGGCCTTGCCGTTGTCGAACTCAACACGCTGAAGGATCTTGATCTGATTGCCCTCGATACGAACAGCCTTCGGGCAACCCTCATCTTCAGACTTACCAGGTGCCATTGGACACTTGTCCTGCGCATCTGGCACGCCATCGGTGTCGTTGTCTAGGTCAGGCACGCCGTCGTCATCTTCGAAGCCATCTTTATCCTCAGCGTCATTGGGCGCTTTGTCGTTGGCGTCTGGGATGCCGTCTTGATCGTTATCAAGGTCTGGGCAGCCATCTTCGTCTTGGAAGGCATCTTTGTCTTCCGCATCGGCCGGACACTGATCTTGCGCATCAGCAATGCCGTCTTGATCGTTGTCAAGGTCTGGGCAGCCATCAGCATCTTCAAAGCCATCTTGGTCTTCTGCGTCTTGTGGGCAGCGATCGGCATCATCCGCCACGCCATCACCATCTGCATCAACTGTTGGGGGAATCTCTTCAACCGCCGCAGCTTCTTCTTTCTTCTCGTCAACTGGCGCCGCCCAACCGATATTTCCGATCACACGGAAATCAGGGTTACCGTAACCTTTGAGAAGACCCGGGCCTGCAGCCGCACCGAGTGCGAAACCGCCGCCTGGGAAATAACGGAAGCCACCGATCGCCTCAAGCGGCGAAACGGGCTTCTTGCCAAATTGACTTGTGTCGCTGAGGCCACGATCAGCAAAAAGCTCGGTCGCGCCATAGGCTTCAGCATACAGATTGAAGGTGTTCTTGACGACAGGAACCGTCAACCCCAACCCGTAGAGCAACTCGTGGTTGACAGGGTTGGTTGGGAAACGTGTTGAACGCTCACGAATGCGCGCACCCACGTTGGCGGTGATGATCACTGGACCAGGACGCACCTCAGCCAGCAACATCGGAATGCCGGTAAAACCACGCTCACCTGAGTAGGTGATGGTGTCGTCAGCCTTGCGGCCTGTGGGCGCAGTGCCTGTCAACTGCAAAGCCAATGCAGCTTTGTCGTTGCGCTCGCCGGCAATGCGAATACGTGCACCAAACCAAATATCGCCCATTGCAAGGTCATCTGGGCCATTAAGCGTGAACGCAGTACCGTTCAAGGTGCCGTTGACGCCTGTGCCATCTTGCCAAAGGTTGACGGGCAACCCAGCAAAAAGCACCAAGCGGTTCCACAGACCCAATGACAAGGTCATTTGGCCGGTGACAGCCTGCTTAATGATGGAGATATCGCTACCGTTGGCTTGCCCAAACACAAGCTCGTTCTTGCCGTAGTCGCCGGTGATGCTGACACCGAACTTACCATGACCACGATCAATCGGGCGATTGATAGCGAAACCGTCTTCGGTGGTTACCGCTTGACGGAAGTTGTCGATAAAGACGCGACCACCGGCTTGCGCCTGTGATCCGCTCGCCGCAAGCAGCGTCGTTGTGACGGCCACCGCTGCGACTAGAAGCCCAGTCACTCGCGCGATAAAGGGTTTGTTCGTTTTGATGTTGTTCATATCCTCATTCCCTACGCTTACTCCACCAAAGCTGGAGTGGTTAGTTTGAATGCTACGCGGCCTCACACTGTCAGAGATCAGACGAAGCCTCGCATTAGCTAAAGCCAAGCCGGTCATATGTCAAGCGCATGACTGCTGTTTTTGCTCAAAACAACAAGGCCACCCGCACCGCATGGTGGGATGGCCCAGAACAAACTCAGAACAAACTCAGAATACAGCCCTGATGACTTGGTAGCGTCTACGCTACTCTTTCATCTGCCGGCGAATCTTCGACAAGGCTTGCTCTTGCAACTGACGGATGCGCTCGCGTGAAAGATTGTACTTATCACCGATTTGCTTGAGCGTGAGCTCATCTTCATTGTCTAACCCAAAGCGCCAACGAAGAATGCGCGCTTCCATAGGGGTGAGTGTCGCAAGCAAGCGCTGAACTTCTTCGCTCCACTTTTGGTTCACCAAATCGTCGTGAGGCGTAGGCACATTCTCTTGCTCAAGAAAGTCGATGAATTTCCGACCGTCTTCATCGTTCACTGGGCGATCGAGTGAGAACGGTGTCTCGGCCCAATAACCTTTGATCTTCTCGAGTTTGTCGGCAGCAATGCCTGTCTCTTTCTCAAGCTCTTCAGGTGAAGGCTCGTGACCTGTGCGTGTCGCGATCGCTTGTGTGGCGCGCGCAACACGGTTGTATGTGTCGAGCATGTGCACTGGAATACGAACGGCGCGACCCTTGTCAGCCAAAGCGCGGCTGATCGCGTGACGAATCCACCACGAAGCATAGGTGCTGAAGCGGTAACCACGATTGTGATCGAAACGCTCTACGGCTTTCATCAAACCGATATTGCCTTCTTGGATCAAATCGATGAGCGGCAAACGACCACGGTTATAACGACGCGCAATCGACACCACCAAACGCAGGTTCGCAGCCACGAAACGATTCTTTGAGGCGAACTGATCACGACGCGCTTTTTCGACCTGCTTCAAATAGGTTTTGAAGGCTGCAGTCACGCGGATCTCTTGGCCCATCAAATCACGCTCGGTGGCAAAATCACCGGCAAGACGATGCACTGCGCGATCAGCCTGGCTCACAAAAATGCGGTCTGAATCAAGAATGCGCAGCTGACGCGAAAGTGCAGTCGCCACATCATCCCATTTCTTTTGTGTGGTGCGGGTAAGTTTCTCAGAACGAATCGAGCGCGCCATCTTTTGCAATGTGGCCACTTCAGCCAAAGGCTTCTCAAGATAACGCGACAACACCAACGCGACCGTCTCGATGGTTGGAGGGAACGACAAAAGCACTTCCCAATAACCCACCTCTAAACGCTCAACCTCTTTGGCTGCTTCGATTTCTTCGGATGGCGAGAGCACTTTGTGGTTGGCCATCTCGCGGAAATAATAAGAAAGCGTCGAATCGCTGGCACCTTGGCGCGCCATTTCTTTCAATGCACGCTCAGCCTCGGTTGCAGCTTCGCCCAACGCTTGCGGAGAAGGCTCGGGAATGGAACCAAAATCTTCCATTTCGACCATCTCTTCTTCGTTCTCGGTCGTCGCCTGCGCGGTATTCTCGGTCACTTCAAGCTTTTCGCTCTTGTCGGCCGAGCGCTTGTTATCAGCTTTTTTTGCGCTGAGACCCGCCACTGCCTTGGTTGCCGTAACCTTGGACGCTACGAGCTTCACTGGCGCCTTGTTGACTGCTTTTGGTTTAGAAATTGTTTTTGCTGTTTTTGCCATAACCCCGTACCAGTCTGTGCCTTCACATCTATAACAACCGAGACCAGAGGTTTATTCCCGTACCCGATCTTTTTTTTACAATCCGACTGTAATACAATTGATATACTAACCAAAAACGTAATGTTGTGTCGCACGCCAAAGGCGTAGTAACCTAAAAAGCCTAAGAACCTACCAACGAGGCAACCATGACGTTATTGCGAGGCGCCAAGCCATTATTAGTTAAAACAAGCATTATGATGTCTTTATTCCTCGCTTTAGCGAGCCTTTCAGCATGTAACAACAAGGGCGCAAGCATCGAGACGCAGGACAGTGTCGAAAAGCTTGATGATATCAAGCCAGTGCTGCAAGAAGTGCCCACCCTGCCACCCCCCCCTTACCCTATGAGTTATTCTGATCAGGCTTATTCTTTTTATGGTCTGCGTAAGAGTGCGCGCAGCGTGATCGA
>JBGAKI010000061.1:0-19226 GCA_044224525.1 Polyangiales bacterium | reverse complement strand
CGGAGCGCTTAGTGAGCGGGTTTGGCCTCCCCCCAGGCCAGGCCACTCAATCTTTCCCTACCTACGCCCTAGAATGCGATCAATACGCACTCGCGCGAGGCTTCAAACCCACTCAACACGGGCGACGCCTGCGTGGCCAAATCCGCACTCAAATCAACCTGAATCTCAAGGTAACGAGCGATGCTTTTGCCCCCAAGCAAGGTAGGCAAGTCAAAACGATGCTCATCACCCCCATGCCCCGACGGAGTCTGGGCGATCAACACCAACTTTTCGTTCTTAAGTGCATCAAGCGAATCAGCCGTACGCGCATACCACGTCAGATATGTACCAGGCGGGGTGCTACCAGCCCACGCAAACGACTTCCAGTGAGTCACACCTCCAGCAGGCGTGCACCCCTCAAGCACTTGCACAAAACGCCCCAGCTGCGTCGTCGCATAACGCGTCTGCATTCCCGTCATATCCGAATACGTATACGGAAAAGTAAAGATCGCTTGCGTGCCGTACGGCGAATCATTGTGTAGCGAGAACGTGTACCACTTTTCATCGGGCCCGCGCAGCGTTCGCGCGCTGCCCTCAGCGCCCTCGGTCTTCTTGATCACCGTCGCAAAATCATCCGTCGAATGATAAACCGGATGATTGGGATTACTCGCCGGATCCGGTAAAGGCCCGCGTCCAATCGCCCACACCTTGTCATCGTAGTCAACGGCCATGCCAAAAGGCCAACCCAGCCCCGAGTTCGGCATCAGCAAATAATCCTTCGCATCTTTGCTTGGAAATGCAGCGCGAGAAAAAATATGCACGCCCCAATCAAGCCCACCTGCATACACGAAGCCCAACCGATCGGCAGCCACACCATACACATGATGACCGAGCGGCGCATAACTCCAACGTCCGTTGGGCGCATTGGTTGCAAGGCCTGGATCAAGCGCTCTGTTATAGCGATAAAGCCCGCCACGCTTAACACCCGGCTCTTCTTGATCTGCAAGCCACACATTCTGCTCACGATCGACCGTCATGCCGTAAGGGTTACGATAACCCCCTGCACCCGCTGGGATCGGAATTGCTTGCTTCACACATTTATCAGGATCGTCCGCATCACCACCTTCGCCATAACACACAGGCGAATTCCACCGTGCGTCGTTCTCGCTGATCTGCGTGTTCACGCGACCCAAATACCCATCGGTATAATGCTCATGCCCTCGTCGTCCAGAAATCCAAAGCTGACCAAAACGATCGAGCGCAAACCCATAACATTGCGTCGGCGACGTGGTAGCCAGCAGAATCTCGCCAGTGCGCCCGTTGAGCTTCCATAAGTTGCGATTGAAATCGCCTACCCATACATAGGTGCTCACCGCTCCGTCAGAACCAAAAAGGTCCTGCGCCACGATCGCACGAAGTCGTTCGTTCGGAAACACACCCTTACCTTCAAGGTTGGTGTACCACTGTACGCAATCATCTTGGCCCCAAGGCTTTATGTCATGGATGCCTTGCGACGTATTGGTACCACGACAACCCACCGCTCTGATCGACGACACCGAATGCAACTTGCGATTGGCGATAAACACATCACCCGACGAGTTAACCGCTGTACGAGAGGGATCGTTACCAAGCACTGCGCCACCATCACCACCTGCCGCTTTATCGCCGCCCACCGGTGCGCCCGTGCGCGGGCCAGTCCAATAGCGCGCCAAAGGCTTGAAGGTACCATCCGCGTTGGTTGCGCGCGTGCTGACTTTGGTCACTTGCCCCGTGCCCGTGCTGTTGATCCATATGAAATGATCTTCTATCGGCGTCGTCTTGAGCTTCAAGTAACCCTCGGGTGTGAGTTCAAGCGGTCCACTACCCACCGTCACTGGAAACCCTTGCGGCTCAGCGTCAGGTCCTGGACCCCCCGCAGCCGGCCCAATGCCCGACGATGCGCAGGCTGGCGTCGCCTGACAATCACACACCAGCGATGGCGTTTGACACGAATCGCCTTGATGCAGTTTGCTCACATCCAGCGATCCGCTCGCGCAGCCCCACAGACTGACCATCACTGTGCTGGCAGCAGTCAGCGTCTTTGCAACGTTTCGTATCTTTGCGCTTGCGCGCAACCCTAAGACCCTTAAACGCATGGCTCAACTCCCACTGCAGTAAGCGACCGCGATGCACAGCGTCCAACCGAGCACGGCGATGACACAACGTCGTAAACTTGAGACGAATTACGCCTCAGGTCAAGCTTTTTCGTCCGCGGCGCGGTTACTAAGCCACCATCACGCAACACGCGTGCACGAATGCAAAGGCTGCTACGGTTATTGTGCGATCGATCTCACAACCTTCTTGGTCCATTCAGCCATGCGATTAGACGTTGCAAAATCCTGAATCGGCATCACGAATGCGGGAAAACTGGGATCCTTACCTTCGCGCAACTGGCTTGGGCGAATCGCCACCATCCACAAGTAAGCGCTGTGCGAGCTGCCCGGAGGCAAAGGCCTCAAGCCTGGTCGACGATGCGAGCTAAAGGTTAGCCAAAAAATATCTTCATCGGCCCCCACTTTATACTTCGACGCAAAAGGCGAAAAGCGCGGAAATGTGTTGACCAAATTCATCGTCGTGTCGAGCGGACCTTTCGCGTTCAACCGTTCAAAATAAACGGGCGTATGCGAATCCTTGAGCACGCCCCAGGTCTTCGATGAAAAATCGTGATAGGCATCGCAATTACCCGGCGGCGTGTCATCTTGCGCATCAGGCGCACAACTGCTTTCAGTAAACACGATGAACGACGAGTCCGGCGCGAAATAAGGTGTGAAACGATTGACACCCTCTGCACGCGGCACCCATTCCTGCATCGCGCTCCATCCACCATCACCCGTTGGCGTAAAGAACACAATACGCCCATCCACCATGCCACTAAAGTAGTGTGTGCCTTCGGACGCCGCGATCATCGAACCGTCCGGCGCCCACGCAACGTGCGGCGTATACAGACCGCCGGTGGCGATGGTTTGCACCGGCGTCATACACGGCGTCGGATCAGCCGCTGTGCAGTCGGTCTTGTAAATCATCAGGTCGCCAACATTGCCCTTAGAGACAAGCAACTGCTTGCTGTCGGGACTAAACGCGCTGAACCAAATCGTCAGCTGATTGTTCTCGGGCATGTTGTTGGCCTTATAAGGCCTCGTCTCGTTGACGATCGGCGTCGCCTTTGCATTATCGTAAAGCAGATAACCAACACTAACCGTGTCCGGGGCATCTCCGCTATTGCTACGCGCAGCGAGCAGATTGCCATCGGGGCTCACCACGTGGCAACCGATACACTTATATTTGGATTGCACCACCTCTGGCGCAAATGCTGGCTCCGGCTTTTTATCGGGTTCACCAAAATCAAAACGCATAATAGTACTGTTATCGCCAAGATCGGTGTTCTCCCAATAATACACGCCACCCAAAATATCATCTTTGGTAAACTCGATGGTCTGCGTGTCCGACTGACCATAAGCGCCGCCCGCATCGCTGGTGCCGCGAATCGTCACACTCAGGGGCTCTGCGCCGCGATTCGTATACGCAAGGGCACGCCATGCCACGGGATCAAGCGACCAGATGCACCCGTCGGCCACCGTGCTTTCATGCTTCACACAGCGTGTATACGCCTTGATGGTGGTAATGCTGTTGGTAAACGAAAACTCAAAAAGGGTATTGCCCGTGCCTTTGTGCCAATGAAACTCAACCACACCCAGGTTAGGCGGCAACACCACCTCGTTCGTTGGATAAACCATCTCTGGTTTGCGCGCCGGTGTGGGTGCGGCTTCGCTTGCAAACAGCGTCTGCGGATTGTCGGGCAAAGTACCATCGGCAGTGTTAAGCAAGGTCTTGTTATATTTAAGCGTCAACTTGGCCGACCCTGAAACGTTGTTGAGCGACGCCGTCACAACACCCACCCCACCATTCGCCGTGCCCGACGTAAACGTCGCATCGTTAAACACACCCAGTGAGCTTGGGTCTAATCCCCACGTCACCTTTGCGGTTAAGTCTTCAACATGACCATCGCCATACGTACCCTTCACCGAATAGGTTTGCGACACCGCCGTATCGTTCTCAATCTGAAGCGTCGTATCGCCAGGCTCAATGCTGAGCGACACGAGCGTGTTCTTCTTACCATCACTCGAGCCACACGAGGTGAGCAACACGACACACGCACCCGCACCAAACACCATTAACTTATCGAGCAAGCCAACACCGTAGAACCCTTAGAACCCTAAGCTAAGAAACTATCAACAGGTTTTTCAAAATGCGATCGGCGTCACCACTTTTTCAGTCCATTCAGCCATATGATTGGACGTTTCGAAGTCTTGAAACGGCAAAACAAACGCCGGAAAACTCGGGTCCATGTTTTGCTTAAGTTGGCTTGGGCGAATGGCTACCATCCACAAATAAGCAGCGCGGCCATTTTGCGTCGTAGGCTCATGCCGTAAACCCGGTATACGCCGCGAACTAAACGTTAGCCAAAAAATCTCCTCATCGCTGCCGAACTTGTATTTCGACGTCAACGGCGCAAAGCGCGCAAACGTGTTTCTCAAGGCCGTTCTCACCTCGGGTGCTGAGCCCGTGTTGAGCTTGGTAAGTTGAATGGGCACGTTGCTGTCTTTCATCACTGCATAAATACGCGCCGAATCGTCGGCATAGCCATAACAAGAATACTTATAGTCATCAGTGCCTACACCAAACGTGCCGTCACACGCGCTCTGAGTGAAAACAATAAACGACGAATCGGGTGCAAAACTTGGCGCCGTGCGATTGAGCCCAGCAACACGCGGTACCCATTCCTTAATTTCGGACCAACCCCCAGCGGTGGCGTCAAGATACACAATGCGACTATCGAGAATACCATTGCCAAACTTGGTGCCATCCGACGATGCAATGCGGCCGCCATCAGGTGACCACACGGGCTGCATAAGATAGCTCTCACCCGTCAAAAGCGACGACGTCGGTTCGACGCACGCAGAAGGATCGTCGACCGAGCAATCGGTCTTATAAAAATAAAGCGCTTTGACGCCGTCATGTGACGCCACCAGTTGTTTACCGTCAGGGCTAAACGAACTAAACCAAAGTGCGGTCTTGTTACCTGCGTTGGCTGTTTCATTGACAAGCGCCGCTTTAAGTGGATCCGAAATACCAAAATCATAAAGCAAATAACCTTGTTCGCCGCCCGAACTGCGCGCTGCCATGCGATTACCCGATCGACTCACCACATGACAACCGACGCACTTGCCAGGCGCGCTTTTTAGAACCGAGTAAGGAAACGCAACTTCAACCGTGCCATCTGATTTACCAAAATCGAATCGAAAAATGGTCGACGTCGAACCATCCACATAACCCTTGTTACCCCAGTAATAAACACCACCCACCACATCATCTTTGGTGAACTCCATCGTCTGTGATGCAGACTCGCCCACGGCGGTGCCCGAATCATCTGTCGCGCGAATCTTCATGCTCAACGCGTCAGCGCCACGGTTGGTATACGCAATACGCCGCCACGCCAAAGGATCGAGCGACCAAATACACCCATCGTCGAAGGTCGACACTTTCTTTGAACACCGCGTGTACACGCGCAGATCGGTCAGGCTGTTCTTAAATGAAATCTCAAAAAGTGTGGTGGCCGCCACCTTACGCCAATGAATTTCAACCGCACCAAGGTTCGGCGGAAAAACAACCGACGGGGTCGGATAAATAATCTGCGGCGCATAAGAAGGATTAATGGCGCCACCTGCCATATCGACCACCGCAAATTTCGCAGCAGGGTCGTCTGGTAATGTGCCATCCGCCGTATTGAGTACCGTCTTCTTGAGCGTGATTGTAATCTTTGAAGTCGCGACTTGTTCGTCAAGCGTCGCAACCACATCCCCCACGCCACCATTGTCTTTGACCGTCGTGAAAGTCGCAGCGTTAAACACACCAAGCGTGCTCGGGTTGGTCGACCAGACAACTTTTGTGCTCACATCTTCGGTATGACCATCCGCATACGTACCCGTCGCTTTGTAGTTCTGTGAAGGCGTCGTGTCGCCATCCACTTGCAGTGTAACGTCACCGGGCTCAATCGACAGCGCCGTCAGCGCGATCTTTTGCCTGTTATTGTTTCCATTGCCGGCACACCCCGCCAAAGCGAATCCGTGCAATACAATCGTCGCCACCAAGAGCCCATGCAGCTGCTTGCGCACCGCAAAATTTACCCTCGACGTCATAACATCCCTTTCACACACACCAACAAACACAACCCTCAGTTTACATGAAGGTGCGCCATTATTTGTGCTTTTTCGCCCACGAGGCGTTCTATTCCTCGCAAGTCGCGAACAAACCTGTCAGAAAGAAAGACGCTAACGCGTTAACTTGCGGTATTTTACACGCGTCGGTCGATCAGCCGCGGCACCAAGGCGCTTCTTGCGGTCGGCTTCGTACTCGTCATATCCACCCTCAAACCACACCACTTGACTATCACCCTCGAACGCCAAAATGTGCGTCGCGATGCGATTTAAAAACCATCGATCGTGGCTGATGATGATCGCGCACCCAGCAAAACGCTCAAGCGCCGATTCAAGTGAACGCAAGGTTTCAACGTCCAAATCGTTGGTCGGCTCGTCAAGCAACAAAACGTTGCCGCCCTTCTTGAGCACCTTGGCCAAATGCACGCGGTTACGCTCGCCACCCGACAAATCTTTAACGCGTTTTTGCTGATCGCTGCCGCGAAAGTTAAACAGCGCCACATAAGCACGCGACGCAATCTCATACTTACCCACGGTAATGGTGTCTTGGTTCTCGGCAATTTCTTCCCAAACGCTCTTGTCGCCGTTGAGCACATCGCGCGACTGATCAACGTACGCAAGTACCACGCTTTCGCCCACCGCAACTTCACCGCCATCTGGCTTCTCTTGTCCGGTGATCATGCGAAAAAGTGTAGTCTTGCCTGACCCGTTGGGCCCGATGATGCCTACAATTGCGCCTTTGGGTACGCGGAAGTTGAGATGTTCGTAAAGCAACTTATCACCAAACGCCTTGGCGATATCCTTCACTTCGATCACATTGTCGCCCAAACGCGGACCGGCTGGAATATTGATCTCGGTTGGGTCGCGTTTGGTGCGGCCATCCTCAGCCAACATCGTTTCGTATGCACTCAGACGCGCTTTACTCTTGGCCTGACGCGCACGAGGTGCCGCACGCACCCACTCAAGCTCAGCGGCAATCTTGCGCTGACGCGAGGCGTCTTGTTTTTCTTCTTGCCTGAGCCGCGCCTCTTTGGCTTCAAGCCACGCGCTGTAGTTACCTTTAAATGGAATCGCCTTGCCGCGATCAAGCTCCAAAATCCAACCCGCAACGTTATCCAAGAAGTAACGATCATGGGTCACCGCCACTACAGTGCCGGTATATTGCGCCAAGTGCTGCTCAAGCCACGCCACCGATTCAGCATCAAGATGATTGGTGGGCTCATCGAGCAAAAGTAAATCGGGGCGCTGAAGCAAAATCTTACAAAGCGCGACACGGCGCTTTTCCCCGCCCGACAAGTTAGCAATCTCAGCTTCTTTAGGCGGAAGCCTCAACGCGTCCATCGCGATTTCGACCGCATGGTCCAGATTCCAGCCATCACAGGCTTCGATGGCATCCTGCACGCGACCATGTTGTTCGATGACTTTGTTCATCTCGTCATCACTCATCGGTTCAGCAAGCTTCATGCTCAACGCTTCAAAGTCCGCGAGCAACTTACGCGTCGACGCCACCGCAATCTGCATGGCATCATCGACCGTCTTCGCATCACCTAAATCAGGCTCCTGCGAAAAATATCCAACGGTTGCACCCGGCCGAAGCCACGCCTCGCCTGTGAACGACGTGTCAACACCCGCCATGATGCGCAGAAGCGAACTTTTGCCGGCGCCGTTATAACCAAGCACGCCAATCTTGGCGCCCGGCAGAAACGACAAGAAAACATCGGTAACAATCTTTTTATCGGGAGGGTAGGTCTTATTGACCCCCTTCATGCTGTAAATATAGTCGGCCACGGTGGCTGACTACTTAGCACGAAACAACTTTAGAGCGATACCACGAGCGCAAGAAACCCAGCCAAGCTTGCCGAAAAGAGGCTGAGCAGACAGGTCTTAAGCGAGATATCCATAAGCGATGAGTTGTCCATACTCAGCCAATAAAGCAAAAGGGGTGCCAGCTGACGACCTGCAAGAAAAGCCAATAAAATCGTAGATGATCCGGCAAAAATGCATTGTAGTTGTAAAAGATGCGTCCTATTGTACCCAGCGCTTGGGGCTACCTGACCTCAGCGCTACCTGATCTCAGCGCTTAAGCCGCAGACGGTCTTAGGCTCAAGCGACGCTGATGCAAAAGATCAACGGTCAGCACCGCAAGCGCAAGCCAAATCAAAGTGAACGAGACCCATCGATGAATCGACACGCTCTCATGAAAGAAGAAAATGGCGAGCAAAAACTGACACGACGGCGCAACGTACTGAATCAAACCCATGGTCGAATAATTCATGTGTTTGAGCGCCACCGCAAATGCCACCAGTGGCAAAAGTGTAATGAACCCCGCACCCAAAAGCAGCAGCACATGTTTGCTTGAATCAAAACCAGGCAACGCTCGCCCCGGATCTTGGCTTATGCCAAAAAGAACAAACGCAATCGGCAAACAAATCAAGAGCTCAAGCCCAAGCCCCTCCATCGGGCCCAGACCCACATTCATTTTGCGAATCAGCCCATACGAACCAAAACTAAGCGCCAGCACCATCGCCACCCACGGCAGCACACCATAAAGCACGCTCGCATAACACACACCAGCAAACGCAATCGCCACCGAAAGCCATTGCATGCGTCGCAGCTTTTCTTTCAGCAACACCGTGCCCAAAAACACATTAACCAACGGATTGATAAAATAACCAAGGCTCGTTTCAAGCACGCGATGTTCAGCGATGCCCCACACATACACGTTCCAGTTGATCATCAACAAAAGCCCCGTCGTTAAACACAACGCCACTGTTCTTAGCGACTTCATTCGCGCGATCACAGCGCCTAACTCTTGCCGATAAATAAGCCATGCGATCACAAGCGCAAGCGACCACACAATGCGGTGTGCCAAAATTGTAAGCGACGACACCCCATGCAAGAAATGCCAATATAGCGGAAAAAATCCCCACCATAGATAGGCAAAGCCCGCGAGCATGAAGCCCTTGCGCGAGTCTTGTGCCATCAGCGACTAGCCATCTACAGGCGTCAATTGCAAGGGCAACTGTGTTTCAACCGCAGTCTTGGTGGGTTTGCCAAGCTTAAGTTGCGACACTTGTTGAACAATGCACGCGTGCAACGACTGATCGTTCAGATCACTTTGCAAAACCGTCACCTTACTAAACTGACCCGTTTTCGGTTGAGTCGTAATGCCCAAGGTCAAATTGCCACCCAGCTTGCGGTTGCGTTGCAACGCTTGCGCATAACACTCGCTGATCATCGGGCGCGCCGACTCAAGCTGCGCTTGCATGTCTTGACGCACCTCAGAACCGAGGCCCGAGCCCCCACATGCTACAAACAGGCAGCCCAATATCGATAGAATGAAATGAAACCGTGTCATATCAATTGCGTTCCTTACTCGTCCTGAACCAGCGTCTTCTTATCGCTTTGTTTTAGAATATTAAACTCAACACGCCGATTTTGCTCTTGCCCTTCAGGCGTCGAGTTGTCAGCGATCGGTTTATCCGGCCCATAACCCTCGGCCACCAAGCGACCCTTCGCCACGCCCTTGGCAATAATATACGCGCGCACACTTTCTGCACGTGAACGAGAAAGCTTACGATTGTATTCGGCCGCACCAGTCGTATCAGTGTGACCTTCGATGCGCACCTTCTCGATTTGCGGGTTCTCGCCAAACACCTGCACAATTTCATCAAGCAGGCCAAACGATTCAGGCTTGATCTGCGCGCTGTCGAAGGCAAACTGAATCTTCTCGGTAATCTTAATGCTCGATGGTGTAAGCACCACGCGCGGCGCAGGTTTGGCAGGGCGTTTCGCTGCGATCTGCATCGGCGCAAGCGCGTCTTGTTTCACCGTAAAAATTGAACACGCCGCGACCGACATGGTCACGAAAAACAAAACGCTTAAACTTGGCAATCGGTTCATCTTTCGTTCTTTCTATGGCAACAATAACAGATCTCGCGCCATGGTGTACTCGTAGAAGCCGAGCATCTTAAGGCTAACCACTTTTTCAAGCAAGCTGCGCGCCGATTTTTTGTCACTGATAGCGAGCGAACGCCCGGCCTCATAAAAATGGGCCTCGGTTTGCTCGCCAACCCCGTTCGCCGCACCCAGCAGGGCCTGATAAGATCGCTTACCCGTAGCAAACTCGCTGAGTTTGCTCCACCACGCGTCTTTTCCGTTTAGCGAGCGCAGCTCGGCGATCACGCTGTCGTCAAGCTTAACGCCCGCACGTTCATAAATCAGCTGAAGCCACAGAGCAAAATATACCTTCCACTGTGCATCAAGGGTGGTTTGTCTCTCAGCAAGCCGATACACCTTCAACGCTAGCTCAGGTCGCGGCTTCGCCGTCACCAAATGCGAGAGCACTTGGGCATACACCTCGGTGGACTCGGGCACTTCGCTACACGCCATTAATAGCAAACCCTCGGCGCGCGCGTCATGCCCAAGGCGATCTTCAAGCACACCTTGCCTCAGGTGTACCCAGGCGCGCCTTCGCGCGTCATCATTCGTGGCAAACGCCTGCCAGCGATCGAAGGCAATACGATAGTGCTTTTTTGCCTCGGGCAAGCGCCCCGCACGGCGCAAAGCATCGCCAATCTTTTCTTCGATGTCAGCATGCAACTCTTTGTCATCATCTTGTTTTTGCTTTTTGACAAGCGACAAAGCATCATCAAACCAGCTAAGTGCTTTATCGAGTTGACCGGTGCGCTCTTCAAGCGAACCAAGTTCAATCATCGCCTCAGGAGTGGCGCGCATCGCTAGGCTGTTTTTTAAATGCATGCGCGCGCGATCAAGATTACCGGTATTGAGTTCTGCCTTACCCAAAATAAAGTACACCATCTCACCGCCCGAAGGTGCAAGCTCACTCGGCCATTCTTTGCGATGTTGCTCAAGGATACGATGCGCGTACACTGCAAGCGTGCTCAAGGTTTCAGCACGTGGCTCAGCAAGCTGCCGTTCGACCAACTGCTCAATCACGCTAAACGCTTCATCATAAAGACGCCGCAGTTTTGGCGCCAACCGCACCGCAAGCTCGTACCATTCTACCGCACCTTCAGCATCACCTCGAAGTGCTGTAATGCGCGCCAAACACAAGGCAAACCGTGGATCGCTGGGCACATCTTGCGCGCCGCGCCTACACAAGGCCCACACAACGTCAGAGCGCTCGAGCTCTAAATAACCCTGCACCAAACTAATATAAGCATCGGCGCGCGTATCTCCCTGCAACGTTTCATTAAGCACACTCAAAAGGCGGCGCTCATAACCCTCGCGGGGTTTGAGTGCGCGTAGCTCTTTGATGGCACCCTCGATAACTTGTGCACGCAGATACACCGCCACCACATCATATGCACGTTGTCCCAACGCTTGCAGTTGGGTGCGAAACGCATCTAACAACAAGGGCTGTGACGCCAAGCTGCCTTGTTGGTTCAAATAGGGCTTTATGATTTTAGGACGATCAACATACAAAGCCGTCAACGTGCGCATGACGCTCGAAGCGGGTGTGAGTTGCGCGTGCACATTCCATACATCGATCAACTCATCGTAACCTCCAGGCGATTCAATACGACCTTTGCGCGCCTGAAAGCCCCATTGCTTAAGATCATTATACTGCTTCAACCATTTGGTTTTTTCATCGCCCTCGGACAACGTGCTCAAAAGCCAAAGCGCTGCGAGCGCCGGACCTTCATCACCCATCTTTGAGCCTTGTTTCCAAAGCGCGTGCGCCAAAGGTTTCAAACTCTTCGGCAACGCTGCTTGGTCATAGGCAGCTTGAGGCAACACCTCAACATAAAGCCGCACGTGCTCGACCATCGCCGCATATTGGTGATCGTGAACCACCAGCGGCGTTCGCGCATTGAACGCTGCAATCAATTCGCGCTGCAACTCAGCATGCTCGGGCGCACTGCCAGACGTGCGATAGTATTTTCTCAAAAGCTGCGCGAGCGCTTCCTTTGAAAGCGGCTTTCCACTGTATTCAACGGCAGTCAGCGAATGCTGAGAACTTGCACCGCAACCCAGCTGAAAAAGCGTCAACGCACTAAGTGCCGCAACACAGACGAGCACGCGCGCTTGGTGTTTTGCTCGGTTCATTGCCGAGCATCATAGCGCACACTGTCAAGCTACGCTAAAAGCCTTTCGCGCACGCTTGTTCGCCCGCCACAACCCATGCAAGAGCCACGTTTCAACATACAGGCACGCCCGCGATTGTTTACGCTAAGCGATGCCATACTCTTATGTCTTGGTTTCTGGCTTCTCAGTGTTATCACGTTGCGTATCATTGCATTCGTTTGCTCGGCACTTTACAAGCAACCGTTCATCGCCGCATACGCGACGCTCATCTATGAACCACTTGCGCTGGCCTCTGCTCAAGCACTGGCCGCCGCGGCGGTAACGTGGTGTATGCATGTGAGCATTAAAAATCAAAGGCTGGCGCTAAGCGACACAGCATCCGCCACATACATGTGGGTCGGGGCAAGCGCGCTCGCTGGGCTCTGTGCACAATGGCCACTATCAAAGCTGTCAGAGCTTATGCAATCGTGGTTTACACACGATGCCTTTTATGAACGTTTGCCTTTGCTTCTTGACACCCCATGGCAAAAGCAAGGCCTCTTGTTGCTTGCATTGGTTGTTCTACCTGCAACGAGCGAAGAGCTAATCTTTCGAGGCGCATTATATCGGTTTGTTCGAACACGCTCAACGCCAGTTTACGCCATCGTACTGACAGCCATTCTATTCTCACTGAGCCACGGCTTGACCATCGCGTTGGTTCCGGCGCTTGTTGCCGGCGTTGCACTCGGTATGATTCGCGAGCGAACCCGCGCCATCAGCCCCTGCATTGCCTTTCACGCAGGCGTGAACCTCGCCCCTTTCCTTGTGAGCTACCTGACTCGATAAGATAGGGACCACCGAAAGCGAACCCAAACCCGCGGCCTGTAGTCATACCAAGTGGGGCCTATTGGCCTTCATGATCGTGCGTCTGCAACCAAAACCTCAACAAATCCCAGCATAAAGCCACACCATCACCATACGCAATAGCACCTCGCCACAATGACCGTACACCATCACTAGAAAAACAAACTTGGAATGCTTTTTGCACTCTTCACGGCTGTAACCTAGATTTAAAGCGGCACTGCCCCTACCGCCGCGGGTCGTTCTTAATCTGGGTAAATGATATGGAAAAAATGCTTAACTTCTACAATTCGGTCCTTCTTATATTCTCGTGTCTCTTATCAGATTGCACCTTCCAGGGATCAGCCGCCATCGACGTTCAAGATCAAGCGGCGACCAACGAACACGACACGCACCTAGAAATGTTTCCGGTGCGACCCATCGACGGGTTTGCCACACTGAATGACCCTTACTACATTGGCGCCATCGGAACAAACACCCGACACGAAAACATCGACGACTACGTTCCTGGCGGGCACTTGGGTAACGACATCGTGGCACCGCTGGGCTCGCCTGTAGTGGCGCCAGTTACCGGACTTGTCGTTCTGGTTCGTCGAGATCCCACTGCAGAAAACGGGCTCGGCGTGGTGATTAAGCGAGGCGCAGTTAATTTCTATGGCACGCACTTTTCAAGCGTATCCTCGTCACTGCGCGTCGGTGAAGTGATTCGCGCCGGACAACAAATTGCCAAACTAGGCAACACGGGCGTTCCCACCGGCTTTGGTCACGTGCATTTTTCGATCTTCGAAGGAGACACCAATCCCGATGACCCCTTTCAAGGATACGTCGACGGTTCGATCGATCCATTCACGCAGCTTACCCAAGCCCTTGAAGACAACTTGATCGCAAAAAACTTTCCCGATCTACCGAAAGAAGGTGGGGTGTGCGGGCCGGACTTATTACCTGCGTCAACTTGGCAAGCTGTCCGAGAAACCTGCCACGCGCAAGAACCACAAAAGTGCAATCAACAAGACGGGTATCGTTGCGTTTGGAACGCAACCAACCACGCCGCCATCGCCGAACTTTGTGTTAACGCACGCTGGGCTATACTTTCAAATCGAGCACTCGATGATGCAAGCTGCAACGCTTGCAACAACGCACGCGTCAACGGCGCGTGTGTGCCGCCCTAAAGACGTTCAACGTCGTACACACCGTCGACATGCCCGATCGAGCGCATAATCGTGCGCAGACGACTCAAGTTGTCGATGGTCACTTCAAACAGCGTCTCGGATACACCATCGCTTGGGCTACGACAAAGTGCGCTGTTGATATTGACGCCATGTTCTTTAAAAATATTGGTCAGCGACGCAAGAATGCCGGGTCGATCGACCGCAGTCACACGAATCGATGCGGACGCTTGCGCTTTAGCGTCTTTGGCCCAGCTCACACTGACGCGTCGTTGTGTGTCGAGCTCTAAGATTTTAGGACAATCGCGCCGATGAATGGTCACACCCCGCCCGCGGGTGATCCAGCCCGAAATCGTGTCACCGGGTACCGGGTTACAACACTTGGCAAAACGCACAAAGATGTTATCGACGCCATCGACCATAATGCTGTCGTCGCCCTCTTGTTTGCGCACGCGTTGAACGGTGCGTTCAAGAAAGCTTGGGCGAAGTAGTTTTTGTGTCGATCGATCATCCGGCGGGCAAATGATCTCGCACACTTCGTCGACCGCAAGTTTGCCATAACCAATCAACGAATAAAGTTCTTCTTCGTTACCAACCTTAAAGTGTTCGAACACCGAAGCAAACTGTTTGCTCTTTTGCGTGCGCGCGAACGACAACCCGCGCTTTTGAATCTCTTTTTCTAGCAGGTCACGCCCAAGCTTCATGCTGCGTTTACGACCTTCTTGCCGTAAAAACGCGCGAATCTTTGATCTTGCACGCGACGACACCACAAACTCAAGCCAGTCTTTAGACGGTTCTTGTTGCGGGTGGGTGATGATCTCAACAATGTCGCCATTGTTGAGCTTATATCGAAGTGGCACAATCGCGCCGTTCACACGCGCACCACGGCACTGATTTCCCACTTGCGTGTGCACCGCATACGCAAAGTCAACCGGTGTTGAGCCCGTGGGAAACACCTTCACGTCACCCTTGGGCGTGAAAACGAACACCTCGTCTAAGAACAAGTCAAACTTAACACCCTCCATGAACTCAACGGGGTCAAGAATGTCTTTTTGCATTTCGACCAGTTGCCTAAGCCAGGCAAACTTGGCCATGTCTTCTTCACTAAATGCGCGACCGGCCTCCTTGTACGTCCAATGCGCGGCAATGCCAAACTCGGCCGCCTGATGCATGTCTTTGGTGCGGATTTGCACCTCGATCGTGCGACGCTCGGGCCCAACCACGGTCGTATGCAGCGACTGATATTTATTGGGTTTAGGCAGCGCAATATAATCTTTAAAGCGACCGGGGATCGGTGTCCATTGTGAATGCACCACACCGAGCGCCGCATAACAATCCGCCACGTTCTCCATCACCACACGAAACGCAACAAAGTCCTGCACCTGCTCAAACTCGCATTCGGCCTGACGCATCTTGCGATACAGCGAATAAAGATGTTTTTGCCGACCGCTCACATTGGCCGCAAACCCGCGCTCGATCAACATCTGCTCTAGGCTTTTTGCGGTGTGCGCCACATAACGTTCGCGATCTTGCGCCACCGCGTTGGTCTTGTCGGTCAACTCCAAAAAAGACTGCGGCTTAAGATAACAAAAACTTAAATCTTCAAGCTCGGCCTTGAGCCACTGAATACCTAAACGACCCGCCAGCGGCGCATAGATATCCATCGTCTCGCGCGCAATGCGCTCTTGCGCCTCGGGCTTCATGAACTCAAGCGTGCGCATATTGTCGAGTCGATCGGCAAGTTTCACCAAGATCACGCGAATGTCGCTCGACATCGCCAAAAGCATCTTGCGAAAGTTCTCTGCCTGCTGATCTTCTTTACAAGCAAAGTTCAACTTACCAAGCTTCGTGACGCCGCTGACGAGAAACGACACCTCATCGCCAAACATCGACTGAATATCGGTCTCACTCGTCGCCGTATCTTCGACCACGTCGTGCAAAAGCCCCGCACACACGCTCGCGGTGTCAAGCTTCATCTCGGCGATGATATTGGCCACATGTACCGGATGAATAAAGTACGGGTCGCCCGACTTGCGCAACTGGCCGCGATGTTTGAGCTCAGAAAACGAGAAGGCTTTTTCGATCAGATCGGTATGGGCCACTGGATTGTAGCTTCTTACCTTGGTTACGATCTGATCTAAACTCACCATGAACTATGACGTTGGGCTTATAAATATGCTACCCATACTTAAAATATGCAATATTCTCACAATGCGTACAAGCCGTGTTTGTTCGAATGATCGACGCTATCTAGCGAAGATTATTCAGTGTTGCTGCAACCCCATTGAGCACTGAGCCAAGATCGCTCATATTGGCGCCAAATGACGCTGCCCAAGCCTCTTATCAAGTTAACCACGACTCAAGCACTCGCCAGTCTTTTCGCTTTAATCAGCGCTTGGACGCTCCTGCTTATGATGTCGGTTGAACATACGTTTACCGCAGGCGCTTTACTTGGGTTCTTGGTGTTGATGGTGCTCGTCTATTCGCTGCTGCGGCTGAGCGCGCCTAAGGCTCCGCACATCCCACGCGAGCCGATGGCAACACAAACCACCCTTTCCGAACAAACACGAAAGGCGCTAACATCGCCCATCCTTTGGTTAATGCTGGCAATCATCGCCGCCACCCTGCCCACGCTCGGTCGCGACGGGCTCTGGGACCCCTGGGAAACGCATTACGGCGAAGTCGCGCGCGAAATACTGTCGCGCAGCGACTGGATCAGTCTGTGGTCACATCAAGAAAACTGGTTTTGGTCTAAACCAATTCTAATTTTTTGGCTCGAAGCCTTCTGCTTGCGCCTTTTTGGCATCGCCTATCTGCCGGGTCAGTTTCCCGCACACACCGAGTGGGCCTTACGTCTACCCGCTTGGGGCCTTGCGATGGCCACGTTGGTATTGATCTACGCTGCCATCACCCGCGTTGCCTCTAAGCGCGCCGGCCTTTTATCAGTGTTGACCTTAATGACCATGCCGCTCTTTTATTTTTTGACGCGTCAGGCCACTACCGACATGCCCTTTGTGGCAACACTTACCATTGCGGTGTGCTTTTTCATACTCGCGGAACACCAGGCACTCACTAGTCAAAATAAGACAGCTCAAAATAAGGCAGCTTCACCACACCTCAAAGCCCTTCTGATTGGACTTGTGCTCAGCGCTGCCCTACCGCAGATCATCTATCTCTTATCGCGCAATATTGTTGTGCACAACCCCTTGAGTTATGGGTGGCGCTGGGACCAGGCACTCTACGGCTCAAAAGGAAACGCCGACGTGCCGGGTAACCCACCGCTTGCCTACCACGGCGCACACTTACCTTGGTTATTTGTACAACCAGCCTTCCAAGCGCTGTTGTGGAGCGCGCTACTCACTGGGCTACTCGCGCTCATGCGCAACGTACACCGCGCCTCCAACGTGCTCATGATCGGTTGTTACTTCTTTGCAAGCTTATCGCTGCTTGCCAAAGGGTTACCTGGGCTACTCTTTCCTGGCCTTATCGTGTTCCTCTATATCGCTACGCAAAAACGTTGGCGCGCGCTCTATCAAGGTGAGTACATGATCGGCCGCGGTTTGCTGATCACAACGATCGTCGGAGCGCCTTGGTTCTTAGCGATGTTCGTGCGCCACGGCAATGCGTTCATCCAGCGCTTGTTCATTCACGATCATCTCAATCGTCTCACGGTCGGCGTGCACGGGGATATCGGCGATTTGGGCTATTTTATGGCGCAGATCGGCTACGCCACCTTTCCTTGGGCACTGAGCTTACCGCTCTTGGCGGTGCTCGCCCGTAAGCAGCCCTCACCCTTGGTCACACTGGTTGGATTTTGGTTTTTAGTGCCCTTCGTTCTTTTCAACGCGATGGTCACCAAATTTCACCACTACATCTTCCCGATGTTGCCGCCGCTTGCATGTTTACTGGCGCTGGCACTCGATCAACTTTTCATCAGCGCGCAAGAACCCAGTCGGTGGCGCCGCGCTTCACAGCATGCGCTCAGCGCGCTTGCAGTCGTGTGCGCGGTGGCCGCGTTCGGCGGCATGTACGGAAGTCTGAACGGTGTGGTGCCCAAACATGTTAGCGCATCGGCCATCAGCGAGTGGTCACCGAGCCACGCTGGCCCATGGTGGCTAACCTTCACACTCTGCGTCGTCGCCGCCACGTGTTTGCTTGTCGCATTATTGTTTGCACGCCCTGAACCGCACGATGCCGATGCGAGCCGTCGCCACCCAATTATCGCTGCCCTATTTTTTAGTGGCCTTGCCGTATTTGGTTTTGCTGGTCGTGACCTTGCGTGGCGCACGACCACACGGCCTTACGGTGACGAAAAACTCGTCCAGCTTTTTATCTATATGTACGGCCGCGCCTGGCCCGAACATCTTGATTTTCGTGCTGCACTCACCGGTTTCAGCGTCACCGCCGCCCTGTGTGCAGTGCTAATGCTTTGGCGCTTTTCGCGGTCAACTGGTCTCAGCGCATTTATCGCCTTAACATGTGCAATGTGTTTGTGGGGCTTACATGTTTATATGCACGATTTATCGCCGCACTGGAGCCAGCGCCAACTCATCGCGCGCTACTATAAACAACGCAAAAGCAATCACGAGCCGCTTGTCGCCTGGCAAATGAATTGGCTTGGCGAATACTATTATACAGGCAATCACGTCACCACCTTCGTTGATCTTGACACCACGGCTTTTACCAAATGGCTGCCAAGCAAAAAGGGCAAGCGCATTTTTGTCATCTTAGAACACAGTCGCGTCGCCCATCTACGCTCACTGGTTGGCCAAAAACCCCTCACCACCTTGAGCACCGAACGCGACAACAACAAGTTCGTGCTCGTCAAAGTCGACCTCTAAACAAAGCAGCCAGTTGAGCAGAGCCAGTTTGGGCGTGGGCAAACAGTAGCGAACGATTCGCGGAGCCGAAGGCGCAGCGCTTAGTGAACGGGTTT
>JBGAKI010000060.1:0-19297 GCA_044224525.1 Polyangiales bacterium | reverse complement strand
AATCATTTGGCGCTTTGGCTTGCAGCTAAGCCCTAGGCTCTCTACTATTGCGCATCGTGGCGTTGGTCGAGTTTCAAGGTGTGCGTAAAGCGTTTGGTGAGAAGCGCGTCTATGAAGATCTGAATCTAGACATTCGGCGCGGCGAATCGCTGACCGTGATCGGCGGCTCCGGTCAAGGCAAGAGCGTGATGCTTAAGCTACTTGTTGGTCTGCTTAAGCCCGACGGTGGGTCGATCGTGTTCGACGGCCAAGAACTCGTGAACAAAAGCGAGAAATCTTTTCAAGAGGTGCGCAAACGCATCGGCATGCTCTTTCAAGGTGCAGCACTTTTCGATTCATTGAATGTGGGCGACAACGTCGCTTATGGCGTGCGCGAACACCTGCATTTGAATGAGAGCGAAGTTGCGCAACGTGTGCGTGAGTCGCTGGCCGATGTGGGCCTACCGGGCATCGAAGGCATGTGGCCAAGCGACCTATCGGGCGGGATGAAAAAGCGCGTCGGCTTGGCGCGCGCCATTGCACTCAGGCCCGAGGTGCTGCTCTACGACGAACCCACCACCGGCCTCGATCCCATTAACACCACGCGCATCAACCGCCTAATTACCAAACTTAAGCATTCGCTCAAAGTCACGTCTGTGGTGGTAACGCACGACATGCACAGCGCTTTTACCGTTAGCGACCGAATCGTGATGATTCATGCCGGAAGAGTGATATTCTCAGGCACACCCGACGAGGTGCGCGCAAGCACCGATCCCAGGGTGCACGATTTTGTGACCGGGCAAGCCCCAAATGAAGAACAACTTGAAGACTTGATGAGAAGCTAGATGCAATACGAAACCAAAACCCAACTGCGCGTCGGCATGTTTGTCATCGGCGCCCTCGCCGTCGGCGGCGCGCTTGTATTTGCCATCGGTAACCGGGCGCACTTACTTGAATCAAAGCTGCGCTACCACATGTCCTTCGAAAGCGTGGGCGGTCTAACTGTTGGCAGCCCGGTACGCGTAGCGGGTGTGCAAGTCGGCGACACCGAAAAAGTCGAAATTTCAAAAGTTGGTAAGATCATGGTCACGGTCGAAGTCATCACCGACGCACAACATCTCTTGCGTGAAGGCAGCATCGCATCCTTGGGCAGCAAGGGACTCCTGGGGGATCGCGTCGTCGATATCAGTGTTGGCAAAGGCGCCGAACTAAAAGAAGGCGCGTGGATCCCCACCAAAGAACCCCTTGAGTTGTCGTCCTATGTGCAAAAAGCCGACAGCCTGATTGCCGATGCCACAGGCACCGCGCACAACCTTAAAGAAGCCACCGAACCCTTTGCCGATCGACAGTTTAGCGAAGACCTTAAGCGCTCAACGGCACAGCTAGCAAAAATTCTTGAAGCCACCGCTCAAAGCAAAGGGTTGGTGGGTCGATTGTTTAATGATCCTCAACTTGCCAACGAAACAGTCGCAACGATTACAAGCCTGAAAAGCCTGAGCGCAGAACTCAACGCGAGCGCGAAAAACCTGCACGACATCACCGATCAGGTGCGCACAGGCCCCGGAATGGTGCATTCGCTGGTATATAACAACCAAGCAAGCAAACTGCCCGAAGAACTCGCACGCTTATCGGGTTCGTTGGCTGCGCTTCTACAAAAGATCATGAGCTCCAAGAGTGCAGCCCATGAGTTGCTCGTCGGAGACGACAGCGGCAAGATGCTAGCTGAACTCGAGAAAACGGCAGCCAATTTGAATGCGATTACCGGCGACATCCGCCAAGGTAAAGGCTCGCTAGGTGCGCTCATTCAAGACCCGTCGGTCTACGAAGACGTCAAACGTTTGGTGGGTAATCTGGAGCGCAACGAGATTTTGCGCGCGCTCGTCAGGTACTCAATCCGCAACGACGAAAAACCCGCCAAAGCTAAAATTAAATCCACTAAAAACTAACCCTCTTGAAGAACACCTCACTACCTTCGGCCCATATCAACACCCGCGATTTTGCCGGCTTAATCGAGCAATGTGCACAAGCAATGCACGTCACACTCGATGCGCTCGAACAACAAGCCTGCGTACACTATCTTGAACTGATGGTCGCGTGGAACGCGCGACATAACCTGACGGCAGCCGACTCGCCCGAGTCATTGGTCGAGATCATGCTCGCTGACAGCATGGCCCTAAGCAAAATGAACTGGCCCGCACAAAAGTCGATCATTGATGTGGGTAGCGGCGCGGGTGCACCAGCCATCGGATGGATGATCCTCTCTCCCACGCTCTTATGCACGTGTTCAGAAAAGCTGACCAAACGCCGCGCGTTCATGAGCTACGTAGTCGGGGCACTTGACCCGGCCCTCAAGCTCTCTAAACGCGTCAACATCATCGATGCCATAAAGGATCTTGAACGCGGTCAACCTCAGCAGCACTACGACATTGCCTGCTCACGCGCGACCTTCGCACCCCATACTTGGCTCACCCTCGGCACCAAGCTCGCTAGCATGGTAATCGTCTTTGTTACCGAACAAAATGAGAGCGAGCTATCGGCCATCGATACGCATACCCTAAGCGAACGCATCGACTACCGTTGGCCCTTCTCAAACAAAGCGCGGGCAATTTTGGTCTATCAGCACAAAGGCTGACAACATTGCCTAAAACAGGCCGCCGCCCGATTCGTTGCCGGCACGATCATCACGATCGCGTGCATCCACATCACGATCTAAACTGCGATCTGAATCGCCACCTGAGTCGCGTCCCCCACGACCGCGACGTCGCGCAGGCACAATCTGCACACGACGATCGGATCCTTGACCATCCGAACGAGTAGACACACCATTGGTCTTGGCAAGCGCCATATGAATAACGCGTCGATCGCGCGCCGACATTGGCTCAAGCGTAATGATGCGCCCGTATTGCATCGCACGCTTGGCAAGCCGACGTGCCATCGACACCAAGCTATGATCGTGCCGCTCGCGGTAATCACCCGAATCGAGCACCACGTGGCGGCGCCCCTCAGCATGGCGGTTAACCACCTTGTTTAAAAAGAACTGCATTGCATCAAGCGTTTGGCCCTTCTTGCCAATCACCCTACCCGAGTCGGGCCCTTCAACGTTGATGATGATTTTGCGCTCGTCCTTACGAATGCTCACATCAGCATCAAACCCCATATGGTCAAGCAGATCATTGAGCGTGTCGATCGCACGCTCCGCCTTGCCATCGTTCGGATGAACAAAAGGTTCATTGTCTTGTTCATCATCTTGATCGTCGTCAAAACCACGCGTGTTAAGCGCCTCCTCGCCGTCATCGACAAAAAGCGCCCCCTCAAGTTCAGGTTGTGTTTTGGATTTATCCACGTCTTCCTCCCACAAATCGCAAATTCAATTTAGAAATCTTACGTTTTAACCACACTGTTCACTGCTTACTTACGTGCCCGATGCCGTCGCAAGCCCTGCGCCCTTGCGCGTAATCCGTAAATCGATAAGTTTTTGCTGCCCTAAGCTCAGCACCTGGTTGGTCGCCATATAAAGGCACAATCCCGACGGCAAAAACAACATCACCGCTGTCAAGAACGCTGGCATAAAATACATCATCATCTTTGCTTGAGCCGGGTCCATCGTCGTCGGCGTCAGCTTCTGCTGCACGATCATCAAGCCGCCCAACATCACCGGCAACACAAAGAAGGGATCCGGCGCCGATAAGTTCGTCCACCAAGCCACAAAGGGCGCGTTATAAAGTTCAATATTGGTCGAAAGCGAACTGTATAACGCCCACCAAATCGGCAACTGAAAAAGCTGCGGCAAACACCCACCCATCGGATTGATTTTGTGGCGACGATAAAGCTCCATCATCGCCGCGCCTTTTTTCTCGGTGCTGTTGGCGTACAGCTCATTGATGCGATCAAGCTCAGGTTTCAGCAACCGCAACTTGGCCATCGACTGAAAGCTCTTCTCGGTCAACGGGTAAAGCGCTAGCTTCACAAGCAAGGTCAACAAAATAATGGCCACACCCCAGTTGCGCACCACGCCGTGAATCAACGCCAGCAAATCAACCAACGCGCGACCAATCACCGAAAAGAACCCCAGATCAATCACGGTGTTCAAATGATGACCCGCAGCCAAAAGGGCAGGTGTTTTCTTGGGACCCATAAAGGCCATCGTACGCAACTCGATCGACGATGCGCCCGCAAGCTTAAGATCTCGGTACTGAAGCGCCGACAGAAAAAGACTGCCATCGGGGTTATCGACACTGCCGCCACGATCGCTTGAAATCAGCGAGCACGTAGCGCGTTGCTTATCAACAGCGCTGACCACAGATGCAAAATACTGATTTTCGATGCCTGCGTAGGCGACACTATCACTAAAGCGATGCAGCTTGCCGAGCTTGTCACGATCGAGCCGCTCCACGTTGCCAGCATGCAAACACAGGCCATGGCTAATGGCAGGTGCACGTGAGGCGAAGAACCCGCCCTTTTCCGCACTGCGTGGCACATAATGAAACACCCTAAACGCGGGGGTGATCGAACGTTCTTTAGCGTCCTGATTGATGATGCGCGTCGTCAACCATAACTGATAGGGCGAGCGACCCGCTTCGACCTTACGCACAATCTTAAGTCCCGAGCCTTGCCAAGTCATTTCAAGGCCGCGCCCAGATGCCAAAGGTTTAATCTGCCAGGTCGCGTCCGCCGCAAGCACACCCTCTACCGCTAAGCTCAGCGGCCGAAACTGCGGCTTGCTTGTCGTCACCAGCTCAGTGGCTTTACCCTTCACGACAAACTGCGAGTCGAGCAACTTAAAACTCGACAAGCCGCCGCCCTTTGCATCAAACCGCGCAATGTACTCGGGCGTGTGGATCTCGTTGCCGATCACCTTAACTGTCGACTGAGCCGGCGACGCATCCGCAAAACCAGGCGTTGCGTTTAACAAAGACAAAACAGCCACCACCAACCCTGCAACACGCGACCACGTCCGGGTCGACGCACAACGGCATGGCGGCGGATCGTATCCACCCGCGCTAAAGGGATGACAACGCACGATACGCTTTAAACCAAGCCAACCGCCCCTCATGGCACCAAAGTGTTCAACACACGCATAAGTGTAAACCGAACAGCTGGGCGTAAAACGGCAGGCGGGTGCCAAAAACGGCGACACAAATCGTTGATAAAAGCGTATGAACAAAAGGGTGAGCAGGGTCATGAATGAACAGTCAGATTGGTTAAATGTAATTGCGCGAGCTCATGTCGAGCACGTTCATAAGTTAAATCAAGCGCTGGTTTGCGCGCCAAGATAACCACGTCAACGCCCACCGGAAACAAGGTCTGCTCGCGACGAAAGACTTCTCGTAAAACGCGTTTCACCCGATTGCGCTCAACAGCGCACCCCAACTTACGCGTTACAGTTAATCCAAGCCGCGCCATTCCCTCTGCGTTGGGTTTTGAGAACACCAAAAAACTACGCGAACGACCTAAAGGTTCGTTCGCCATAATTTCACGAAAACGCGTCGAACGACGAATACGTTTCTCTGGCGGAAATACGGCCGAGACCTTTGACGAACTCGCCATAGATGAAAAAGAGCCCGCTTGCGACACGTGCAAGCGCGGCATGTCAGCTACACGCATACTCGACCCCACATCCCAAAAGAAAGAACACCAATGAATGGATGAACGCGTTACCTTTGGTAACACTACTTTTGGTAAATGGCGGTGGCTAAGCGATGACGACCCTTACGACGACGAGCACTCAGCACGCCGCGACCGGCAACAGTTGCCATACGTGCACGAAAACCGTGTTTGCGAATACGACGAATTCGATGAGGTTGGTAGGTTCGTTTCATGGTGTCCTCCAGGACAAGTGGAAAATGTGGGCACAGTGTAGTACCTAGTCGGCCAGTAGGCAAATGCCCGCATCACGAAAGCTGTAATGGCCGTTTTTAGCAATAATTACATGATCTAACACCCGCACCCCGATCAGCTCCCCGGCCCGCTTCAGCCACTGCGTCAAAGCAATGTCGGCGCCACTTGGCGCCGCGCTGCCGATGGGATGATTGTGCACGAAAATCAGCGATTGTGCATCAAGCGCCAGCGCCTCGCGAAAAACCCGCTGCAACGAAAAACTGCAATGACTGCGCGCACCATGCGCAACCTTTCTAACGCGAAGAATCGCTCCTTCGGCATCGAGCGCCAAGAACCAAAACTGTTCACGCGGTGCGGTGTTAAAAACCGATGCGAACAACCGGACCACATCAGCACTGCTGATGACACGATAAGGCAAGCGAGGTTGAAGCGAACGAAGGCGCATGCACCGCACTGAGTGCAAACCATATGCCAGTAGCCATCACCATCGGAATCAATGCGTTAGCGCAACAAACCCTGGCGAACCGCCACCTGCCGCCAACCCTACTTGCCGAAAAGCTTCTTGATGACCGACGACGTCGTCGAACCACTCTTGGCGGGTTTCTTCGAGGGAACCGGTTCATTCGACGGCACATTGCGCTTACGCATCTGAGCCAACCTCAGTTCACGTTGCGCATCGATGTGCCTTTTATCAATGGCAACGGTACGCTTAAAACATTCAAGCGCTGCATCTTCCTCGCCTTTTTTACGATGCACCAACCCTTTAACAAAAATGCCCCTGCGCGTGGTTCTCGTAAAGTTCAAGCGCTCGATTGATCGCCGCTTCAGCGTTGATGATCTGTTCTGGATCTTCGAGCAAAATGCGCGCAAACATCACGTAATAATCCGACTCATTCGGATTGAGCCTGAGTGCAGTTTCTAAAAACCGCATGGCACCCTGACTATCGCCGCGCCGATAGAGCACTTCAGCCTTCTGAAACTCCATCGCAGCCTCGATGATCGCTTGAACCTTCTTGGTTGACGACAACGTACCACCACCCTGATCGACCGCTTTCGAATACTTGGTGCGCTTCTCTTGATCGGTCAGCGTATGGTAAGCCTCGGTATACTGCGAGAAAAGCCACTGCACTTGCGGACGAATCACGCCCAACGCAGGTGGCAGACGATCGGGATGCAGCGTCTTCGCCAAACCAAAATATGCTTGTTGTATTTCACCATCGGTGGCCTTCTTGCTCAGGCCCATCATTTCAAAATACGTTTGATGCTCAATTTGGTTAATGCGCTCTTGAATTTCTTTCCAACGCGCTTGCAGCGCCGGATCGAGCTGCCCCGGTGGCGCTGGAATGGGTGGAATCGACAACCCACTTGAACCTTGCGCACCACCTTGCGCCGGCCCACCTGAGGTTGCCACCGTGCGACCGCTGGTGCTGGGAGGCAACGAACCAAGAACTTGTTTTCGAACAGTAGACGAGGTTGGTGTGAGCGACATGCGCGGCGGCGCATTTGTAGGCCGCTTCGCCGCCGCTTGCTCGGACACATGCTCTAGTAAAGGCTTGGCGCCCGCAACAGCCGCCGAGGCTCGTAGATTTTTTGTAATCGCGAGCAAATACACAACACGATCAACCGCCTCGCGCCCAAAGGCCGGGTTACCATAAAGTTCAACCAACGTGTAAGGACGTTCTTGTAGAAGATTCACGATGGTCAGCTCTTTCGACTCAAACCCTAAACGCTTAATATTGGCCTGCGCCACCAAGGTCATCGCGCTATTGCTCCACGGCTTTAGCACCGTATGAAGTATATCTTCTCGAACGAAACCTTGTTTTGACGACTGGCAAATCCAAGTCACGGGATCCACTTTGGCGGGCGCAGAATCGAGCGCAGTAAGATTCAAGCCATGAAAAAACTCAAAATAAGCATCTTTTGAACCGAGCAACCCTTGCAAGCGCACCAGCCCAGCCGCGCCGCCCTCACATGACATGACCTCGGGTTGTTTAGCGCAATCGATCTCACAGCTAACAACGACAGTTGCTTTCGTCTCTGACGAGTAAAATTTGAATAAGCCACTAAGGCGTCGCTGCAGCGCGAACAACAGCACATGCGCAAGCGGTGTGTCGCTTAGCTTTCCTTGCGCGGTGGGTGCTGTGATCGAAGCAGGCTGCATGAAATGATGACCGATACCTATTATATCTTCTAACTGTTGATCGTCTAAGTAGATTGACTAAACTTGTATCATACACGCGCATAACAAGCGCTAATCATAACCGCCTCATAAGCGCCACGTGGTTTCGCCGGCAGCATCCATCAACTCCACGCCGCGATCACCAAGCGCCTTTCGGATCGCATCCGCCTTGGTGAAGTCTTTTGCGGCGCGGGCCTGATTGCGCTCAGCAATCTGACTCTCGATCCACTGCGGCTCAACCCCACGACGCTTAGCCCGCTTGGCATAAAGTCGCGCCAAGAACGTGGCCGCGGGCTCGGCGCCAATGCCAAGCCACTTGCTGGCACTGGCTAAGTCCTGACGCATCATCAACACACGCTCGGGGGCCGGTTGCTTGCCACCACGAAAGCCATCGAGCTCTTCGTTTATCTTCTTCATTGCAGCAATCACCGACGCCATGGCCTTAGGGGTATTCAAATCATCAGCCAAATCACGCTCAAGCGCTACCTCTAAGCGCTCTTCGTTCGAAGATGCCTGACTTGAATCACCGTTTTGAACCGTCAACGCTTCAACACGTGCTTTGGTGCGATACCATTGCTCAACCTTATGCTCGGCTTCTTCAAATTGTGGAAAACCACTTACCTTGCTTTGATCATCAAGTGTCCAGTCAAGGTTATAGGGCGAGCGATAATGCGTTGTAAACATGGCAAAGCGCAAAGCCTCGGGCTCATAACGGTCGAACACATCGCGCGCCGTAAAAAAGTTACCAAGGCTCTTGCTCATTTTTTCTTTGCTCACCTCAACAAAGCCGTTATGCACCCAATACTTCGCATAGGTGTTTAGCCCGCTTGCAGCACGACTTTGCGCAAGCTCATTTTCGTGATGTGGAAACACCAAATCAAGGCCACCACCGTGAATATCAAATGCCGGTCCCAAATATTTCGAGCTCATCGCCGAACACTCGATATGCCAACCCGGGCGCCCTTTGCCCCAGGGACTGGGCCAACCAAACGCGTCGCCTGCAGCGCAACCTTTCCACAATGCGAAATCGAGCGGGTCGCGTTTTTTTGCACGCTCATCATCATCGACGCGGCCGCTGGCGCCCGCCTCCAGATCATCCACACGGCGTTTGGAAAGCTCACCATAATCACGATGGGCCCGCACTGAAAAATACACATCGCCTTGCGACGCGTACGCCGCTTCTTTGGCAATCAGCGTCTCGATCATCGCAACGATCTCTTTAATGTGATCACTCACGCGCGGTGTGATATCGGGCGCCACCGTACCAAGCGCTTGCATATCCTCGTTAAAAGCCAGCTCAAACTTCTTGGCCACCTGCATCGGCTCAACGTTCAACTCTTGCGCGCGTTTGATGATCTTATCGTCCACATCGGTCACGTTACGTGCATAAGTCAACTTCGCATAATGCGCGCGAAGCACTCGCACCAACACATCGTAGGTTAGATAACAACGCACGTGTCCTAAATGCGTATAGTCATAGACCGTGGGCCCGCACACATACAACCGCACGTGCGCCGGATCAGCCGGTTCAAAAACCTCTTTTTTACCATGAAGCGTATTATACAAGCTGATGGGTGTGCTCATAAGTCGATCACGATCACGCGACGTTTTCGCCAGGCGCGATCTAACATGAGTATACCAGGTCTGCCCACCCTCATTCAAAGGACTCGAGATGACAAAGAGCCGAATTGCCAAAAGCATGCTAACTAATCAGTCCCATGCTGCGAATCGTTCATGCAAAGGACGCCCTGTTTTCCGAGGTGTTATCTAAGCTCGCCGTGCGCGGGGCCAGCGACTTGGCCCAGGTGCAAGACACCGTTCGTGCCATTATTCAGGCTGTACGTGCCGAGGGTGACCAAGCGCTCATCCAATTCGCCAGTCAATTTGAAAAACGCGTTCTTAAACAAGTATCGCTCGCCGACACTGAGCGCAAAACACGCGCCGCAACGCTCGCCCCAAAAAAACGCGAGCTTTTAGCGCAAGCTGCCGAGCGCATCGAACGTTATCATCGCCATCAACTGGATAAGGGTTTCAGCTACACTGAAAACGGCATCACCCTTGGCCTGCGGGTGCGTCCTGTCGCCGCTGCGGGAGTTTACGCACCAGGTGGGAAAGCAAGCTACCCCTCCACCGTTTTGATGACAGCCATCCCCGCCAAAGTAGCTGGGGTCAAACGCATCGTGCTCGCCTCACCCAACCCCTGCGCTGAAGTGTTGGCGGCAGCCGAGATCGCCGGTGTCACCGAAGTCATTGATGTCGGCGGCGCACAAGCAATCGCCGCGTTGGCCTATGGAACACAAAGCATCGCAAGCGTGGATAAGATTGTAGGCCCGGGCAACTTGTACGTTGCGTGTGCAAAAAAACTTGTTGCCGGCGACGTCGCCATCGACTCGATCGCAGGGCCAAGTGAGATCTTGATCGTCGCCGACGACAACGCCAACCCGCACTTCGTTGCTGCCGATTTATTGTCACAAGCCGAACATGACGAAGCCGCTTATCCGCTTGCCATCACCCTCTCTGAAGCCATGGCCACCCAAATTAACGCGTCGCTCGCCGAACAACTCGCCACGTTATCGCGCCGCGCCATCGCCGAAGTGTCGTGCAAAAACAACGGATTGATCATGGTTGCACAAAGCCGTGCCGAAGCCGCCTCGATAGCCTCCGCCCTCGCGTCTGAGCATCTGTCGTTACAGGTCGACAATCCTCGCGAAATGGCTGATCACATCGACCGCGCAGGCGCCATCTTTCTTGGCGCCTACACACCTGAAACGGCCGGCGACTATGCCGCGGGACCAAGCCACGTGCTGCCAACGGGTGGCAGCGCACGCTTCAGCTCGCCACTGGGTGTTTACGATTTCATCACCCGCACCTCGATGATCGAATACAACCAAGCCGCCTTACGTGAACAAGCATCGCTACTCACCGACCTCGCCGAGCTTGAAGGCCTGGAAGCCCACGCCCGCGCCGTAACTGTGCGCATCAGTTAAAAAAGCGACTGACCCGCCGCAAAAAGCGTCACGACATTTAAGAAAAGCGTCCACACAAGCACACAAAGCGCAATCACAATCCAACGCATCGCGTGTTGTTTGGCCTCTGGCCAATCTTTCGTACCGCGCTCAAGCAAGGTGAGCGCCAACCATCGTCCCGCTGCACATACGACCGTGATCCCAAGCACATATGTCACCGCCCATGGCGAACAGGTCAGATCAAATCCTAAAAGATCATAGGGCGTGGCGATCCAACGAATGGCGTTCGCAATCACGTGAAGCATATGCAGTAGTGAAAATCCCATGGCGGCCCACAAAACAACTCGCTCCACTGCCGAAACACCACGCCAAGCAGCAATCACTGAATCCTCAGATGGCGCGGCCACAGGCTTATCCTTTTTGACATGCAACCAGACGCCACTTGCAATCGTCCACACGCTCACTGCCCAAGCAATGCGTGTCAGCCACAGCAAAAGCTGATGCCAAAAGGTAGCGCGCGAAATCATATAAGCATCGCGACCCTGCGCCATCGGCGCAATTTCGAGTGCATGCAAAATCACTGCAAAAAGCCAAAGCGATAACCCCGTGTGCAGGCGCCGCTCGGGCAAAAAAGAACGTTGGATCAATAAACGCATCGGTTGACGAAAGTACGTTACACGCTTTGAAACAAAACAATCAAGACTTACGTTGAAAACCCAGCAAATGCAGTGGCTCGCTCGAGCGTTTCATGACCACGCGACCGCCCACCGGCACTTCAACATGCAAATGCGTGCCATCGACGAAAAGCCGGCCGTGAATCATTTTGCTAACAATCTCAAGCGCCTCGGGGGGTTCGATCAAACCTCGATTGAGCTGCTGTTTAACGCCAGCAGGCTGATAAAGTTCACGCACCACAAATTGCAGCGCCGGCGACTCAACGGGCAAGATCATTCCTCCCGCCGAAAGTTGTGCGGCGGTGGACCCCGCCGAAGGCCCCACCCACACGCCGCTTGATTTGTGATCTTCAACAACGCCGTTGGCCTTAAGCAAATAACGGGACATCGAGGCCGGCGAAGCATGTGCAAAAAGCATATCATTGAGCACACGCGCACTAATGCACTTACCGTCAAGGTCGATGCGCATGCGCGTCAGCACGGTTTCATGCAACCCGCCCTGAATCATGTCGCGTAACACATCGCCAGTTTCAGCATGCATGCCGGTGTTGGCGCAAAAGAACCCCACACTGTTCGAAGGTGCCGTGTTGATCGCAAGCATGGGCGTGTCGCTACCGACGCGATGCGAAGCCCAAAGCAATGTGCCATCACCGCCCATCGTAATCACCCAATCAAATCCTTTGAACGAACCCTGAGCACCGCGCGAACGAAACGTTGCGCGCACGCCCAGTGTTTTTAACACATGCTCGGCATACGTGAGACTCTCCACATGCTCTTCGTGCGCACGCCAAAGCGTCTTGACGGCCTCGTGACCCTGTTTGATCAGTTTGGCCAAACGGCGATCTTTATTTTGCTCAACGTGCAACTGCACCGCCGACTTTTTATAAATCACCAGCGCTTTTTTGGATTTGCTCATGGCGGCCGTTAACTAGCTCCAGCCTAGCTTCTCGGCCAAACGTCGCAAGCCAATCTCGGTCTTGGCGTCACAAA
The DNA here is from genome assembly GCA_044224525.1 of Polyangiales bacterium. GTDB lineage: Bacteria > Myxococcota_A > Polyangia > Polyangiales > CBDCBC01 > JBGAKI01. The sequence goes on along the minus strand of JBGAKI010000060.1, from coordinate 6,671 downwards.
TATGCGCTGTCCCGAGCAAAGCGCGGGCTTCGTCCCATGTCGGCCACGCGATCACAGCGCCCTCCTCGAGCGGACTACCGTCCCCCTCAGGCACTTGGCCTTGCATGTGGTCAACACGCGCCGCAACAAAATAAATCCGCTCGGGAAACACCGCCGGGCTCATCCACAAAAAACCACCCAGTTCACTGAACGCTTCAGGCGCCAACACCAAACCCACCTCTTCATGGGTCTCACGCACAGCGGCCCTCATCACGCCCGCCATGGCATCCACCTCTTCATCGGGTTCAAGCATCCCCGCCGGTAACTCCCAAAGCACTGTGGGCACATCACGCAGCAAAAGCGCCGGGCGGATCGACGAGCGCAAACACACACGACGTGTAGGCTCGTGATAAAGCACCATCGCCACCGCATCAAAGGTTTTGCGCGCCACCGCATCGTAAACATACTCAGCGCTCACCCGTCCCTGCTCGTCGCGATGATGCATTCGCCGCCGCGTCAGCTTCAAAAACCACTGCTTGGCATCGTCATGGGGACTGAGATCCTCAATAATTTCATGGGTAATTTTGGGCACAAAAGGCAAGGTCACAACGCGAGTATAGCAAGGCCAGCACGCGCCTTGCACCATTCACGATCAGTCGCTATGTGTTTGATACATTAGATTGTAATGATCCGACCTTTTGATGGGGGCAAACGATGCAACTAGGAGAAAAATATCTTACCTTTAGCTGTTTTTTGTCGCTTGTACTTGGCGTGTACCTTCTAGTCGATCTGCGATCGGCAAGAGCTGGCAATAGCTTTGACGAAGGCAGTGTTTTTTGCCCACCGATCACAAGCACAAGCAACTACGATCGCGACAACGTTGAATGCCGCGTTGACAAAACATCTGCACTGGTTCCAGACGACTGCAATGCATACATTGGGCAGGTCATCGACGATGTCACGAACCTGCTTACCGGACCCAAGTTCACAAGAAAACTTCTGCGCAATGTTGGGCAACGCACGGGGTTGCACGATATTCGAATCCTTACTGATGATAATCCACGTCTGCATGACATTGAGGGATTGGCGTGGGGTTCATTGCGTGATGAAAGCGCAGGTAAGCCTGCTGTTAAGGACATCTTAATCTATCAGGCATCACTAAGCTTCGATGCCGACGCCAATCAAATCAATGCGACATTGATCGAACGCTATTATAAAAATCCGCCCATTGATTGCCAGAAGATCCCCGATGATCAGAACCTCGCGTCCGTGTTAATGCAAGCTATTCACGCTGAAATCCCAGCACTATGCAAACAAGCGCGCCTGAACGCTTGGTAAACCAACGAAGCAACATCGTAACATTCAAGACATCTGTGGCCATGAAGTTCACCCGTGCCCATTGCTGGTCAGCCTTTTTGATGATCGGCTCTACATATGTTGCTCCACCCCTACACGGCGAAGACATAAGCGACGTGTTCGCCACGCAGGGTGAAAACGTCTTGTCATGTCCACAGCCCATGCATACGTCGTCCACCGGCGGGGACGGGCAATGTTTAGAAAGCACCGAAGCACAATTCGTACCGAAAGCCTGCTACGATCACGCCTTCTCAATTTGGCAAACCATCGACGACGAAATGTTTGTCAGCAACGAAGACCCCTATAATCATATTGTTAAGCAGGCTGGCAACGACGCCGAGCGGCAAAGCGTTACGTTTCTAGAATACGCGCCATTCAATGATGACGCCGTTCATCAATATATCTACGGCGATTACGTGCCTGGAGGCGCACACAGTTACCGTTCAGTCGTCACCATCGACACAGAAAGCAATGTGCTAACCGGTGAAACGGCATCGTCTAACCTTAATAGACGCTGCCAAGAATCGATCAGTACCGGCAAAGGCGACCTCGCGTATCAGCTGATTGTTTATATCCAAGCGCGCGCCATCAGCCTTTGCCATTCCCTTCTTGGCATCCAATGATCACCCGTTGGTTGATTGCATCGCTCGCGGTGCTCTCATTATATGTGCCGCCATACGCACAAGCAGGCAAAAAGACCAAACCCAGCTGGGAGCAGCCCATATTTTGCCCCCCCATCACGCGCGAGGTCGAAGAAAGCAGCAAAGAAGCCTGCGTTGAAGAGACCGAAACAGCATTTGTACCCGATGATTGCCGCCCATACGCCAACGGCGTCAGGGCCATGCTGCATCCCGAGCTCATCGCTAAATCTGGCCGCATTGCCAACATCACCAACAACACGTTTGTCATGAAAATCTACGATGGTCTTTTAGGGTTTTACGAAGCCCACCACCATCCCACCCTTTACAGTTGGGAATACCTTTACGGAATGCCATTTATCAACGGCAAAACCGACTATCAATCCATGCTCATCATCGATGTGGCGTATAATCGCCTTTCGGGCACCACGATTTCACGCGGCGTGAACGTTGCTTGCAACGATGAAACGCGTACTGGCAAAAAGGACATCGCCTTTTTGATCATCCAAGAAATCCACCGCCAGGTCTATCAGCTCTGCGCCGACATCATCAATGTTGCCGAAGCAAACGTCGATTAGATTCGCTATTTTTTGACGCCCGCGTCAGCCAAGAACTTCTCAAGGCCAAGATCTGTGAGCGGATGCTTCAAGAGTTGGCCAATCACCGAGAACGGAATCGTCGCCACGTGCGCACCAAGCTGCGCGGCTTGCGCCACGTGCAGCGGGTGGCGAATGCTCGCCGCAAGCACTTGTGTCTCGTACCCATAGTTTTCGTAAATCGTCAGAATCTCTTCGATCAGCTGCATGCCCTCGCCGCTGATGTCGTCGATGCGCCCAATAAAGGGGCTGATATACGTTGCGCCCGCTTTCGCCGCGAGCAGCGCCTGCGTCGAACTAAAACACAGCGTCACATTCGTTTTGATGCCTTCGGCGGTCAACGTGCGCACGGCTTTTAAGCCTTCCGCGATCAGCGGCACTTTCACCACAACGTTGTCGTGAATCTTGGCAAGCATCTTACCTTCACGCACGATGCCTTCGTAATCAACGGGAATCACCTCAGCGCTAATCGGTCCGTCGATGATCTCACAAATCGCTTTGATCACTTCGTCGCGTGGTTTGCCCACCTTGGCAATCAGACTCGGGTTCGTGGTCACACCATCCACCACGCCCATGTCGCGCGCTTTGCTAATTTCGTTCACATCCGCAGAATCAATAAAAAATTGCATGGTCTTTAGGCTCCGTCGCTAATATAGCCGGGAATGCTCTCTTGACGAATCACACAAGAAAATTCTTTGCGCAACGATGATACGGTGTAAAAATGACCTAAATGAACGCAGTCAAAATATACTTCATCGCGTTGAGCCTTCTTCTTATTTCGGGACACACCAACGCGCAGGGTAACGCAAATGTCGAAACCGACATTCATTGCAGCGTGAGTGCGTTTGGCGACGACTTATGCACACGCGAATCTTCGCTGAACAACTTCGTACCCCTCGGGTGTAACGATCCAAGTCATCATGCCGCCCTTGCACGCGCACTCACTAGGACCTTTTCAACGCCGCGCGGAACATGGGCAGCGATCATCACCGACTTTGAAGGGGCATCGAGCCTAACCGGCTTGAAGCTGCTCAATGCCAAAACAGTCGATAACACACTGACGTGGCAGTTTTCAAGTCAACGCAACACACCCGCGCAAGGCTATACGTCGCTGGTTATCTTAGATCTCAAGCAATCAGGAAAAGCCATAGGCAGCACCTTCTATCCAAAACCTTTGGGAGGCGATTGCGGTGCGCCGAGCAACACGCTCAGCATCTCTGAAAGCCAAGACCTCAGCTATTTCATCCTGCAACGCATCAAAGAAGTGATCCCCAACCTTTGCCAAGCCATTCTTGCCGCTAAACAATAAAACACATACCGCGTCAATCGTTACTTAGAGCGCTATTTAGTAACGATATTTGATAAAAACGTTACTTAGAGTAATTGCAAGTAACGTTTTTGCACAATAACGTTACTTACACTATACTTTAGTAACGTTATTATATGGGGCGCGCAGGAACCTACATAAAGCAGCTCAAAGGCTACAACGCTTTTATGCCAGCGCCCTTACCGCCAAAACCACCTCTCGAACAAGACGACGAGCTGACATCGCTTGTGTCGCAGGCTGGCATCGCCATTGGAAAATTATCGGGGCTCGCGACCATTATTTCCGACGTCAACTTCTTCATTTATCTCTATGTTCGTAAAGAGGCGCTCCTAAGCTCGCAGATCGAAGGCACACAGTGTTCGCTCGAAGACGTATTGAATCCCGATCCCGAAAACGCCGAACACATTAAAGACATAGAAGAAGTTTCTAACTACGTCAAAGCCATGAACCAGGGTCTCAGGCGCCTGACAGAACTTCCGCTTAGTACGCGCTTAATCAAAGAAATACACGCCATATTGTTGGCAGGCGTTCGTGGTTCGAGCAAAACGCCTGGCGAGTTTCGCCGATCACAAAACTGGATTGGTAGACCAGGATCGACGCCTTCGACCGCTGCGTTTATTCCACCACCACCAGAGGACGTCGAACGCTTGATGGGAGAACTCGAAAAGTATATCCACCAAGACGATGACATTTCGCCACTAATCAAAGTTGCGCTGATCCATGCGCAGTTTGAAACCATTCATCCCTTCCTAGATGGCAACGGTCGTTTAGGTCGACTACTTGTCACGTACCTTCTTTGCACTTGGGGCGTGCTCGACAAACCCCTGCTCTACCTCAGCTACTATCTCAAAATACACCGATCTGAGTACTACGCAAAAATGATGGATGTCCGTCTCAAAGGAAACTGGGAAGCGTGGGTCAAATTCTTTCTACGTGGCTTATGCGAATCTGCAACCACTGCAAATCAAACCGCCTTAGATGCATATCATTTGCAGCAACGCGATCGGTCAAAACTAGAACAAACCAAGATCCTTCCTTACGCAAAACAAGTCTTCGAAGAATTCTGCCGCAACCCAATACTAAACAATGCAACTCTCGTCAAAAAACATAACGCAAGCAAACCCAAGGTACAACGCGCGCTAGATGCATTGATCAAGGTCGGCATGCTTCAAGAAACCAGCGGCAAAGCACGCAACCGCGTCTATGCCTATCGTGCCTATCTCGATATTCTGACCCGCGATACCGCCACCCCCATCGGCTAAAGTTTTTTTCACAAACAAAACACCAACTTTGTTAGCATGCTCACCATATGCATTGAGCTCAAAGACGTCATCTTCCTCATCATCGGAGTCGTGATCGGACTCATCGTTGGAATCGGCATCTATTGGTGGCCATTGGGACAGTTCTGCAATGAATGGTGTGCCCTGCGACACCTTGGCTTCATTCGCTACAAACGTGGCCGCAATCTTAAAATTATTCCTGGCCGAACCCTAACGCCGTTGAACACAAGCTTGCCAAAAAAAGAATCTGGAACCGACACCACTGTAAGGTTCTTCCACGATGAAGGCATCGGCTGGCATCACACACCCTCGGGTTGGAAGCGTGCGCGAATCCTACATGTTTACCTACCGACTGACTCCCCAACACTAAGCCCACAGGACGTATACAAAATCTGTCATCTCGACCTCATTGACTAGCCAAGCACTGCGCTAGTGCGGCCAACTGAGTTGGTAAAAGGTGACACGCACTAAAGTGCATGTCACCCAAAACCCGGCATGCTGGGCCATACTCAATCGAGTCTTGCATGCGAACATAGGCCAGGGTTCGCTTCGTTTCGAATTCCGTAGAGGCTAAGATTCACTACCGCATTAAGAATCTGGATGACGGGTTTTGTATTAGGACTACCCACCCACAACAAAATTTTTAGCAACGTGTCTTGATTCGCATCGATATCTATCTCGGAGATATCAAAATGCTCAAATCTGCTCGCATTGACAATTATGGTCAAATATGGTCAAATATGGTCATGAGTAAAGTGAACACCGCCGAACTCAAAGCGCGTTTATCAGAATACTTACATCGCGTTCGTGAAGGCGAAGAAATCACGGTATATGACCGTAAGACTGCCATTGCAAAAATTGTACCCCTGGTAAAACAAGCATCGTCCAAACTTGTGATGACACCACCAAAACCAGGTATGCCCGCTTTTTCAATGGCCAAACTTAAAGGCATCCCCTTTCGCAACACCAACTCGCTTAAAGACTTGCGCGAAGACCGAGACAAACGATGATCGTATTTATCGATAGCTCGGTGGTATTACGAAGGTTATTTTCGGAATCACACTCGCTCAAACAATCAAAACGTTGGGCTAAAACATTTGCCTCTCGACTTCTATTTGTCGAAGCAAACAGGGTTATCGATAGAAATCGCTTACTTGGGAGCCTCAACGACAGTATCGTCGTCGACCTACACGTTCAGATCAAGCGATTTGCGGAACTGGTTACAACCATAGAACTAAACAACGATATTTTGTCACGCGCAGCCGAGTCATTCCCAACCGTCATCGGGACTTTAGATGCAATTCATTTGTCGACAGCGCTGTCTCTACGCAAAGAGCTCAACGCAGATGTTGTTTTTGCCACGCATGACCAGCAACTTGCCCGTGCCGCGCGTGCCACCCATTTCCCTGTCATCGGTGCGACCTAAAACAAAAGGAAGTTGAGCAGGGCTGGGCTGGGGGAGGTTAAACAGTAGCGAACGATTCGCGAAGCCGTA
>JBGAKI010000137.1:0-2995 GCA_044224525.1 Polyangiales bacterium | reverse complement strand
AGCGTCCGCTCAACTGCTGAAAACTTCTCGTCATAGTGCCAAAGAAGTGATTTTGATTTGTTTAAGCCTTTTTGCTCCCCAAAGAGAATATTACGCTGCACACAGTATGCATGAGCTAGCGTTCTATTCTTTCCTTTTCGCGTTCGACGTGGCCTTTCGTCGTCTGTAAGCAGTTGGGGAGCAAGCAGGTTGATATATAACTTCTCTGTTATTTCATATTCACCACAAATCTCACAGGTAACAGCAAACGTCGTTTCATCGCTAGCCGAGGTTATTTTCGCCAAACGGTGCCGGCAAAATACACACGTCGAGGTTCTGTCCGCAATTTGATTCTCGCTCAGCGTCATGGCTAGATCGGCGTTACAATTCAGAAAGACTCAAAAACAAATAGGGCAACGGCTTCACAAGTTGAGACCCGACAGTTTTGACCATGAGCTATTTGCAGTCCGTGTCCGTGTCGCTTAAACAACAGTACGAATCGGACTTGTGGCAAACTACGAACTGACTGCAAGCCGACGAATTCGTACAGGGGTACGTGCAGTGCGACGTGGCATTCGGCGTCGAGTTAATTGGCTTACACAGCCCGTCGCCATCGGTGTTGGTGGATCCGCAATCACTATTCGTCGCGCAAACTTTACCGTTAGCATAATCAATTATTGCTTCGCAAGTGGTTTGGTTCTGCTGAGGAAAACAATAAGTAGCGCTTGTTCCTCCAAGTGACGCTGTTTCCTTGGGATCTGGAGAACGTGGAGGACATGCTTGTGCTGGCGCTGTCGACTTGTCCACCAGACAATAGGTTCCATGCGTAGAATTCTTGTATTCCATGGTGACACAGCGAAGTTTAGAGCCGTCACCAAGCATCGTCTTGCACTCGGAGTCCGCAAGGCATGGTTGACAGAATCCTAGGCTGGCCAACGCTGTCTGGGTGCACTCATTTGTCTGCATGTTGCACGAATTGCCGGCGCACTTAGCCGCTTCGGTGTCGGCTGTGCATTGAACGCACTTGTTGTCGGTGAGGGCGGCGCCGGTGACGCAGATGCTCTTGTTCGCGTCGCGCGTGCCGCATTCGTCGTTGGTGGTGCATGCGTAACAGGTGCGCGTTGCTTTGTCGCAAAGTGGCTTTGAAGGGTCATCCTTGCAGCCGTTGCAGTTCTCGTCGACATAACCGGGTGCTTCGCGAGTTTCTTCGCACGCAACGTATACTGTGGCGATGCTAGCGACCGTCAACAAGCCAAAAAAGATAGTTCGGAATTTCATAAATCACCTTTTAATGAACTGGTTAGAATTTTGTTGTGAAATTGAGCGACGCTCGCCGAGTCACTGGGTCAACGTCAACCTTGATGGGTTGCAAAATCGCGAACGCCGCGGCGCCTGCCAGCGCAACGCCACCGCCAATCAGAAAGCCGATGCTGCGTCCGCCAAAATGCGTTTGTTTACTGCAGTTTCCAGCGGGATCAACATCACCCGAACAGTTGCCATCGTTAGCAGCAGTACGCACAGCAGAAATCAAAAGCGGTGCAGCAACGGCAACAAGCCCCCCGGCCACAATCCAGTTGACGATTGAGGGCTCTTGATAGCGAGCAGGCAGCTTTTTGGCGGCGAGGTACTTGGCGAGCTCCGATTTGCCTTCGTTCAGTTTGATGTCGAGGGTTTTCTCTTCGAGGGGGGCGAGGTTGATGCGCGAGAAGTTGGTGCGGTAACCGCGCTTTTCTAGGATGATTTCGCGCGACCCGGGCTCCGTGAGGCGTCTGTAGGGCGTGTGGCCCAGCTGATTGCCGTCGACATACACGTCGGCGCCGGTGGGCTCTGAGTGAATGTTCAAATAAGCCAAGCGCCCAAGCGCCATGCGCTGCATGGCTTGCGCAAGCGCGGTCAGCACGGCTTTGTCAAGCGGCGAGGGCTGCTGCACTGCGGCAGCGGGTGTGCCTGTGGCGGGGGTGTTAACAATCTTGCCATCGCCGCCATAACTTTCGCCTTCTGGGTTGACGATGGTGATGGCGACCGAGGCCGCGTCTGGGTTGCGCTGCGAGGGCCACAAGGTGGTGACGACGGTAAAGTCTGAGCCCAGCGTGGTGGTGACCTCGGCGGCGCACTCAAGCTCGGCGCAATCTTGAAATGTTTTGCCAATCATACGCATTTTGGCGTCTTCGGGCGTGATGACGGTGGTGCCGCGGCCTGTCAGGTATTGAATGATGGCGGCCTGGGCTTGCGTGCGCTGAGCTGCGGGCACGCGATCGTCGTGTTTGATGGCTAGCACTGCCGCTGTGTCAGCGTGGGCGGTTAGGGTGTGGGTGAGGGTTAAGGTTGCTAGCAATACAACGATCGAGATGAGTGGTGACACGCACCTGCGGTGCATGTCACCCTGACGCGACATTGGTGACACGCACCTGCGGTGCATGTCACCTTTGCGGTGCGTGTCACCAAATAAATTGCGGGCTAACATGTAGGCTTTCTTTTTATCACATTGTTCCATATATACCCAAGACGAAACCGCTCATGCGGCCACTTGCGTCGCTGCTTGGTGCAACGCTTACATTTGGCGCGCCACTACTCGCGCTGCCGCCAAGCACCGAGCGCAGCAAATACGTGGCGGGCACGCCCATCAGTGGCAACGCGCTTTCAATCAAGAGCGGGCCAAGCGGCGAGCCCGACTTAAACTTTGTGCAAGAAGCGTTGTCGCATTTGCCATCGTGGCTCCACACCAACGCGCCAATCGCCGCCACGCCCACACCCGCGCCGCCCGCAACCCACGCCCACCAGGGCGTGTTGTCTTCTTCGGGCAGCCAAAACGGCAGCGCCGCCGTCAACAGCGCGCCGCCCACGCCGCCCGCAATCAGCGTTTGCATCTCGCGATCGTCGGCCTTTTTGGCGTAACTGTTGATCTGGTCCACATTCAAGGGCGACGCGTTCAACACAAAGTTGTTCACGCTCGACCAGTCAGAATAAAGCACCCAGCCCGCCGTCAAGCCCGCCACGCCCAGGCCAGCAAGCGCAT
>JBGAKI010000136.1:0-3012 GCA_044224525.1 Polyangiales bacterium | reverse complement strand
GGTTTTATCGACAGCTTTCGCGCCATCAAGCCCGACGCGAAGGAGTATTCGTGGTGGGATTACCGTCAGCTTGGCTTCGTGAAGAACGATGGCTTGCGCATCGATCATATTCTAGCCAGTGACGACCTTAAACCGCGATTCGCGGACGCGAGCATCGATCGTGACGAGCGCAAAGGTAAACAACCTTCTGATCATGCCCCCGTGGTGCTCGACTTAAGCGAGTGAGAGGCTGTTAGCGACCACCGAAGTTGGGGGTGCGCTTTTCTAGGAACGCGGCGATGCCTTCTTTGGCGTCGTCGGTTTCAAAGCAACGGCCAAAGGCTTCTGTTTCAAGCGCTGTGCCTTGTGCAAGTGCCAGCTCTTCGCCTTTGTCGATGACGCTTTTCATCGCTTCAAGTGCATGATGGGGTTTGGCCGCGATGCCTTTGGCCAGCTCGCGCACCGAGCGTTCGTGTTCGGCGACTGGATGTACTTTATTGACGAGCCCGATACGAAATGCCTCGTCGGCGTCGATGGTGCGCCCCGTAAACAGGAGCTCGCTTGCCACCGCGCCGCCGACGCGGCGTACAAGGCGTTGAGAACCCCCAAACCCTGTAATCAATCCAAGATTGATCTCGGGTTGCGCAAACTTGGAGCGGTCTGATGCGTAAATAAAGTCGCACGCGAGCGCAAGCTCGCAGCCGCCGCCAAGCGCATAACCATCGACACTTGCAATGACGGGGCAACGAAACGAATCAATTTGGCTAAAGACGTCCACGCCAAGCTTGGCGTAAGCTTGTGCTTCGTGCATGCCAAGACCGCGCATCGACGCGATGTCGGCGCCAGCGGCGAAGGCCTTGCCGCCCGAGCCTTGAATCACGACACAGTGCACATCCTGGTTGGTCATGAGCTTAGAAAAACAATCGCCTAACTCTGTTAACAGTTCACGGCTGATCGCGTTGAGTGCTTGGGGTCGCGAAAGTGTGACCGTGGCCACTCCTTCGAAAAAATCAGCGACGATGAGTTGAGTCATAAAAGGTCCTCATTTGGTGGGTTTGGGCGGGTTGACGCTGTAGTCGTAAAAGCCCTTGCCTGTTTTGCGGCCGTGCCAGCCCGCAGCGACATAGTTGCGCAAAATGGTGGGCGGTCGATATTTGCTATCACCGAGCTCGCGCATCAACACCTCAGATACGTACAGGCAGGTGTCCAAGCCGACAAAATCAGCGAGCTCAAAGGGGCCCATCGGGTGGTTCAGGCCAAGTTTGGCAGAGGTGTCGATGTCTTCCACGTTTCCCACGCCTTCTTGCAGCGCAAAACACGCTTCCATCAAAAATGGCATCAGCATGCGATTGACCATGAAACCCGGTGCGTCTTTGGAAGTGACAACTTTCTTTTGCATTTTTTCAGCAAGCGCCGAGGTCTTTTTGTAAGTTTCGGTTGATGTTTGTAGCGCGTTAACAATTTCAACCAAGCCCATCAGTGGCACTGGGTTAAAAAAATGCATGCCGATCACACGTTCAGGGTTTTTGGCGACGGTGGCGATTTTGGTGAGCGAAATGGATGACGTGTTACTGGCGAGCACGCAGCTTTCGGGGACGGTCTCGCTGAGTTGCTTAAAGATGGTATGTTTGACATCGATGTTTTCGGTCACCGCTTCGATAACAAACACGGCGTTCTTGAGACCGCTATAATCGGTGGCGACGCTGAGGTGTTTGACGGTTTCGTCGCGCGCGGCTTTGTCGAGCTTGCCTTTTTCGACCAGCCCATCAAGGGTTTTGGTCAGCTTGGCCAAGCTTTGATCGGCGAGCGCCTTGTCGCGGTCGATCATGACAACGTCGTAACCTGCCTGCGCAGCCACTTGGGCAATGCCACGCCCCATCTGCCCTACTCCGATCACCCCAATTAGTTCCGCCATAAACCCTCGCTTTACGCAAAATGATATCATTAACCAGTGAGCAAAGGTAAGAAGCTAACATGGGCTCCTTGGCATCGTGGCGTGAAGGTTCGCCGTCGTACCTATGTGGTTTAGATGTCAAGATGGCGATATCAATGCTGATATAACTGAGGTGCTATTGTTAATAAACACGTCTATTTGACTCGCGAAATCAAAAGCAATCAGACCATTGTGTTCGTCGACACATGAGGTGGGTTTGCCTGCGAGATTTATTGACTGAGCTCTAGAAATATCTCGGGCGCATGAAAAGCGATCGCATTGGTGATCATTGCAAGCGCAACATCTGCACTGCAACCAAGTCCCAAGTTGGCAAGCGCAACGGTCAACATCTTGTCTTCTACACGATATTTTCCCAACACCGCTGGGCCGTCCCCGCTCGCACTTTGCTTATACGCACTTAAACAACGCGGTGGCAACACAATCTGATCGCCGATCAACTTTGGCTGACAATCGTAACCCATCACGGCTACGGCTTTGTCCGAACTCAACTCGTCTAATACCATCAGGTGGCTTTCAAACGGTGCCGCCAATAAGAACTCGCCACGGTTTGCCGTGCGTGTCGGCGTAAAATAGAGTGAGGCACGCCGGGCGCTTTGCGCAATAACGTGTTCGAACGAGTCGCGAAAAAAATAGTTCATATCCACCGCGATTCGATCGCGATAGCCTGTCAATAAGAGCCGCTGCACCCATCCTGTTGCAGGTTCATATTTTAGTCGCGCGCGCACGTAGCCATCGATTGTTCTCATGTTAGAGAGTTGATTTAGCGCATCGCTAAAAAGCCAAAAGCTATTCGCCGCGTCCGATGGCTTGGCCAACGTCACCACACCTCGGGCAAATGTGGAGCTATACGTGGTACTAGGACTGTTGATCGAAGTGAGCAGTGCCATCTCGAGATTTTCGAGCGCGACATTCGCATTCAAATAAGCCACCTGCTTATTAAGTAATGCTGACGTGTCGTCTGACCCCCAGTATAGCGTTGCATTTAGCGCTAGGTCGGGATCGCCAAAATTACCGCGGGCAATGCCCTTCAACGTTTGTTCAGAAAGACTTGATGAATCCATTACCCGAGCTTGAAAGAC
>JBGAKI010000135.1:0-3024 GCA_044224525.1 Polyangiales bacterium | reverse complement strand
GAAGGCGTAGCGCTTAGCGAGCGGGTCCCCCCAACCGGCCCGCTCAACTCACCTGATCGGTGTGCTAGGCGACAAATTCGCGCAAACGCTGCAGGTGCTCAAAACCCTCAAGTTTCGACAGGCCCTGCGTTTCCACCTGACGTACACGCTCGCGTGTTAGGTTCATGATCTCGCCCACTTCTTCGAGCGTAATGCCGCCGCGATCGGCGATATCGAGCGCACAAGTCTCGTTCATTTCCCACACTTCAATGTCCGGAAAATTCATCTTGATTGAACCACGCACTGGGTGCACGTCGACATACAAATGATATTTGCACGAAATAAAGGGACAGGGTCGGTCCATATCCAGGCATTCGCTGCGTGTTTGTGGGCGCCAATAGTCCTCTTCGGGGTAAAGCTCACGGCCACGATTGAGCTCGGCTTTGCTTAAGCGACGGATCGAGATCGTGCGAGCGCGTGCGCGATCGCGGCGTCGTCGGCGTGCCGGGTTATCGGGATCATCGTCAAGGGGCAGATCAAAATCAGGATCACCAGCTTCATGCACCTCGCTTGCCAGCGCGAGCGCAAGCGAACCTATCACCTGATGATTGTCGTGAACAGCCGTTGGAAGTTCTTCTACGTTGTCCTGGTGTTCGTCTGACTGATCGTGGTTCTTCATCTTAGCCCCCTGAATAAAAGAAATAACAAAAGATAAACAGCTAGACCGCCGCGTAACGCATACGACTAAGCGCTACGAGTCGGTTTTCTAATTCGCGCAAGTGAGCGATGAGCTGCTCGGCCTGCCCTTTAACGTCTTCAACCTGCGAGCGAAACACATTCGGGATCGACACAGCCGACTGCAGATCCTCAAAAGAACGCTCAAAATAAGCGATAAGTTGCCGCAGTTGCTGGCTCACCGCGTTGACATCAATGCCGCGCATGATCGGCATCTCGCGAATTTCTTCAATCGTCTTTCCGCTTTGCATCAACTCGCGAATCATCAGCAAGCGCCGCAGCACCATCGCGGGATAGAACCCCTGCGAACCGCGGTGTTTGCCTTTCTGCCCCACGCGCACACTGCGTGGCAAAAGCCCGAGCTGAATATATTTGCGAAAGGTAGCCTCGGTGAGCGCCTCACCGCGCGCGTTAAACAGATCGACAATCTGCGCAGCGGTCAGCCCGCGCGGATACTCGCGTTCAAGCGACTCAAAGTTGACGTCGGCAATCTTTCGCGACGCAGGCGACGCAGTGGTGGATGCCCCACGGGGGGCCCAGCCGGTCTTTTCGTCACGTCGCTTTGTCATGTGAAAGACGAATATATTCTAATGAATAGAATCCTGTCAATATATTCTAATGAATAGAATTATTCGAGCTTTGCGAAAAAAACCAAGCGATCTGATAGAGATACTGATATCGTGATTTTCGCCGCCAACAAAATTTTTGGCATAATCACGCAAAAGTAAGATCTTACGTTTACATTGACGATCTTGCATCCATCAACGCCATGAACCAAACGCAGAGCACCCACTACACCCTCAACCACAGCACATTGAGCCTACATGTCGTCGAACTCGGCGCCCCAAGCGATAAACCGGCGCTCGTCTTTTTACACGGGTGGATCGTCGACCACCGCGAATGGCTCGCCGTGGCCCAAGCCCTACCCGAATACCGCTGTTTATTGATCGATCTGCCGGGCCACGGACAAAGCAGCAAACCCGCGCCCGATGTTTTTAACTATACGCGCAGCGCGGTCGTAGACGCGCTCGTTGCGCTCAGCGAACAACTCAAGCTTGATCGCTTTCACTTGCTCGGGCATTCCTATGGCGCAAGCCTCGCCATTCAACTGGCGGCCCTGCACCCCGATAGAGTTGCCAAGCTGGTGCTCGCCGATAGTATGTGTTTTCCGATGCCCATCCCTTTTAAGGGCCAAGCGGCGCTCGTGCCCAAATTGGGCGAGTTCATCTTTAAGTACATCTATAACCGCACCCTCTTTCGTGAATACTTCATCGACGAAGTTTGGAACAACAAACCGGGCATTCCCATTGAAGCCATCGACGCTTATTATGAAAACTTCAAACCCGTCGAAGCGCGTTTGGCGGCGCTAGCGATGCTCAGACAAATGGTTAACATGGACGACTTTGTGCCGCTGATTGGTCGAGTGCAGGCATCGACACTGATCATCTGGGGCGAGGACGATCGCCTGGTGCCCCTGGGTTTAGGCCATCGCCTTTCGACCGAAATCAAGCACGCCACGCTCAAAATCGTGAAAGGCTGCGGCCACGCGCCCAACGAAGCCGAGCCCCAGCTGGTGGCCGATTATATCCGCGCACATTTGACCGAATCGGGTCTTGTACAGCCCGCATTCTCGGGTAATGTGTAGCCTAAACAATGTTTCGCTGGTTTTTTAAGGTTGTTCTACCCAAGTTGCAGTTGCAGGCACGTGTGGGCCTTGGGCTCTGCGTGATTGTGTTTGGTATCGCTTTGGTCGGCCCTTACCTCGCCCCCTACGACCCCAACAAAATTCACGACGACGGCATCAACAAAGTGGATGGCACACCGATGCCGCCCAGCGACAAATACTTGCTTGGCACCGATCAACTCGGCCGCGACGAACTCTCGCGTTTATTGGATGGCGGCAAGGTGTCGCTCAAGGTAGCGCTTTTTGCTACGGCGATGGCCATGCTGATTGGCCTTGTTATCGGCGCGATGGCCGGTTATTCGGGCGGCAAAATCGACCAACTGACCATGCGTTTTACCGACATCATGTTGTCGATCCCTTTCCTGCTACTCGCCATTGCGCTCCGGCAAGCGGTTAAGAGTGGCGACTTATGGGTACTTTATGTGCTGCTCGGTTCGCTCTCGTGGACGGGCTTAGCACGCATCGTGCGCAGCAAAACCGTACAGCTGCGCGAGCTCGAGTTCGTGCAAGCCGCACGCGCGCTGGGCTACAGCCATCGGCGCATCATCGTGCAACATATTTTGCCCAACTTGGTTGGGCCCACGCTGGTTATCGCCACCACGCTGGCCGCCGACATGGTAATCATC
>JBGAKI010000059.1:0-19871 GCA_044224525.1 Polyangiales bacterium | reverse complement strand
GCTCTTTGTCTTTGAGTACCACGAAGTCAACCTCGCGCTTGTCGGTGTCACGCAAAAAGCGCAGTTCCATGTGGTAGCCCTGAGTGTCTTCAACGAAGTTGCAATATTTTAAAAGTTGCGACGCTACAAGATTTTCAAAACGCGGGCCTGGATCCAGTACTTGCGACCAATCATAAAAGTAAAGCTTCTTTTCTTTTTTGACTGCGCGAATACGAGCCGTGCCATAAGGTGCGATGCGATAGCAGACGTATAGGCGTTCAAGGATGGTGACCCAGTGTTCAGCGGTGGCGTGCGCCACTTGCAGCAGCGTTTTGAGACTGCCCACCGAGAGTGGTGAGCCGACACACTGTGGTAAATGTTCAAGTAGCAACTCGATCAGCGTGACATCTTTGACTTGCTCGAGATCACGCAAGTCTTCGCGAACGACCTTTTCGCGTTGCTCTTTTTGCCAACGCCGATGAAAAAGTTCGGTACCCCTTGAGAAGGGTTCTGGAAACCCGCCAAACCTGAGCAAATGATCAAGTCTTTCTTGTGTTGTATGTTTATCGATTTCACGGAGCGAAAATGGGTGTAAACGTAGTGCATGATAGCGACCTTGCAGCGAATCACCCCCTCGCCGGTAGTAGTCAAGGTGCGCCGATCCTGTGACAAGAAACGAGACACTTGACTTGTGTTTGTCATAGTAGCCCTTAACGAGATTGCGCCAGCGCGAATATTTATGAATTTCATCGAAAATAACCAATGGCTGTTTAACAGGCAGCTTTCCAGAGAGAATCACAGTTCTGTCGCTGTCGTAGTCCCAGTTTAGATAAGCAGGATGCTGTTCGCTGGCGCCTTTAGGGCTAAGCAATCCAAGGGCAAGTGTGGTTTTGCCAACTTGCCTGGGCCCACTTAGAAAGACCATCTTCTCGCGCAGGTCAAGCTTAACATTAGGCGTGAGGTAGCGGTTTCCTGATGATAAGCGTGCCATGGCTAAAATATAGCATACTTTACTTTACTCGTGAGTAAAATCAACTGCAGTGTATTGGGTCGGTGGACCTTGAGCATCTGCATTCGCGTTTTACCAAAGTCGTGCTTGCTCGATCGCCCGCGTGCTGCAACAGGGTGCGCCCTGCAATCGTTCCAATGTGCCTGTGACGATCAAAAACGGTGAGCGTCACCCGCGAACAAACGTTGCCTTCTAAGAATGAGGGGGTTTGCGGCGCTGCGTGCTGACACGCACTGCGGCTTTGCCAGCATCCTTGTCGCCCGGTGTGCGGGGGGTGAGGTTGATTTCGGCGCTGACGTGAATGGTCATGTCGCTGAGTGCTTTGTGCACTTCGTTGGTGAGATCAACTTTGCTGAGATAACGGCGCACTTCGTCGGCAACTTTGTCGCTGAGCGTTTGTTTGAACTCGTCGACGTGACCTGCCAAGAGTTGTGCAAGTTCACGTCCTTTGCCCTCGGTTAGGGCTTGCCTGAACTCGTCGGCTTTGCTGATACTCTGTAGGCCTGCATCGATGCTTTTTTCGAGTGCTTTCCAGAGTTTGCCGCTAAGGGGGCTGCGGCCCTGATCCTCTGGTGGGTCCGATGACATAATCGATCTTTAGCCGCGCTAAGGCATCGTCGTCAAGCGCGAACTTTGCTATAAGGGGTCAGTGCAGGAGGAAGCGTCGCCGTCGATTTTCGAGCGCCATCAAAGTCAGTTAGGCTTTTTTGGGGGCGTTGTGGTCGGCTTGTTGCTTATTGGGGCCCTGATCAACACGCGCGCGGTACGTGGTCGACTCGAGATCGACGACATGCGTCATTACCTGGCGCACGAGCAGGTGCAGCTCAAAAAAGGTTCGCTGCATTGGATCGAGTCCGAGGGCGGGCTTTTTAGCCCGCGACGTGCTGTGTTCATTGGCAAAACAGCGCGCGGTCTTGATGATGTGTTTTTAGCGCGTGTGCATTTTTATCATCGGCATTTGCCTTTTAAGATGATCACGGTTTTTAACTTGTCGCGTAGCCCGCTTGCGCACGAGCGTGCGTTACATGTAATGGGTTCGCATGTGCTGTACGTGAGCACCATCCATGGTCGCGATACGGGTTTGGTGGTGCTGGATCTGAACGGTGAGCCCAGTGCGTTGACGCGTGGTTGGTCGCTGCTTGCCAAGGCCAAAAACGCGATCACGAACCTGCAGCTCACCGGTTCAAGGCATGGGTTTGGGCGTTGGTATTATAAGATTCGCTCTGGCGCGGCATTTAGTGATGCGCGGATTGTTAACAATACCATCAGTGGTGCGGTGATTCACGATCGATCGTTGGTTGTTGTGTTTTACAACGACAAGATGCCGGCACGACGCGAATCGATTGCACTCAACGTGAAGCAGCCGCCGCGGTATCTGGGTGCGTTTGCGGATCTTGATCCGCCGAGCAAAAGTGAGCCGGGGTACATCACTTGGGTGGTCGACACTGTGCGACGTGTGTCGTGGATTGGCCCCGAGCGCATCGCGTGGCTCGAGCAAAATGTGTTTGCGCTAAGTGATTGGTTTAAGCGCAAGACCTTTGCGCTTTTTGGCAAACAAAGCGGTAAGGATGTTGCGAGCGAACTTGCGGCGAACGACAACCCCAAAACAGTTGTGAAGTTGAACGTATCGCCCGCCGAGATCGGTTGGCCGCCAGCCAAAGCCACACCCATCATTCGCCCAGCATTGAAAGGTGAGGGTGAGTGGAAGCCCGTTGCCGACGATCCTTTCGTGCGCACCTATCCCAACGCGCCCCATGCGTTTTATCAAACCTTTTTGCGTGCGGACGAAGAGCGGTTGTTTGCGCCGATTTACGTGACGATTTGGGACCCGAGACAAGTGCAGCTTAATATCGTGGCAGGTACGGTTGAACCTGAGAGCGCGACCGGCGAAACCGGCAGCGGACTCATCCCGCGCGATCCGTGGACGCTCGATCACGTGGTTGCTGCCTTTAATGGCGGCTTTCAAGCGATGCATGGCGAGTTTGGCATGATGACCGAGCGCGTGGTGTATTTGCCGCCCAAGCCATGGTCGGCGACGGTGGCCGTGATGGACGATGGTCGTGTGGCGATGGGTTCGTGGCTTGCGCCTCCCGCAGGTAAAACCGCGTATGAAGAAGCGTGGGCCAATGCACAGATCCCAAGCGACATGGTGGCGATGCGTCAGAACCTAACAAGCGTGGTGGAAGACGGTGTGTATAACCCATGGAAGCGCTGGTGGTGGGGCGCGGCACCGCTCAACGCCAAAGAGCAAACGTTTACTGACCGCAGTGCGATATGTCTGACGAACGAAGGACACATGGCATATTTTTGGGGCTCGTCGATGGGCCCTGAGGCGCTTGGCGCGGCGATGATCGCGGTGCGTTGCAAACGCGGGATGCATCTCGATATGAACTCGGGGCATTGCGGCTTTGAGTTTTTGCGCGCGCAGCCCAAAGATCAGCCGTTGCCGCCGCTGACCAAACCGATCAGTCAAGCGGCGAGCGATTCAGAGTATGAAGGTGTGCTGCCGCTCGTTGAGGGCTATCAAGTGCGTGTGCGCAAAGCCGTTAGTTCGATGACCAACATGCGCTTTCCGCGCTACACCACGCGTGATGCGCGCGATTTCTTCTATCTGACACTAAAGGGCGTGCTGCCGGGTGCCGACGTTGCGATCGAGGCGCCTTGGCCGGGTGGGCCACGTGAGATTCGTTTTTCAACGCAAGGGTTGCCGCATCGCGGCTGGCCTTATCCGTTTGCGATCGCGACGCTGAAGCGTGATGACGGATATGTGCTGCGCTTGCTGCGATTGGATCCAAGGCGAGCGCAGCCCGATGGTGTTGCAGCGGATGTCATCAAATCGCCGACCCATCGGTTGGCGACCTTGTTTTGGCAAACACCTAGCGAAAACAAACGCGGCGATGATGCAAAACCGGCCCTATGGTTTGTGCAGCGTGTTGCCGTGGGATGGCGTTACGCGGTGGGCAGCGCAGCCGACGCGGCGCGTGTGCACGCTCAGGTGCTTGCTCAAGGTCGGCTGCTTGAGACGTCGTCGATGGGGTTTTATGCGGTGGGTGTCGATCAGGAGGGTTTTGCGGTGTATGCCGAACAAAATCGGCCCGATACCAAGACGTTGGTGGCAGTGCTCGAGCGGCTTGGCGTGAAGCAAGCGCTTGAGTTGAGCACGCAGGCGGGCCTTGCGTTCGAGGTCGATGGGCATATGGTGGGGCTCGACAGTACGACGGTAAACGTTCCGAGTAAGGAGCAGGCGCTTCACTTTTGGGCCGAGACGCGTGCGGCCAGTGAAACGTTGTTTCCTGATACGAAACCCCGCCCCTATGGGGTATGGGGTTATCTGCAAGGGCAACGGGTGCGCTATATTCCTCAGAATCCGCCACGATTTCATGCACCAGGGCCCGATGGTGGTGCAGGGGTAGGTGCGGGTAGTACCACAACGAATATGACACCCAGCGGCTCAAGCGCTGGGCAGGCGTTAAAAAAACCGACCAAAGATGATCATAAAGTTGGGAAGTCTCCTTGACGGTGATACATATCTAAAGCTACAATTTTACAGAATATTTCCCGTTTCTTCGATTATAATCAGCGGCGCCTGTGGATAAACCGATACGATTTGGCAAGTACCTACTGCTTGAACGTGTAAACGTCGGCGGCATGGCTGAGGTGTTTAAAGCCAAAGCCTTCGGAGTAGAGGGCTTCGAGCGTCTGATTGCGGTCAAACGTATTTTGCCAACCATCGCTGAGGACACCGAGTTCATCAATATGTTTATTGATGAAGCCAAGATTGCGGTTCAGCTCAATCACGCCAACATTGCGCAGGTGTTTGACCTCGGTAAAGTGGCCGACAGCTATTTTATCGCGATGGAGTATGTGCAGGGTAAAGATTTGCGTGCGCTTTTTGATCGGGCACGCAAGAAGACCAAGCCCTTGCCGATTGCGTTGACTTGCCATGCGATTTTGAAGGTATGCGAGGGACTCGACTACGCGCACAACAAACGCGACGCGTCGGGACGCGAAATCAACTTGGTGCACCGCGATGTGTCGCCGCAGAATATTCTTATCTCGTATGACGGTGATGTGAAAATCATCGATTTTGGCGTGGCCAAGGCGACCGGTCGTGCGGGCAAGACGCAGGCGGGCATTTTAAAGGGTAAATTTGGCTATATGTCGCCCGAACAAGTGCGCGGGTTGCCGCTCGATCGGCGCAGCGACGTGTTCGCGCTGGGCATCGTGTTTTATGAACTGTTGACCAACGAACGTTTGTTTGTGGGTGACAGTGATTTCTTGACGCTAGAAAAAGTGCGCAAAGTTGAAGTACTGCCGCCCTCTGATTTTAATAAAGACATTCCCAAAGAACTTGAGCGCATTGTGCTCAAGGCGCTGGCGCGTGATGTTGAAGATCGTCATCAGACGGCGATGGATTTGCACGATGACATCCAGTCGTTTGTTTACACCAGTGGCAATCTTTTCGGGCGCAAAGATTTGGTTGCCTATTTGCAGGAACACTTCGCTGAAGACATCGCGCGCGAGGCGCAGGCCAACGAACGCCACCAAGCGTCGAAGGTGAACACCCTTGAAGGTAAACGCGAAAGCGCCAATGCACTCAGACCGCGCGGCATTGAATCAGGTAAACCGGGTTCGGGGCGACAGGCGCCCTTACCAGGGGGTAAGTTTCCCAGTGGGCCAGGCAATCCGTCGTTTAAGCCTACGCCCGTGGGTCATGCGCTCAACAATCCACTCAACAATCCACTCAACAATCCACTTGGAGCCTCGCCAACGACACCCACAGCTGGTATGCCTCAGCTTGATATGACGCAAGTATCACCAGAAAGCGCCACTGGGCAGTCGATGGAATTGCCTTTGCAGTGGGATGATGAAGACGCACAGCAAACCGAGATGCTGACGCAGCAGATCGAGGATTTTGGCGGCGAAGAAGATCATCACACACAAATGTACGAAGACCCGACCGAGGCTGATGCCGGGCCGGCTGTGCGCCAAGCCATGAACGGTTACAGCAATGGTTATGGTGCGGGGGCTCCAATCAATCAAGGCATGGGCCTTGGTGGTGCGGGTGGCATGGCGGGTCCTCCCGGAGGGTATCCATCACCCCAAATCGATGTGCGCGGGGGTTCGGGGCGTTCGAACTTCTTTGGCAGTGCTGCTGCCACACGTTTGCCTACGCCGACGGTCTTGCATCGTGAGTCAGTGCCCAAGCAGTGGTTTTGGGGTGCGGCGGGTGCGGTTGCGCTGCTGGTGCTTGGATCGATCATTGCAATTTGGAATGCGGTTTTTGACAAGCCAGGCCTGATTAAGCTTGAGACCGATCCGATCGATGCGGTGGTGATGTTTGATGGCAAGCCTGTGGTTGCTGAACTTAGCCCCTTTATCATCGATGAGGTTGAACCAGGTGATGAGCATTCGATTCAAGTTAGCAAGGCTGGTTACAGAACTTGGTCGACAAAAATTAAGCTTCGCTCGGGCCAGGTGATTTTGATTCCCGTGGGGCTCAGGCGTACCGATAGTTTCGCCGCCAGCGAGGGTGCAGACAGTAGGGGTGCACCTGCAACGACCACCGAAACGGGTGTGGTGGCGCAAAGCACACCCAATGGTGCTAAAATTATCATCGACGGGCACGATTCAGGCCAGCGCACGCCGGCGCGGATTGTGGGTCTAAGCGCGGGCAAACACGTGGTGCGTGTTGAAAGCATCGACGGTAGTGTCGCCAAAGAACAAGCGGTGTTTTTGGCACAGGGTCAGATTGTGCGAATGCCCAATGTGGTGCTTGATTCAGGATCGACGGCTTCAGCAAGCTCGAGTAACACTTCGGCGAGTGTACGTATTTTGATCGATTCTCGTCCAAGTGGTGCGCAGGTAACCTTGGTTGGGCGCAAAGATCGTCGCGTGGCTGGTAACACACCCGTGTTTGTGGATGTCGATTTTGCCAAAGGCGATTGGCTCGCCGAGTTGTCGAAGGGTGGTTATCAGACTGCATCGCAGACACTCAGTCGCGATGCCGCGCGCGTCTTTCTAACGTTGCAAGAGGAAACCAAATCGGGCAGCAAGTCTGGCTCATCCAGTAGCGCGACAAAGACTTCACGCGCGTCGGGTTCAAGCGGCGAAAAGAGCAGCAAGACAAGTGCTCGAACGAAAAGCCCTGATTCTGAAAACGAGACCACTGCGGTGTCAGCGTCGAGTGGTGGCGGCAGTGGCGGCATTCTGCGCCTGAATACGCGCCCTTGGTCGGTGGTCTATGTGGACGGTAAGCCGATCGGCAATACACCACAAATGAATATTCAACTCAAACCCGGCAAACACAAAATCGATATGATCAACGACAAGTTTGATCTGCGTGATTCGTTTGCGGTCACCGTCAAACCCGGCCAGGTGATCACCAAGATTGTTAACCTGAAGCCCGCGGGCGAGTAGTACACTACCGGGTGACCGAATAGTGCGGCGGCAGGCCGTATTGATCGTGTCTTTCGTCGTCGCGAGCCTACGGTTACACTTGAACGGATTGAGCGCGAGTCAAAGGTTTGGGCGCGGGTGCAGCCCTGCTCAGGCGCGTCATGCTCGCTCTGGCACAGCCGCGTGCTTGTCAAACGAGTGCTAGAACGAGTGCTAGAACGATTGCTAGCGCGTGTCCTAACCTTACTTGGTCTTTTTAGGCGCTTGCGTGGAAGAGGGTGCGGCTGAGGCTTTGATTGAGGCTTTACCGTTTTTTCCAGATTTGGCGCGGACGGTTTGTGCGGCTTTGTCGAGCACGCTGTCGTTGTCACTCGATAGATAAGCGAGGGTGCCCGAGAGCAATAAGAAGAGGATTGCACTCACGGCGGTGAGCCGCCGCCAAAGGCGGCTCCCATGCCACCGCCGCGGCCGCTTTGCAGCAACACGACGAGGATCAGGAACAGGCAAATCAAGACGTATACGACAGACAACGTGATAAATAGCGGCGAACTCATAAAAACTCAGGTTAGAAGGTTTTCGATGGCCTTAACAATGGCCGAAAATGAGCCGGCGTCAAGTGAAGCACCCCCCACCAAAAAACCATCGATATCGGGCTGTTCATAAAGTGTTGCGGCGTTGTCAGGCTTGACGCTGCCACCGTATAAAATACGCATGTTTTTCGCGTTCGCTTCGCCAAAAAGCGCCGCGAGCTCGCCGCGCAGCATGGCGTGCACTTCTTGGGCGTCGCTTGGCTCGGCGTTGACGCCTGTGCCGATGGCCCATACGGGCTCGTAGGCGATGATGAGTTTCGCGGGGTTAATGTGTGCCTTGTCGGCGAAGGCATGGTTGATTTGGGTGCGCACTTTGGCGGTGGTTTTACCAGCCTTGCGCTCATCGAGTGTTTCGCCCACGCAAACGATGGCTGTCAGCCCAGCATGTTGTACGGCTTTGAGTTTTTTGGCCACGTCTTCGTCGTGCTCATTGAAGAGCGCGCGGCGTTCTGAATGGCCAAGAATAACGTGTGACGCACCGACGTCTTTAATAAGTTCAGCGCTGACTTCGCCGGTGAAGGCCCCTTGAGGCTGCCAGTAACAGTTTTGTGCTGCCACTGCGATGCGTGAGTCTTTTAACACGTGTCCGACAGCGTGCAGCGCTGTAAACACGGGCGCCACGATTAACTCGACAGGGCAGGTGGCGTGCGTGGTTTTGAGCGTTTCAACCAGTGATAACGACGCGCTGATTGTGTGATGCAGTTTCCAGTTGCCAGCAACGATGGGCGTGCGTTTGTTCATGTGTGTTGTGCGGGAGCTGTTGCGGCGGGCGATTGGGTTTGTTCGGTGTGTTCTGAGTAAAGGGCTTCCACACCGGGCAGCTTGCGGCCTTCGAGGTATTCAAGCGAGGCGCCACCTCCGGTTGACACGTGAGCGTATTTCGCGCTGAGATTGAGCTGATTGACCGCGGCCATGCTGTCACCCCCACCAACGACAACAAAGGCCTGGCAATCGGCAAGAATGCGCGCGATTTGTTCGGTGCCCGAAGCAAACGCGGGGTTTTCAAAAAGACCCATTGGGCCGTTCCAGAACACCGATGCGGCACGCATCAGCCGTTGTCGATAAGCAGCGACGGTTTCGGGGCCGATGTCGAGCGCAATGTCGGCAGGTTGCAGCTCGCCGACCTTCACCACACGACCCGTTGTCGCATCGAGGCTTGCGCCAACACACATGTCTTTGGGTAGCAACACGGTGACGCCGAGGTCGTCGGCTTTCTTTAGGATGCTGCGTGCCAGTGCGAGTTTGTCGTCTTCGACGCGACTTGCGCCCATATGAAAACCTTGGGCTGCTAAGAATGTGTTGGCCATTGCGCCACCGATCACCAGGGCATTGACTTGTTGCAACAAGACATCGATCAGCGTGATCTTTTCCGAGACCTTGGCGCCGCCGAGCACGGCGATATAGGGTTGTTTGGCTTGTGTGCGCAGGGTGCCAAGCGCTTTGAGTTCGGATTCAAGCAATAATCCTGCGCCGCGTTCGGTCATGATTTTAGGTACGCCGGTGATTGACGCGTGTGAACGATGGGCGGCACCAAAGGCGTCGTTGATGTAGACATCGCCCCATGTGGCGAGGTCTTTGGCGAACACTGGATCGTTGGCGGTTTCGCCTGGATGAAAACGCAAATTTTCAAGCAGGACTACTTGACCATCGCGCATATCGCCTATGACTTTGCGGACTCCATCGCCCACACAATCATCGCAAAGAATGACTTCGCGGCCAAGAAGCTCTGCAAGACGCAACCCGGCGGGTTCGACCGACATGCTTGGCGTAGGCACACCTTTGGGACGTCCCAGATGGGTCATCAAGATGGGCTTGCCATTCTTCTCAAGAATGTATTGCAGCGTGGGCAAACTGGCACGGATGCGGTAGTCGTCAGCGACAGCAGGCGCTTGTCCTTGATTGACTTGATTGGTTAGCGGCACGTTAAAATCGACGCGCACGAGCACACGGCGGTTTTCTAGATTAAGGTCGCGAATCGAACGTATTTCGGTGGTCAACTTAGCGGCTCCGTTTGGCGATCAGTGCTGCAAGATCGATCATGCGATTGGAAAAACCCCACTCGTTGTCATACCAGCTTTGCACTTCGACCAAGTTGCCTTCGATAACTTGGGTTTGAGCTGCATCGACGATTGAGGAGCGTGCGTCGCCGACAAAGTCGACTGACACCAGTGGACGATGTTCAACGCCCAAGATGCCTTTGAGTTCACCTTTGGCGGCCTCTTCGAAAGCTTTGTTGATCTCGTCGCGAGTGGTGGCCTTTTGCACAACGGCCGTTAGGCAGGTGAGCGACACGTCGGTGGTGGGAACACGAATCGATGTGCCGTCGAGTTTGCCTTTAAGCGCGGGAAGCACCAGACCGATGGCTTTGGCGGCACCGGTTGAGGTTGGAATCATCGAGACGGCGGCTGCGCGCGCACGACGCAAGTTGTCGTGAGGTAAATCGAGCAAACGTTGGTCGTTGGTGTACGAATGCACGGTCACCATGTGGCCTTTTTCAATGCCGAAGCGTTCGTGTAAGACTTTGGCGATTGGTGCCAAACAATTGGTGGTGCATGACGCGTTGCTGATGACCGTGTGCTTGCTTGGATCGTATTGGTCGGTGTTGATGCCGACACAAAAGGTGCCGTCGATGTCGCTGCCGCCCGGTGCGCTGATGATCACGCGTTTTGCGCCTGCACTGAGATGCGCTGAGGATTTGGCTTTGTCGCTAAAATGACCCGTGCATTCGAGTACGATGTCAACGCCAAGTTTGCCCCACGGAATTTTAGCCGGGTCGCGCTCGGCGAAGGTTGCAAAACGTTGTTTGCCGTAACGAAAGTGGCCCTCTTCGATGCTCACATCTTCGGGCAAGCGGCCGTGCACCGAGTCGAACTGGAGCAGATGGGCGAGCGTCTCAACGGTGGTGAGATCGTTGATGGCCACAAGCTCGATATCGGCGTCGCCGCGGGATGTGAGCAGGGCCCTGGTGACACAGCGACCGATTCGACCAAAACCATTGATACCAATGCGTATAGCCATACAACCTCGTATTTGTGAAAAATGCCCCTAAAAGCTGGGCGAAAGGTAGCTTTCAGCGCGCCTCAGGTCAAGCGATTAAAGCGCGTTTAAGCCTCAGTTTCAAATGCTTTTCGTAGCTTTTCTAAGGCGCGATGGTGAATGCGGCTCACCCAGGACTTGGAAAGCCCCAATTCGGTCGCAAGACGCTCGAGGCTGATGCCATCGAAATAAAAGCAACGCACGACCGTGCGATCGGGCTCGGGCAAGTCTTCGACAAGGGTTTGTACGTGTTTGCGATTCTGAACTGAGATCAGCGATGCCTCTGGCGATGAATGATCGTCGCTTTGTTCGCTGGTTTGATGGGCGAGCAAAAATGCCGTGGCCAAATGGGTTAAGCTGCCGGCGATGGCCTGTAGTGCTTGTTCGTCGCGACGTTCGCCTGGTGGTGTGTCGGTTGACGCCTGCGTTTGTGCGATTTCGTCCTGGGCCAACATGGCACGAAAATGGGCGTGGGCGCGAGGCGATAGAGGTGTCATTTTACGTACGCCATCGAGCATGGCGCCGCGCACGCGATAATATGCAAAGGCGCGAAAGGGTACTGACAAGGTTTGCTTGAAACGTTGATTGGCTTCGAGCAACCCTTGAAAACCCAGCGCGACCAAGTCTTCGAGGTCGCAGGGCAGATGAAGTTGGCTGCGCAGCTTGACGGCAATACCGACGACGAACTCGCGGTGGGATTCGATAAGCTCTTTGGGGTCGACTGTGGGCTCGCTTGGTTTCATCCGTAATGACTGATGTCTATAGGTCGATAACAGATAAGCCTAGCAAATGCTAGAAAAAGTTGCCGATCGTAAATTCAAACAGAATCGGTCTTTCGTAACTTCTGCGGGCAAAAGGCAGACCCCATTCAAAGCGTAAGGGGCCAAGCGGTGAAATCCAGCGCAAGCCAAAACCCCACGAGGTACGAATATCGAGCAGGTTGTGGCGGCAGGGATCGGTGGTGTTGTCGCCAAGCGGACCTGGTGGCGCCTGGCATAAGAGTTGCTCGGTGTTCCACGTGTTACCACCGTCGGTAAAGACCACGCCGCGAATACCTACTGCGCTGAGGATGGGAAACTCGAGCTCGATGTTATAGAATGCCTGCATGTTACCACCGATGGTGATGCCCTGGTCGGCAACGTTGCCGTTGGGATCGGTGGTGCCTGGAATGCCCACGCGCGGGCCCAAGCTGAAGAAGGGAAAGCCGCGCACGTTAAAGATGCCGCCCAAAAAGAAGCGCTCAAAGATCGGCACACCTTGTGATTGCGTTGACGTAATCAAACCCCATTCGGTGTTCATCTTAAACACAAACCCCGCGAAGAGCTCTTTGTAGACACGGGCGAAGACGCGGTTGCGTACGAAGGTGTTGGTTGACCCAAGGATGGATTCGGCGAGTTCTGTTGATGCGGAGGTATATACACCGTCGCTAGGAAAGAGACGGTTGTTGCGTGAATCCCAGCTGACCGTGAAGCGCAGGGCGCTGGTGACGCCGCTACGAAACAGGTTGGCCAGCGGCAAACGTTGAAAAACGTTGAAACCACGACCGCCGCCAGTCGCGCCAAAGAAGCCGCCCGAGCGTCCCGAAATTTTTACGTCTTCGAAACGGTATTGCAAGAATACACGCAGCTCGTCCCAATGGATGGGGTGGCCAAGTGAAATTTCGCCGCCGGTAGAGTCGCGCGCAAAGGCTTGAAACTGTCGTAGTGTTTTGTATGCGTCGACGCCAAGTGTCCAGCGTGTGTCGAACAGCCACGGTTCGATAAACGACACTTGCATGAGCTGACGAATGCCCGAGAGCTGCAGTTGTAAACTTAGCGATTGGCCACGGCCAAAGAGGTTTTGCTGCATGACCTGCGAGGTGAAGATGAAACTTTCAAACGACGAAAACCCTGCGCCGAGCTGAAACTGGCCTGTTGAACGCTCAGCCACTTCGAAATTCAAAACCAGTGTATTGGGCTTGCTGCCTTCGGTTTCCGACACGTCGACGCGTTCAAAAAAGCCAAGCGCGTTGACGCGGTATTTTGAGCGTTCAAGCAAGGTTTGGTTGTACCAGTCGCCCTCGTCGATGGCGATTTCGCGGCGAATCACCGAGTCGCGTGTGACGCTGTTACCGGCAATGTTGATGCGCTCGATGCGAACGAGGGGGCCACGTTGAATCACTAGGTCAACATCGACGAGGCGGTTTTTGTCGTCGAGCTGCGGACGTGGCTCGATTTGCACCTTTGCGTAGCCTTTGTCGCGATATTGCGTGCGAATATCGAGCAAATCTTTGCCGATGGTTGAGCGACTAAACCAGTCGCCTCGTTTGAGACTCACTTTTTTGCGCAACTCAGCTTCGCTGCCGATCACTGGCACGCGTTCGCCGCGTTCGTTGACTTCGTACACGCGCACCTTGCGCACGCGATAGCGCGGGCCTTCTTTAATAGCGACCGAGACATCGATATAACGTTGGTCGGCGCTAAACTCGATGTGTGGTTCGCTGACGTTGACGTTAAGAAAGCCTTTGTCGTAGTAGACCACTTGAAGCCTGGTGACGTCGTCTTCGATTTGTTGCTTCTTAAAATTGTCGCTTGAACTTAGGAAAGAAAAGAAGCCTGTGCCTTGGGTTTGCATGGCACTTTTGAGTTCTTCGTCGGTAATGGTGCGGTTGCCGCGAAAGCGAATATGGCGCACCGATACTGCTTCGCCTTCTTCGATCTCAAACCGCACAAGCACTTCGTCTTCAGGCATCTTAAAAAGATGAAAGGTGACTTTGGCGAGGTAGTACCCTTTTTCGGCATATAGATCGCGAATGCGGGTGAGTTGGCGTTGAACTTTAGGAACCGAAAGAATTGAACCCACGTCAAGGCTTAGTTTCTCTTCGAGGTCACTCTTTTCGAGCTCGTTGTTGCCGTGAAACTCAATTTTCCCGATGGCCGGGCGTTCGTGCACGACGAAAGTCAGTTCGACCTTGGATGCGTCAACTTCGTGTGCATCGACGGCAATGTTGTCAAAGAAACCGAGGTTCCACAGAGAACGCACTTCTTGGGCTACGCTTTCGTCTTTACAGGCTTGCCCCGCTGAAAGTTCAAGGCTTGCTAAGATGTCTTCTTCGGCGACGCGGCGTTGACCTTGCACCTTGATGCGTTTGATGATTCGCCCTTCACAGAGTGTGTGCGGGATAAAAGGTCCGGCGGGAGCAGGTTGATTCGCGTCGTAAGTGTTGTCGGCGTCTGGCGCTTGTTTTGTGTCGTTGTCGCCATCGGAAGATGCGGCAGCGCTGTCGTCGCCGTAAGGATTGGCGATATCGCCCCCCGCTTGCGCAAAAACGGGATGACGCATTGTAGTGCTCAAGACGAGCATGCATAACAAGCCAAGCTTGAGCAGCCACTGCGACTGAGGGCGACGTATGTGTGCAGAGTGCATCATGGGTTGCTGTTTACCAGTTGGCCGTCTTTGAGGGTGAGCACACGGGGCATCCGTTTGGCGAGGCGCTCGCTATGGGTGACGATGAAGAAGGTGGTGCCAAGGTCTGCGTTGATACTGAAGATTAACTCGTGCATGGCTTCGCTGGTTTGGCTATCCAGGTTGCCCGTGGGTTCGTCGGCCAGCACCAACGGTGGGTTCATGACGAGCGCCCGTGCCAAAGCCACACGTTGCTGCTCGCCGCCCGATAGTTCGGCCGGGTAATGACTGATACGTGGTGTGAGCCCCACTTGTTCAAGCAAGTGTTTGGCTTTTTCGCCGGCCTTGGCCCTTGTTTGGCCGGCAAGCAGCGCGGGCATCATTACGTTTTCGAGCGCACTGAACTCCGGAAGCAAATGGTGAAACTGAAAAACAAAGCCTACATATCGGTTGCGTAGCGCTGCAAGTTCCCCTTCTGAGGCATGGCTGATGTCTTGATCGCCATACCAAAGTTGTCCGCTTGAGGGTGCGTCCAGCGCACCCATAATTTGCAATAAGGTGCTTTTGCCAGCACCCGACGGACCCACCATGCCAACGAGCTCGCCTTTGACGAGGCTTAGATCGATGCCGCGCAAAATCTCGATGCGCTGGTGGTCTTGGGTGAAATGGCGCGTGATGCCTTCGAGGCGCAGAATGTTTTGTTCGCGTGCGGGTGCCTGATCGCGCTCACCTGTAGGTGCATAGGTTTTGAGATCGGAGGTTGGCATCATGGGGGTGGGGTTATTCATAGCGCAGAGCTTCCATGGGAGACAGGCGACCGGCCAAATGCGCGGGATAGATGGTTACCACCCACGCGACAGCGAGCGCGGCGGTACTGACCAGCAGAAACTCGGTTGCGTCCATATGCACCGGAAGTTTGTCGATATAATAAATTTCTGGATTCATCTGTACGCCAAAACGCTGCGCCGCTAGACACGTGACAAAGGAAAGAGCGATGCCGATTAAGGCGCCGAGCCATCCGACACATACGCCTTCGATCATGAAGATCTTTGAGATGGTTTTGGAGCTTGCGCCAAGCGACATTAACACGGCGACTTCGCGTCGCTTTTCTTGAATCATCAGTGTGAGTGTGCCGATGATGCAAAAACTGGCGACTAAGATGGCAATGCCGAGCGCGACAAACATCGCGAGCTTTTCAAGTGCAAGCGCGCCAAACAACGTGCGATTGAGCTCACGCCAGTCGCGCACACGAAATGCGCTTAGTGAGCGGTGCTTTCGAAGTGCTTGCGCAATCGTGGGCGCTTGTTCGGCTTGTTTGATGCGGATATCCCAACGCGATACGTTGGCGCCGGTCTTAAGGAAGTCCTGTGCTTCGCGCATCGCGACATAGATGGTCTTCATGTCGTATTCATACATGCCGCTATAGAAGATGCCGACAACACGAAAGTTACGTGTGCGCGGCAGGGGCCCTGTGGGACCGAGATCGCCGTTGGGCGAGACCACTTTGACCTCGTCGCCCTGACTGACGCGTAGACTGCGCGCGAGTTCTTGGCCAAGAATGATCCCTGGGTAGTCAGTTCTTTCAATTGTGCCCGTGTCGTTTGAACTGGCGCGGGTAGGTGTTGTCTCATCATGCGAGCGGGAGCCAGTTCGAATCTTAAGCGAGAATTTTTTGGTAGTATCTTTAAGGTTATCGGGAGTGTTCGCTTGAGGTGTAGGCGAGTCGTCGAGTGCGTCGATGGTTCCTAGACGCATGCTGCGCGCTAAATCAAACACTTTGCGGGCACTTGCAGGTTCGATGCCACGCAACAGCGCGCCGCTGAGATTGCTAAGGCTTGAAATCATGATTTCGGCTTGCAACACAGGGGTGGCGGCTTGCACGCCAGGGATACGCAAGAACGCCTTGTCGCTTAACGCGTCGCGACCAAAGGTTGCGCCATCGGCTTTGTCGATGGTGACATGCGCGTGATAGCCGAGGATCTTGTTTTTGAGGTCTTGGCGAAAACCGCCCATGACTGAAAGTGTTGTCGTGAGTGAACAGCTTGAAACGCTCACGGCAAAGACCGAGAGCAAGGTCATCGCGGTTAAAAAACCGCTACCGGTGGCGCGCAAGTGGCGAATGGCGATCAGGGTGTTGACGCTGATGTGTTCAAGCAGCGATAACAATCGGGGCAAGGTTCGCATGAGTGCGAGAACGACAAGTGCGGCGACTGCAATGGCGCTCACCACCACCAAAATAATGAACCAACTGGAAGTCCAGGCGGCATTCAAAAAATCTGATAAATCAGGTAGGTGTGTGTATTGGGTGTCTTCGTTCAGATGTCGTAGGGGTCCACGTACGTTATGAGCGTGTGATGCATTTTCAGACAACGCGCGAGCAACGAAGCGCAGTAGCTGCACCTGCAAATGGTTGATTACGAGCCGCATCACGCTTTAGCCTGTTGACTCCCCGAGGTCGTCTTTGTTGTGGGGTGCTTGGTGTTCGGGCCGCAAAAGTGGAAAGAGCAAAACGTCGCGAATCGATTCTTGATTACAGAGCATCATCACCAAACGATCGATGCCCATGCCAAACCCGGCAGCGGGCGGCATGCCATATGAGAGTGCGCGGATGTAGTCATGATCAAAATCCATGGCTTCTTCGTCGCCGGCTTCGCGGCGCTTAAGTTGATCGTTGAAACGCCCCGCTTGGTCGTCGGGATCATTGAGTTCGCTAAATGCGTTGGCGACCTCGCGACCCTCGATGAAAAGTTCAAAGCGATCAACCCATTCTGCGTTTTGATCGTTACGGCGTGCAAGAGGCGACACCGATGCGGGGTATTCGTGAATGAACACTGGCACAGAGTGCTGTGCGTCGCTTGTGCGATAAAGACGCGTAAGCATGGGTTCGGCAAAGTACTCAAAGAGCACATAAATCTTGTCGCCCATGACCGTGCATTTGTGCAGATTTTCGCGCGGAATCTTTGGCATCTTTTCCGAAATTTTGGCGATCAGTGCGTCGAGTGCTTGCGGATCGGAAAATGATGCGTCGGGTTTGATCTCGGCAAGCAGTTGCCATGACTTGAATAGTTCGCCGAGGCTTGCCTTCGCATCTTCGCTTTGTGCGCGAGCGGCGTCAGCAATCGCTTGGCGAATGGTGACGCGTTTCCATGGCCGATTAAGCGAGAAGCGACGCGCCTCAGCAAACGATGGATAGGTTTTTAGAAGTTCAGCGTTGACGAACTCAAACATGGCTTCGGTGAAACCATACAAGTCTTCACAGGTGGCAAACGCAGTGTAGAACTCAAGAATGGTAAACTCAGGGTTGTGTCTTGTGCTGATGCCTTCGTTACGAAATGCATTGCCGATTTCAAAGACACGGTCGAGTCCGCCGACGATCAGTCGTTTGAGGTAAAGCTCAGGGGCGATGCGCAAAAAAAGCGACATGTCGAGCGCGTTGTGGTGCGTGGTGAAGGGCTTGGCGGTTGCGCCACCACGCAGCGGCTGCAAGAGCGGTGTTTCTACCTCGAGAAAATGGTGCTCGGTAAAGTAGTCGCGCAGTGCACGCAAGATTAGCGCGCGTGCTTTGAAGACCTGGTTGACTTCGGGATTGGCGAAAAGATCAACATAACGTTCGCGGTAGCGTTTTTCGATGTCGGTGAGACCGTGCCATTTTTCAGGGGGTGGGAGCAGCGCTTTTGACGCGTGCTGATAACTTTGTGCGCGCAGCGCGGCGTCGCCCGTGCGTGTTTGCATCAAAGGGCCGCGTACGATCACATGATCAGACAAATCGACTATCTTGAACTGAGCGGCTTGTTCGGCTTGCAGGTTGTCGGCACGCACCAATGCTTGTAGATCGCCAAAAGGTGTGCGCAGTACCAGGAATGGGCCTCGTTTGGCCATGACGCGACCATACACGGTCACGACTGGGGCAGTTGGGCTGAGGTCGGCTTCATGGGGTAGTTTGGCACGCAAGTCGGGGGTGTGCGCGGTGAGCACTGCTTGGCGCATGGCTTCGCGTTCTTGTTCGGGTTGCGCAACCGACAACGAAGGGAAGGCTTGGGTGCCAAGCTCGGCGAGCTTGTGCGCGTGCGCGCGACGCGCCTCGATTAAATCGTGCTCACTGGCCACGGGGGCGCTCCTTGCTGCTCGACTCGGTATGCGATGAGAGTGTTATCAAACATGTTTCACACAGGTTCAGACTGGATTGCGAGAAGGTGTAGCATCATTTTCGCCTTGTTGTGCGGTTTTGCTCTCGGATGCGGCCAATAACAAGGCGGCCTCGATAAATTCGTCCAGATCGCCGTCGAGGACGCGGCCAACATCGCTGGTGCGTACGTCGGTACGCTCATCCTTGACGAGCTGATAGGGCGCCATCGTGTAGGTGCGAACTTGAGATCCAAAGTTGATTTCGAGTTTGTTACTTGCGTAGTTTTCGGTGAAAGCGGCTTCGCGTTCTTGGCGCGCTTTTTCATAAAGATGTCCGCGCAGCATCTTCATCGCAGTTGAGCGGTTTTTGTGCTGTGAGCGTTCTGCTTGGCATTGTACGACGATGCCAGTAGGAATATGTGTGATGCGAATGGCGGATTCGGTTTTGTTAACATGCTGGCCGCCTTTACCGCCCGCGCGGAAAGTGTCCACTTTGAGGTCCTCAGGCTTGATCTCGATCTCGGTGGAGTCTTCCTCAAACTCAGGCACAACGAACACCGCAGCAAATGACGTGTGCCGACGCGCGTTGGCATCGTACGGGCTGATACGGATCAAGCGATGGACACCATTTTCGGCGCGCAAAAAGCCGTAAGCGTTAAGTCCGCTTACCACAAACGTGGCGTCTTTAATGCCCGCTTCTTCGCCCGGTTGTAAGTTGACCATTTCTGTTTTGAATCCGCGCCGCTCGCACCAACGCAAATACATGCGCATCAGCATTTCGGCCCAGTCGTTGGCTTCAACGCCCCCGGCGCCTGGGTGAATGGTGACGATGGCGTTGAGTTTGTCTTCGGGTGCACTGAGCATGCGCGCAAGCTCCATGCGTCTAAGCGCCGTTTCGACGCGATCGAGTTCGCCTGCGACTTCGGCAGCCATCGCTTCGTCTTTTTCGCTGGCGACAAGTTCGATTAGATCTTTCATCGCCGACAAACTTTTTTGCGCGCCCTCAAAGTCTTTGATTGACTCTTCGACACTTGCGCGTTCTTGCAGCACTTGCTGCGCGCGCGCGGGATCATCCCAAAAGGTTTCGGCCTGCGAGCGGTAGTTGAGCTCGTCTAGGCGGCGGTTGAGTTCAGAGAGGTCAAAGATACCTCCCCAGCGTATGTAAACGCTGCTCAAGCACTTGGGTGCGTTGCAAAAGTTGCCCAACTTCGATTGTCATTAGACGCGTTTTGTATCGCGCTTTAATCCGCGCGTCAATCAAAGCGCATGGCTTAGTGTTAAGCGGGGCGACGCGGTGAGCGCGGCTGAGCGGGGTTAAACCCGCTCACTAAGCGCTTCGCCTTCGGCTT
>JBGAKI010000058.1:0-19953 GCA_044224525.1 Polyangiales bacterium | reverse complement strand
CCCTCTGGGCTTGCAAAAGATCGCTGGTTTTAAAGATCATGCGCTCAAAGGTGAATGGCAAGGTGCGCGCGCTTCATATCTCAGCAAACAATGGCGTGTGATTTACATTTCAAAGGCAAAAGAACTTCAAATATTAGTATTCGAGGTCAATCCACATGACTACCGGAAAAAAGGTTAGAGTGGCGCTTCGCGGGCCATTTGTTATCTCTAAAAAACGTGCAAACGTTTCCACAGGCGAAGCACTTCGTTTCGCACGAGACTTCAATGAGCTTAGTCAAAACGACTTGGCTGAGCTCACCGGGTTACCTCAATCAACGTTGTCTGCGTTAGAAAACGACCGCATCCAACTTGGCGCCGAGCGTGCAAAAATCTTAGCGCGCGCTCTTAAAGTACATCCCGCTGTTTTGCTTTTCCCTTCGTGGAATACCGAACGCGAATCCGCTGCTTAACAAGAAGCAGGAAAACGGGGTCATGGGGAAATGCAGTCACGAGCCATTTCTTAATAACTTCGAATGAAAAAACGGTGTCAGGACTGGTTTCTATTCAAAAAAAACTGCGTCGACAAAAACTAGTCCTGGGAAACGATGTCAGGAACAGTTGCTCGCCATGTTATGCAGAAATGCGTAGCGGACGAGCGATAAATGCGATCAGGAGCCATTTTCGACTCAGCAATATCTTCGGATCTGCACAAAGTGAAAGAAATATCACTCCCCAAGATATAGCTGATCTCTTAAGCGTTATGGTACTAACGTTCTTGAAGAACAGCAACATCCACAGCTATCGATAAAGCACGCATCTTAGTTGACCGTTTCCAAAACGTGCACTAACGCAACAATGCCATACTTATTATATTTCCTTATTTTTTGTCTATTAGTTGTGAGGCCCTCTCATCTGAGATGGGACTCGCTAATAGCGAAGGCGCTGCTGAAGGTGCAAAAAAACCAGACGACGTGGAGGGGGAAAATCTTCTCAATTGCGGCGACAACAATTGGGTACGTCTAGAAAAGCTGCGCAGGGGTGCCCCTCAATTTAGATCAAGCATATGCTCGGCCGGCGAAGACATCTCTCTCGACCCAGGTTGTGCCGCAAAACTAATTAAGTTCTTCAAAAGCGTTTCTCGAGATGTGTTTAGCGAAAGCATGCACAAAAATTTGTATCGCGTCTTGGGTAGCCCTTATCCAATCAATTGGACTCATCCACTGCTAAGCAAATACAACAATCCTTTTTTCCTTAGTTGGGGCGAGCAAAAGATCGACTTTGTCAGGGTGCCGGGTGCCAACATGCTCATGGTTTTTCAAGTGACCATTAACGAATCTACCGATAGCCTCGAACTGTTAACAATGCCATGGGACTACTATGAACAAGTGTTGACGCCCGATCCCGAAGCCGAAATCACAAGCAGCCGCCGTCAAAGACTAAAAAACTTCTGAAAGAACCATGATATAGGTCCGCTCATGACGGAGGTACACAGACAATCGACATTGCTAAACGCCGCCGTTGCAGTTATGGATAACTTTGTTGTTCATCGATATGGCAACAAGTAAAACGCTGCTTATTCCAACATCCATTCATCATGAGAAAAAAAACCGATGCCAGGACCGGTTTCATTAACTCGCAACGGAGTAAGGTTCAATGTGCTCAAGCTCCGCGAAGAAACGGGGTCAGCCACTTCTTGATAGCTTTGAAATCGCTCCTGCCCCTACTTGTGTTTTGGCAGCACAACGATCAAAAACAGAAAATCTCCGATCGCTATCGATTCAACACTTAGACTCCCACTCCTTGATCTTCTCTTTCAGTTGCTCAGGCAAAAGTCGCCAACTCGAAGTTTTGTTGACGTTATGATCGGCTGTCCCATCGACAAGCGTAAACCGATTTCTGCGTTGCTCTTTTCAGCCATTCGAGCAAGCGCTAGCATCCATGCTCGTCCCGCACCTTGGCCTTGCATATTGGGTGCGACAGCCATGTGGTCTATTAAGTATTCGCTCACAGAACCATTTTCTCGTCTAGACAGCAACAGGTTACCTATGGCGACAATCTGCTGATCTTTTACAACGCCAAATACCAAATCTGTTTCGTTGCCCCAGTCGTCGACTAAAGGTTCAACGTAGTAAACAAGGTCATTTATTACGGTCTTATGTTCGTCTGACAGGTTGGCAGAACGCGCTTTCCAGTTTTGAAGCTCGCCAAAGAGTCGTTCCATATCAAAGAGCGGCTCATACACATTTGCTAGTGGGACGCAATCTGTTCGCAGCTTTTCGCACTCTTTATCATCTTCGGCCTTGGTCGCGAGCGCTGTGGTCTGCGTGGGTTCAGTCGTCGTTTGAACTTCGCAAGCAATCAGCGAGCATATGGCGCACAAAGAAGTTAAGTAGAGAAAAGAATAACTAAGCATGAAATCATCAGCATTTAGGGTGGCGCGGCAGTATATTTAGCCGACGTGATGAGCCTGAAAGATATTAGGAAAATGTCGTAGAGTCAAGAATGATAATAAGCAGGAAATAAGGAGATGGGTTCAGGCGAGTTTTCGTACGTCCAAACCTTTTATCAATAGGAGTAGGGGTGATGCCTCAACTTGTGACCTTGCTCTGACTTGTTAGCAAGTTGAGACATGATCTCTTATCTCTTTGTTTTCAACGTAACTATCTACATACCTTATTAAAGGTAGTACAACCTTTTGTAGATGAAGCGCTATCCAACTTGAATGACCCATCCAAGCATTCTTTGCCTTCTAGCATACTAAACATGTTTCTAGTCTGTTCTTCAATACAGTCGATATAAGTCCTCGGGCTAAGATTCCGACATGATAAAGATAGCTTACTTAGATCACCGCCACATACAGATCCCAACTTCATGCGTTTGTCGGACACCATTGTTGTTGTTATTTCTTAGTTAGTTGCTTCAGCGTCTTTTCTCCTTGTTTGGATAACTTGTCTTCTAATGCGGTTTGTTGGCATCCATCCGTTAGAACCATTAGTAATAGAATATTCAGAAGGGTTTTCGTAGGCATTGTTCTCAAACTCGTCGCACCAACACTATGTGGTGCAGTAGCTTTAAGGTAGTGCAAAAGTTTTTACGCACAGGGAAAACGGAATCATGAACTAGCTCCCATGATCTACCTGAGATAGCGGTTAACGAGGGAAAATGAGGTCAGGAGCCATTTCTTGATAACTCGAAATGGCTTCTGACCTCACTTGCGGCGCGACTTCACCTAGTCTTTTTTTGCACATAGTTCTGAAAGCTTCTGGGCAAAATAGCGCGCCCGAATATGCGCAGGATTGTTCTCGACCAGCTGCTCAAACACTTCGCGATATGCTCCTTCAGCCGTGCAGTCCGATGGTAGATGATTGCTCTCGGAACGCCTCACCATGCTGGTAGAGATTTCAAATGCAAACTGTCCGCCAGATCCATACCAATCAGCATAATCATGCGAAATAGAAAATTGTGACGCCAACTCGGTAGAGTTGCTATTCACATTTAAGCTTTCAAATCTCCTGCCAACACTATCTAAGAAAGTTTTCATTTCGGCCGATTTGTATGTGTAGTCAATCGGCGCTTCTCGTTGCAAATCAGCGTACACGTCGTAAGTGTCGAAGGTCAGCGACCCCTCCCACTTAGAGTCAACCGGAAGCGTTGAATAAGTATAATCAACGCCGTGCCTCCCGGCTTTGCTAAAAAATGATAATGCGTGCATCGGCTCGTCGAATGGACAAGTGGGATCATTTTTGCAGTTATCAAAAACTTGCTTCACTAGGTGTTCGAATCGACCAATAGGTTCTTCGCAGCCTTCGAATGTATAGAAAATATGGAAATGACATTGATGATCATCTTGCTGGCATAAATATCTATAGATTTTCGGCGTGCCCAACGCAGGTGTATCTGAAACAACGCCACACTCGTTGGTTCTATCTTCGTAAGTTTCGCAACCGTCCGTGCGAATTTTATTTCTCCACGATATAGAATCCTGTGTGTATGAAAGCGCTGAGCCAAGCGACGCAGAAGCATTCTGGCATCCGGCCAATAAGATTCCCCAAATCAGGGGTATAAGCAGCGTACCCACAAGATGTATCTAGCACCATTCTCAACGCCGTCATCAAGCACAATACGCCGTGGCCACAACAGCCTCAATACTGTGTGTCATATACACAGTTGTTGACCTCGTTTTCCCGCACTAGTTGATGTCAGGGGCGTTATCGAGCTCGGTCATGGTGTTCGATATCCATTTTTGGATATCATCTTGATGTCGTTCGTTGTCGCCTTGGTCGACACGTACAACGAAGGTACGAGCTGTCACAGTGTGATTGCGCTTTTCTGATAGTGAACCGCCTTTACCTATCCAAGCGTCGACTCGGTCGATGTAACTGTTTGCCTACTAAGCGAATCGCGTGCTAGGGCGCACAAATAGTGCTCAAGCTTTGCATGCAAAAGCGCATTACCAAGCAAGTGGTCGATGCGTTTGATGCTGTGTTTAGCAACACTCTTAGAACACATCGACAACGCTCGCACCAGCGCTTTCAGCGTAAGTCTTTGACCTCTGAGCAATGCGGCTGCTGCCGCCATGAGCGCCTGGTGACGTTTCTGATGAACGCAAGAAGTGACAGATTCAAATAAACGGTGTAACAATGCCCATAATGGATGGACACGCATACCCAATATCCTTTCGGTACACACGCCGTGAGCATCAGTGTCCAAAGCCAATGCCTGCGGCGTGCGCGTCTTTTTGATCGCGCATCTAGTTGACCGCTTGCAACTATTCAGCTTTCACGACTAAACCAACACCCACTTTTACGGGGATTCGTGAGGGTCAAGACTGGTTTCTAAACTTTCGAAAACTAGTCCTGACACCGGTCCTTCCGCATAACGTGCAAAGTCAACCAGCGAATCTATAGATTGATTGAGGTTTTACCGTATACACGTACGCGCCGTCTCCCGTAAATGCCTATATAGCTAGCCACGTCAGCATTCTCTTCGAGCTCAATCGTCGCATCGATTTGCACGCATCGCGTCGAAGTGTCGGGATTCAAAATCCGGGCACTCTTACCGATCTCTTTCCTACCAAACCACCAAGTACGAGCGCCACGCATTGCGGTCGTTTTTTCAAATTGTGTTCTCACGTAAACAAACCCTTCGGTAAAACGATTAACGGGGTTTCCTTCGGGAAGACAAAGAGCGAGCACGTCGCGATCACGACCGGAAAGCCACGGCGAAAATCCCGGACCACAATCAACCACACCGCTTTTGGCTTTCATTAGTTGCGCATGCTCAACCGAGTGCCCCTTGTCGTCAGAGATAGTTATTACGCCGCACGCATTCGCAGACCTCGAGAAACTTGAACCTGCACACTGTCGTGTGCCG
The DNA here is from genome assembly GCA_044224525.1 of Polyangiales bacterium. GTDB lineage: Bacteria > Myxococcota_A > Polyangia > Polyangiales > CBDCBC01 > JBGAKI01. Next base: position 14,601 of record JBGAKI010000058.1, on the reverse strand, counting down.
CAAGCCAAAAACAGCAAGGTTGCTAAAAATACCACACTCAGTTTAGTTACAAGATACACAACGTCTTCTTACTGTTGCTTTCATCCTAATTCAAGGACGCATCGGCACGAGTTAATATTTTAGCACTAGCGAGCAAACAATATCAATCGCTTACAAAGTTAAGCGCGATGTTGTGTTGACGAGCAACAGCTTTACATCATCGGTTTATTTAAGACTCGCTTTTTCGCCATATCATGGGATGGCATCGGACAGTTGGTCTGAGGTATCTGCCGATGGCGCTATTTTATTGTAAGGGCCCACCTCCGGGCACTTCGCTTCAATCAATTTTTTCACGCGAACCATCACATTCTTAAAATACCGATCTTCGCAAAAATCCCTAAGCAAGGTGGGCGTTCTATTGCTTCCCAGAAAATCCTTTGTCATGGCTGCATTGACGAACTTCTGCAGGATGAGTCCTTGCTCAAAACCCCAATAGCTTGACAGCACAATTCTGTTTGGAAGGCCTCTGGCACCTATCGATATGCTGTGCGTGCCGTAGTACTTATCGTAAAAGCGGCCCACGTGATCAAAATATCGCTTGGTGCCAGAACTATAGTTGACCATCACGCCAGAGAACATGGCTTCCACTTCTTGATAAATCTCAGAACAAAAGCGACGAAAAGGTGTGAATGCGAAGTGACCTCGCCCATTGATGCATTCATTTTCAAAAGCATCCATTTCGTCTTTTGTAGGCTCGACTGTGTAGTCGTAACCATCGTCAGAATGTGTCGCGCAAGTTGGGGGTTGTTCTGCCAGCGCAGCGCTCGACCACTGCTCTTGCGAATCACAGCTCGATAATGTTAGCCACGAGACAAGAAGAAAAATTGATCGAGAAACATGGGTTTGAGGAAGCGACCCACAATGGAAGGGGTCCGATGACAATAAAGACCGCATAAAGCATGTATTACAACTAATACAGATAGTGTCAAATTGGATGAATAACTCAGTTCAGAGGCGTCGATTAGATAAAGACGGGCGCAAAATTGTATCAGGACCGCATTTACTGTAGGCGCCTGCTAAACAGAAACGCGTTCTGCCCCGTTGTCCTCGTCCATTCCTTAGGTGCTGCCAAACATAGTCTCTGGATAGTCTGGATATTTATTGCAGAACATAATAATGGTACGTCCTAACCTTGAGTAAAAGACTGTAAAAAACGTTCCCTTGTGCAGACCAATTTTTAATTCATCCCTTAGACTTTCACAGTCTAAAGACTGATTACCTCGATCATCATTTATAAACGGGCGCATTGTCATCTCACCTTATCGAGGATCTATTGCGAACTGCGCCGGGATTTCATTCGTGTGACTATCAACCCCGTCGCTAACGACGCTCGCCGCCGCGCGTGTTTGAGGTTTATTCTTGTTGTTCCAAGATTCCGCAAACCAGGGTACAAACGTCTCGCAGATATCAAAGTAACTTTTTGCTTCACAGATGCATGAGTTTTCGTTAGGCCCAGTTATGCAGGAAATAATTGGCAACCCGTTGTATGTGCATTTTAGAAAACCAATATCGAGTTCTTCTTCTTCGGAATTTTCTATGGCTTGAAGCCATACGTTGGTTTCGTTTATGGCTTCAGACGAAAGGGTAGAAAAAGGGAGGCAAGTTTTTTCGATTTCGCTCCTGGCCCCGCCTTTAAGCTATGTTCACCGGCGGCTTGCTTTGCTAATATATACTGCGTGCAAATCACGAGAGCTATTTTCTAGTTTGTAAGAGGTTTATGAGTTCGTGTCGCTTGTATGTACTTCTCGCTCGAAATGCAAATCGCGCACTTATTTTTCGGCGAGGTCCGTCTAAGCAAGTAGCGTTGATCGGGTGGCATACCCGAGCGGATGAATTTGAAATAGGCCAGTGGTTCAAAGGGCGTATTTATGAAAGACGCTGCGATTTATCGCCCAGTGGTCACGAGTTAATCTATTTCGCAGCTAATTATAAAAAACCTTATCTAAGTTGGACGGCAATCAGTAATCCGCCGTTTCTTAAGGCGCTTGTACTTTGGCCTAAAGGTGATGGTTGGGCTGGCGGAGGCATGTTTGAGAACGAAAGCACCGTGTTGCTAAACCACAAGAAAGCATGGACAAGCGTTGCAGAGGGGTTTCATCTTCCTAACCACTACACCCTTAAATATTTAGATGGCGTGGGTGAGGACAATCCGCTTTGGAATGAACGCCTTCATCGCGACGGATGGGTTCTGATGAACGCTGATGAATGCCACAAAGACCGCTCACGCCAATATCGGCTATCGAACCAATATAAGAAGCCGGTCGTTTATGGCAAACCTAATCCTAATCGAAAGCATGCCAAGCTAGAGTTGCAAATGGTGATCGCAGGCCACAAGGAGAAGAATGGACCATGGTATGCCGCGTCGCATCGATTGCTCGATCTAAAAACCAATGATGATGTTTGGATAGATGACAGCGAGTGGGCCGATTGGGATAAAAACGGTGACTTGTTGTTCGCAAAAAAAGGGAAACTTTTTCGTTGGAAGATTGATTCCAATAAAGCATTAGACCCTTCTGAAGCGACAGAGCTTGCTGATTTTAGTAGCCTTCAACCGTTGTAACAAAACTGTAGCTCTTTTACTTCGCTGGCTTAACGTGTGCGCCTGCTATACAAAAGTTTTTTACAAGCGCATGTATGCGTGACGGCAAAAGGTGGTTAAGATTTGCATCATACGCCCTAAGGTCAGTAATCCCTTTATTATGCCCTGCGCCACTTGCGTCCACTTCGTCCTTTATTGAACCGACCTGTTTTGGCGGCTAAAACTGTGCTACCTAAAGCCCATGGGCGCTCAATGGAAACAAAAGCACCGAGAAGCGAGTGCAAATGCCAAAGGCAAAATCATGACCAAGCTTGCGAAAGAGATTGCGATCGCGGCTCGAAGTGGCACCGACCCGGCCATGAATTCGCGGCTGCGTTTAGCGATGGAGGCCGCCAGGAAAGTCTCCATGTCTAAAGAGACACTCGAGCGCGCAATCAAAAAAGGGTCTGGGCAACTTGGCGACGACTCAGCGCAGTATGAAGCAGTTACCTATGAAGGTTACACGCCCCATAAGGTGCCACTAATTGTGCAATGCCTCACCGATAACAAAAACCGCACAGCGACCAGCATTCGTGTACTGTTTGACAAAGGGCGCGGCCAACTTGGAACAAGCGGCTCGGTAAGTTGGGATTTTGCGCGCCTGGGTGCAGTAGAAGCAACGCCACCCCAAAACCCAAACATCGATTTTGACGAAGAAGCCATCGAAGCCGGCGCACAAGAGGTCGAGGGCGCAGACGAAGACGGCACGGTTACTTTTTATACTGAAGCGCATGACTTAGACACAGTGTCCAAGCATCTCACGGCTCGTGACTGGGCAGTGTCGAGCGCCAAGCTCATCTGGAAACCCAAAAATGCCGTCACGCTTGAAGACGACAAACGCAAAGAGGTCGAAACTTTTTTGCAGGCTGTGCAAGACGACGACGACGTTGAAGCTATTTTTGTCGCGCTCGCCTAACTAATTCGCGCTTTGCCCTACAAGCGACATCACTCGCCTTTTTATTCCAGTTCACGGAATCGCTTAAACGTAGCAAGCTAGGATTGTGGGATGTCGATCTTTTCACCGTCATTGTTAGTTGCACAACACCGCGTAAGTTGCCTGGAAAACTTGGGCACCTTCCGGCACAGTGACCCGCAAGTTGTATTGAAGCGTGGGATCAGCATCTCTTGGTGTGACGAGGTAGCCTAGTCTTATGTTATAGCCATACGAAGTTAGGCCTTCCCAACTGCTGCTGAGTTGAGTTGAAACGTCGAAAGGTTGCGCGCGCGAAATGGCGCCTTCCACTTTACCAAAGTGAAATTCAGTACCTCCAACATAGCTGAGTGCCTGGTTGGCGTCTTTGTCAGCCGATCCGCCACGGGTAATGGTTAGGCCAGCATCCACCTCGATATCCACTACAAGTGACTGACCCGCCGCGCACGTTTCGGTAATCATATAACTACCCGTACAGTTGCGATCACTACACGCAACAGCACTTTGCGCAGAGGAAGCACCTTGTTGCGTACCTAAACTCTCATTTTCCTCCGCGGTCGACGAGCAAGCACTTACAACTACTAAGATCGAAACATTAAGTAAACTAAGCAAAAGTGTGTTTTTCATATTCTAGTCCTACGGTTGCTCGTCGGTGCGTTTTTGCTGCAAATAATTATGAGCAATGAGTTCCGACGAAGTTCAAGTGCGAGGGTTTCGATAAGCTCGCCGTTAAGATTTCTCTATCGATATAAAAATGCGTTATAAGCTGATAATATCAAATGTGGTACCCACGCAAATAGTGCTAAAAATTGCACCCCATCTGGGACCAGTGAAAACGTTGTCAGGGCCGGTTTTCAACAGTTCAGAAACCAGCCATGACACCGGCTTCATCACTCAAATTTTGATATGCTTTCACCTGTTAACCAGGCGAGATCCGAACCCAGCACACAAAAAGGAACTCTACTTCCCTTGTCCGCAAAACCGCATCGATCGACTCCGAAAACAGTTGCTTGATCCAATATCATGCTCTCGCCGGTTGGGACCCGTTTCCAAAGCCGCTCCCGGCCTCATGTCGGCCATTTCCAAGCAATGGCCAACTAAGACAGGTACGGTTTAAAGGCGCCGATGCTTTCGCAGGTGTTGAATCGTTGACGTGCAAGGCGTAAAAATCACCACCTACTATAAGCCGCGAGCAGAACCCTGGGCTTTTTCAAGTTTCATAAGTGGATGCGTCAGTGCATTGCGGTAGCGCGTCACCAACCGTGACCTAAAACTTCAGCAAGTTGTCAAACGTCCACCCTCCAAAAAGCCGCTGCTGCGCGACCACTCCTTTAATGCTAAGCCGCCACTAACGTGTGGGTCGTACTTCGTTGTTTGTGCCTTTTGGCGCTTCTATTACTGGGCTGTGACGCTGTCGAAAGTGGCGGCGAGCTTGCGAGTGCAAGCAAGAGTTGTGATCCGCAAGATGAAAGCGCCTCAGCTGAAGATGGCATTGACAATCGGTCGTGCGCAACCGACTACGAATTTGTAGCGCGTCTTGAAGGTGTTTGTCACAAATCGCCTTATTTGGTTAAGGAAGATTTCCCCGTAACTTTGCCGTTATCGAAATTTGACGTTGCTATTAAGAACAAGAAGATTATTGACGAACCGACCAGCTTTTTCGCATTGATATTGCCAAATGAAATTTATTACACACGAACGCTCATAGCGAGCCTACCGCATCATTACACTGTAAGATATCCGTGCAGCGATTTCGCGACGAGAAGCGAGGTTTGCAAATTGATGGATGCAGCAGTTGCAAAAGAGCTTCCAGAGATAAGAAAAGTGTTTTACCAAACCTTCGACGACCACTGTAAGGGATTCGGCATGACCAGAGCCACGATCGCAAAATTCAATAACCGTGGTAAGCCCGGTCGCGACTGCACACATCGGCCTCTGCCTACACCTGGTGGCAAGCCCATCGATTCAACACTAAATTAGAAAAGCATATCCGAGTTAAGTAAGACGTAAGCGGATTGAACAATAACCGTTTACCGCTTCAGGTTCCGTTCTTGCCACGACGAAACGCTAAGGGCCAACGATAGGCGGTGGCTTACACATTTGTGCGGCGGCACACACACGCTGCATATTTCCCTGAGGCTCACAATGAAAGCCCTGTTTACATTCGGCGATATAGAGCGCGTCGACATAACAAGCATCGCCTTCCGCGACAAACTTTATTGGCAAACACAGATAGTTTTTCAGGTCACCATCGATGTATGTGCATTCCGTATTGGAAGGGCAAGCCATGCCATGGATACGACTAAATGACTCTGGTTTGCCACTGCGGTAGCTATCACACGCTTGCAGACCCTCTCGAGCCTGATATTTCACGCAAGTGTCGGTTATGTCCGAGCACATGAGCTCAGAAAACGAATCACACAGATGCAATTCATCACAAGCTGCATTCTCTTCCTTAACAATGACTGGTTTTTGGCAGAAGCCTGATGAACATATCAGCCCAGTGCTGCAGCGAATATCACTATAAACGACATCACCGTTAAGCGCCTTCCCAGCTTCAACGGTACACGGATCCCCTTCGCCGGGTCTTTCGACGCAGCGTTTATCGGAATATCTGCACTCAAGGCCATCTCGACACACTGTTTTTTCGACCGTTGAGGTTTCGGCATCGAATATTTCGCCCGCGCAGCTTTCGCCGATGTCGGCAAATATGGGTTTGACGATCGCACATATGGTTTGACCGCCGGACGCGTCGTAATAACAATCGACGAGATCACCCGCTGGACTACATGCTTGTCCTTCTGAACAATCTTTGCCCAGCGCCACCCGTTCTTTACACACATGTCGATAGCAACTCATATCGCTGCCATCCGCACCACAATAAGCGTCTCCTTCACAATCATAATCCGAATCGCAATCGCCACCAAGCGGCACACGGCCTTCGATCAAGTCTGCACACACGGTGAACGAATCATAGAGCTCAAACAAAGAATAAAAATTAGGTGTAAAGTCGACAAACTCCAAACATTTTCGTGCACGCTCAGAGTCCCACTTACCGTCGCCAGCCACGGTGTGTTTCATCATTAATCTAACGTCAAAATTAAGCCCCGAGGGCAGATAATTTCGAACCTTCGCGCAGCCCGCGATACTTTCCGCATAGACCGGTAACTCAGGGGCAATGCGATCGCTGACTGCCGTGAAGCTGCGTCGACACGACGCCTGCGAGAGGCTTTCGATAAATCCTTGCGCCGTTTCGACTTGATAGTTGTAGTCAGGGCGCGCCTGCTCAAGGGTGCTGTGCACATCGCACGAGACCGCGAACACCACCCAAGCGAAATATGTGATCCGAAAAAGCAACGCAGACGACTATATCAGAAAACCTCGCCAGTCTACATTGTAAGTTATTGATTCTAGCTCTCAGTCCCCAGCCTCATAAATCCCAGTTGCTTTCACGCGGCGATCTCTATTCGTGAAACCAACAAACGTTACCCATGGTGTCGATGGCATACACTTCCGCGTCGCACACGCGATGGAAGGTGCGCATTCCCGAGAGCCCAGCGGTGATTGCGACCGACGCAGCAGCGCTCACCCGATAAACCGCTTCGTCACTACGACCAATCATGTAAATTTCATCAGCGCTGACAAACTCAAAAAATGGCTTACCTGCGAACTCTCGAAAAAGCACCCAGCCCGTATTGCTTACATACTTATAAAGGTTTTCGTAGGTACTTGGTGCGGTAAATTTCACCGCATAAATTTCAGGTGCAGCAGGGTTTTCTGCATGAAAGAAGTCATCAATAACCGCTCCCGAGCTTATCGCAGACCAACTCGTGCCATTAAACTTGTAAACACCCTTATCGTTGCCAATACCAAAAACAAAATTTTGGCCGCGCAGATCAAAGTAGGGTGCGCTCAAGGTGCCCGTGTCAAATTTAGGAATAGCGCTCCACGTGTCCGGGGTCCACTTTACCAGGTTCTTGTATTGCCCCGTGTTTTCCTCACGCAGCCCATAAAAGAGGTTGTCGGACGAAACAACAAAGAACGGCGCGATTTTTCCGCTTCCCCCAAGTCCAGTGCTTTGCGTCACCGCATTCCACTTTTCACCATCCCACTTGATCAACTGGCCAACATTCTCATCGACCCCATAAATTGCCGTTTTGCTTTTAAAAACAAAAAAACGCGGCATGATCGCCGTGCCACTGGTGATGGGCGTCCACGTTGCCTTCGTTGCATCGGGCATCTCATCAATCATTCCATCGCCGTCGTTGTCAACGCCATCGCAGACTTCAGTCGTTCCGCTAACACCGCTGTCCATGTCGCCCGCAATGACCGACGCTTTTTTTGAATCGTTACCACACGCAAAACACTTCGAGGCAACGATTAGTACAAGTATTCTAAGGACAGCGCGCAATGTCATCTCCTCGAGGGCAAGCCATTTCGACAAATGACTTATGCCGCGCCCTTTAGGATACCCGTTCAGCAAATACTTATCAAGTACTGGCGTAGCACCTGGCATAAGCGCTTGCGTGCCAATAGCGAATGCGACTATCATCTCAAAAAGACAAGAGGTAACAATGCGTAAAAGTGCATGGATCATAGCGTTTATTTCGTTATTAGGATGTGGCGACGATAGCACCGAGGCTGATAAGTTGGGGGTGGGTGCTGAATGTGCAATGAGCGATCAGTGTGGCGACAACCAAGTGTGTCTGACTGAGTTCAAAGGTGGCTACTGCGGACTTGCCGACTGCACCAAAGATGCCGATTGCCCGGGCGGCTCAAAATGCGTCAAATACTCTAACACAAAGAATTATTGCTTTCGCACCTGCGTCGACAAAACTGAATGCAACGCTAACCGTGCCGTCGATAATGAATCCAACTGTTCATCGAGCGTTAGCTTCGTTGAAAGCCAAGGCCAAAACAAAGCTTGCGTCCCTCCCTCAGGCTCCTAAGTTCGGGGATAGGGCGGACGGGTCGCTTTTCAAAACGCTCGCACCTCAGCTTATGTGCGGCATGCGTTGTTGATAAAGGGAACTATTGCAAAGGAGCCCACTCGTGCGCCCGCAAATTGTCATATAGTAAAGCGCTAAAATGCGACGAGCCCTGAAGATCCTTTCGTTAACAATTCTGACGGCCGCAGTTGGTGTCATTGCTTGGGTTGCAACGCATGTGCGCCAACTATCGGTGAGCGACCTCATTCATTGCGCCATTGACGAAGACAGTGTCGCGCGACTTCTTTGCCTCGCCGAGTTGCAACTGTTTCGTGATATCAACGCTGCCGAGCGAAACAACGAGGGCGATACGCTATTGGCTCAGTCGCTCTACAACACACCCGCCATTCCTACCGACGATCAGCACGATCAGCGCGCATTTACGATGGCGCGGTGGCTCCTCAGCAAGGGATCCAAAGTAGACGCTGCCAATGGGCAGGGCATGACGCTACTTATGAAAGCGGTTGTTGAGGCGAACATACCTCTAATCAAGTTTCTGGTCTCAAGAAAAGCCAACCCCAACGCGCCGGGTAAAGCAGAGTTCGAGAAACTATCTGCCACCAGGCTTGTCGAAAGAATTTCAGCTACGAATAAACAAGTTGCACAAGGGTTGCTTCGCTGTGATGAGAGCGCCCTGGTGGTCAAATACACAGAAGCGGAGGGGGCGATGCTTAGCAAAGTTTTGAGCTATGCACACTTTAGAGTGCAGCGGCTGGTTGCAAATGCGCTAGGTCGTTCACCCAGGTGGGACAACTGCCAGCCGCTACCACCCGAGAAAGTTGAAACAATCCTTTCAAAACTAGCGCCGACGCTCGAACTAATAGAAATCCGCCGGGCTTTAAAGGCAAAGCTTCCATAGTTAAAATACGTTAGCTTAAGAAGCTTAAATCCTAACCCCATGGCGCACACACGTTACTAATTTCAAACCGTGCAGATTTGCTAATCAATTTAAATCCACCGTTCAAAGTTGAACCAACAAAGAAGCCGCGATGCGAAAGCGTTCGGATACATCGTGAGTAAGCAAAAAACGAATTATTGATTGCAACCCGTGTGTGTGCCCGAGTCTGCAGCTTGAAGCGTCGTGCCCGCCCGCACAAACTCCCAGTCGTAAGCATTGTCACGCAAGGTGAGTTTGAGCACACCGAAGTCTTTATCGTTTTGTGCTTGAAGATTAGGCATCGGAGTTGCCGAACCCAAACCACACACCATGGCAGTATGATTGCGTCCGCCACTGCCTACGACGAACTGTCGCACGCCGGTGACACTTGCATTCGCGGCATTGTCTTGTTTTGCGAAACGCTGATATTGATGATCGTGTCCGGCGAGATAAATATCGACCTTGCCGTCAACCAGGAACTGAAAAAGTTCTTGCATTTTGTTTGGAATGCCAACATCGCAGACACCATATTTAGCCGCCGAATAGCGGGGATGATGGCCCATTGCCAGAACACATTTTTTGCTGGTAGCCGCGAGATCGGCACTCAGCCAGTCTTCTTCGACCTGGGTAATGCCCTGATCTGTGTTGAGCGCAACGATATGCCAATGGCCGATATCAAAACTATAGAAACCTTCCGTGGGTTGCGCTAAACCGGGACGAGTCGTGCGCGTACCATTCATACCGAAATACTTAAAGTAGCCTACAAAAGCACCTGTTGGGTCGTCGCTTTCGTGATTGCCAGGCACTGGAAAGGTTTTGTCTTTGATGGCTTTCTGTCCCCACGATTTGTCGTAGTAGTTGGCGAAGTTGTCGTATTCACCTTTTTCATACTGCAAATCGCCTAGCGCAAACACAGCGTCAACGGTCTGTGCATCTAGGATCACCTGCGCCGTTTGTTCATCGCCGGTGTAGCTTGACCCAGCACCCGAAACGTCGCCGGCTGCGTAAATGACAACGTCGCCATCTTGCGGCGGTACATAGACCGAGCCATCGTTTTGCTTGGCATCATTGATCACGGCAGCGTCGTTCTGCAGTGCATGCCTACCATCGTCGCCACAGCTCAATAGTAGAAACGCAAACGAAAAACCGCATAACCTGATGAGGGGCCGGATCATTCTTTTGCCTAGACTAAAAGGGCAATTTTCATGATACCACCACCACACCGGACAACTCAACGGTTCTTAGTGGTAATTTTAGCCCATCACGAAGAAAACAGTCGAAAACGAGACCAGCACCGTTCCCCCCCCGACGCTAATCGCCTTAATACACCGTTATTGCCGTGTTAGCCGGCGGTTTGTAACCAGCAAGCGTAAAAAATGCTCGTCTTTGATCGACGCGTGCGCAAAGCATCTGATTCGCTGCGACAGGATAGCCACTACCAATGGTTTCGCTGTGCACAGGGTCTTGCTGCGCGCCCGTCGCCACAATGTGGTAGCTAAAGTTCTCGTGCCGTACAGCCAAATCCAAAGGCTCACAAGGCGCACTAGAACCGTCGTCATTCACCACGTAAATATCAACGGGCAGCGACGCACCGGCGCTCGTACAACTCTCGCCATCCGTTCCATAAGAAATGGCACTCAGAACAAAAGGCCCCTTAGTCACTTGGCCTTTGGCACCGAGTATATAGTCTTTGGTAAAAACTTTATATTCGATCGCATTTACTGATTGCGCCTCGCTTCGGGCCGCTGTAATCGACTCAACATTGCAGGCACTCGACATCAAAAGTAAAAAGACAGCAATATTTTTCATAGTTACTCCTAATCAATAGGCCTATCTCACTGACGCCCTTTGTCAAACAACCCCATAAACATCCTAAAAAGTGGCTTAACAATTGGGAAAGCGAGACAAGCACCGATTCCCATTTCTTGTTTGACAGCTATAAAACACCATCTATGTTCACCACTATGAAATCTTACTATCGTCAATGGCTTGGGTGCATCGCAACGTTATCCATCGGCTTTTTTGCCCCCGTTTATCCTACCGCGCAGCGTGCGCATGCCATTCCATTCATCAAAGTTGAAGTGCCGTTGGGCTGCGAGCCCGTTTGGAATCAGAGAGATTGCTCGTTCGCCAATACATTTAGAACACAAGGCGCGTGTCCGCAGCTATATCGCGCCTTTGTGCAAGAGCTTGAGCGGATTAAGGTTCGCGTTGCAGCCGATCTTGACCGACAGCGCGCGCAGAGTTTAAAAAGCCTACTTAGAAAGGATATTGTAAATCTCAACTTGCTTTCTAACGCGGCCTCGGCCCTCGCAACAAAGCAAGAAGGCGGTGTATGGCCAGAAGATGTCACAACGAGTAGTGCGTTCTACTCGTTTGTAGATGGCAAAAGGGAAATTGAAAGCGCTCGTCTCATGAAGTTCATGTGGAGCCTTGACGATCAAACTGGCTTTCGCTTTGCATCAAGCTGGTACGGATCTGCAAATTCCTACCGGTGTGAGGGGGAAGGTAAAGTCTTATTAAGCCTAGACCACTTAACATCGCCCTTTTTTGAAGCCGTAAAATGGCTTGAGGCAAATTACGAAACATATTCATGCACGAAGGCACCATAACAAGGTTGAAAATCTCAGGACAGCAAGCGTAACTCTGTCAAAAACCATGACGTAGGAACAATTCTTGCAATTTAGTGCACAACAACCAAGTTTTTTGGCAAAGTGCTAGTGGTAGGCCTCAGTAATGCGAATCTTTTTCATCGTGTCTCTCGTGTCTTTGTATGCGTGCGGGCGTATCTATTTTGAAAAACACAACGCAACAATCACTGACGGGTCGACGTCTAACGGCCCTTCATGCGCCGATCATATTCAGAATCAGAATGAAGAAGGCATCGATTGCGGGGGTGTATGCTTGCCATGTACCGACATAACGAGTTGTGCTGATCTAAAACAAAAACAGCCAGCAACAACAAATGGTGTATATGAAGTTGATATCGATGGAGCCAGTGGACCATTGTCTCCATTTCAGGTCTACTGTGAAATGGTCGCTGATGGCGGTGGTTGGACGCTTGCAGCAAAGATGAACGGCGCCAACGACACCTTTCGCTACAGCAGCACGCTATGGACAGACCTAAGTGTCTTGAATCCGACACAAACAGCGCTTGATTCAAACGAAGCTAAGTTTGAGTCGTTTAACAGCATGCCGTTTACAAGTATCCGGGTGGGAATGCAAGTTGGTGCAAACACCAACTGGCTCGTTATCCCCTTAAGCCAGTCTTCCTTGCGCGATTTTTTTGCAAGTGACACACCCTGGCAACTTCTCTGGGAACAGCACAATGGAGCTCATTGTTAGTCGATACAGTCTTACAAAGTAACTGCACACGCGAAGGCTTCAACTCGGTGTTGGGGTGCCAGTTGGCAGTTATAACCACCCAGTATTGATTATTTGGCGATAACGAGGTCGACTGCAATACCCCGACTCGTATATCGGATTTGGTGTACGCGAGGGCATTGTTGACGCATGCGCGTTCACGGCGACAACCTTTGTAGGCAACGCTGCCGCCTGCGCGGGCAACGATCGAGACACTCAAGCACTCGGCTTTATTATGGTCCGTTAGCGCGCGCGCGGACAAACCTCTTCGCTAAAATATGGCACTTGCAATATGCCATTCAATGAAACTAAACTCGGTGTCAAATGGATCTCTGGCACACCACCCGCAATACACTCACCATACTTTCGGCATTATTGTTTTTAGGTTGCGGATCCAACAACAAACCGGAACAGAACCAAGACGCAAGCACTGACGCGTCAAACGACAACTGTCTTGTGCAATCGCAAGCCGCTGCATGTGGCAGCGCGGTATGCGGTGAAGTATCGGATGGATGCGGAGGAAAAATTCTCTGTGGCGAGTGTCCAATCAATAAGCCCTATTGCCATTTAGGACAGTGCCAAGCGCAGGGCACTCAATGCAACACCGATGCGGGTATGCAGAATGCATGCACAAGTGGTAAATGTGGCACAGTTTTGCACAGCGATAGTTGCTTTTATAACTGCGGCACTTGCCCGGGCAGCAACTATCTTTGTGACACTAGCAATCAATGTGTTTGTTTGCCAAAGTCAAAAGAACAGTCCTGTAGCGGTAAAGCGTGTGGCATGGCGGACGACGGTTGTGGTTTCAAGTACGCGTGCGGGTTATGCCCCAATAGTTTCTATACGTGTAGCGAGCAGAACCAGTGCCTCTGCACCCCTGATTGCACCAACAAAATATGTGGACCCAATGGTTGCGGTGGCTACTGTGGCGCAGGATGTCCCGACCCTTATCAATGCAATAGAGACGGCAATCAATGTTGCAAAGACACGGCGAATGGAACCGTCTGCCTTTAGGGAGGGTTCAGCGACTCCAGTTTTCTATGAGTATCGGTTCGCACCCGTTGTGCTTTAACTTTTCGATAAGATTAGTCAAAAAATGACGCAAAGGATTGTGTGCATGAATGTTCTCAGCCCAGCCCTGTTCGCGACATTGTTCGGAATAGTGCACTGCGGTTAGCATGCGAATGCGCGCCTGTATTCGCTTCCCATTCGGTGCGCTGATATAAGCCTGCAACCCAACATCGAAAGGTCTATCTTTGCTGATCTCACTTAACCCGTTCTCTTTGAAGATTGCATCCATTGTTTGCGCGAATTTTGCAACCTGTGACTCACTTGGTTGCAGCGTGTAAGTGTCGTTATAAAGAATCTCTTCAGGATCAAGAAGTGTATCCGCAGGTAGCTCACATTCACTCGGATTAGCTTTGCATTCGGCAAAGATCTTCTCTAACAGATTGATCGGATTTGTTCTGCAGTGATGGAATCTAAACTCAAGAGTAAGTGCGCACTGATCATCGCCAATGTCCGGACGCGTAGATAGCCCAACCCAACCTCCAATATTTTCTTCGCGCGGACACAGAAACAGTTCTCTCTCGACCTGGTCTGGTTCAGCCGTAGCGGCGACGGTGCCTAAAACGCTCCTCGCCTCACATTGCGCTAAACTAAGCGCAAAACCGAGTCCAATCCACATCCGAGTCATTCGCTGTTAACATAACTCAAAACGCAAAAAAGCCCAGCTAGACTTCAGTTGACCGACAAAGTCCTAAAGCATTTCAGTGGGCCGTTTGTTTAAGACACAACGTGGGATATTGTTCGACCATGCGTTGAA
>JBGAKI010000057.1:0-20183 GCA_044224525.1 Polyangiales bacterium | reverse complement strand
AACGATTCGCGAAGCCGTAGGCGTAGCGCTTAGTGAGCGGGTTTGACTTCCCCCAGACCAACTCAGCTCAACTCAACTTTTCTTTGCTCTAAGAAGCAGTGCGATCGCAATGGTGAGCTCTTCAACTTGTTTTGCGTGGTAACTTGGGCCAATCTCGCCCGCTGCGTGTTTTTTATCGAGCTCAACAATCTGATCAAGCAACGCCTGTTTAGCAAGCTCGATATTGGCATCGTTCACTGCTTGGTTTTGTTTTTTGCGCAGCGAAAAAAACAACACACTGCCCGCGACAAGCAGCGCCAAGCTCACTGCGACCCAGCGCGCCGGGCCCGGACCCGGTAGCCCACTCAACGTGACGCTCAACGATTCAAGTGGCGCATCGCCAGGGCTACGTTGAAACTCACTCAAAAGCACGCGATGCTGCTCGGTTTCAAAGAGTTTGCCGTCGGGAAAGCCGTCCACTTTCATCGACAAGCCTTCGGGCGCCTCTGCCAGCACTCGCATACGATAGAGTTGAAAACCCAGGGGAGCCTCAATGCGCATCGTGTTGCCTGTCACTGGAATATCATACCCCCACGTGAGCGTTGTCTCGCCGGGCCCAATCGAACCCTCAATTAACATGCCATGCTCGTCACTGTTAATGCGCTGATCGCTCATCACCGCTTCGGCCTGAAACGCCGTGAAGCCCTTAGGCAAGGTCAACCGCAAACCTTTGCTCGGTAGCACATAGGTGCTTTGGCCAAGGTTCACCAGTCGTGCTTGTTGGGTGACGTGAACGCGCGTATCGCGAAACTCAAACAAGAGCTGGCCAAGTGCGATCACAATATAACGTGGATCATGCGTCACCGCTGAACGCACGATGGTCACATAGACGCCTTTGTCACCCTCAAGTCTAAACGGCTTTGCCGCAAAGGTTGCGCCCTGATAGGGCACGCTGATGCGATAAGCTTGGCCTGCCCCTGTGGCAAGGTCTGTGAACAAAAAAGACCCCTTATCGTCGGCACGTTTGGCGACTTTATCGCGACTGCTGTCGCTTTTCATGATGCCAAGCAAAATATCGGCATTGGGCACACGCTCCCCGGCCTCATTCACCACATACACCTGAATCGTGTCGGGCTTAAGCTGATCGCTTGGCACGACCGTGGTGACAGGTTTTTGTGTCGCGCCCTCAGGGGCATCGACAGGCGGATGACCCGCGGGCATCTGCGCGTCAGCATCCTGAGCATCAGGCGCTTGAGCCGTGGCATTCAAGCTCAGCAACGCCGCGCAGCCTAACCACGCCATCAAGAACGAATATCGCTTCATGCGCCCGCCTTCTTGCGCGCACGTTCCACAAGCGCCAGCGCTTCATCGCGAAAGGGTGCGATCTCGTTATCGAGCGCCAACATGGTCTCTTTGGCCTGTTCGCGAAACTTGGCTTGAAAATGCTGATAGTCTTCGTCTGACATCTTATCAAGCGCCTTTTCAAGCTCTAAGTCCTTGAGCTGCAAAAGCAGCATATGCTTCTTTTGCAAAAGTTCTTCGCGTTCAGCGGTTTGCGTTTGCGTCAAAAGTGCGCTTGGTGCAATGATCGACATCACGCTACGCCAAAGCGCATAACTGATCGCTAACGCGCAAAAAAAAGCGAGTACCATAAACACATATCCAAGCGATACCATGATTGTCTTATCCCCAGTTTGTCTATAGCTTGTTCAGTTCGTCATCCAAGCGTGCATCAAGCGATGGATCGTTAACCTTGGCAGGTGCTTGCTCGGCCGCGCGGTTTGCTTGCATACGCCAACGCCGCGAGAACGACACCAACGCGAACCCCGCCAGCACAAACACTGCAATGGGCACCGCCCAAAGCGCTCGATCAAGGCCTTTGTCCGATGGAATCGCGATCGCCTTCGGGCCAAACTCTTCACGATAACTGGCTTGAATCACCTGCAGGGTCTCGCCCGCCGATAAACGCATGCGCAGCTTTTTTCGCATGTCATCAGCCCATCCGCACGCACACGTCGACAAGGGCAGTCGTGCACAATCGCCGCACTGACAGAGCAATCGCTCAAAGAGCTTCTTCTCTTCAGGATTTTTCATCGCCACATCTCCCGCATGCAGCGAACTCGAGCTATCCGACTGCGCGCTCACCATTGAACGCAAGCACAACGCAAACGCGCCCATCGCAACAAGAACCAAGATTTTATGACGCATGTGACTCTCCACCCAAGAGCTCGCGCATGCTCGGCGACACCGCGATCAGCGTACCGATGATTAGTAAAATGCCGCCAATCCAAATCCATGACACCAGCGGCCGTATGATCACCTTAAAGGTGCCAAGTTTATTGTCGGGGTTGACGCTATTCAAAATCACATACACGTCGTGCAGCGGCGTCGATCGAATCGCCACTTCGGTTGTGGGCATTTCAGGATGCGTACGATAAACAAACTTCGCTGGCGATACCACGCCCACCGCCGTGCCGTTCTTTTTGACGGCCATGTCAGCAAAAAGCATTTGCTTGTTATTGTCGGCCTCTAAGCGACTGCCGGTGAAAGTCAGCGAGTAATCACCCACATTAAGCGCTTGTCCCGGCCTAAGCGCTGCTTCCTTTTCCATGTCATAGGCCGCGCCTGTAAACCCAATAAACATGCTAACGATGGCCACGTGCACGATATACCCGCCAAAACGTCGCCGTGCCTTGGCCACCATGTTAACCAATGCCACGCCCACGTTCTCGTGGCTGCTCTTCATGCGTGCGCGTGTGCCGCGCCAAAACTCTTGCACCACCGTGCCCAGCACAAACGCACACAGCGTGATCGAAATCACCGGCATGGTATGATAAATGCGCGAGAGCATTTCACCCACGCGTGTATCGTAAATCGCATCCGAATGCACCACGGGTGCAAACCCAAGTTGAGCGCCAAGCGCGACGTGTAACACGCACACAAGCAGCGCAAACAGCGCGGGCTTAACAAACGCACGCCACAAGCTTTTTCCTGACGCTTTGCGCCACGCCATCAAGGGTCCAACGCCGGTCAACAAAAGCAAAATCAGCCCAAGCGGCGCCATCCACGCGTTATAATAGCCAGGCCCCACCGTCACGGTTTCATTGCGCAACGCTTCGCTGATCAACGGAAAGGTTGTCGCCAAGAGCACAAAAAGCTGCATGCCCAGCAAAATCCAGTTGTTGGTCATGAAGGCAAACTCACGACTGAGCGGCGACTCAATGCGGTCTTTACCTTTCAAGATTGGCAATCGCCAATAGATCAGGGCGAAACACGCGACCACCAAAAAGATCAAATAGCCCACAAAATATACGCCGATATCTGATTTGGCAAACGAGTGTACGCTCGCGATCAGCCCCGATCGCGTTAGAAAGGTGCCAAAGATTGTCATAATGAAGGTCAGACACAGCAAGAACACATTCCACACTTTCAAAATGCCGCGCCGCTCTTGAATCATCACCGAGTGCAAAAACGCTGTCGCCGAGAGCCAAGGCATGAAGGCTGCGTTCTCGACCGGATCCCAAGCCCAGTACCCGCCCCAGCCAAGCTCTTCATAACTCCACAATGCACCCAGCAAATTGCCCACCGACAAAAACAACCACGCAGCCAGCACCCAACGGCGAATCGCGTGAATCCATTCGTCATCAAGTCTGCCGGTGACCAGCGCCGCGATCACAAACGCAAAAGGCACCGACCAACCCACAAAGCCCATATACAGCGTCGGCGGGTGGATGATCATCCAATAGTTCTGTAAAAGTGGATTCAACCCTTCACCGTCGGGCGGTGCACCCACAAAACTGGTGGCAAAAGGGTTTGCAGCAAACAACATCAAGATGCAAAAAAACATCAAGATGCTCATGAGCGTTGAAACAACATAAGGTTGTAGGGCCAAGTTGCGCTTACCAAGCCAAGGAATACAAATCGACGTGTAGATCGATAGCAAGAAGCTCCACCATAAAAGCGAGCCATCTTGCCCGCCCCACAGGCTCGTCACCAAATACCACCATGGCATCGAGCGATCGCTGTAACGTGCCACATAACGAATGCGAAAATCGTGCGTTTGAAAAGCATACGCCAGCAAACAAATACAAAGCGCGATCAGCGCACAACTGGCAAGTGCCGCGTAACGCGCACTAAAGAGCCAGCTCGTTCCGCGTTTGGCGGCCACCAGCCCTGCTGCAAACGCATAGCTCGCGCACACCAGCGCCGCGCAAATCGTCCAAGTGCCTAAAGTGGGAACATCGATAGCAAACACAGAATTTCCTCTCGCCTCTTATAAGGCCAATTACCATTCAATGCTAGCACGACCCAACCTCGCACTTTGGCTATTTACATGAGGCGTCGGTACGTTCCCAGAGCTTCCAGGGCCGGTGATCAGCAACGAGACGATAACATGCCCCTTGTTGGGCAATGATGCCGGGTCCACCGCGTGTGATCACATAGTCGTACCACGCAAGCTCAGCGACGGGATTCACGCTTTCGGGGGTCCACTCCCAGCGCGGCGGCACGCGCGGGGGTCGGTCGTGTTCGCTAAAACCATAAGGGCTCATCGGAAAGTCGGCGAATGAAAACATCGCCGCGCCGCCTTTTTGCGCCATCGAATACGCGGCAAAATGCAAGAATGGCGAAAAAGCAACCTGGCTTGAGCTGCGAGCAAATATTAAACCCGCGACACGGGGCCGTGCGGGAAGGCGTTTGATGATTTGGCTAAAGCCTCGCACTTCCTGCTGATCAAAGGTTTGAAATGCTCGCTGCACGTTCGCGACAGACACAATGCTGAGCACACACAGCGAGAGCCACAACACATGGGTCGTAAACCCACGCAAGTTTGGTAGCGCTACGCACGCAAACAGTAAAGCCAGCACAATGAATCGCGGTGCGATGGGCCAAATCCACTTGTAGCCATCCGGGAGCACAAACACCGCGATGGCGCACCCAAGCGCAATCGGTATAAGCCGGCGCCCAAGCCGATTGCGACGATGGGTTTCATAGTCCGCATCGCTAGAAAAAAGATTCAACGCTAACAAACCGGCAATAACCAACAGCGTGGACGTTAGCGGAAAAAAATAGCCGCTCAACCATAAGGGGATCTGCGCATAGATCTGCCGATAGGCTGGGCGTAAGTTGATTATCAACGCAGCTTGGGTATCGGCCCCCGCACGACTGAACCTCGACCATACGAGGGCAACGATAAGCCCAGGCGCAAGCGCCAATGCGTTCTTACCGGCTTTTTTGATATCAATATCCGCGAACACCATCAGGCACGCCGCCATCAGCAGCGTAAAAGGCAGCACATGCATAAAAAACGTAACAATCGTCACGCCGCCGATCAACCATGCCCGTTTGCTGTTAGGTTGAATGGTATGTTCAATGGCGAGGGCAGCGCCCCACAGCATAAGCGGTAGCGCAGCCACGAAGTTAAAAAAACCAAGTATCACCAGCCCGTGATAGCTAAATGGCACAAAGGCCACGGCAAGACGCGCGTCTTTACCTGCCGCCCGCAGCAGCGCGCCGAGCGCAAGCGGTGTCATAAACATGGCAGCCGACAACACAACAAGGTTTGCAACCTTTAGCGGCAACACTTTCGCCACAGCAGCCACCAGCATATAATACCCAAGGTATTGCGTTTTACTTAGGTGCAGCTCAAAGAAGCGATCAAACCCATACACTGGGTTATGAAATTCGCTGATGATCCGAATTGCAGCCAAATGCTGAGGCAAATCTTGAATCGGCGGGTAGCTTACCCACCACAAGGGCAGGATGCTCAAGGCGCTAAGAACATACACGACCAGCTCAGACGGTTTGTTCAATCGCGATGCAAAAAACGTTTTCATAGCGCAAGCTAGCGACACAAACTGTAGCGTTGATCGACAATCTCAGAGCGAACGCCAGCGCAGTCTAGCACTGTGTGGAATATATAACGATGGGACACAGCTTCGTTGCGGTGTTTTTCAACCGCAGAAACTCGATCAGGGTGTAGTGCGCGATAGGCATCCGACATCCAAACGAACATGGCCGCATTACGTTGCGCCCATGCGTTACTACCCACCGTATGACCTACAATGCCATCTTCACCCAGTGACTCACCGTGATCACTTGCATACAAAACAATCGCATTGCGAGTGGCAACCTTGTCGATAACTTGTGCAAGAAAATGATCGGTATACAAAATTGCATTGTCGTAAGAATTGAAAAGCGACTCTTCATCACAAGCGTTGGGGTCTTGATTGGTGCAGATGGGGTTAAATTTCTGAAACTCGCGCGTATAATGCGATTCGTAAGCCCAGTGACTCCCGCCCGTATGTAAGACAACCAGCTGCTTATCCGTTTGGTGAGCAAGCGCTTTATCAACATGGGGTAAAAGCCACTGATCGTAAACATTAAAACGGTCTTCTTGCTGAGTGACTCTCACATAGTTCACGTGAGCTGCTTCCTCAGCGATGGCGGCGATCATCGTGCCTGAGAAACGACCAAGCGGCATCATATTCGAACAAAACGCACATTGATTCGACAACCACCACGTATCAAAGCCCAGCTTGCGAAAGATCGAAATAAACGACGTTTCGCGGTAAGGCACATCCAAGGTGTCGCGCGTTGCGCGCGTCATCATGCACGGCACACTGACGCGTGTATTGGTTTCGCAGCTTTCATAACGGGCAAACGAGATCACGTTGCGCTCCATGAGCTCGGGCGTTGTGGCCCGGGGATAGCCGTTGATTTGCAAATGATCCGCGCGCGCAGTCTCGCCAATAATAAGCACCACCGTTAGTGGCTCCGGTTCTTGCGCGGCAACCTTCGATCCAAGGTTATGTCGGGCTTCGATAAACCCTGCGAGGCGATGCTGCTCGCGCAAATAGATGTAGCTTGCGCGCGCAATACTATGCGGCAGCGCACAGCGGGTTGCTTCTGCGTTGGGTCCAAATAGGGTCAAGAGAATCGCAGCGGTTGTAACGCCCAGCGCCACCCAATGATAGGAACCCTTCTTTGGTGAAATCAACTCACGCGGCGTGAACCACGCAATCGTAAGCGCAATCAACGATCCACCTATGGCGTACGCAAGACCCCTCGCGTTGAGTTGATGGTAAAACTCGGTAAGATTGGTTTCAAAAAGCAGCGCAATCGAGTTTTCGTCGATGGCAATATTAAAAGTGTGAATAAAATAAAGCGCTGCGGCGCTCAAGAACGTCACCACCACAACCCCGGCGCGAAAAAGTGATGGACGCATCGAAAGCCACAAGAAAAGTGCCGCCACACTCAAGAACGAAATGGCAAGCGTGGGCACAAGTGACCCTAAGGTTCGTATATTGAACGTGCTACATACCGAGAGATTAAAGACAAGGTTGAACAATGTGGCAAGGCCCATCGCAAACCAAATCGAGGGTTCAATACGTCCAAGTACCTTCATCGAACAACACTTGTGAGTAAGCGCCCAAGGTTATCGCGCTGCCAGCGCAGTGCCTCCTTAAAGAACGGATAACTGCGCTCGCGCAGGCGAAACTCTGCCGGGTGATAGTACGTCTTGCGGCCCACGCGCTGCGGCGGCACCACTGCATGCAGCATTTCATGAAACACCACATATTCAACAAAAAAATCTGGCACCCAGGGTTGTGACAACGCGGGGTGAATACGCACCAGATTCTTTTCACGCGCATAAGACCCTAGCAGCATGCTGCGCGCCCGGCGCCGCGGCTTGGCTTTGCGCGAGCGGCTCCATTGAATATTCACCACGAGCTTGCCACCAAAATAGGTATGGCTCACGGCCTTGGCAATGCGCTGCAAATCGCGCGCAACACTGGGCTTTTCGGCCGCTTTTGGCTCCGCGGGCTCTGCGCGCACAAAAGCGCGCAAAGGGTCGAGCAAAAACGGCAAAAGCAGCTGTAATGCCATCATGGCGCTAGCCTAACTCAACTTGCGAGCGGCGCCAACATCAGGGCGTTTGGGCCGCACCCGATTCAGCTGGCAAGCCCGCTTGCATCCACGCTTCAAACCCGCCTTCAAGCACATGAACGTTGGCTTGAATATGTTGGGCGAGCGCCTCAGCACCACGGCGCGAGGTTTCGCAATTTCCATCCGTCTCGCCATACACGATCACATCTTGCACGGCGCGTAAGCTCTGCAAAAGACGCTGATCGCCCGCCAACGCGTGTGCTCCAGCCCGCTGAGCGCCCGCGATATGCCCCCGCGCGAAGGCTGCTTCACTGCGCGTGTCGATAAACATCACGCGCGAAGAATGCACAAAGCGCGCCGCGTCGCTCGTCTTAATCCACGCGACAGCCGGTTGTTTGGCAACAGGTGATTCGCAAAACGCATCTTTGGCAGCTTCACGCTTCGGAACGCCGTGCACGAGGGCCACGCCCCCCGCCAGAGCGACCCCCAGCACGATGACAATGCTCAACTCGCGAGCTAAAACGCGGGTTTTGCTCATGGCCTCTGACTTAGCGCGTCGGGCATCGCATGCCCAAGCGCGTTGGACATCGCGCGACCAAGCGCGCAATCGGCAAGATGAGTGGCCGACACGTTAACAGGTTCGGTACGTTTAGTCGTCTTCGCACCGCGTTGATAAGCAGCCGGCAAGAGGTCCGCCTTGGTCTCAAATTCGCCGGCGAATAACAACGATTCCTTTTTGAGGTCCCAAAGGCTCACTTTTCTAAACCCCGGCGTGTTGGCCTTTTGCGTGAGCAAAAGCCACGACGCTTCCCATGCCCGTCGAAGCGCGGGCAAGTCTTGACGCGCGTGGCGACGTAGTTCGTCTTCAAGCACACGCAGCTTCATCAAATTGGTGGCAACGTAGCGTTGTCTAAACCACCGCGGTTCAAGAAATGCGCCTTTGGCGGCCACCTGTTCAAGCGCAATTGCCTCAAGGCCCGCACACGAGAGCACGGCACTTTGGCTTTTATTTTGCTCGCCAGCAGTGTCCTCAGCGCTAGTTTCAGCGACATTCTCGCGGGCAAGAGCGTCGGTTTGAAAGAACACGCCTTGTTGGTTTCGCAACGTTGTGATTAGGGGCGTTATCGAGTTGGATTGAAATGGCTGCGCGGTTTGCGCCTTTTTAACAATCTTCGTCAGGTGCTCAAGCCACTCTTTGTATTGGCCTCGCTGCGCGCCAAGCGTGCGATCATAAAATGCCCACACGCGCGCCTGCTGCGCCTCGATTTGTAGCTTGCGCTGATAAAGATAGCTAAGCGTGAGCAGCGCCAAACAGCCGACAATGATGCCAGCTGCTTTCCAGTTAACGCGCGGCATATAGTCACGCTCTTCACCCGCGGTGTCGACCACCGCAGGCTTGATGATAGGTTGCACGTTCATCTTGCGGCAAGTCTACACCATTCCACGCGGGCGACCAGGATCCTTAAACAAAAAAGGCGCTGATTAGCGCCTCGTTTGCCTTTATTTTGAGCCGGCTGATTTACCCGGCGTGCCCGATCGATTGACCGCGAAACTCAGATTGATGTACCCGGCCTGGGCCGCTGAAAACATCACCTTTTTGAGCACGCGAAAGTCGATATTCACGTCAGCCTGAATCACTACTTCATTATGAAACGGCTTTTGCGGGTTCTGAATCGCCCAGTTGCGACGAAGGGTCTCAAGATCTTGCACCAGCTGCTCAATGCGCTCGATTTGCGGGTTGGCAGCAAGCGACGGCGTGTCGGCAATGCGGCGGCCCTGCAGCGTCACCACCTGCGCATCGATGGCAATGATGGTTGGCACCTGTTCAAGGTCTTTGGTGTTCATCGCCGAAGGCATCTTGAGGTTGGGCTGTTGCGCCAAGAGCTCACCGGATGCGCTGAACGACGTCAACAAGAACACCACGAGCGTGATCAAGAAATCGATAAAGGGCACCAAAATGATCTGAGCATCGGCCGCTTTGCGTCCGTGACCGCTTACGCGGGCACGCACAAATTTCAGCGGAATATCATGAAGTAATACGCGTTCTGGCTTATGAACTGGCACAACAAACCTTCCTTGTTTCTAGTGACATGCACCAAAGGTGCGTGTCACTTTTTTATTCGGCGGCAACAGGTGGCGCAGTGTTCTTCACATCAAGCGCCATGTCTTTAAACCCCTCGCCAAGCACGATATCCATCGCTGAAATAACATCGCTATAAACGACGCCATCGTCCGACGTCACGATGATATCGGTGCGATTGGGATCCAGACGACGACGATTCTGCAGCTTGTTTTTCAGCTCTTGCAAGTCGTAGGTGCCTGACGCTTTGGGGATCTCTTGTGTTTCGCCTTGTGTTGAAAACAACGTAAAACCGGTGTCTTTGGCGATGTGCAGATACAGCTGATCTTTTTCCTGCTCATCAAGTGGCATCTCTTCGGGCGCCTCAGCACCAGGCTTTTGCTGGTTAGCGTTCAGCCGCGCGAGTTGATTCCACACGGCTGTCACCAGCAAGAACATGATGCAACAAAGTAGAAGGTCGATGAACGGCACGAGTGGAATATCAGCGTCCACCGCCTTCTTGCCGCCATGACCTCCGCCTACGCTAATACCGGCCATTTACGCTGCCTGCAGGTTAACTTTGCTGCGGTTATTGACCACCAGGTTGAGCACCTGCACCGTGGCGCCGTTGATGTCATCGATCAGCTTCTGCGTTTTGCCGTTAAGCACCGCAAAACCGATCAACGCAACGATAGCGGCCAAAAGACCAAACGCCGTGCAGTTCATGGCTTCCGAAATACCTTTCGCAAGCAAAGTCGCTTTGGACGATGGATCTGCATTGGCCACAGCGCCGAACGCACCGATCAGACCGGTCACCGTTCCAAGCAACCCCGACAACATCGCTAAGTTGGCCAAAAGGGCCAAATAAGGCGTGCGTCGCTCAATTCGTGGCAGCTCATCGAGTGCCGTTTCGTCCATGGCTGACTGCACCTCAGCATCGGGGCGGTTGACCTTCATCAGGCCCGCTTTGACGATGCGTGCAAGGGGTGCATCGGCTGCAGAACAAAGTTTGATGGCGCGACCAATATCGCCGGCCAACACACATTTCTGCATGGTTGCAAGGAACACATCTTTATTGATTGAGCTTTTATAAAGATAAACTGCCCTCTCAATAATGATTCCTAGTGCAAGGATTTGCCAAACGACGATGGGGTACATACCCCAGCCACCTTCTTGAAATTGTTGTCCAAGGCTCGACATCGAACATGCCTCCTAAATGGGTGTTGTATTGTCTAAACGTACCGTGACAGGAAGACAAAAATGATTCCTATACCAGTACTTGGTTAGGATACCTAGTAGATTGGGTCAACGTCAACAATCAAGACTGAAAAAGCAGAAAAATCATCGCGGTCGCAAGATGCCCACCGACAAACGCTGCCGTTTGATTGACATAAAGTCGCGGCTTGGGGTAGCGTAAGTTTCACCAGCACTCACCCAAGCGGTACAACTATAGGGGTTATCAAAGGAGCCTGAGATATGAAAGAGATTTTTGACGCACTTGTTGAAGGTAGACCATTTTCGTTCATCAACGTCGCAGTGTTAGCATTCGTCATTGGCGTGATCGCCGAGCGCTTTGTCGCACTTCAGACAAAGTTCAAGCGCGTCAACATCGAAGACTTTATGACGCAGGTTCGCAAGCTCATCCAAGCTGGCAACATTGATCGCGCGATCAAACTTTGCGAGGCGGAAGACCTTCCGTTCTTGCAGGTCATCAAGTCAGGTTTGACTCAGGTCAACCGCGGCGAAGAATCAGTGATCGCCTCGATGGAAGAGCGCATGAGCGAAGTCATTCCAAGTCTTGAAAAACGCATTGGTTCACTTTGGTCGCTTGCTAACATCGCTACCCTGATCGGTCTTCTTGGAACGATCTCGGGTCTAATCAAAGCTTTCAAAGCGGTGGGTTTCGCCGAGCCAGCACAGCGTTCAGCGATTCTTTCACGCGGTATTTCAGAAGCCATGTGGAATACGGCGCTCGGGTTGTTCATCGCCGTGCTTTGCATGATTTTCCATCTCTGGCTGCATAGCTCCTCAAAGAAGATCAAAGCCGACATGGAGCGTGCCACCATGAAGCTTGAGAACTTGTTGACCATCAAGGCCAAGACCTAAAGCATTGGCGATAGGCTCCGCTAGAGTTTAGCTACGCTAAGGTTTAGACAGTCAACACATAGGTGAGTCCGTGCAATTTACTCCTCGTCAACGTTCGTATATCAACAAGAAGTCAAAGCATCACGAGCTCGACCCGTCGGAAACGGCGGGCGAGCTCAACATTGTGCCCTTCCTTGATATCGTTACCAATCTGATCATCTTCTTGCTTGCGACGACCGCAGCGGTGCTTGCCATCGCCGAAATCGACGCACAGCTACCAACGGGTGGTCGCATGGGTAAACGCGGGGGAGTGCAGACCGATAGCTTGAATCTAAGCATCACGGTGACTGGCAACGGTGTGATTGTGGCAGGTTCAGGCGGTAAGCTTGCGCCAGGCTGCAAAAACACCGCAGGCGGCAAAGTACTGACAGTTCCCAAAGTGGCCGGGCAATATGACTGGAACGCACTGACAGAATGTGTCGCGATCATCAAGCAAGAATACCCCAGCGAGACGCAGGTGATTATTCAAGCAGATCCCGTCATCGAATATGAATACGTAGTTAACGCCATGGACGCCGTGCGCAACAAGGGTAAGGACGAGCTTTTTCCCGATCTAATGTTGTCAGCAGGCGTGCGCTAATTGGCTTGTTGCTTTTGTTTGTTAGATAATTTGTTTACCAACGAGTTTGGCGAAAAGGAGTGACACAGAGGTCATGACCGAGCATCACGAAAAAATGGCGACGATGGGTGATGTTAAACGCATCATTCGCAAACGCATTCGTAAGCATCCCGAACACGAGGAGCAATCACTCAACATCTATCCGATGATGGATATGATGACCATCTTGCTCGTGTTCCTTGTGCAGCAGTTTGCTTCAAGCCAAGCCAACGTGATGCAAAGTGACGAGCTGCAAATTCCTTATTCAACCAAAAAGAGCGAACAAACCGAGTCGCTTCCAATTCAAATCTCGCGCAACGAGATCGTGGTTGACGGCTCCAAGGCGCTTTCATTGCGCAATGGCCAGGTTGATCCAAGTCAAAAACAGGGTGGTGGTTCAGGCTTTTTGATCACGCCGTTGCTCAATATCATGGACAAACACCGCAAGCGCTTGAAGGCGATTGCCGCCATGAACTCAGCTCGGCCTTTCCGCGGCGAGGTGCAGATTGTTGCTGATAAACGCATCCCCTACCGCACCTTGACCGAAGTTGTTTATACGTTAGGCCAGTCCGAATTCAAATCGCTGCATTTCGTAGTCTTGCAAAAGACCGGCAGCGGCAAATAAATCCGCAACGTTGACTGGGTGGCTAGTTGACTGGGTGGCTAGTTGACTGGGTGGCTAGTTGACTGGGTGGCTAGTTGACTGGGTGGCTAGTCGACCGCGTGTTCTAGATAGTCGAGGCGATCGAGCCATTCCTGCTGCTCCGTCTTCTGCCCCTCAGACGTCACGGGTAGTTGCTTCCAAATGCTTTCTGATTGTTTGAGTGCACCCGTTGCGGCCAGGCTGATAGCGTATGATTGCCTGAATTCGCGATCAAGCCCCTCGATGGCCGGCAAATGAGCCATGGCGCTTTCAAAATATCGTCGTGCGCGAAAGAAGTCTTGGCGCAGCAAGTAACGTGAACCAAGTAGGTAGCGCGCAACCGACAGATAGCTGCGCTGCTCAGGCGTCAGGTCATTTGCGTCGCCGCTTGCACTTAACATCACTGATGCGACGTCCGAATCGGTCTTTTTGTCCTGATTTACGCCTGCCCACGTTGAGATGGGAGGGGGCGTCGAGGGCTTATTGTTCAATACCGGTCTATTTCGTGGAATGGCGCCGCGTTCAACGGGGACCAACATCAGCTTGGCCAGCGCATACGCTTGTGCACCCGGCTTCTGCACACCATACATCTTAATGCGAAGCAGCGTGGCGTGTTCGTGATCGAGTGCGTTCAGATCAAGACGCTTATACCAGCGTAAAGCTTCACGAAGGTCGCCCGAGCGCCAATATGCATCGCCCACCCATTCAGCGGCAAGCGAACGCCAGGCACTTAAGATATGGGTTTCATCGGGCAGATTTCGTAGCAGGTGCTCGGCCGCATGAGGTCTCGCAGCACGCGAGGCAATGTTAATACGCAAGACATGCGCCCAAGATTCTTCAGGGACCTTCGCACTCAACTGCGCACAAACACGATCGGCGATCTCGAAATTCTCCCCTCGTAACAGGTAGCGGACGCGATCGAGGCGCTTGGCCGAATAGCGCCCGCAGCGCAAATCAAAAAGCGAAAGCGTTTCAAACCGAAGCTTGGCCAAGGTGCGGGTATGATCGTCAATGGCAACACTCTTCAAGAAAGTAAGCCACTCGGTCGCAAGACGGTTAAAGCTAGTGCGATAGGCTGCCGAAAAATCACCACTGCGATAAAGTCGCAAAAATGCATCACCGCCATGTGCGTCGAGCAAATATTTCATGAACGAGCCGGTCAGCACATAGGCCTTGGCCGAGGGCGACATTAAGAACCGAAGCGAATGCAGTTGCTCGCTGCTCGGCGCGTCAGGCAGCTCGCGCACGGCCTTGGCCCACTGATGGATGGTCTGATCTTGCACAACTTCCCAAGCCAGCGCGACCGCAGCCCCTTCGATAATGCCAATCGAAGGAACCGCGCCCTCAAGTCGGCCTGGCACTTGCAATAAGTTGGGATGATCCACGCCCAACACCACGTGTGCGAGTTCATGCGAAATCACCGGATGAGGCCACATCTGCACGTTTAGATAAACTTCATTGCGCCACGGCTTTGCAAGGTAGGTGTCAGCGGCGCCCATAAGCAGCTTCTTTTCCGCACGCGTGCGGAAATAGTAGGCCGTAATCCGCGGGCTGTGACGAATATTGAGCCGCGACAAATGACGCGCGACATGAAAATCGCAATCGCGGGCCATTAGCGTTCGAATGCCCTGGCTCAACTCCTTAGGTAACACCAAACGGCAATAAGCACCCTCGTAGGTCGCTCCCAGTTCCTTCTCGATGGTATGCGCTGACGCGCGCCAATACCAGTGTGGACCCGCAATATGAAGGCCCACTGTGACCAACCACCCAACCAGCATGGAGACAGGCGCGCTCAGGGGTACATTCGTGCGCGACACAAGCGTAAGCAGCACCACCCAACCCAAGGTCACCAGGCGATACACCACGTAACGTGCTTCTAAAAAAACGACGCGGTCGTAGATCGGCCCTGGGAAATAACCCCAAAACTGCCCGTAACTATAAACGCCCGGAGAAAAAACAAATTCGTATAAGCCGAGCAAGATATCAAGACCGATAATGCCCAGCACGAACGCGTAGGCAAAACGTTTTTGCGGGACCCAAGGCGAAATGCGCGCGGCCAAGAGCGCACTGAGCAAACAGCTCAGGGCCGGACCGAGCAGGTGAAACAAAAACCCTTCTATCTGAGCGCACGCGCCGATATAAAGCGCATGTACGGCAAGCGGCAGCCACGCACATGCGAGCACGCGTGCAACCATCACAAAAATGGGTTTGGGCAAGAAGTTAAGCCGCGAAATATCAGCCTGTTGGACAACTCGAAGCGCACATACGAGCGATAACACGATCGAAAGCACCCACGCGCTGTCGACCCCGAATTGGCCAAACAGCTTGGAGGTACATAACGCGGCACCAACGCAAAAGGCTATGACATAAGCCCACATGGACCGTGGGTATAGCAAAGTTTGGCCATCCGTACACTAGTATCGACGCTCACCTTGCTGGTGGCGCTATTGACTTCGCGCGCCTGCCTTAGCATCATGGAGGCCACCCCATGAAAAAGCCATCCACTCCGGGCATTCCGTCGGTATCACTTAACCATCGCCGCCTTGCCGATTTTCAACTATCCGACCTTGAATCGATCCGCTTACTTCTTCGCGGCGGGTCGGTTATCGATTGGCACCGCCTAAACTTTGAAAGCGACGAAGCCGTCCACGAGTTCATCGGTGTACAAGAGTTTGACCTAACGCGCGACGACGATGCAGCACGTTTGGTCGCCATTAAATCCGACGCGATCAACTATTTGCGACGCAACTTTGGCTTACCTGTTCCCAAACCGGTCGAAGACGCACCCATACCAGAGCTGATTAAACTAGCGTCGAGCAAGGGCCACCGACAGATGTGTGCATGCACCATTCTAAAAGTCATGCACATCATTCATCACCTTGAGGCGCGTGAGTTACTTTTTATGTTGCCTGTATCCACTCAGGACGTATTTCACTGGGTTGAGCAAAAAGTCTATCGTGTAGTGGGTTCGATGCTCGCTTCTGGTCTACCGATTCAAGAGTTTATTGGCGGTCGCAAACATAAAGACTCGCTCTACACCAAGCTGCTGTCCAAACAAGAAACCCTGGCCGCACAGATTTACGACAAACTGCGCTTTCGCATTGTTACGCGAAACCGCGAAGACATCCTCACAGTGCTCCAATGCCTCACCACGCATTTGTTTCCTTTCAACTATGTCATCCCTGGTCAGTCAACAAGCACGTTGGTCAACTTTGACGAAATTTCACAGGGTCACAAACATCTCAGTAAGCTCTATCCCCAACTGCAATCAGCTCCCGACGCCGAACTGACACCCATCTACACCGACAATCGTTTTAGCGGCCGCAACTATCGCGTCGTTAACTTTGTGGTCGATATGCCTGTCGCGCTGAGCGATGAGATTCTTAAGAACGCGCCCGCTGAGGTACGCGCGCTCGGGCGGGTTGTATTTGCCCAGGTTGAGTTTCAAATCATCGATCGTCAGGCCGAGCAACTCAACGAAACGGGCGAAGCCAGTCACGACGCTTACAAACAACGTCAACGCGACGCCGTTATGCGACGCTTGAAGTTGGGCATTCAGCTCGAAAATCCGCGCAACAGCGACGACGCTCTTTAGCGCACGACGAAATAGGCGAGTAAAGCGCCAAGCAACATAAAAAACAGCGCACCGCCAAGTACGAAGTACTTAAACTTACCAGAGTCTTCCAGGTTAATGGTTGACTGCAGCGTACCGAAACCCAACTTCCGCAAACCGCTATTGGTCTTGCGCACGTCGCGTTGACCAGATCGCGAGCTTGAGCCAGGTGCAGGCATGGATGCATACGATGGTCGCTGACTATTGCTGCGGCTGACGCCCGCGTCGTCCGAGTGCCGCGCTTGACGGTTATGGTTCGAAACCACTTCAGATTGTTCCGGCGCTTGTTGATGAAAGAAGATATACGACGAACCCGCTTCCGTTTCTGAAGGCGTGACGCGTGTGACGAACCCCGGGTCTTGCACAACCGTAACATCAGAGTGTAGGGGGCCTGACTCTATCGGCGTATAGGGATCGGGTTCAACCCCCAACGCTTCGATGGCGCCCGACACCCAGTTTTGTTCTTTTAGTTGTTCTTCGCTGAGCTCTTTGGCAAACGCGGTTTTCATCCAACGCGCAAGCGACGAAGTGCCGAACGCTTCTTGCTTCACCAAAAAAGCCTTCAACGCCTGGCCAAGCTCAGCCGCGCTTTGCCACCGTGTGTTCGGATCGGGACTTAGCGCGCGCAAAATGATCTGATCAAGCTCCGGCGGAAACCCCGGAATTACCTGCACAAGGGGCGTGACCTTCGCAGTGCGCGTTTTCTCCATGGTGGCAAAATCACCATCGGCAGCAAAAAGCCTATCGCACACCAACGTTTCGTAAAGCGTGACACCCAGTGCAAACAAATCAGATCGTTGGTCGGCGTTACCTGTTTTTAGCTGTTCTGGGCTCATATACCCAAACTTGCCTTTGAGCACGCCAGCTTGCGTTTGTGTGGTGCGAAATACCGCTTTAGAGATACCAAAATCAATAAGTTTTACGGTGCCTTCATAGCTCACCAGAATATTTTGCGGCGATACATCGCGATGGATAATGTTTAGATTCACTCCTTCGCTATTTTTTCGCTCGTGCGCATAGGCCAGCGCCTCGCACACTTTGCTTGCAATCCAAGCGCCCATCACCGGTGGCGTGCGCTCGCGCATACGGCGAAAGCGATTGATGATCTGCAGCACGTCGCGCCCCGCCACAAACTCAAGTGCCATATAATAAGTAGGACCCAAACGACCTAGCTCATAAATCGGGCAAATTGTACTGTGGTGCAACTGACCTGCGATCTTGGCTTCATCGATAAACATATCAATGAACTCTTGATCTTCAGACACGTTGGGCAAAATGCGTTTGATGGCGATATAACGCCCGGCCAAATCATTGCCGCGCAACTTTGCACGAAACACCTCGGCCATGCCCCCCACGGCCACGCGTTCGAGCAGCAAATATTTGCCAAAGGCTTGGGGCCTGAGGGGTCGTTGACTTTGTAGGGGTGCGGCAGGTGCGTTCGACATGGGCGGCTAACCTATAACCAAACCGATAGGTTTGCAAAAACCAGCTGTTTTTAAGTCTAACACAACCCACCCCCAACACCGAAAGAGAGTGCGAATGGCCCTTTTACCGCCCGGCGCTCACCCGCAGGCTCCTTTTTGGCTTGTTATCGTTTGCGACCCGCCTCATATTTGCCCCGTCGATGTCCGATGCACGCAAAATCTTCTGGCAAGGCGTGCGCGCTCAGCTGCCGCTGATGCTTGGTCTTTTTCCCTTCGGCATGATCTACGGTGTGTTAGCCATCAAAGGTGGCATGCCCGCATGGATGGCGCAGCTCACGTCGGTGGTCATGATTGCTGGATCGGCGCAGTTGATGCTCGCGCGCTT
Source organism: Polyangiales bacterium (assembly GCA_044224525.1). Lineage (GTDB taxonomy): Bacteria > Myxococcota_A > Polyangia > Polyangiales > CBDCBC01 > JBGAKI01. The sequence goes on along the minus strand of JBGAKI010000057.1, from coordinate 1,450 downwards.
GCTTGGTGAAGGCACGGGTCTGATTGTTGTCGCGGCCACGTTGATCATCTTGAACGTTCGCCATTTACTTTATAGCGCGTCAATGTCGCACTATGTTCGCCATTTGTCTTTACACTGGCGCGCGTTGTTGGCTTATCTCTTAACCGACGAAGCCTATGCTGTATCGGTTACACACTATCGTAAACTTGAAGCACAACAAGGCGTTCAGGAGGTGCGCGCACCCGAACGCCGCCAACACTGGCATCTTTTAGGTTCCGGGTTGACCTTGTGGGTCACGTGGCAATCATCGACCGCCGTGGGTGTGTTTGTGGGCGCACAAATCCCAGCGTCGTGGTCGCTTGACTTTACCATTCCGCTTACGTTCACGGCGCTCTTGATCCCATCATTGAATGATCGCGCCTCGGTGTTTGCGGCCATTGTGGCGGGGCTTGCGTCGATTATACTGGTGGGTGTGCCACTCAAACTGGGCCTCGTGATAGCTATCCTGATCGGCATCGCAGCGGGCGTTGCGATCGACATGCTCTCGGCGCGCCTGCCTGCACGCCCCAATAGTTTGGCTGCCGCCGCTGAACGAAGCGTTGAAACGGCATCGCTTACAGAACCTTCACCCTTTGACGTCGCCGAGGAGTCATGATGGCACTCGGACTCACAATCCTGACGGCGAGCATCGCAACGTTTGTAATGCGCTTTTGGTTTTTTGCGTCAAGCGCGAACGAGCAACCCCAATGGCTTAGGCGCGCGCTACGTTTTGTGCCCGCTGCTGCGTTTTCAGCGATTTTGTTTCCCGAGCTTGTGGTGCGCGATGGCACGCTGATCCATCATACCAATGATGCGCGACTCTGGGCGGGGTTGCTTGCGTTCGTGATCGCGCTGCGCACAAAAAACGTTTTTGTGACGATCGTTGTTGGTATGGTGGCACTCTATTTGTTGCAGTACCTGTTCGGTTTTCGGGCCTAACCTTCAAGGGAGAAATCATGTTTACGAACGCCAAAGCCTTTTCAAGTTTTTCCGTCGACAACATTGAAAACGCCAAAGCCTTTTATGGCGACACGTTGGGTATCGAAACATCCTCCCCGATGCAAGGCATGCTTGCGTTACATCTTTCGGGCGGAATGCAGATCGTTGTTTATCCTAAAAACAACCACCAACCTGCCACCTTCACGGTTTTAAACTTTCCTGTTGAAGATCTTGACGCAGTGGTTGATGAGCTCATCGCACGCGGCGTGCGCTTTGAACACTACGACATGAACGGCATCAAGACCGACGAAAAAGGCATCATGCGTTCGCCCGACCCAAGCCGCGGGCCAAGCATCGCCTGGTTCAAAGACCCCGCCGGCAACATCCTGTCCGTGCTCGAGCGCCAATAACAAAGTCGGCCACACGCATTCTGGTGACATGCACGCATTCTGGTGACATGCACTTTAGTGCGTGTCACCAGATCTTGTGGTGG
>JBGAKI010000134.1:0-3085 GCA_044224525.1 Polyangiales bacterium | reverse complement strand
GTAGCGCATCCGCGGCGCGTAGCGGCGCGACAACGAGCGAGCGGGTTTGACCTCCCCCAGCCCACCTCAACTCCACTTCTCCTTGCTCTAAAAGAGGCCGCACTATCACCATCGTGTAACTCACCTCAGTACGTCAAAACCGACTTTCACAATCAACCCGGCGATCACGGCAAGAATCACAAAGCGAATAAACCCGTCACCGCGTCGCATGGCAAGTCGCGCCCCAAGCATTTGCCCGAACATGTTTGCAATGCTCATTGGCAACGCGATCAGCCAAAGCACCTTGCCTTGAATCGTAAACACAATGATCGACGCGATGTTCGAGCCAAAGTTCATCACTTTGGTGTTGCCCGACGCGCGTGTAAGCGTGTCGCCTGCCCAGGTTGATAGTGCGATGATCATAAACGAACCTGTTCCTGGGCCAAAAAAGCCATCATAGATGCCAATCACAAATGCTGATAGCCCCACCACCTGCGTTGTACGCCCCTCTTGTTTGTGCACGCGCACGCGCAGATAGGGTCGCACGGCCATAAAACATGCGGCCGCTGCAAGCAGACACAAAACAATGATGCGTAGCGGCTTGGGATCGATCAACAAAACAAGACACGCACCGAGCACACCGCCGACGAACCCACCAAAGAATAACAATTTAAGCCACTCGCGCGTAATCTCGCCCCCCCTTAGAAAAGCGCGCACAGACGCTGCGGTGCCAACCCCCGCTTGGCATTTATTGGTGCCAAGCGCCAAATGCGGCGGCAAACCCATCGACATCAACACTGGCAGTGAGATAAGCCCTCCACCACCTGCAATCGAATCGACAAACCCCGCGCCAAAGGATGCGGTGCAACAAATTGTCAAAGTCATTAGCGTAAAATGCAAAGGGGCACTTCCTTCAGGGTTTGTTCTTGAGTTTGAGACCGGCGTGCAACGCGGCATGCAATTGTCGGGCGGCAGACGAAAGATGGTTTTTCCCTCGTGATGCAAGCACCACGTTGCGCTTAATGGGCGCGTCTTTAAGTTCTTTGACAACAGCGTTCCATGTCGCGATTTCGCTTAGCGCGATGCGAGGCAGTAGCGCCAAGCCCACGTTGTTTTCAAGACTGCGCCGAAAGCTCTCAAGATTATCACTAACATGAGCGAGCAGAAGTGGCACGTCGTTCTTTTTGCAAAGCGCTTGCAGCGCGAACAATGAGGGCGCTGCGGGGGCGACAATAAAGGTTTGGTCAAGCAACGTTGTAATATCAACCGGTGATTCTAAATCTGCAACGGGGTGCGCCTTCGGCGCTACGAGCACATACGATTCGTACCACAGACGCGCGCTGACCAAACTTGTGCGCATAAGCGGTGCGACGGTGATCGCCAAATCGATCGCGCCATGAAATAAATCGTGTTCAAGTTTTTCGGGTAAGGCTTCGTGCACGATGACGCGCGTCTTGGGGTGTTTTTCGCGAAAAGCGCGCAGCAGGTCGGGCAAGATCAAAGTGCCAACCGTTGCCAGGGTTCCAAGATGTACGACACCTCCAAGCCTTGCATCCGCCCCTGTGCGCTCAGCACTAAACACTTCCAGTGCGTGCTCAAGTTGTTGCGCAATCCCACAAAGACGGGTGCCTGCTTCGGTCAGCATGACCCCTTTTGGATTGCGTTGAACGAGCGCCACCCGAAAGTTTTGCTCCAGGCGCTGCACACGTTTGCTTAAGGTGGCCTGCCGCGTGCCGAGCGCGCCCGCTGCGCGCGTAAAACTTTTGTGATCAGCGATCACGCTAAGCGTGCTGAGGTCTTCGATCGACAGATCGAAGTACGCCCGTCGTGCTTTGGTGGGTGTCTGGGCCACAGCGTACTGTATCACGTTTTGATATTCCTGTAAGGAATAGTAACTATTCCCAAAAGGGATAGGTTAACTCGGTTCAGAATGGGCGCTATTCCAGCATACGCACTGCCAGGCGGCACAAATCTGATTCAATCTTGAGCAACGAGTTTGAGAGTGAATCACATCGATCCAAAATCGCCAAGAGCGCCGGCAGTCTTAAAGCAGCGCGTCGAGCCTGCGCATTGCAGTGGTGTACAATACAGGTCGCTCACATCGATCGATTCCATTCGTGACGCCGCCCGGGTGCTTCGCCATTTCGCGAACGTGACGCCACTCGTACCCTCGAGCGTTTACGAGGCGTCATCGATTTGGCTCAAATGCGAACATCTTCAGCGCACGGGTTCGTTCAAGCTGCGCGGTGCATATTACGCGCTCAACAACCTTGATCTCAGCAAACATAAGGGTGTTGTCACTGCCTCATCGGGTAATCACGCGATTGCGCTGGCGTACGCAGCCATGCACCTCAATGTGCCATGTACTGTGGTGATGCCCACCCACGTGCCGCGCGTCAAGCTCGATCGCGTAAGGGCGTATGGCGCAAGGGTGTTTGTCGAAGGCATCACGTCGCTCGATCGCGAACACCGTGCCAAGGCGCTCGCGAATGAACATTCGCTCGCGTACATCCCCTCGTCCAATCATCCCGATGTCATCGCTGCCCAGGCGACCGTTGCGCTCGAGATGGTTGAGCAAAATCCTAACATAGAGGTGACCTACGTGCCCGTCGGTGGAGGAGGTCTACTAAGTGGCGTGGCGTCTGCCTTGCGTCATCTCAAACCAAGTGCACACATTGTTGCAGTCGAGCCTGAGGGAGCGGCTAGCATGAAAGCGTCCATCGAGGCCGGTCAACCACAGACCCTTGCGAACCCATCCAGCATGGCGGACGGGCTTTTGCCTGCACGTCCAGGCGAGCACGCATTTGCACATGCGTTGGCGCTTGTTGATCAGTTTACCACCGTAAGCGAAGTGCAAATTGTCGAAGCGATCGAACGTTTGCGCACCGATGCCAAAATGCACTGTGAACCCAGTGGTGCGGTCGCATTTGCCGCTGCGCTAGAAGCCAAGCGTCAGGGTGACACGCGCCAGGCAGTTGTCATCGTGTCGGGTGGAAACACGGCTTAGGACGCGTTGAGCGTGAGTCAGCCGTTTGGGCGCGGGTACGGTCCGACGAAGGTGGGCGGGAGCGTAGGCGCAGCTCAGCCGGAGCGAGCGGGACCCGCC
>JBGAKI010000056.1:0-20564 GCA_044224525.1 Polyangiales bacterium | reverse complement strand
TTGTACCGACCATTGTAGCACGTGTGTAGCCCTAGGCGTAAGGGCCATGAGGACTTGACGTCATCCCCACCTTCCTCCAGCTTGACGCCGGCAGTCTCCTTAGAGTTCCCAACTGAATGATGGCAACTAAGGACAAGGGTTGCGCTCGTTGCGGGACTTAACCCAACATCTCACGACACGAGCTGACGACAGCCATGCAGCACCTGGACTCTGATTCTCTTGCGAGCACCCCGGTATTTCTACCAGGTTCCAGATTTTTCTAGCCTAGGTAAGGTTCTTCGCGTTGCGTCGAATTAAACCACATGCTCCACCGCTTGTGCGGGCCCCCGTCAATTCCTTTGAGTTTTAGTCTTGCGACCGTACTCCCCAGGCGGAGTGCTTAATGCGTTAGCTTCGACACCGCAGGGGTCAATACCCGCGACATCTAGCACTCATCGTTTACAGCGTGGACTACCAGGGTATCTAATCCTGTTTGCTCCCCACGCTTTCGCGTCTCAGCGTCAGTTGATGTCCAGATAGCCGCCTTCGCCACTGGTGTTCCTCTCGATATCTACGAATTTCACCTCTACACCGAGAATTCCACTATCCTCTCCATCACTCAAGGTCGGCAGTTTCGAGCGCAGTTCCTAGGTTGAGCCCAGGGATTTCACGTCCGACTTGCCGATCCGCCTACACGCGCTTTACGCCCAGTGATTCCGAGCAACGTTTGCACCCTCTGTCTTACCGCGGCTGCTGGCACAGAGTTAGCCGGTGCTTGCTAAGGAAGTACCGTCAAGATCGTGGCCTGTTCGCCCACAATTTTTTCTTTCTTCCCCACAGAGCTTTACAACCCGAAGGCCTTCATCACTCACGCGGCGTCGCTGGTTCAGGCTTGCGCCCATTGACCAAGATTCCCCACTGCTGCCTCCCGTAGGAGTCTGGCCCGTGTTTCAGTGCCAGTGTGGCTGATCATCCTCTCAGACCAGCTACCCGTCTTAGCCTTGGTAAGCCATTACCTTACCAACTAGCTGATGGGCCGCAGGCTCATTCCGAAGTGCTAGCTTTCATGAAGAGGCCAGCTTTTATCACAACTAGCGTACTAGTCGTGGTCTTATGCGGTATTAGCGAACCTTTCGGTCCGTTATCCCCCGCTTCGGGGTAGATTACCTACGTGTTACGCACCCGTACGCCACTTTACTGGAGCCGAAGCTCTTTCTCGTACGACTTGCATGTGTTAGGCGCGCCGCTAACGTTCGCTCTGAGCCAGGATCAAACTCTCCAGTTCGATTCCTGAAGCTCAGATAGACGTAGCAATAAATCACTATTTCTATCTTTGCTCGTTTACTGTTCAAGCGTTCAAAGTACGCTTGAAAACTTACTGACAACGGGTCACCCCGTTATCAAATTGACGGTAAAGAATAAATTCTTTACCCGCACGTTCAACGTATATTGCGTATCCGATTCAGTTGTCAAAGACCCGAAACAAAAGGACCGTACTTCTACCCTGCGAAGCTTGGTCTGTCAAATAAAAATTCTGTCAAAAACAGGCTTTATTTGAGGCCAAAACCGCAGGACATCGGCCAGTTGAGAGCAGAGTGTGACCTAGTTTTGCGATAACGCAAATGGAAACTTCAATGATCCCACGAAGTTTTCTAAATGTTGATAATTGGCTTGTTTTTGAGCCATTTTCGGCCGAAAAAAAGGTTGCACACGACCGTGAAAACCCGCCATGACCCGCGCTTAGGCACATGCTAAGTCAATACCATGTGGTTTGAGGCCACTTTCGCTCGCCAACACACCATGCAACCTAACCCAGTGCTATTAAACCGTGCTTGTTTGCTCGCACTTATTGCGATGTTGGTCGGTTTCACGGGCGAAAAAAGCCCGGTGCAAGCCGAACAAAACGATGTTTTTAGCACCTGGGAGGTGCGTTTTCATGAGCGCGATCCAGTCAAACGCGCCCAGGCCGCCACGGAGCTTGTCGCCGATGACGGGTTGGGAACCGGTGAAATAGCCATTAAGTTCAAAACCGGTTTGCTGGTTAGAGCGCTGAAAAAAGACGCGTCGCAACAAGTGCGCAAGGTTGCCGCCAAAGCACTGGGCGATATTGGCTCGCGCGACAAAACGGTGATCGACGCGCTCATTGACGCTGCGACAAGTGATGTTGATCAAAAGGCGCCGAACTTGCGCGCGCACGTTTCGCACACTGCCAAATCAACGGGCGACCATTTTAAGCGCGACGAAGTGCAGTTTGAGGCGATTGTGGCGCTTGGTAAACTTGGCGGCGAACAAGCGCTGCATGGCCTTAGCGATATTGTGCGTGCCAAAGCGTATAACGATTACGCGCACTATCATGTTCACCATGCCGCATCGCACGCTTTGTCGCGTATGGGCGCAAGCGGAGCGCCGTTGATGATCGAAGTGGCTGGCAACAGCACGCTACCTGAGGAAATCCGCCTGTTTTATAAAGACGCGCTTGTTGCGATGGGCGAGGCTGCGCTGCCGGCCCTCGAAAACACCCTAAAAAAAGGCAGCGAAAACGAGCGCGACAGCGCAACGGTGGTGGTGAGCAAAATGACCCCCAAGGCGGCGGGCACCGAACGTGTGTTGCTTGCAGCGCTCGATGGGGCAAGTGACAAGAATGCTTATCGCATGCTCAAGGCACTTGCGCTGACCAACCTGTCTGAACCCAATGCCGTGGAAGCGTTGTTTAAGATCACGACGAGCGAAAAGAGAGAACTCAAAACCAAGCTTGCGGCGTTTAGCGTGCTTGAAAAGGTTGTTGCGCAACCAAGGGTGATCGCGGCACTGAAAGCACGCGATTGGCTGGTGCGCCTCAACGCCACGTTGAAATCGAACGTGGTTGTCGATCGTTTGGCAGCGCTGATGCTGCTTGGCACCTTGGGCGTTCAGGCGGAAAAAGCAGCGCCACATGTGATCAAGTTGCTGACCGGGCAGGTGTTGTCGGTGAGCACTGCGGCAACGTGGTGCTTAGGCAAACTTGGTTATAACGCCACGCTGCTTGGCTTGAGCAAGATCGCGGCGGGCGCACAGAGTGAGTATGAAGAGTTACGACAAATGAGCGTGCGCGTGCTTACCGACAATGCATTACTTGAGAAAGCCAAGCCACTTATAGCGCCATCGATGGGTTCTATGATGGGTCCTATAATGGGTCCTAGCGGCAAACAACCAAGCACCCAACTGCGCGATGCCGCGTTGATCGACACGCTGCTCGACACGATTTTGAAGCGTTGGCCGACGTTGGTGCATGAAAAAAAGGCCCCCTGGGGATGCGCCGGGCAACCATGCAAAGAGCGTAGCGAGTGCGTTCGCACGGTTAAGCAAAGCGACGGCGTTGATTTAGACGGCAACGGTACTTTTGAATACGTGTTTCGTTTTGACGCTGTGGTACCCGATGGCGACGGGCCAAAAAGCTGCACTTGGTTTAGTGCCAACGCCGAGCATTTTCAAAATCACAGCTTTCAAGTGTTGATGACGCAGAGCAGCGATCGCGGCGGCGTGTGGCGCGCGGTCGAAGTTGTCGAGAACCTGCGCGCAAGTGATCTTGAACCCTGCAGGCCGGCTGATATTGGCTTTGCCAACATCGATAACAAAGGCGTTTTAGAAATCACGCGCGCCTGCAAAACACGCGATGGTCATTCCGTAACCCACCGCACCCTAGCGAGCATGCCGCAGGGCCGCTTCACCATCCTGCCGAATAAACCAGAATAACGGTTAGCGCTTGTATTCGAGATTATCCCGAATATACCGCTGGTTCTTTGATTGGCTTTTTCGTTGCTTTCGCTGGGGGAGCTGGTGGGGCCATTGTTGATTGACACTGGTCAACGACAAAGTTGCATGCGGTAGACTCGCCGGAAGGCGTCACGTAAACCTTGCCGGCATTAGGCTCATCTGCAGGAATTGTTTTTGCGATGACTTTTGCCGAAAACTCGCTAATAAGAGATTCACAACCCTTCTTCGTAGTCGTTTCTTCTAGCTTTACCTGTGCAGCCGCCGCTGTGCAGGCTGTTTGCCAGCTAGAATATGTTTTGCAATCCCAGGGTTGTATCGAGTAGACCGTCTGGTAAGCCGATAAGTCGAGCGTGTCAAAGGTATCCGTACGTTCGCGTGTCCAGGTCAGTCCAACTTCTTGGCGATAGTTTTTTGTTTTCGGATTCATCGAAAACATTTCAAGAACGCGGTTGGTCCCCTCGGTACCAGACAATAACGGTGTGCTGAAACGCGTACCAGTAAACATCTTGTGTGCAAACGACTGCGCGCTCACCCAAACATAACATTGGTCTTTATCTGGAAGAACTGGCGGACAGGCCTGTCCTTCTGAAGCGGCAGCGCCATTGGCTCCGGTCTTACCAAAAGCAGTATTTTGTGAGAGCGAGTCATTGGCCGTATCACAACCAGATAGGGTCAAGCAACCAGCGATAAACAACACTAAATTCTTCATCCTAAGACCTCGAGTGCAGTGTAGCATTCGTGAGAATTTCTGCAAGGGCTCTTGATGTTCAGATTGGTTCTAAATCGTTCTTATTGTGTCTGATTGGTTGTTGCGTCACCGTAATCAATCACCGGCGGACACTGTGCCCATTGCCCCAAACTTGCCTGAACACCTGTCCAATAGCGCACTGGGCCATTGAGAAAGCACGGATAGATATCAACGTCGTGGTATTTGTAACACTCACCGTCTTTGTAGATGAGTTTTCCTTGGTTATCTTTGAAAACGGGCACACCCTCAGCATTGGCGAACTTCATCGCGTCGGTTGCTGTGCAGTTGTCGTCAGCATCGACCGCACGCGCTTGTTCGCACAACCAAGGCAGGTTGTTGAAGTTGTTAATCCCATAGTTGCCCGTATTATCGATGCGTGTAAACACCGCGCGACAAGACAACGCATCTCGCATCTGATTGGCTGCGTTTGCCTGATCAGTGGACGAGCATGGATCTTTTGGTGGAGGTGGTTGATTGCCGCCTTGATCGCCCTGTGCTTGCACTGGAGCCTGCGTCGGTGTAGCCGTTGGCTCGGCTGTTGCCTCGGGTGTGGCTTCGGGAGAAGCCTCAACAGGCTGCTGAACTTCACACGTATTGCTTTTCTTCAACAGATCAACATAGCTGGTAAACGAGCTTTTCGCGTAGTTACAGAATCGATCGATATCGATCGATGGTCCGTATTTTTCGTTGAAGGTCATTTGCCCCCAACAGTCGTTGAACAAACTAACCCCAGGCAGATTGCCATGTGTTACACCACGATTGCGATTGATGTTGACGTCACCCAAGTCAAAACATTGTTGACGAGATGCCACACCTAACAGCATCACGCGATAGCCATCGTAGAAGGTTTTCTCCAAGTCGTATGAATAAGCGGGTGCACCCAAATCGCCAGGACGTAGCAATGTGTTTTGATAGTCGGTTCCCGAATTGACGCTATCGTTGAAGAACCAGTTGACGGCCGCGTCGATATCCCACTTTGTGTCTTTAGAGAAAGTAGGACCTGACCCAGTCCTGAAAATCGAGAAGTTGTCGCCCCAGGCAGCCTGACGTTTGTCTTTGGCTTGCGCAATACCAGCGGTGGCAACGGTTAGGGTTCCAACAGCAGTGTCGTCGGGTAAAACAGATTTGGTTTGCACGCCTACCGTAATGTCGTGCAGCGTTTGGCCTGTCAGATGAGACACGGCGCCACGGATCTGCTCGAGCCCATTCGTGCCGGCACCACTGTATTCTGCCGTGCCCAAACAAGGTAGATCGGCAATGCGCATTTTCTGAAGTCCCGAAAAGCTGAGAGGCTTTGACCACTGTAAAATGCCAAAATCGGCATAGTAGCCTTGATAGTCAGGATGCTTAATCAAGTTGAGCTTTGACATTTCTTCGCAGATGATGGTTAAGCCCGTGCTTTTGTCGTAAGTCATCTCACCAGGTAGAGGAATAAACTCTTGTTCGGGGCCGACAAAGTTCGCAGGGTTTTGCTCGGGATTGACGACAAGGCAAATGCCGTCGGCGCCCGCTGCCATCGCTAACAACGAACCTGCAGTCAGAACGCCTTTTGAGCCCTGCCCTAAGATTGTGCCAATGCCTTTGGCGCGATTCGTGGCTTCGAGTTGTTCAAGCGTGTTAGGTTGTGCACCCGAATAGGCAACGATTCTGACGACATTTCGAATGGTATAGTCAGGGCGATAACCTTCGGGATTATCGTTTTCGCCCTCTGCTGAATTCGAGCTGCCCCAGTCGCTTAGACCCAGGATCTGACAAGACGCCGAGAGCGTGGTAACGAAGAAACAAAGCGCTAGTCGCATGATTTTGAGATTATGTTTGGTCATAAGATTGTCTTTCATCATCGACTCCGTTGTTACTGAGCAGCGGCCGGGTTGAGTGCAGGTGGACATTGCCATCGGGTCGTGCCGGGCGCGCAGGGGTACAAGGTGATGTCGTCTGAGTTGGGTTCTAGTTCATTGATTTTGTCGCAGATCCACGGGCCGTTGTTGGGCAAACCGGACGCCCACCAAGTGTCACGGTGCAGGGGCGCAAAGCGATAATCACAAGCAAGGGAATCGCGATATTTCAAACGTTCGCGACGATTCTCTGAACCACCTTCTGCGAATCCGTCATAGCCTACGTCTCCGTAATAGTTTTGCGCGGCAAACGAGCAAAATGAGTTTGTCTCTTGACCGAACACGTGAGTGTCGGTGCGGTTCTTACAGATTGTCTCGGCGTCTGGGTTGAATATGTTGCCACTGGGCACCATATCGATAAGCTGCTCGCAGCTATAGCCTGCTGCCACACCAAGCAACCGATGAATTGAATCTGGGCCTTTGCCCGCCACGCGATAATACATGGGAGCACCAAAATCTTTCGGTTGTAAGATCGTCAGCGGCGCCGTTGTGTTTTGCGCTACGTTAGGAAAGTTAAGTTCGTTGATTGATCCGCGAATGGGCGACGAGATGGCGTTGTTTGCAATATCAAGTAGTGGTGTGTCGGGCGTGTAGAACGGCACTATTTGGTACCAGTGGATCACATAGCCCCAAAATACTTTGCGTTCACTCTTGGCTTCGTTGATCGCCCAAGTGCTGCGGTTTTGTGGTGGAATATGCTCGATAGGAACAGGGACGGGTGTGGGCGTGATGGCGCCGGGTGCTACAGGCGTTCGGGGGTTGTACATCTTGAACAACGCGTCGCTCTGCACGCCAATGCTTAGGTCCGGGTATTGCGCGACGGTGTTGGTGTTCTGGCTGTTGAGGACAGAATCAATCGCCTTTTCGTCTGTGCGAGCAAAGTTGGAGTCACACGCCATGTCTGGCAGTTCGAAATCAACGAGCTGTAACGCCTCGCCCAAAACCAATCTTTTGCCGTTTGCTCCAATCACACCCACTAGATGAAGTGGGCTTGGCCAGCGCAAAAGACCGATATTGCGTTGACTCACCGATTCGTTTGTTGTCAGAAAATGGCGACCCTCGGGTGTGAACATGGTTTGAACGTGATTGGCAATCTCATTTTTTGGCGAACAAACGGGTGTGGTAAATGCGGCATTGGTCAGCAAGCAAATCTGCTTGGTTGCGCCATCATGAAGCAATGTGTTGATGAGATCGGCGGTGGTGAGCAAAATGGACGAGCGTTTACCTAGGATGGTCGCCATCCCCTGAATACTTATCAACTCAGCCTTAAGCGCTGTTGTGGATCTTGGTGCGACGTCATCCCGATAGCCGAAAATGGAAACAACGTTATCGACACCTTGGTCATAATGATAAAAAAGTATTTCTTGAGCCGCAGTGTTTGTTGCCGAATCGTCCGATGTAAACACCCCGCAACCCGCAACCCCAAGCAACATCGGTAGCACGCAGAGAAAGCGACATGCGGCTTGACGAAGCTTAGTAAAAGCTGATGCACTAAAGCCTAAAGTCTGTGTCATGCATGAGCAACGTAGCAAAAGACGTGCCCATTATTTCCTATTCGAAGAATATAAATGACACCTTCGTGTCCTCATTAACCATCTGTTTTTATTTACTTTTTTTATTTGAAGCATGCAACAGTTTCAGACAATGGCTAGGTTTTGAGTGTTTCATGGTGTTAGCGGGCCTGTAGGCCCCAGAAGGTGTCCCCACGATGGCCAACGGGTTAAACGAAGAAGGCCTCACGCATATGCGTGAGGCCTTCTGAACAAAGCGTTTTCGCGATGTTGATTACTGAGTTGCGAATGCACCAGCAAGTCGACCCAGCTGAATGCTACCCTGCTGTGCTGCACCGTCACCAACCACGGCAAAGATGCCGCGAGCTGCAAGCGAAACACCGCCGAAAGCAAGCACCACAGCTGCTGTGGGAGCCGCCAAAATGCGCGCTGCATCGCCGACGAAGTTAGCTTGTGGAACAAACACCGGCACGGCCTGGCTGCCTGTTGCAAGTTGGCCACTAAGCACCTGCGTTTGTGATGGCGTCGTGCCAAGCACGAGGCCAGCAATTGCGTCAGTCGCGTATACGCCAGCTGCCAACGGGGCCGCTTCAGCCACAGCTTGGAATGCAGTCACACCCTGAGGCACGGGCGCCTTTGCCAAGTTGCATACAGCACGAGCTGCGTCGCCGCCAGTCGCCACATTGCTGGTCGTCATGAGCCTTGAAAAGCCAGTCATTGCTGAGTCTGCGGCTGCATTTGCGCTTTGGAAGAGCATATTGGCTCCGCCGACAACACCTCGCACCGCTTGCGTTCCAAAACGACCAGCGAATTGCAAGGCGAACATGCCAGAACCTGCGCTTGCAGGAACCGCCTGAGTGGAGGCACCAGCGCAGCCAACGCAACCATTAATGGTTCCGGTGAAAAGCGCCGTGTTATTTGTAGCGCGTGACAATGCGTTGTTCACAGCTGATTGAAGGTTAGCGGGCACTGAGTAAGCTGCGCCGCCCTGAGGGATGACGCTGGGAACTGCACTTGCGCTTGGCTCGGCCCAAATGATGAGGTCTGCGCCGCCATTTGCGGTTGATAAATAATGAACTGCGCCAATGCCCTGACGTGCACGCGCTGCGACCGCTGCAGTAGCTATGGCAACCTCAGGATGATCGCTGAGCGCCGCTTGAACAAATCCAGCTGAAGCATTCACATCACCTTGTGACCTCCAGGCCGCTCTTAGATCCTCGTCCAAACCAGCAACATCCGCGAAAAGCAAGGTGCCGGTAGGAAGGGTGGTGCCTAAAAGGGTGTTAATCTCTGGCGTTACTTGGGTGGCTGTCAGCTTAACGCTGGTGGTCCACGCCGAATCGTTTGACGCGCTTGATCCGTTGCTTTCGGTAGAGGGGCTGCAGGCTGCGTTCAGTGTGAGCGCTGCCATCGCAAGCCCGAAGGTGAAAGATTTTACTGATTTGATGCTTGACATGACTATTTCCCTCTCAGGTTAAGATACGATACTGTAGCAAACATTAAACACTGCGCAAGTCAACACTAAATATTATCGGGCGCTACAACTTTCGTATCACGCATCGTGATAACACAGGTATCGACAGATGCAAATGGCCATTTTAGGCCGGTTTTTTTATTAAATTGTCCGTTGGAAGGACCCAAACATGATCCGTTTCGGTCACATTCAACCGCTCTTTAACCTCATTATCAAGCAAAATTTCGTGGGTGCCCGCTGAATAGGTGCAGGGTATCGCCGTAAACCAGGGGGTGTTTTTTAATTCCTTGGCTACAAAGCCCTGGCGTGTTTGACCGACAAAACCGCTGGCTACACGCACGTTTTCGGCATCGATCACGGCACTAACTTTGTCTGTTGGGCACATATAATGAGGCCCACCGTCAAAGGGGTCGACGCGATCGACGTATTCAAACCCCACGCGTGCAAGCATTCTTTCAACGCCCTGGGTTTGTGCCCCTACCTTGCCGATCACGCCTTGTGCGTCTTTGCTCAATAAAGGCACGTAAATGTTGTCACTGGGAAAAAGCGTGCGGATGAACTCCTTGTTGCGCTTTGAGAGCTTATCGGCCTCTTGATAGCTCAAATCAGTGAAGTGCCGACCCACGGCTTCCCACAAATGACTTGTGCCATCGGCTTCAAGGGGCGGCAAAAGTTCAGCGAGCAGGTCGTCGCGAAAATCGGCGCGATGCATTTTGATCCACAAAAAGCGCACGTATGAAATCAGCATGCCAAGCTTTTCGGGTTTGCCGCGATAATCAGGATGCAACACCAAACCGCCTAGTTCGGTGGGGCCGTCGTATGAATAACGAATTGAAAGCACTTGGTGGTTAAAATGTTTGTCGAGTGTGGTTGAGTATTTTTCTTCGCTACGCACGTCGAAATAAATGTAGGGCGCGTCGCGGCGGCCTAATTGTGCCAAAATTTGTGATGTGCCCACCACACGCTTTTCTTTAAGATCGCGCAACACAAAAAGGTATTCGCGGTGTTTCAGATTACGCAGCGTGCCTGAGAACGATTTTTCTGAGACATCGAGAATGGTTTTTAAGGCCTCGGGATCGTGTGGCAAATTGACTGAGTTGAGATATTTTGCCAGCGCATACAGCTCGTCGAAATCGGCAGAGCTTGCAGCGCTTATTTCATAACGAATGGTCATTGTGGTGCTCGGGGGTTGGTCAGCTGATAGATCAAACCCTCTTTGGCTTTGAAGGTCAATCTGTAACGCGTTTGTAGTAACTGACGCAAATAAGGATAACGCTCAGGGGGGTATTTATGGGTCGGGCGCGCGGCGTCGCTATCGATAAATAGCAGGGGCAAATGCTGCGCAAAATCATTTTCCAAGTGATCCCAGGCCCCCGGAATGATGCGATGGTCAGTGGGGAAGCGCGGATCCCAACTGCGGGGGCTGCCGAAAATGTAGCCCGTCAGTGGGAATGTTGTCACATAACGTGACGCGGGCCGTCGTTTGGCATCGGTGTAAACGCCTGGCGCCTGACCCCAAACAAAAATGCGGTCGGTTGGGCGCGAGTGTTGACGCACAAAGGCTGCAACCTGGCTGATATGGCGCATTTGGTAAAGCTTGACGCCCTGCGTGATAACAAACGCACAAGCACTTAGCGCAAGCACCGTGTAAAGTGTGCGGCGAGTGCGCTTTGAAAAATGCGTGACGGCGCTTTGATAGTAAAGTGCGGCGAGCAGCGCCATCGGCGGCAAAAGTTGTATATAATAGTGTGAATAAAATCGCCCGCTGGCCGCCACACCGACGATTGACACAACTAACCACAGTAACAGCGTCCAACACTGCGCGGATAGCCGCTGCCCCTCGGACACAACGCGAGGGCGATGACGTAAGGCTTGCAGCACCCCCCACATCAAAGGTGCGCATACAACCACGAAAAGTGCGCTCATGCTGATGGCTCGCTGCCAAAACACGATGTCGGTGATGCCGTGCGGCACGCTATGATCTAAAAGCACCCAATAGATGGCTTCGTTGAGCACGCCCTGGCGCTTCAGATCAAACGCCATCCATAAAAGCACGCATGTAAATCCCATTGCGCTCAGAAAAGCATCGATACACGCGTGCAACCAAACTTTGATTGAAGGTTTGGGGTTGTCGACGCACATGATGCGTAAAAATGAGAGCAACAAGAGCGGCACCAATGCGATCGCGGCGGGTTGCTTGAGCAGCGCCGCCAACGCGACCAAGGCGCCCGCTATGAAGACGCGCGCAGCATGCAGGATAGGACGAGCGGAACTTTGAAGAACCAGATAAAACGCCCACACGAGGGGCAAGTTCATGATCATTTCGCCGTTAAAGGCTTGGTTTTGAAACTGCAGCCACGGTAAATAAAGTGCATAGAGCCCCGCTGCCCAAAGCCCGGCGCGCCGCTGTTTGAACGTGTTGAGTATGCAAAATAAACCGAGCATGGTTAAAAGCACCCACAACCACGCCACCCAATGCAGTGCGACAAAGTTGTGCACGCCGAAGACTTCAAAGACTGCTTTATAGGTATAAAATAAGAGCGGCGGTTTTCGTTCGATCGCGTCGCGGTAGACATGCCCACCGTGCACGAGTTCGGCCGCCACCACCGAATAAATTTCTTCGTCGTCGATGGCTTTTGGGTGCAACAACGATGGCACGCGCATGCATAGCGAAAACAAGAAGAGGCCGATCACCCATAACACCGAATGTTGGGTTTGAGGAAGGGTGCGCGTCATGCTTGAACTCGCGTGTCTAGCAAGATCGTGACCGGGCCATCGACATCGGCGCTGACGGTCATCATCGCTGCAAACTGGCCGGTCGATACGTCGATGCCTTTGGTGCGAAGCGCATGACAAAACTGATCGTAAAGCGTGCGCGCACGCTCGGGGGACTCGGCAGCGGAAAACGAGGGGCGGTTGCCGCGTGAGGTATCGGCATATAACGTGAACTGTGACACCACGAGCGCCTGTGCGTGAAGGTCGCGCACCGAGTGGCGCATCTTGTCGTCGTCGCCCGCGAAAATGCGCAGGTTAGCGCATTGCGTTGCGAGTGTTTCGGCATCGTCGGTCAGGTCGCCGCGACCTACGCCAAGATAAATAAGCAGGCCACGCTCGATGGTGGCAATGGTGGCGTTGTCGACTTGAACGCTGGCACGGGTGACTCGCTGAACAACCGCTCGCATGGCGTAAGCCATAGCATAAGCGAAGGCCGATTTGTGGTAGCATGAGAGCAAATGTCGCAGGACGTGATCAAAGCGCGGGTATGGGGGCTAACCGGAGGGATTGCGTGCGGTAAAAGTAGCGTCGCGAGCATGTTTCAGGCGCTTGGCGCCGGCGTGGTCGATGCTGATTTGGTATCGCGCGAGCTGAGCCGCACCGGCGAGCCGGGCTATCAGGCGATTGTGGCGCAATTTGGTACCGACTATTTATTAGCGAGCGGCGAGCTTGATCGAGCAAAGTTGGGTGCGCTGATTTTCAGCGATGCGAACGCGCGGGCCACGCTCAATGCCATCTTGCATCCGCTGATCGAAACGCGCTCGCAAGAGCACATGCAAGGCTTGCTTGGCACACATGCTTATGTGATTTATGAGGCCACTTTGCTTGTTGAAGTAGGTCGTCATCGCGACTTTCGCGGGTTGATTGTTGTTACAGCAACGCCGCAGATACAGGTCGCGCGGCTGGTGAGCCGCAATGGACTGAGCGAAAGCGAGGCGCGGGCTCGTCTGGGGGCGCAGGCTCCGCTCGCAGAAAAAATTGCGGTGGCGGATTATGTGATCGACAACTCGGGCGAGCTTGAGGCGACGCGAGCACGCGTGCTTGAGGTGCATCAGGCGATCCTTAGCGAGCTTGATCGCGCATGATGTTGGTGAGGCGTTCGGGGCGTAGCGATCATGTTACGATCGGGCGTGGCGACCCTAGTCAGGGTTGATCATGAATGCGGCACGATCTTTTATCCTATTGAAAATAAAATAAAAAAAGAGTGTCATGGACGATCGCTAAAAGCTCGCCGCGGGGGCGCGGCAGGCCTTTTCGGTTGACGAGAGGGCGTTCGTCAGCTACCTTTAAGCCTACATCGTGGTGGGCGCATGTATCAAAAAATGCTACATCGCCGAGCACGTGGGGATGAAAGAGGAGCATCGTCTCTCCTCTCAAATTGAAAAACTAATTGTTTAGAGCTGAGTATAGAAAATAGCGGTTTGAAAATTAGTTTGGAAACACAGGAGTCGTAAATGCAGGCTCGTACAGAAGCACAATTTAAGGTCGGTGACAAAGCAGTATATCCGGCGCAGGGTGTTGCTGAGGTGGTTTCGATTGAGGAGAAAGACATCGCAGGAAACAGGCAGAAGTTTTATGTATTGAGGATTCTTGATACCGACCGTCGCATCATGGTTCCCGTGAACAATGCACGTAACGTCGGGCTCAGGAAGCCGATTTCGGAGGGTGAGATTAAGGAAATCTTCGAAATCTTACGTGAGCGTACCATCGCATTCGATAACCAGACCTGGAATCGCCGTTATCGAAGCTTTATGGACAAGATTAAAACAGGGTCCGTCTTTGACGTCGCAGAAGTTATGCGTGACCTGTATCGACTGCGCACTGAGAAATCTCTCTCTTATGGAGAGAAGCGCATGCTCGAGACAGCACGTTCGCTGATCGTCAAAGAAATCGCGGTGGCTCGTCGTAAGACCGAAGATAAGGTCAGAGCTGAAATCGAAAAGATTTTTGACGCTAACTAATTAATGTCGCGTGGGTCTCTTCGGAGCCTTCGCGACGCAGTGATCGTAGGGCCGTGCTCAAGTGAGCGCGGTCGTTCATGTTTGAGGCAAGCCATCCAATGTGGCGTGCAGCAAGGTGAAAGCGATCGAAAAAGGTTTTTTTAACACAGTGTTCTCTACGCTACACGACACACCAATTTTTGCGACCCATCATCTGGCTGTCGCCAATAACGCCATTAGCGATACACACAATCATCGCTCAAGACGCACGTGCGCACGTGGATGCCAAGTAGGTGAACACTCTAACCATGTCAAATGGCGGAGTAACCATGGCACGATCTTCTCTGGTAATAAATGTTGATTTAGGCGAGACACGGGTCGCGCTGATTGAAAATGGCGTCCTTGCCGAGCTTTATGTTGAGCGCGCCGAACAGCGCAGCCCCGTAGGCAATATCTATTTAGGCAAAGTCACGCGTGTGCTACCGGGCATGCAGGCCGCCTTTGTTGAAATTGGGCTCGAGCGCGCAGCCTTCTTGCACGTCGAAGACATTTTGCCACCGCAAGATTTGACGCGCACGCGTTTAGACCTTGATGAACAAGACGACGAAGGGGATGCGGCGCAAAATGGCCGACGGCCGCAGCGCTTAACACGGCGTACACCGATCGCGGATGTGCTTAAAGAAGGGCAATCGATTGTGGTGCAAGTGGCCAAAGAACCGATGGGCACCAAAGGCGCACGCGTCACGAGTCACGTGGCGCTACCTGGCCGTTATGTGGTCTATGTGCCAACGGTTGATCAGGTGGGTGTGTCAAAGCGCATTGGTAACGATCGCGAGCGCAAACGTTTGCGCGATGCGATCGAGTCGCTGAAGCCTGAACAAGGCGGTTTTATTGTGCGTACGGTCGCCGACGGTTTGACCAAAAAGCAGCTTAAAGCCGACATCGGTTATTTGGTCAACGTATGGCAAGAGACGCAAAAGAAAAAAGAAGAGAGCAAAAAAGCGCCAGCATTGCTGTATGGCGAGCTTGATATCGTGAAACGCGCCGCGCGCGACCTGTTCAGCGATGATGTCGCGAACATCACGATCGATGACCCTAAAGAGTATGAAAAGCTTGTGAAGTTCGTGGAAGGCTTTATGCCCGAACGCGTCAAAGACATTTCGCTTTACGATCGCAAAGAACCGATTTTCGATGCCTATGGCATTGAAGATGAAATCTCGCGCTCACTCAGTCGCAAAGTGAGCCTGCCATCGGGCGGATATTTGATCATCGATCAAACCGAAGCGTTGACGGCGATCGATGTCAATACAGGTAGCTTTACCGGTAAAAGCAAAGATGTTGAAGAAACGATTTTGCAAAACAACCTAGAGGCCGTCAAAGAGATTGCTTACCAGGTTCGGTTTCGCAATATCGGTGGGCTCTTGGTGATCGATTTTATCGACATGGAGCGACAATCGCATCGTGACAAGGTGTACAAAGCCTTTCTTGACGTGTTGAAACACGACAAAGCCAAGACCACCGCTGTGCGCATCAGCGAGCTTGGTTTGGTGGAGATGACGCGTAAGCGCACGCGTGAATCGCTTGGGCGCACGCTTTATGAGCCCTGTTTTTATTGTGATGGCACTGGGCAGCTACAAAGTAAGAACACGGTGTGCCATGAAATCCTTAGACAAATCCGGCGCGAACGAAATACCCTGCCCGGATATAAGATTATTGTTCATGCGCATCCTGCTGTCTGCGATACGATGATGCGCGATGAGCGGCACGCGATGGAAAAAGCGTCGGTGGCATTCACGCGAGAAATTGTGATGCAGCCGCATCGCGAATATCACCTTGAGCAGTTTGACCTCAGTGGTGCATAGGCGGAACTTTTGCCTTGAAACGGGTCACACGCCGTTTTTGCTTGGTAAACGGCCCGATCTGTTCTACCGTTTTAGAGGATTGCTGCTGAGGGGGTAAAGCCAGGCGGATGACCATCTTGTCCTCATTTTCCTCGGGTCAAACACCGACCGAGCGAAGAACCGAGCCACGCATTACCATCAACAAAGATTTTGAGTCTTTTGATGCGTTTGTGCATGAATATGTGACCAATGTGTCGCGCTCGGGCGTGTACGTGAAATCAAAGGACCCATTGCCGGTGGGCACCCAGGTCAACCTATGCTTTCGTGTGATTATGGATGACGTTGAGACCATCGAAGGTATCGGCGAAGTGATTCGCGTTGAGAATGAACCACCGGGCATGGGGCTGGTGTTCGTGGAGCTCACCCATTATTCAAAGACGCTGCTTGAGCGGCTGGTCGTCCACCCGCGGTAGCGGGTGGGGGTCGTCCACCCGCGGTAGCGGGTGGGGGTCGTCCACGCTAATACTCCGCAAATCCTTTGCACGATTTGTGGGAAGATGGTCGGTGACCGGTTACTGGATTTTTAGGTAGCCTTGCGAGATGAGCTTGTGAAGGTGTTGGCTTGTCTCGACGTCACCGTAGGGGCTTTGCAGCAAGATGTTGTTCATCTGGCCTAAGTTGAGCGCGAGCTGCAAAACGTCGAGCTCTTGGGGAGCGAGTTTCGACAAAGGTTCGGCCACTGGTAAGTTCAGCTGCAGGGTTGCATCAGGGGGCGGCAAATCGGCTTCGATGCGACCAAGCTCGTCTAATAAGCGCATGCATTCCATGAGAAGCCCTTCGGTCGACATTTCAATGTCTTGTTGCACGTTCTTGGTCTCGGTAGGAATCAACTCGAAGGTGCCATCGCGCCATTTAAGCACTTCCATCACAACGCGCATCGAGGGAATGGTTTCATCACCTTCAAATTTTGCGCTGATCACCGCACCTTCGCGCAAATAAATTTTGGCGGTCTGTTTGTCTTTCTTAACAAACAAAATGCCATTCTTACGTGATGCGGCAAAAAGCTGAAGTAAGTCGGGTAAGCTTAACTCGGCAATAGAGCCAGAGATGGTGCGCACTTCCACCGTGCGGGTAGCAAGTGGCTCGTTGGCCACGCTGCTTAGTTCGTTTTGGCTTTCGACCGAGTCGGCGCTGGCTTCGACCAACTTAATGATGCTGGTGCCGATCAAAATGCGATCACCCTCCGATAGAAGGCATTTGGTAATGCGCTCGCCGTTCACAAAGCTGCCGTTGGTGGAACCGAAGTCTTCGATCATGACCTGTCCGCCTTTGACGCCAATTTTGGCGTGGCGGCGCGAGACCATGTCTTCAACCAGCACCATATCGAGCTCGCTTGAGCGGCCGATGGTGATTTCGCCGTTTTCTGGCAACGCAAATTCGCCTCCCTGGTATTTACCCGAGATGAACTTAAGCGCATAGCGTTTTTCTAATGATTTTTTCACGGACTTTTCAGGGACTTCGGGCGTAAGGAAGGTCGTATAAAAGTATAAGTTAAACCGCGATTAAGGTAAAAACTTCTTTACGCTAAAGTGCATATCGGTCGCTAACGATACACCACAGATGTTAGTGACACTGTATTTTCGGGGCTGCAAGCGGTAGCCAATGACGATGAATCAACTACGAATCGATCAATGCCGCATAATTTGGCTTGGCTGCTTATGCTTATTGGCAGTGTTTGGCGCTTTGAACGTGCATGGCGCAGCTGCGCAAGTTCCGCCCGATCCGCATCTTGAGTGGCGTACGCTAAAAACAAAACACGCCCAAGTACACTATCACCAGCCACTTGGACCGCTCGCGCAACGCATCGCCGATGCAATTGAACGCGCACATGCCGAGTTGAGCGTGCTCTTCAACACGACAAGCGATCAAATCACTCATATTGTGCTGAGCGATCAGAGTGATGACGCCAACGGCTTTGCCAAGGTTTTGCCTTATAAAACGATTCAACTTTATGCGACCGCACCCGATGATCTGTCGCCGCTGGCTGATTATGATGATTGGTTACTCACGTTGGTCACGCATGAGTATTCACATATCATGCATATCGATACGATCGGTGGTATTCCGGCGATCGTGAATGCCATCTTTGGTAAAGTGATGGCGCCCAATAGCATCGAGCCCAGATGGTTTCTTGAAGGTTTGGCGGTACACAACGAATCTGAGTACACCACTGCGGGTCGTATTCGATCGTCGATCTTTGAAATGTATATGCGCGCCGACGTGCTCGATGATCAGCTCTTGCGACTTGATCAGATTTCACATATCGCTGATCGCTGGCCGCATGGCACACAATGGTATCTGTATGGGTCACGCTTTGCGCACTATATCGCCGAGACGTACGGCAAAGATGCCTTGGCGCGTTTTGCCAAAATCTATGGCTCTCAGCCTATTCCATACGGCCTTAGTCGCACCGCAAAACGCGTCACGGGGTTAACGTTCCCAGAACTTTATACAAACTTCACGCGCTCGCTCAGAGATCGTGTCCAGCGTGAAGCTGATCTGACGCGAGCTCAGGGTGTCGTTGAAGGCAAGCGAATTACTTTTCATGGTGAGTCGACCCGCAGTCCGCGTTTTTTGGATAACCGACGTATTGCCTATGTCGCGACGACCAATCGCATGCGCTCGCAGGTGCGCGTGATGCCGCTTGATGACATCGATCGCTTTGAAGAAGTGACGCGTGTACAAGGCACGGCAACACTGGGTGTGCATCGCGCGAGCAAACGGATCGTGGCAAGCAGCTTGAATAGCTTTCGTAATCTGTATTACCGCTATGATTTGCATTTGTATGATGATGAGGGAAAACACCGAACGCGCCTTAGTCAAGGTTTGCGTGCACACGAGCCGGATATTGACCCAAGTGGTCGCTATGTTGCGTTTAGGTTGAATCGAGCCGGCACGTCGCATTTGGCGTTTGTCGACCTCGCCGAGAAACAGAAAAAGACTCGCGTCATTTGGAAGAGCCCTGAGATGGGCCAGGTGTATACGCCGCGCTTTTCGCCGGACGGCAAGCGCATCGCTTTTAGCGTGTGGCAGCGTGGCGGGTTTCGCGACATCGTCGTGCTCGATTTTGTCACGCGTAAAGCCACTCGCATCACCCATGATCGAGCGTTTGATAGCGGACCCGCCTGGACGCCTGATGGAAAATCGCTACTGTTTTCGTCAGATCGCGGCGGCGTCAACAATATCTATTCGTATGATTTTGCGAGCACGAGCTTAAAGCAGATCACCAATGTGCTGACGGGTGCTTTTTCACCGGATGTGTCTCCCGACGGTAAGCAGCTGGTTTACTTGGGCTATACGAGTAAAGGCTACGACGTGTTTGTCATGTCGCTGAAGGCCGAAACCTTCCGCGAACCAGGGCCCTATGTTGTCCAGCGAGAAGACGCGAGACCGACACAAAAGGCAAATCTTGAAAGCAGCAGTTACAATCCACTGAACACCCTTGGCCCGCGGGCTTATTACCTTGCTTACAATGACAATGGTATTGAGAAGCAGCTCACGGTGAGCACCCATGGCACCGACGCGGTGGGTCTACATCGCTATAACATTCAAACCAATCTTGGACTGGAACGTGGGTATCCGTCGTTCGCGGCGACCTACTCGCTCAATCGGTATGTGGTTATTCCGTCGCTGCGCGTGTTTCGCGACGTCGCGCCACAACAAAATCTTGTGGTGGGCGGCGAGCAGCGCACCTGGATTGAAAACTCGTATGGTGCAAGCTTGGGGTTATCGTATACCTTTTTGCGAGCATTTAGTCGCGACACGGTCTCGCTCAACTATACGTGGTCGATGATCGACAAGCTGCAACCCTTTGGTGGAAAGATAGACCCCAACACGAGCTTGCCGCGTTTGCCTTTTCTTGGTCGCCTGTCGAATCTGAGTCTTGGGTGGTTGTATTCTGACACCGAGCGTTATATTTATGACATCAGCAGTTCGCGTGGGACACGCGTGGGGATTACAACGACCACCTCGCATCCGATGCTGGCTAGCGACCGGCGATCACAAGCGTTTGAGTGGAATATCGCGCGCTACATACCTTTGAGTTATCGTTACGCGCATGTGCTTGCGCTGCATTATAGAGGCGGCGCGGGCTGGAGCGATACACCTACGCGGCCCTTGTTTGCGCTTGGAGGCATGTCACAACCAAGCCTCGTTGACGCGTTGGTCAACTACACCTCGGTGAGTGGCACAGGTCTGCGCGGTTATCGCCCTTTTGATCGCGGAGGTAATCAATACCATTTGCTGCAGATCGATTATCGGTTTTTGCTTTGGCGCATGCAACGCGGCATTGCGACGTTGCCGTTTTTTATTAACAGGTTGTATGCCGCACCTTTTGTTGATGTAGGTGATGCGTTCTTTGGCAAGCTCGACTTCAATCGAATTCGTGCGGGCACCGGCGTTGAACTGTTTATCGATTACACGGTTGCGTATGTGGATGAGCTGACAATGCGTCTTGGTTTTGCGCGTGGAATCAACGAGGGCGGGCAGACGCAGTTTTACGTGAATCTGGGTACGCCGTTTTAGAGCAAAGGGAAGTTGAGGTGAGGTGGTCTGGCGGAGGTCAAACAGTAGCGAACGATTCGCGAAG
>JBGAKI010000133.1:0-3527 GCA_044224525.1 Polyangiales bacterium | reverse complement strand
TTTGTATTTGCCACTACTTGGTATCGCTTTCAAACGTCATGTCTATGTCATTGGCGCGAGCGTGCTGCTCTTGGCTGGGTCTATTGCGCTATTTACACGCATGGGTGCAGAGTTTATTCCTCAGCTCGACGAGGGTGATTTGTTGATTGAGGCGCGTCGTTTGCCAGGTATTGCGCTTAGTGAGACCGTTAAGACTGATTTGCGCTTGGAAAAGGCTCTGATGCGCATCCCAGAGGTGCATAAAATTGTCAGCCGCATTGGCGCGCCCGAAGTTGCGACAGATCCGATGGGGCTTGAGCAAAGCGATATCTATATTAGCTTGAAAGACCACGAACAGTGGCGTGATGGAATGACCAAGAAGCGACTGGCAGAACTTCTGTCTGAAACGACGGAGCGCGTTACGCCCGAGATTGCTGGCGCGATTTCTCAACCCATTCAAATGCGCACAAATGAACTTGTTGCCGGCATTCGCTCGGACGTGGCAGTGCTCATTTATGGCGCCGATTTAGATAAGCTCAAAGACTTTGCTGATCAAGTCGCGAGTGTTTTACGCAAAGTTCCAGGTGCGGTAGATGTGCGCGTTGAGCAGACTGCTGGCTTAAGATATCTAAATGTTTTGCCCGACCGTGCGAAGCTTGCGCGCTATGGGTTAACCATTGAGGATATAAATCGCATCACTGAAACGATGGCTGTTGGCTCTACGGTGGGGCAAGTTTTCGAGGGTGAGCGCCGCTTTGAACTTGTTGTCAAAGCGCAACATGACTTTGGTGGCGACTTAGAAGTTTTACGCGCATTGCCGTTGCGTTCGCTTACCGGGCAGCTAATACCCCTCGGAGATGTTGCGGAGCTGCGCTTTGTTACAGGTCCTGTACAGGTAAGTCGATCCGATCAATCGCGCCGTATTTCAGTCGAGTTTAATGTGCGGGGTAAAGATCTATTATCGGTCGTTGAGATGGCGCGCGCGCGTGTCAAAAAATCAGTTCTGTTTCCGACGGGCTATTTGGTTCGATGGGGCGGTCAGTTTGAGCACTATACCGAAGCTAAGGCGCGACTTTTCCTTGTAGTGCCGCTGGCATTAGCACTAATTCTCTTTTTACTGTGGATGTCGTTTGGTTCGATGCGCGCTGCGGCTTTGATCTTCCTAAACGTTCCTTTTGCTATTATTGGTGGTGTCGTCGCGCTATGGATACGCGATATTCCTTTTTCCATTTCTGCAGGTGTGGGTTTTATCGCCCTTTTTGGTGTAGCGGTGCTAAATGGCTTGGTATTGATTTCGTTTGCGCGTCATTTGGAGGATGCGGGAGAAGACCATGTAAGTGCCATTCGTAAAGCAGCGGAGATGCGCTTGCGGCCGGTCTTGATGACTGCACTTGTAGCATCGCTTGGTTTTTTGCCGATGGCCCTTTCCACCGCACCTGGAAGTGAAGTGCAGCGGCCTTTGGCGACCGTTGTCATTGGAGGTTTAATGACTGCAACGCTCTTAACCTTATTTGTCTTGCCGATGATTTACGCATGGATTGGAAAGCGAAGTGAGAATGAAAGCTAGGTATGCAATCACGCTAGCTGTCTGGCTTCTTTCGCCTTTAATAGTGCTCTGCTTTTTTCGAATGTCGTTGAGCAAAGCATGTGGTCCTTGTGGATGTGGAGATCCACGCGCTTGTGAGCTTTGCAAGATTATAGATATTTAAAAAGAGATTACTAAGGAATGAAATATCATGGACAAAAGAGAACCGCAGTCAAAGCAAACCATCTTTCTCGTTCAGAAAATGGATTGCCCAACGGAAGAAAATATTATCCGCAACAAGCTCAAAGGCATGGCAGGCATCGAGGAGTTGCGTTTCAACTTGATGCAGCGTGAGCTCACCGTGCGACATCAATTGGATAATGAGCAGCCGATCTTGGATGCGTTAGCTGCGATCGGGATGGAGTCGGTGCGTAAAGGTGCAGAGCGCGAAAACAGCGGCGCGCATCCAACTGTCGGGGTAAATGCGCTCGAGAAGATCTTGGTTGGCATCTCTGGAGCGGCGGCGCTTGTAGCCGAGATCAGCAGCTGGGTTGGCGCGGAAGACAAATCTTTGGCTGTCATTGTGCTTTCGCTGCTAGCCATTATTACTGGAGGCATCCAAACAGTAAAAAAGGCATGGCTTGCGGTCACGACTCTTACGCTCAATATTAATTTTCTGATGACCTTGGCCGTCATCGGTGGGCGCTATCGGCGAATGGCCCGCAGGCGGCGATGGTTACCTTCTTGTTTGCCTTAGCCGAACTCATTGAAGCGTACTCGCTCGATCGGGCGCGCAATGCCATCCGCAGCTTAATGGAAATGACGCCCGACTCGGCGAGTGTGAAGCAGCCCGATGGCAGTTTTAAACAATGGGGTGGTAGTGATGTAGCTGCTGGGACGCGATTGCGTGCAGAAGCTGCGGGTGAACGCATTGCGCTTGATGGCAGAATCATTAGCGGCCGGTCCACCATCAACCAGCCGATCACCGGCGAGCATGCCGGTAGATAAGAAAAAACAGGCGATACCGTGTTCGCGGGTACGATCAACGAACGCGGCGTATTTACTCAGGTCACTGCGCATCATCAACGCTGGGTCGTGCAGCGGGCACGGTGTTACTGATGGAAGCAGGACCGGAGTCCACGGTATCGTGCAAAACCTACCTCTCCACTTTGGCGGTCTCCTAGTGTGGTCGTACTAGCGATTCTAGTTGCCGCCGTCCCGCCGCTCGTTTTTGGTGCTGAGCTTAACCCTTGGCTTTATAAGGCACTGACTATGCTTGTGATCGCGTGCCCTTGTGCGCTTGTGATCTCGACACCCGTCACGGTGGTAAGTGGGCTTACAGCTGCGGCGCAACGCGGCATTTTAATTAAGGGCGGCGTATATTTAGAAGAAGGTCGTAAACTCAAGGCGCTGGCGCTCGACAAAACCGGCACCCTTACACACGGCAAACCGGTTGTGACAGACATCAAGGCGATTAGCCAACTCAGCGCGGAGAAGGCGTTGCAGCTCGCCGCGAGTTTGAATGTGCATTCGGAACATCCGGTTGCGCATGCCATTGTTAGTAAGGCCAAGCTAGAGAGACCCTTAGAAGTTAAGGATTTTGAATCAATCACGGGGCGCGGCGTCAAAGGTGTGATCGATGGGGTGCTCTATTATCTGGGCAATCACCGACTAATAGAGGAACTGAAGGTCTGCAGTGAGCAAGTCGAGGCGACACTGCTGCCTTTAGAAAAGGCAGGCAAGACAGCGGTGACACTGGCAACCACGCAGCAGGCACTTTGCGTTTTTGCTGTCGCTGACACGGTGCGTGATTCAAGTGTGCAGGCGGTGAAAGATTTGCAGCAGGTGCATAGCGTACATTGCGTTTTGCTTACTGGCGATAATCAAAATACCGCCAGTGCGATTGCTAAAGAGGTTGGCATCGAGGAGGTGCAGGGCGATATGTTGCCCGATGACAAACTGAAAGCCATCGACGAGCTGCGTAAGCGTTATGGTGTCGTGGGCATGGTAGGTGATGGCATCA
>JBGAKI010000132.1:0-3962 GCA_044224525.1 Polyangiales bacterium | reverse complement strand
TAATCACCTTCTTCGATGGCGTCTGCGGCCGAATGACGGATTTGCTTGACGGCCCGCCTATCTAAATAAATTTCCATGGCAACGATCCCTAATGTTTAGGTCCTAGAACTGCCCTACTATAAAAACTTGCGTTGTGCTGTCAATCATTTGTTGTGTCTTTACGGGGATACGCTCTACAGTACTGCGTCGTATCGCAGTGTATCGCGCCGATTTTGGCGAATTAGGCAGCGTTCTAGAAACGAAGGGGGCTGGCGTAGTAAGATAGGAGTCGAGTCGCGCACCTTGTGCACTTGGACGCAAATCGCCATTTTCGACCTTTATGAGCTCTAGCCCAAACGAACCGGAAAGCGAAAAACCTGAGGAAACTCAGGTGGATGGGAAAGCTTTCGATGGCGAATCCACGCAGGTTGCGCCGGTGGTGAAGCCTGATGCTGTTGTCGATGACGACATTTCCGAGGCCGCGACGAGCCCCGGTGGTGTGGGTTTGAAGGCCAAATTGAAAGCACTTTTGCAAGAAAAAGAGGCCGAGGGGATTTGGGTGTCGTGTTATGGCGCTAGCGACGTGGGGCTAGTGCGCGAACATAACGAAGACAATTGGGTGATTATTGAGGACAAAGAAAAGATCCACGCCCAAATGGGCGAGTCACTCATTTTTCAGGTGAGTGGGCATGGCGCTCTTTTTGCTGTGTGCGACGGTATGGGTGGCGCTGCAGCGGGTGAGGTTGCAAGTCAGCTCGCTGTTGATACATTCTCTGAACAAGTTTATGCGCTTGAGGGCGCCGTTGATCGCGAGGCGTTTTCAAAAAGCCTGGTTGCGGCGGTTGAGGCGGCCGGTACACGGATTTATGAAACGGCGACGCGTGATATCTCGCTCTTTGGCATGGGCACCACGGCGACGCTGGCTGGCTTAATCGACGATCATCTGATGATTGGGCAAGTTGGCGACAGCCGCGCGTATTTGCTGCGCAATCGGGTGTTGACGCAGCTGACGCGCGATCAGACGCTCGTCAATCAGTTGATCGCGGTTGGACAACTGACTGAAGAAGAAGCGCTCAATTTTGAGCACTCGAATATTATTTTGCAGGCGCTTGGCACCACTGAAGACGTGCAGGTTGATTTGGTGGCGGTCAAGTTGTGTCGCGGCGATCGCGTACTGCTTTGTTCAGATGGGCTTTCGGGCATGGTGCCCGATGACATGCTTGAGCAAATGCTTTTTGGTGCACAAGATCCCGAGGCGTGTTGTCGGCTCTTAATCGATGCTGCGCGCAGCAAAGGGGGTGAAGACAATATCACCACCATCGTCGTCGATTTTGAGGGCAAGGGGTTACCCGAGCCTCAAGCTGAAGCGCCCGTGCAGATCGATCGTTTACTGACACCGAATTTTATTACGCTTGGGCATCAGGGTTTCTTTGAGTCGTCGTTTCCCGATACGACCGATCCTTCAAGTCAACCCGTGCACGAGTTTTTTGATCGCGCGCCCTCCAATGAAGTGCGCCCAGGCCCTGAGGTCAAGGCCGCAGTGACGGGCGCATCGAGTTGGGTGCCGTGGATTGTGGCGGTGGCGTTGGTGCTTGTGGGTAGTTTTTATGTCGTGGGTGCTGTGAAAAAGCCACGCCTTGCTGCAACCCGTTCAACCCAACGCGAGCCCAAAGCTGTTGAGCCTAAATCGGCTGAGACAAAACCTATCGGGGCATCGAATGCCGCACCCGCGGACCCTGCTGAAACCAACACTGCCACGACGCAGGCCCAGGGTGCGGATGCGGCAGGCGCAAACGCGCCGACCGTTGACGCCGTTGAGCCGGTGCAGGCGCCGGTGATGGCACGTGTTTATATGAGCGGCGTTGACGGAAGGCTCGCTGTTGTTGATGGCGAAGACGGTTGTGCTGGCAGCAGACTGGCCCAGTTTGCAACTTGAAGTGGGCGTTCATAAGTTGAAGTTCGTAAAGATGGTAAGATCATCGCGCGTAAACGTTTGGACATCAAAGACGCAACGACGCTTCGCATTGGATTGCGCGCTTTTACGCCAAAATCTACCGACGCAGGTGTGGCTACCCCTGCGGCTGCGCCAGATTTTTAGAGCAAAGTTGAGTTGAGGTGCGCTGGGAGGCCAGCCCCATCACCTAAAGCCTTCTGGCTGGTACGCGCGCGAATCGTTCGCTGTTTGCCTCCGGGCCACCTCAGCTCAACTTCTCTTTGCTGTAGCGAGCAGCTGGCGTAAGTTGTCGGCGATGCTTTCGAGGGCCTGCGCGTGTACGCATTAAGCGGCGCAGCAGCTCATTAGTTTGTCGGCAGGTTGATCGAGGTGAACTTTTCAGTTTTGGGTTCGAGACGCCTTGGGCGCGGCATCACACCGTCTGCCTTCGAGATCAAGCTGCACTAACGCTGAACGCGGATGGGCGCGTCATAACTTTGATAGTCAACGCAACGCGTGACGCGATGGGTTGCGATGTGTTTGTTCGCCAGTTGCTTGAAGGTGACCAATGCCTTTTGTATTTGTGCCTGTTCGCTCATCGCCACCGTGATTTGGGTACTAAAAAAAAGACCGTGCCGTTGATACAGCCCCTCAAGTGCGTCGAGCAGGTCGCCTTCACCGGGGCGCTCGCCATCAGACACAACGCGCCAAGTGCACTCACACCGTCTTTATCATGCACAGCGCCACACACAGCGTAGCCGATGGCCTCTTCAAAGCCGAATACGAGTTGCGCTTGATGTTTGTGTGCATGTGCCATGCCGTCGGCGATGATCGATTTGAAGCCAGTCAGTGTTCGCAGCGCGATGCCTCCGCGGTGGGCGACCACCTTTTCAAACATTGGTGTGCTAACAAGCGAGCATGCAAGCACGCAGCGATCAGGGTGCGGCTGTTGGCTGAGGATGTGATCGGCCAAAAGCAGACCAACTTCGTTGCCATGCAAGATGATATACTGGCCATGGGTGTCTCGAGAGACAACAGCAAGTCGATCGGCGTCAGGGTCTTCGGCGATAGCGATGTCGACTTGCTCTTTTTGGGCGAGTGAAATGAGCAATGCCAAGCTTGCGTGCGTTTCAGGATTGGGTGATTTGAGGGTGGGAAAGTCGCCGTTGGGTTCGGCTTGCTCAGCCACATCGATGCTGGGTGCAAAACCAAGCGCTTTGAGCAGTGCGCGGGTGGGTTTTGCGCCAACGCCATGCATCGCGCTAAAGGCAAGCTTAAGCGAGGCTGGCTCTTTTTGTGTTGTTTTTAGTGCGTTACAGATGTGTTGAAGATAGGTGTCGAGTGTAGTTAAAGCGGCATCAATGACGGACTGTTGCGTAAGCCAGTCGTTATAAGAAGCAATGGGTTCAAGCCAATAGGAACCTAGTCGATCGTATTCGCTTTCAATCCGTGCATCAAAGGGTGCGCGGATTTGTATGCCGTCGCGCCAATAAAGTTTATAGCCGTTGTCGGACGGTGGATTGTGGCTTGCGGTGATCATGATGCCTGCCGCGCACTGGTGATGAAGCACGCTAAAGGCCACCAAGGGTGTGTGGCATTGATCAAGCCATATCACTTGCTGGCCATTGGCGATCAGCACCGCCGCCGCGCGCAGGGCCAGTTCTTTACTGAAATGACGACCGTCATAACCGATTGTGACGCGTTTGGGTGTGTTTGCATCCGTTTGCGCTTGGCCTTGCAATACACTGCATAATGCTTGTGTGAGGCGTGCTACGGTGATTTCGTTGATGGCCGATGTGCCTGGTCCAAGGACTGCGCGCACGCCTGCAGTGCCAAAACGCAAGGGTTTACCAAACATCGGTGCAAGTGTTTCGCTTGCGTTGTTATCGATCAGGCCTTCGAGTAAAGTTTGATGTTTCGGCCAGGGATCGTGGGTTAGCCACTCGCGTGCTTGGGCGATGATTGACGGCTTGTTGGTTGGGGGGGCTGACGTGGCCATGGGACTGGGTGTGGTATAGTCGTTTATGGTTTCGGATTCCAGCGGTGACGC
>JBGAKI010000055.1:0-21311 GCA_044224525.1 Polyangiales bacterium | reverse complement strand
CGAAAGGTGACGTGCGCGGGTTGCGAGAGTACAAACACGATGGTGTTCGTGATGTCTTGTGCGGTCAGGCGCGTGAGCGACTCGGCAAATGTGCGATAGGTTTTGAGTGTTTCGGGGTTGGGGATATGTTCTAGAAGTTCAGTTGCGACGAGGCCAGGTTCGATCACCGTGACACGCAAACCTTTGTCACAGTTTTCTTGGCGCAGTGCCTCTGAGAAAGCGTTGACGGCAAACTTGGTCGCGTTGTAGCCACCTGCGTTTTTGCGAGCAATGCGTCCAGCCACCGATGAAATGTTGATAACGTCGCTTGATTTACTCTTAAGTAAATGTGGGAGTGCCGCGTGGGTGAGTGCCATTAACCCAGTAACGTTGGTGTCGATCATGGTTTGCCAGTCGCTAAGCTTGGCCTCGGCAATGGGGCTTAGCAGCATGACTCCCGCATTGTTGATTAAGATATCAATGCGGCCGTAGGCGTTAAGCGTTGCGTCGACCGCTCGCTCGGCTTCGCCCGGCTGCGAAATATCATTCACGAGTGCCGTTGCGTGACCTCCTTGCGTTTTTACGCGGTCAATGACTGCGTTTAAGCGGTCGGATCGGCGTGCGGTGGCTAACACCTTTACACCTGCCTGAGCCAGGGCCAACGTCGTGGTCTCGCCAATGCCAGATGACGCGCCGGTGATCAGAGCGACTTTGTTCTTGAGGTTGATCATCGGTTTATATATGACCGCGCGTCGTGAACGAGGCAAGCGTGACCGCTGGCATGTTAACATCTAAGTACGTGACTTAACTTATATTTTCTACGAACCCGGGAGGTGAAAAAAACGTCACTATCTGCTTGAGTAGCAAAACAAATACGATCTAAACAGTGTCGCTGTTTTGCATGCATCTTGAGCTCGTAACATCAAAGGTGGGTCGTCTGATGGTTCTTATGGCGCCGTGGCTGGTGTTTGTTTTACTGCCAGCGTGTAGCGGCATCATTGGCGGCCAGAATACTTCGTACCCCGGGGCCAGCAAAAGCGATCGCGCGCTTGAGCCCTATATGCGGCGCTTGTCGAACAACGAGTACCGCAACAGCGTGGCAGACCTACTAAAGATTGCACCAAGTGCGGTCGATGCGGCCACTTCAGTGTTACCGACCGAAAATACGCTATCGGGTTTTGACAACGACGTAGCGGTCATGACGATGTCTTTTTTACAGCTGCAGGGTTATCATTTATCCGCGCGTAACCTCAGCGCCCTTGTGTTGGGCGATGCAGCGCAACGCAACGCATTCTTGGGTTGTGACCTCAAACCAAACACCCGCGCGACGTGTGTTCCTGCATTCATTCGTGCGTGGGGTCGACGTGTCTACCGCCGCCCCATCACCGACGACGAGGTCGAATCACTCGTCACACTCGCCGCAAACGAAACGGACCCAACCGAAGCAGTTAGTGTGATGATGCAAGCCATGTTACAGTCGCCCCACTTTCTTTTTAAGGTTGAGCAAGGCACAACGAACGTTGCGAACGGAGAACGCACCCTCAGTGGGTATGAACTTGCAACACGCATGTCTTACCTTCTTTGGCAAAGCACACCCGACGATGTGCTGTTAGACGCAGCACAGTCGGGAAAGCTTGATAGTGATGCTGGTTTACAAAGCGAAGCGGAACGTTTATTAAACAGCGAGCGAGCTAAAACCACATTGCAGGCATTCGCCGGCCAATGGTTTGGTTTCGACAAATTGCCACGCGTGGGTGTTAGCACACAAAGCTATCCAGAATACAACCCTGCGCTTGTGAGCTCGATGCAAGGTGAAGTAGAGCGCCTGCTTGCCCACTATATGTTTACTGAAGGCGCAAACTTTCTAGACATATACAGCAGCAAAAAGACGTACATCGACAGCACGCTAGCGCAAACTATTTATCAAGTGCCTGAACCGAGCAATGTCGATGCGGATGGTTTTGGCGAGGTCGACTTTTCCAATGACCCAAATCGCGGTGGCTTACTGGCGACGGCTGCCTTTTTAACACTGACCGAAAGCAACCACGACGTTCCCTCGCCTGTTCCGCGCGGCAAGTTCGTGCGCAATCTGGTGTTCTGTAAACCAGTGCCTGCACCTGCGGTACAACCGCCTCCGTTGAAAATCATGGAGGGCGAGAACGCTAACGAAGCAGAATCGCGCCACACATCTGATCCTGCATGCACCGGTTGCCACACGCTGCTCGATCCGATTGGGCATGGCTTAGAACGTTATGATTCCATCGGTCGTGTCAACGCGGTCGGCGGCACCAGCTTAACGCGCACAGGCCATATCGAGGGTATCTCGACGGTTGAGTTTTCGGGTGGCTATGAGCTTGGCACCGTGGTGCGTGACATCGACCTAACAACCGAGTGTACTGTGTCGCAGTTCACACAATGGGCGACGGGCGGCGTGATTAGTACCAATGCAGATGATGCCCTCGGATACCGAGCGTGGCTTACCGAGCGTTTTGCCGCCGAAGGATCAACTTTCAAGTCGCTGCTTCTGGAGTTTGTGACCAGTCGCGCGTTTCGTAAGATCAGAAACTAAAGGAAGCACCATGGCAGCCATTAAATTGAATCGTAGAGCAGTGTTACGCGCGGCAGGCCTAAGCAGCCTTGCCATTGGGTTGCCAGTGCTGGAGTCGATGCTCAACTCAAAGGGAGCCTTGCACTACCCCCTTCATGCTCAGTCGGTGGCTGCACCCAAAAAGCTGATCATGTTTCACTGGCCACAAGGGGTGCAAACGGGCTTTGGCCCTGACGCAGGACCGTGGTTTCCAGCAGAAGCTGGCCCAGGGTGGTCCATGACCGCGGGTTTGAAGCCCATGGAACCTTATCGAAACGACTTTAACCTGGTGTCAGGAGCATGTTATGGGCCACTAGAAAAGCATGTCGGGTCACACGGGCACGCCGCGTCGGTATTCACAGGCTATCGACCTCAAGATAAAGAAGCCGCTGGTTCTAATCCGATTGCTAGCAACATTTCGATCGATCAGTTTGCGGGTGCGCGCATGCCAAGTTCGAAGTTACCCAGCTTGGTGACAAGCTTGTATGAAAACGGTGAGGGTTGGTGGTCATGGGTTCGGGGCGGCGCGAATGGATATACACAGGGGCCTCAAATATTTACGCCGCGCAAGCTCTTTGACAGCGTTTTTTTAGGCGAGAACATCAACCCTGACGAAGCAGCGCGATTGGCCATGCGCGATATAAGTATTCTCAATCACGTCACCGATGACATCAAAGCGCTCAAAAAGGTTCTTGGATCACGCGACCAACAAACGCTCGATCAGCATTTGACACAAATCAGCGAACTTGAAAAATCTGTTCAGGCGCCTTACAGCGCAAGCTGCGTGCTACCGTCTCAACCAGCAAATGATAACGGACAAGTGCCCTACTCATTGGAGCAACAAGACGAGTATGCGCATTTGATGATCGACCTTTGCGTGTTCGCGCTGCGCTGTAACCTGACGCGGGTCGCTTTGATAAGCCTCGGTGGTTCACAAAGTGCTCGCACCTTTCCTTCACTTGGTGTGACGATCCCCTACCACGACGTATGCCATGGCCCCTACCCGATTGAACAGCGCCGCGCGCTTTATGCAAAGATCACACAATGGCATATGGAGCAGCTCGCTTATCTTTTCAATCAACTAAGAACGCCTGACACCACCACGGGCGAGACGCTGCTTGATTCCTCTGTGTTCGTCGCGCTGAGCGAGTTTTCTTCGGGCGAAACACACTACGCCAATGAGCTTCCGATCATCGTTGCAGGTAAAGCAGGTGTCACCGGCAACGCTGCGATGAAAACCGGAAGCAACTTGGTGTTTCCCTGCCCAAATCCCGATGGCAACAAAGACAATGACTGGATCTATCCGGACTGGTGCCAATATAAAACGAATGGACCGAAACGTTGTATCAACGACGTCTGGCAAAGCGCATTGACGGCCTTGGGCATCCTGAGCCCAAACGAGATTTGGGGTGACCCGACGATCGGCACCACGCCTTTGCCTGGTCTTTGGGCTTAAGCGCCCATGTGTGTGCTCCGATCGTTTCTGTCATGCTTGGCTTGAAGCAACTCGCGTGCGGCTTCAACGGCCTCGTGGCTGCCTGCGAGCGCAACCACATCACCGGCCGACAGGGTTTCTAGTGCGTTGGGCATCAATGTCGGTTTGCCTGCGCGCACAATCGCCAGCACGGTCGCACCGGTTAGCGCACGCAGGTTAATTTGCGCAAGGTTTTTTCCAAGCGATGCCGAGTTAGACGGCAGCGTCACGTACATCGGGTCGCCGAGCGCCGCCAAAAGGGATTTTGCTTCGCTGGTCATCGACGTTTGCTCAATCTCGTGATCAAGATTTGCGCCAGCGGGCGCAATCATCGAAAGCAAACTTTGGGTACCGGTGCGCACCTGTACTTCGAGTGCACGCGCGCTTCGCCAAAACGAAATGGCAAGCCAAATGAGCACCAGCCCAAGCACGATCATGCCTTCAACCCCAGGCAAAAAAGGCTGCGTCAACGCAGCGAGTGGCAGCCCGATCAAGAGCACAATAGCCAGTTCGAGTGTCACGGTCATGACACGACGCGATGCGCTGGACGGGTCACCCTCACCCAAGGCGGGCAGTGTCATCTGCGCAAACACGGCGCCGAGGCGTTTAGAGACTTGCATCAGCCCAAGCACAAAAGGCGAAATCGCCCCGCATAATGCCGCAAAAAAGGCCCAGCGCACAAGCTCGGCAGATAAATGCAAGTGCACGGTTAACCACGCACTGAGTGGATGACGCAAAAGCACCGCCGTGATCACGACCACAGCAAGCACCGCGGCGTCGAGCGCGAGCCAGCGTAAAAGGCGCTTCACCGACGCGTTGTCACTTGCACTGTGCGGCTCGCTGCGTAAACGCTCAAACCAACTGGCATAAAGCGCCACAAATGTTTGTACGGGATGCGGCAGCCGTGCCTCGACAAAATTGGCTAGGGCATCAGAACTTCGAATGAACCAGGGCGTGGTCATCGTGGTGATGGCCGAAACTGCAATGATCACCGGGTATAAAAAAGGCGGCGTAATCTTAAGCACGTGCCCAAGGCCGCCAATGATTAACGAAAACTCGCCAATCTGCGCCATGCTCATGCCGGTTTGAAGGCTTTTACGAATGCTGTGCCCCATCAAAAAGGTGGCTTTGCTGACACTGAGTACTTTGCCCAGGATCACCACTGTCGTGATCAACAAGACCTCGGGCCAGTGATGAATGATCACGTCCGGAGCGATCGACATCCCAACCGAAACAAAGAATACGGCCAAGAACAAGTCACGGATCGGATGAATCAAAAACTCAACGCGTCGCGCTTCACCTGATTCGGCGATTAATGTGCCAGCGATAAAGGCGCCGAGCGCCATCGAATAACCCAGACGCTGCGCCAAAAGCGCTACTGC
Organism: Polyangiales bacterium; assembly: GCA_044224525.1. Classification (GTDB taxonomy): domain Bacteria; phylum Myxococcota_A; class Polyangia; order Polyangiales; family CBDCBC01; genus JBGAKI01. Next base: position 15,889 of record JBGAKI010000055.1, on the reverse strand, counting down.
AAAACACAAGCCCACACTCGACACCACAATGGTTTCTGAGCGGTGTAAACGATAAACCACGCGCATAAAACGCGGCACGATCAACAACCCGACGACTGCAAGGCCCACCACAAAAGCAACCAACCGCACACCGATGCTCACAAATGCCTCGGGGCCTAGTTTTTTTCCTGTGCCAATCGCAGTCAGCACTGTCATCAGCACAATCGCGATTAGATCTTCCATGACCAAAATGCCGAAGACAACTTCACGCAACTTGGGGCTGACTTTTTGCTCGTTAAACGTTTTGGCGATGATGGTGGTACTGGACATCGCGGTGATCGAACCCAAGAACAAGCTTTGTACCTTGCTCCAGCCCAAACCTTGCGCGAGCACATAACCAAACCAAAACGTGAGACTTAGTTCAATGATCGCGATGGCTACGCTGCGTAGGCCCACCTTGGCGAGTTTGCGAAAGCTGAACTCAAGCCCAAGCGAAAACATCAGCAGAATCACACCGAGCTCTGAGATGGTGTCGACCACGCCGCGATCAGCGACAATGGGCACTGGCAAGCGCGGGCCGACGATAAAACCTGCGACGATATACCCGAGCACCACCGGCTGTTTCAGACGCTGAAACACGACGGTTGTGATCGCCGCAACACCAAGCACAATGGCGAAGGCTTCAAGAAAGGCGTGAGGATGCTGCATGTCGTGCAGCTATCTTATCATCTTTTACGCTATCACGTGTTTAGTTTGAGTTGATCGGGTCAAACTAAACACGTACTAAATTAGGCGTTTTTCCACGCATCGCGGGCCGCGAGGCGTTCGAGCCACGTGCGTAGATGCGGATACGCTTGCAAATCGAGCCCGCCGCGCTGCGCATGTTCGACCGTGCAACCAAGTGCAATATCGACGATGGAAAAGCGCTCGCCCAAAACGAAGCTTTTACCTTCAAGCTGCGCGTTGAGCACGGGCGCATAACGAGCCCATTCTTTCTCGGCAATCTCTAAAAGTTTTTGATCACTGGGTTGGTTGTAAAATTGAGGTTTGATGATGCGTTCGCGCGCGGCGCTGTTGGCGGCGACTTCAAGGTGGCTGGCGTTCCAAAACATCCAGCGCATGGCATTGGCCAATCCAGGTGGGTCGGTGGGCAGCAATGCTTTTTCGGGTGTTTTGCTTGCCAGATACACCAAAATCGCAGGCGATTCCCAAAGGACAAACCCTTCGTCTTCAAGGGTGCAAATCTTGCCCATGGGGTTCTTGGCTAAATACTCAGCGGTGCGGTTTTCACCTTTGCCCATGTCCAAGTTCACCAATTCGAGCTTGATGCCAAGTTCAGCGGCGCAAATGCGTGCGCGTTTGGCGCTCGAAGAAAAGTTGCTGTTATAAAGCTTCATCGCGACCTCCGTAATCCCGTAACGTAAATAGGGGTCAAAGATAATCGCTTCGCAATGTGAAGGCCAGTGAATTTACGTCTTCACAAATAGATCGCTTGTGCTCTTGTGTGTTTCCAGCAAACAATCACAGACACTTTCACACAGACGGGTGATACGACGGCTTTTGACGCTGTAAAAGACTTGGTTGGCTTCTTTGCGGCGTTCGACAAGGTGGCGTTGATACAAATATGACAAATGTCGCGATACGGTAGGCTGCGGTAGGTCAAGCACGTTCACGATTTCGCCCACTGAAAGCTCTTCTTTTCGCAAAAGATCGATGATTTGCAAACGCACGGGGTCGGCGAGCGCCTTTAAGAACGCGGCGGCTTCACTAAAGCCGTTCGGGCTAAGTTGCTTAGACGATGTCATGGGTTTGTGGCTCTAAAACGAAGATAACATCTGCGGTTGACAAACACAAGCTATATCTCTATATTCGGATATATGCATATACATCAAAGCAACCATCGTACGCTGGGTTTACTCGCCATGGGTCTTTTCGTGTCGATGACTCATAACGCGTGTAACCCATCGCCCGCTGCACGTGCAAAACACGCTTTGCCCACGGCCCATGTTAAAGCCATGCGCCTGGCACAGACCGAACATATGGCCAGCGAAGAAATCGTGGGAACGGTTCACGCTCGGTTGCGCGCGTCGATCGAAGCAAAGGTAAGTGGTCGCATTAAACGACTGACGGTAAAACTTGGACAAAGTGTCAGCAAAGGTATGTTGCTGGCTGAACTGGATGTGGGTGAGATTCAAGCCAAACTTGCGCAGGCCAACGCGATGTTGACGCAGGCCAAGACAGAGCTTGAGCGCACACGCGGCTTGCTAGAAAAGCAAGCCGTAACGCAGCATGACTTTGACGCCGCCAACGCACGCTATCAGGTTGCGCAGGCAAGCATGAACGAAGCGAGATCCATGCTCGCCTACGCGCAAATCAAGGCGCCCTTCGCTGGCGTTGTGACGCAAAAAAGCGTCGACGTAGGTGATTTGGCAAGCCCAGGCAAAGCCTTGCTTGAACTCGAAGAACCGGGTCATATGCGTCTTGAGGTCGGTGCACCTGAAGCGCTGGTCAGCAAGATTGCGGTTGGGCAAAAGGTGCCGGTTAAAGTTGATAATATCGAACAACCCCTTGATGGCGTTGTCGCCGAAATCGCGCCGTCAGCTGATGCGAATACACGCAGCTTTTTGATAAAGATTGATTTGCCGACCCTTCAGGCGCTTAGGCTTGGTCAGTTTGGACGCGCGTTTATTCCTGCGTCGCGCGCGGAGATTTTGCGCGTGCCGACAAATGCGTTGGTTCGACGCGGACAAATGCAAATGGTCTTTGTCGTCGAGAAAGGCGTCGCGAGATTACGTTTGGTAAAGACCGGGCGAACCGAAGGGCAGCGCATCGAAGTTGTGTCCGGATTAACGAGTGGTGATGACGTTATCATCCAGGGCGCGCAAACGCTGCGCGATGAACAACCAGTGCAGGTACAGTGATGAGCACCACGACGAAAACCGATCAACAAAGTGGACTTGCAGGGCGTATCGCGAGGGCCTTCATCGATTCTAAGTTGACGCCATTAATCATTATCACGTCAGTGCTGCTTGGGCTCTCAGCGATGCTCCTTTTGGCACGTGAAGAAGAACCCCAGATCAAAGTGCCAATGGTTGATGTGATCGTGTCGATGCCTGGCGCCACGGCCAAAGAAGTTGAAGAACGCGCGGCACGACCGATGGAGCAACTGCTTTGGGAGGTGTCGGGCGTTGAATACATCTATTCGATGTCACGGCCCGGTCAGGCGTTGGTAATTGTGCGCTTCAAGGTGGGGCAGAACGTCGAAGAAAGCCTGGTCAAGCTCAACCAAAAGTTGCAATCCAATTTTGATCGTATTCCGCACGGCGTGAGTTATCCATTGATTAAATCGCGATCGATCGATGACGTGCCCATCTTGGCGCTAACCTTTCATAGTGCACGTTACGATCACTGGATGCTTAGGCGCCTGGCGATGCAGGTGCAAGACGCGGTCAAACAAGTTGATGAGGTGGCGGCCACCGAAGTCATCGGTGGGGCACACAGGCAGGTGCGAGTCCTTTTGGATCCACCCAAGCTTGCTTCGTATGGACTGAGTGCAGCAGGACTGGTGCCCGTTTTACAACAAGCCAACAGGCAACACCATGCCGGTGGCATGACCGCACAAAACCGCGAAGTCTTGATTGAAACAGGAGGCTTTCTAAAGAGCGCGCATGATGTGGCCAATGTCGTCGTGGGCGCAAGTGCAGGTCGGCCTATTTATTTGCATCAGGTCGCCCGCGTCGTCGATGGCGCTGAAGAGCCAACCAACTATGTGTTTTTTGGCTACGGCGCGGCCAAGAGTGAGCTCGCGAATGAACGACCGGCTGTCACACTGAGCGTGGCTAAACGCCCTGGTGCAAACGCCATTAGCGTCGCCAACGCAGTGCTTGAAAAAGTCAATGGTCTCAAGGAAGTGATGATCCCCTCCGATGTCAAAGTGACGATCACACGCCACTACGGCAAAACAGCCGCCGAAAAGTCGAACGAGCTTTTGCTCCACATGGCAATCGCGGTGATCAGCGTGTCGCTTTTGATCGTGTTTGCGCTTGGCTGGCGTGAGTCGGGTATCGTCGCCATCGCCATCCCCTCGACGCTCGCGCTCACGCTGCTGGTGTTTTATTTGTATGGGTTCACGCTCAACCGCATTACGTTGTTCGCGTTGATTTTTTCGATCGGTATCTTGGTCGACGATGCAATTGTTGTGGTTGAGAACATCGTTCGGCACCTACATTTGCCAGGCAACAAGGCGCGTTCCCATCTTTCGATCGCTGTAGAAGCCGTCAACGAAGTGGGTAACCCGACGATTCTAGCAACGTTTACGGTGATCTTTGCAGTCTTGCCGATGGCCTTTGTCGGCGGGCTAATGGGCCCTTACATGCGGCCCATTCCGATTGGCTCGGGTGCGGCCATGCTCTTTTCATTGGCGATTGCCTTCATTGTCACACCATGGGCAGCGCTGAGACTGCTGAAGAACCATACGCACGACACCGTGCATGCAGAGCAAAGCGGCACTCAGCAAAAGCGTGAGGACATCTTTACCCGACTTTATCGGCAAATGATGGGTGCACTTATCAGCGCAGCCAAGTGGCGTTGGACGTTCTTGGCGGGCATCGTCGCGCTGCTTTTGCTGGCCATGTCCCTGGTGGGCATCGGCTGGGTAAAAGTCAAGATGCTGCCTTTTGACAACAAGAGCGAGTTTCAAGTGATTTTAAATATGCCTGAAGGAAGCTCGCTTGAACATACAGCGCGCGTGGCGCGCGAGATTGCGCAGGCAGTGCGCATAGAACCCGAGGTGTCTGACTATCAGATCTATACTGGGGTCGCAGCGCCTTTTAATTTTAACGGCCTGGTTCGTCACTATTTTATGCGCGCAGGGGCCAACGTTGCCGACATTCAGGTGAACCTGCTCGACAAACATGAGCGTTCAGCGCAGAGCCACGACATCGTCAAACGAGTGCGGCCACGCGTGGCTGCCATCGTGAACAAATATCATGCGCGGGTATCGCTCGCTGAAGTTCCGCCCGGCCCACCGGTGCTGCAAACCCTTGTCGCTGAAGTTTACGGACCGACCGAAGAAGCGCGACGGGGACTCGCGATGCAGATGCGCAAAGTCTTCAAACAAACGCCAGGTGTCGTCGACATCGATTGGTATCTTGAAGAACCACAAACCAAGACGCGTTTTGTGATCGACAAGGAAAAAGCCGCACTTCATGGCATTAGCGCCGAGACGATCTCGCAAACCCTACGCATCGCAGTCAGCGGTGCTTCGGTGGACCTGATTCATCTTCCCGAAGAAAAGGAAGATGTCGATCTGATGGTTGAGCTGCCGCAAGAGAAACGCACCCTTCCCGAGGATCTGCTTGGCCTACGCGTGCGCTCGGGCGATGCCAATGCGTTGCCTGAACCTGCGCAGGCAGGGGCCGCACCCTTGGTTCCGCTGCGCGAGTTGGTGCGCACTGAAGTACAGACGCTTGAACCTACGATTCACCATAAGAACCTAATGCCAGTGACTTATGTGATTGGCGATGTTGCAGGCGTGGTTGAAAGCCCCGTCTATGCGATTGGTGCAATGAATGAAGCACTTAAGAAGATTGACGCGCGCGCTTTTGGCGGCTCCAAAAAGGCGCTGAGTGTCCTTAACGTGGCGCAACCTTTTAGCGATGCCGAGCCTGCCATTAAATGGGATGGCGAATGGCATATTACCATCGAAGTGTTTCGCGACCTTGGGGCAGCGTTCGCTGCGGTGCTTGTCTTAATATATATCTTGATGGTCGGTTGGTTTGGGTCGTTTTTGACTCCGATCATCGTGATGGCAGCCATTCCGTTTTCGCTCGTCGGCATTTTGCCAGCCCATGGCGCCATGGGTGCATTTTTTACCGCAACCTCCATGATTGGTTTTATGGCAGGCGCTGGCATTGTGGTGCGCAACTCGATCATCTTGGTGGATTTTATTGAGATGCGTGTACAAGAAGGCATGCCACTTGCGGAAGCGGTCATCGACGCAGGTGCAGTGCGTTTTCGCCCAATGATGTTGACGGCACTTGCGGTGGTGGTGGGCGCCAGTGTGATTTTAGCCGACCCGATTTTTCAAGGCTTGGCGATTTCGCTGATGGCCGGCGAGCTTGCGTCGCTTTTTATCAGTCGCGTCGCTGTGCCGGTTCTTTATTTCATGGCGTACAAAGGCAAATCATTTAACGAAGGAGATAACAATGCAAAAGAAACATAAACCGATGTCACTTGAACGTGCGCTCACGGCGTTTGCCGGGCTGATGGTCTTGATATCGCTTGTACTCACCTATTGGGTGCATCCGAACTTTGTTTGGCTCACCACATTTATTGGGGCGAACTTGTTTCAACAATCTTTTACGGGGTTCTGCCCGGTGGTGATGTTGATGCGACGACTGGGGTTGCGCTCGGAACACGATATCGCGCTTGAAGAAATACGATCCCACTAACGATGAACGGCTGGGCATACCGCGCGCATGCGCTCGGCAATCTTTTTTAGGACTGGCTCGACGGCGGCGTGTTTGCGCCAGGCGAGCACTAACAAACGCGAAGGCGCGGGGGCTACAAAAGGTCGAATGTCGAGCTGAGCGCGGCGATTTTCAACCGCCACAGCAATTGACGGCAGCAATGTGATGCCCAGACCCGACGACACCATCTGCGTGAGCGTCGACAGGCTGGTGGCGCGAACGTCCGACTCTTTGGCGTGTACGCGCGTACATAAACTAAGCGCTTGATCGCGAAAGCAATGACCATCGTCAAGCAAAAGCACTTCTTGATCTTCTAGGTCTGATAAACTAAGACGCTTTTTCTTTGCAAGCACATGACCCTTGGGGAGCGCTGCCAAAAACGGATCACGCAGCACCTCGGAAAAAGCAAAGTCGTCCACCTCGGGTACCCACGCCAATATGCCGGCGTCGAGCGCACCTGATTTTAGGTTTTCAAGGATCAGCTCCGTTTTTTGTTCGGTAAGCACCAACCGAAGTTTGGCAAAAGCCTTTTGAATGCCGGGGACAACCTCTGGCAATAGATAGGGCGCGACCGTGGGGATGACCCCCATTTCAATTTGTCGAGCGAAGGGGTCGGCGTTTTGTTCTGAGGTGCGCAGCAACTCGTCGACCTGTTTGAGTACCGCACGAGCATGGTCGATGATGTGACCTCCGGCATCGGTGATCCACACTTTACGTTTGGTGCGTTCGAAGACTTGCACGCCGAGCACGTGTTCGATGAGTTGCACCTGCGCGCTGAGCGATGGCTGAGACACGTGACATTTTTGTGCCGCACGATGAAAGTTGAGCGTATCGGCGACGGCGACGAGGTATTCGAGCTGCCGGATGGAGATGTCGCTTCGTTGTCGCATGATAGCTATATCCTATCACAATGAGACAAATCATGCATTAGAACTATCAGATAAAAACCGTTAGCTTAGAGGGGTACACATCACCACCAAAGGAGAATAGGTATGTTAACCGTAGGCCATCGAATTCCTGAGTTCAAGCTGCAAGCGACCGTTAGCCGTGAACCCGGCAAAACGTTTCAAGAGATCAGTCATCAGAGTTATCCGCAAAAGTGGTTGGTGCTTTTTGCTTGGCCAATGGATTTTACCTTCGTTTGCCCGACCGAGATTGCAGCGTTTGGCGCGAAGGATAAAGCGTTTAAAGACCGCGACGCGCAGGTACTGGGATTGAGCACCGATTCGCATTTCGTACACCTGGCATGGCGCAATGATCATCCCGATTTGAAGGAACTGCCCTTCCCGATGCTCGCTGACATTAAACGCGAACTTTCGAGCGCGCTGGGTATCTTGCACCAAGACGGCGTGCCCCTGCGAGCGACTTTTATTGTGGATCCTGAAGGTGTGATTCGTTGGGTAAGTGTCAACGATTTGTCCGTGGGGCGTAACGTTGATGAGGTCTTGCGCACGCTTGACGCGTTACAGACCGACGAGCTTTGCCCTTGTAACTGGCAAAAAGGTGAAGCGACACTGACCACCAAGGCGGCCGAATGATGAATGCAACCGATGTGCTTGGGGAGAGTTTTCCCGAAGGTGCTAAAGACACCAAACTCAATCTGGATGCAGTGCTGACTGGCGAATCGTCGCTCAGCACTGCGCAACGCTGGCTCGTTGCGCTTGCGACTGCGTTTAATAGTCGACAACAAGAACTGATTGACGCGCTATTGAGCGATGCCAAAGAAAGGACAAGCGTTCAAGTGATCGACGATGCTGAAGCCGTGGCAACGTTGATGACAATGAACAATGTGTTTTATCGTTTCCGCCATCTGGTGGGCAAAGACACTTACGCACAGCTGCCGGCACGTTTACGTATGAACCGGTTGGCAAAACCCGCAACCAACAAGGCTGATTTTGAGCTTGCGTCACTCGCCGTCAGCGCAGTAAATGGTTGCGAGACATGCGTACGCGCACACGAAAAAGCGGTGATCGAGGCTGGGCTTAGCGAGCAGCAAGTGCATGATGCCGTGCGCATAGCGGCTGTGGTTCATGCGGCGGCGACAGCTAGTATGTTGTCTGCGTTTGTGTAGGCAGGCGCTCGCGTTCGTTAATGAGGCGCGTACTGAGTTCTTGATAGAATTGATTTTTGCCCTCGCGAATGAGGTTCGCGCCCATTTCGATGCGTTGCATGGCTGCTGGGTCGAGGTGGTATTTGCTGAGCGCATTGAGTAGATCTGGATAGTGGGCTTTGGCGTCGTGGTCGATGTGATCGTCGATATAGAGCCGAGCGAGCGCTTTTTGCGCCAAGGTTTGCGCGTCGTCGGTTGCGTTGTCGACGAACACAGCAGCAAAGGTTTGATTGCGACCCGCTTGCACGCGGCGGTACTCGTAAGGAATGGTGCCTTCGAGCACAAGCAGACCGCCTGCCATGGCCAGCGCATCGTGTGTGGCCATCAAACGCTCGAACGCCCCTTGAAACGCGAGCGTGCCTGGCCAGGGTTGGGCCTGTTTTAGCTGCTGGGGTGAAATGCCCAACGCGCGATAGAAGTCTTGACGCCATGTTTCATGGGCAAGTTCAGCGCGCTGCACACCGTCGGCACCATACCCAAGCTCATCGCGCAAGTTGGCCTCGAGCGCAGCCACAAGCTCAGCGTCGTTCAGCGCGTTGCTTGCTGCTATCGCCGCAACAAGTAACTTTTCAAAAGGTAAGGCCGCCAAATAACGCTGCATGGCAAAATCCTGCCATTGTGCATGGGTCAGCTCGGCTGACTGCATGGCATCTAAAAAAGGGTTGCGGATCATCACATCGTTGGCCGCTTCTTTAATATAGTCGACGAGCTGTCGTGCGATTTGACCCATTACGTTATTCCTCGGTTAGGTTAAGAGTGGCGAAGTACAAGCGGCCACGCCAAGTGAATAAAATAGCACCGGTCATAAAACGATACAAGGACCCTCGTCCACTTTTTCTAAGCTATGAATCACGCGGACGGTCGCCCTAAGCGTAAGAAGAATTGTATGATTATAAAGGAAAGTCTCTAGAAGACGTTCCGGATGAGAACCGATGAAAGCACCCAAAATCAGTTCGTCAACATGCGAATGGTTGATCAAAGCTTTAGAGCCCAAGCACAGCGTCGAAGCGCGCCGAATGTTCGGTGGACACGGCGTTTACTGCAACGATACGATGTTTGCCATTGTCGATGACGAAGTGCTTTATTTTAAGGTGAATGAAAGCAGTCGCGCAAAGTACACTGCCGAGGGCAGCGATGCTTTCAGGCCTTATGCCGATAAGAGTCGCGCGATCAAGACCTATTATGAAGTACCCGCAAACGTTATTGACAACGTTGATGAGTTAGTAAAGTGGGCGAGCGAAGCCATCGAGGCGGCACGCTCAAGCCGTAAACGATAAGGTAGCCCGTACGTTGCTTGTCTTGTCAAAGCTAAGACGCGAGAAGAAAAAGGGTTCGTTGCTGATATGTTAGTCAGCAACGAACCCTCTTTTAGTTACTGTGTCGACTTTTTGAGATCTTCGCGGCACACTGGCGCAGACTATGGGAAATGTGGTTTATACGCTGCTTGTCGTGGGCGCGGGCGTGATGCTCGCTTTTCAGTCACCTATTAATGCGTCACTTGCGCGTGTGGTCACGCCGATCAATGCCACGTTGGTGTCGTTTACCGTGGGCTGTGTGCTGGCGGCGCTGCTCTCGGCGTTGCTGGGTAAGTTGCCGCATCTAGGTCGCTTAGGCGAGTTGTCGTGGTGGCATTTTCTTGGCGGCATACTTGGCGTTGCGTTCATTTCGATCGTGGTCGTGTCGATGCCCAAGATCGGGGTGGTGTCGATCATGGTAGCGGCGCTGGCTGGGCAACTTATTACCGCCATGATGATCGATCATTTCGGTTGGATCGGTGTCGTGCGACAGCCGATCACGGCGGCGCGCTTGCTTGCACTACCGCTGCTTGCTGTCGCGGTTTGGCTTGTCCAAAGACGCTAACTTATTCGTGGTACCAGCATACGTTGCCTTGGGGATCGATGGTATAGACCTCGGCATCACACACACGGTGGAAGGTGAGTGCGCCATCTAAACCCGTGGTGATTTGAACTGAATCTGCGTTGCCTACTCGATAAACCGCGCTGTCGGTGTGGCCGATCATATATACTTCATCGGCGCTCACGAACTGAAAAAATGATTTCGCGGCAAAGTCGCGCAAGAGGGCCCATTGACCGGCACTAAACTTGTAAAGCTTTTTATCAGGGCTTGTCCCCGTGTCGTTGACGCCATAAATCTCGGTGTCGGAGACAAAGCTAAAAAAATCGTCGACCAACGCAGGCGTCAACGACGTCCACGCCGATTTATAAATATGGTTGTCGGTGCCAACGCCGTAGATATTGTTTTCGGCTTTGAGCACGAAATAAGGGGAACTAAATGCGCCGCCACCTGTGGCGCCAACATCGACCCATTGCGCGCCATCCCATTTGACGAAGCGCGAATAGGTCGCGTTGTTTTCACGCTGTAATGCGTAGAAGGTGCCGCTTGGGTCGACATGAACGTAAGGACCAATTTGTTTGGATCCCCCAAGCCCGTCTTCTTTGGTGAGCGTCGACCACGCAGCACCATCCCATTTGACCACCTGCCCCGTAGACCCATCCACGCCGTAAATCTCGTTACGCGTCTTAAAAGTAAAAAAGCGTCTGGCAAGCGCTTTACCTGATGTGATCGGTTGCCATTTTGCTTTGGCAGCATTGGGAATTTCGTCGACCATGCCGTCGCCGTCGTTGTCCTTGCCGTCACAAACCTCGATATTGGCTAGACCGCTGTCAGTCGGGTTCTTGTTTGAATCGTCGCCGCAAGCTGATGCAGCAAGCATCAATGAACCGATCACGGCGCGAACGAATACATGCAACATGGTCTCCCCTTTGAAAAAGGTGATAATATCGCTTTTGATCCGACGTTGACCAGTTTTAAGTATGGGTGATGCCGGCAAAACGCCCTGCATGCCAGTCGGCTTCGCGCGCTTTACCTTCTTCAAGCGAGTCGACGACAAAATTCCACCAAATAACAGTGGGCTCAGGCAAAGGTTCGCCGCCCAACAGCAACACGCGCGCACCCGTCGCCGAGGTTAAGCGCAGCTTGTCGCCGGGCGTGAGCACCGCCAGCGCGTGTGTGTCGATGGGGTCGCTGCCGATGTGAAGGGTGCCCTCGATCACGTACGCGGCCAACTCATGCGAGGGGTCGACTGTTAGGTCAGCGTCGCTGCCAGGGGAAAGCATGATATCTAGATACGTTGTCGCTTGAAAGGTATGCACGGGCGAACGCGCATCGTGCAATGCACCCGCTAACACGCGAATGGTTGCGCCCTGCATTTGAATAGACGGCAAGGTATCGCGCGCGTAATGTTCGAATGCGGGTGCAGTCTTGCGATGTGCCTGCGGTAGGCCCACCCAGGTTTGGATGAGATGTAGAGGCTCGTTGGTGCTGAGTGTCTCTTCAGCGTGCACAATGCCTGCGCCCGCGGTCATCCAGTTGACGTCGCCAGGTTGAATGATCTGTACGGACCCAATTGAATCTGTGTGGCGTAGCGAGCCCGACAACAGATAGGTGACCGTCTGCAAGCCGCAATGTGGGTGCGCCGGCACGCTCATCGGTGCTTGACCCAGCTTGGTGGGGCCAAAATGATCGCAAAACACGAAAGGGCCTACCCTGCGCTGCGCGCGCCGCGGCAAACTGCGCCAGACTTTGTTCTCGCCGATCAACGTTGTCGAGGTCGCCGGTAAGCACTGCGCGACTTCACAGAAGCCTTTTGTAAACGAGTTCATCGCACGCCTCCGAGGATGGATCCTCGCCTCTTGACCGAATTGTTGAGAGTGACCGTGTTCTGCTTCATAGTTGCCCCGCGTAGTCTTGGCTTAAGGTGAACCAACGCTACCCATTTTCAGCCAAATGACAAGCCCTTCGATTATCGTTAGGAGTGAGCAACGCGTGTTATGGCTGCTCGCTTTTGTGCAGTTTATCGACATTCTCGACTTTATGATCGTGATGCCGCTTGGACCACAGTTTACAAGCGCTCGGTATTGCGCTGCATCAACTGGGCACGATCAGCGGCATCTATATGCTCGTGGCATTTATCGCGGGCGTAGCGGGCGCGACAATCCTCGATCGTTTTGATCGGCGCCGTGCATTAGTGATTGCGCTAATAAGGTTATCGCTTGGTAGCATTTTGGGAGCGCTGGCAGTGGGTTTTGTATCGCTGCTTGCGGCGCGTTTCTTTGCAGGTTTCTTTGCCGGGCCCGTTAGCTCACTTTGTTATGCAATCGCATTGGGCGCGTGCACATCTATGCGTGTGCACTGTCGTTTGCGGCGACGATGAGCGCTTTCAGTATTATTGCGCATATGGCAAGTTACGATGGCAAGTTACGTCAGCGCCAACTTGCACGTGCCTCGTAAAGCACTGGGCACGCTGTATCTTGGCGGAGGTTTGGTGAGCTTTGTAACGACCCGGATTGCGGGTCGTTTGACGGATCGCTTTGGCGACCCGACGATCGGCACCGCTGGCGTGATCATCAGCGCGGTGGTGATCTACGCAAGTTTTGCCATGGTGCCGCCACCATGGTCGGCATTGAGCGCGTTTATGTTGATCTTTTTTGCCTTTGGCGTGCGTGGCGTCGCGTACGTGTCGCTTGTTTCGAAGGTGCCCGCGGCCCACGAACGCGCACGTTTTGGCTCGTTTCGCTCGGCGGTGGAAAGTTTGGCCGAAGGTTTGGGTTCAGGGTTGTCGTCGATCATACTCGCCACCAACTCGGTGAATCATACACTGATTGGCATGCCAACGCTGGCAAGTCTGTCGGTGGGCATTTCCCTTTTGGCCATTCCTTTCATGTGGCTAACGAAGTCGCAGTTGGATAAAAGACAACGCCTCGCCGTTTGCGACCTCACATAGAACACGCTCGGCGGTTATGATAAAGATATCAGGTGGGATTAACAAGCAACGAAGCACACAGGCGGCTGTCTAGGTTTGGGCCTAATCGGCTCGACGAAAAACAGCCCTTTTCGGTGCCTAAGCTGCTCTGGTCACAATTCAATAGTCCGCTCATTTGGCTGCTCATGATCGGTGCAGGGTTGTCCGTCGCAGTGGCCGATATGCAAGATGCGCTTGCGATCGTTGCGATTGTCATGCTCAACGGGCTGATCGGGTTTGCGCAGGAGTTTCGTGCCGAGCGTGCCATGCAAGCTTTGCGACATGTGAGCTCGCCTCATGCTCGAGTTGTGCGCGACGATCACGCCATGCTCATCGACGCTAGCATGGTCGTTCCAGGCGACCTATTGCTGCTTGAGGCAGGTGATATCGTTGCAGCAGACGCTAAGGTTATTCAGGCGCACAACCTTGGCGTGAATGAGGCGATTCTAACAGGCGAAAGCGAATTGGTTGAAAAGCATGGCCTTGGTGAGGGTCACACTAAGTTGAACGGATCGACATGTGGCGTTTTTATGGGGACGGCTATCGCTCGCGGTAGCGCACAGGCTGAGGTTAGCGCCACCGGCATGCAAACTGAGCTGGGCAAGATTGCCCATCTCATTATGACTGCGCACCGCGAAAAGACGCCGCTGCAACGGCGCCTTGCTCGTTTGGGGCAGATGCTGATTTGGGTCAGCTTGACGATCGTCATACTCATCGCGGTCGTCAGTCTGGCGCGAGGCGACCAAGCGCTTGAGGTACTGATGACGGCGATCTCGCTCGCGGTTGCCGCCGTGCCTGAGGGGCTGCCTGCGATTGTTACCATTGCATTGGCCATCGGAGTGCAACGCATGGCTTCACGAAACGTGTTGGTGAGAAAATTGCTGGCGGTCGAAACACTGGGCAGCGTGAACGTGATTTGTACCGACAAGACCGGCACGCTGACAACGGGTCACATGCGCGTGCGTGAGGCATGGGGCGCGGACGCGAGGGCTGTACTTCAGGCGGGTGCCGCGTGCTGCGATGCCGAAATCACCGACGATTCAGTGGATGGCGTTGGGGACCCGACCGAGGTTGCGATCTTAATGGCGGCGCGTGAGCACGGTATTCATCGCCGCGACATTGAAACGAGCAACCCTCGTATGCGCGTCAATCCTTTTGAGACAGAACGCAAAATGATGTCGATCTTGCGCGCAGACCAGCAGCTCTATGTCAAGGGCGCCTATGAAACGGTGATTGCGCTGTGTACAGGTCTACCCGCGGATATCAATAAAGAACACACGAGATTGGCTGAGCTGGGGTTGCGTGTCCTCGCCGTTGCGATCGGTCATGAAGCGCAAGAGCGAGAACTTGAGTTTATCGGCTTACTTGGCATTGCTGACCCACCACGACCCGAGGCCGCAGCGGCCATCGCGCAAGCGCGCAGCGCTGGTATCGATGTGATAATGATCACAGGTGACAACGCGATCACAGCGAATGCCATCGCAAGCGAACTGGGTTTGGTCGATGACAACCACGCAAGCGGCGATTACGTCAAAGCTCGCACCAGCCCTCAAGACAAGCTTTCGATCGTGCGCGAGCTCAAAGCGACCGGCGCGGTCGTTGCCATGACGGGTGACGGCGTCAACGATGCGCCAGCCTTGCGTGAAGCCGACGTCGGCATTGCGATGGGGTTTGCGGGCACGCAAATCGCACGCGAAGCCGCAGACATTGTGCTAACCGACGATAACTTTGCAAGCATCATCGCCGCTGTGCATGAAGGCCGCGGCGTTTTTCAGAACATCCGCAAAGCACTAGTGTATTTGCTTGCCGGTAATACAGGCGAGCTGCTGATTGTGCTGGCGGCTCGCGTGTGGGGTTACCCGGCGCCGCTTCTTCCTTTGCATCTGCTGTGGATTAATCTGATGACCGACGGTCCACCCGCGTTGGCGCTCGCGATGGACCCCGCACACGAGACGCTGATGACCAAACGACCGCGTCACGAACACGAGCCCTTGCTGCGCCCTCGCGAGTGGCGCAGCGTTGCCAGCGTTGGCCTGCTGAACGCTTGTCTTGTGCTTAGTGTTTTTGGGTGGTATTTAGCGCACGAGAATGTTAATAAGGCACGCAGCATGGCGTTCTCGGTGCTCGTCGTAGCCGAGCTTTTTCGGTCGTTTGCCTCGCGCAACCATCAACAGCCCCTCTGGCGTTTGGGCCTTTTGACCAATAGTAAGCTATTGGTTGCGGTGGCAGGCTGCCTAGCCCTTCAGGTCGGTTTGTATCAACTAGAATGGTTGCGTCACTTGCTCACGCTTCATCACCCCACGCCCGGCGAATATGCGTTCATTTTTGGCCTTGGGCTTGTGCCTGTCACCCTCATTGAAACCACGAAGATTTTGCGGTTGTTTGGTGCAAAGCGCACGACCTAGCCTCAGGGCAGATGCTACGAGCAAACCCGTGGGATACTATACATAAACGGACTGAGCGTGAGTCAAACGTCTGGGCGCGGGTACAGCCCTCCTCAGGCGGGTC
>JBGAKI010000054.1:0-21669 GCA_044224525.1 Polyangiales bacterium | reverse complement strand
AGGAGAAGAAAGTGGCTATAAAGCTCAAATAAAACCCGCTACCGACGGGAGCTAACTGAGGACACCCCCTACATCCCGCGGCAAACGCTAGAACCCTAAAACTAGAACACGGGACACGGCGAGCCACTTGGGCAAATCGGAATCGCGTTGGCGCCAAACTGAACACCACTACCACCATTCGGATTGCATTGGCATTGACCGCCTCCGTCAGGCAAATCGATGATCGTGCCACCATCTTGTGTTGAGCCATCGACGCTGGCATCAGCGGATTTGCTGCTGCTATCGTCGCCACAGCCATTGAGCACAAGGGCCAGCGCGACAAAGCCAAGTTGAACGAATCGGATTAAGTTGTGGTTCTGAGCCATATTTATCTCCCTAAGGATGTACAGTCTAAGCTAATATTGCAATTTTACAACCTTTACAATATTCGCTTCACACACACCCAATAAGACGCAGGATGCGCAAAAAAGGTTCCCTCAAAGTGATAAGCACTTGAATTCTAAGTCAAAATACGGGTGCTACCAAACCGTCAGCAACGCGCGATGGCAAACGACTGCCGTCCTATCGATGTTTTGCATCTTATGCAATTGTCGCTGCATCGATCTCATGCCAGCCGATCGACCAAAGGACACACCCAAACACGAGACGATCGCCTCACAGAAAGCGCCCGCCTCACCCACAGCACCCATTAACGTTGAAAAAGGCACTGTTATCATCAACGCAGTAAGCCCCTTGCGCACCAGCGAAGCAGGAGGGCTTGCCACGTTTTCGATCACGCTAAGCACCGCACCCACCCACGAGGTGAGCATTGTCTTTTCGAGCTCAAGCCCCAGTGAAGGCATGGTCGCACCCTCGATGATCACTTTTACACATGACAACGCTCAGACGCCGCAAGTGCTTACCATCAAAGGTGTTGATGACGAAATCGCCGATGGTGATCAACCTTATACTGTACTCAGCTCCGCCACGGCGAGCAGTGACCCGCGCTTTCAAGGCATCGACGTGCCCGACTTGCAGGTGATCAACAGCGACGACGACATGCCCGGCCTTTTGGTGACGCCGAGTTCAGGTCTGATGACCAGTGAAACCGGTGGGCAGGCAAGTTTCAGCGTGAAACTCACCACACAGCCACTTCGAGACTGCCTGTTGTCACTTTCTAGCAGCAACACCAACGAAGGCGTGTTGAGTGTGACGCAATTGCTCTTTACACCCACCAGCTGGAATACCCCTCAGACCGTCATCGTGCGAGGTGTCGACGACGCCATGGCAGACGGCGCCCAAGACTACCGGGTCCGCATCAGCCGCATCTCTAGCCAAGACCCTCGCTACGACGGCATGCTCGCACCAGACGTCTCTGTTATCAACAGCGACGATGATCGCGCCAGTGTGATCGTTGAACCCATCTCCGGGCTCACCACATCTGAAGACGGCGCCTCAACCACGTTCACCATTCGCTTGGGCACCATGCCCGAAGCTCAGGTGACCTTTAATCTTTCAAGCGACAAACCCTCGGAAGGTTTTCCCACAACTTATTCGGTTTCGTTTACGCAAGACAACTGGTTTCGCGCGCAAAGCATCACCATTAAGGGTGTTGACGACATCATTAGTGACGGCGCACAAACGTACAACATCGTGATCGAACCCGCTCAAACCGTCGATTCCATCTACCGTGGCATCGACCCACCCGACGTCAGCGTTACGAACACCGATAACGATCCCAAATACTATTTTTGGCCCAACAACATCATGCCGCGTTATTACCCTTATTAGCCGACAAAAAAACCTGCCAAACCAAAGCATCTCGCATTACAATGGCAGCCTTTCGTATGAAAGGCGTGTCCTCGACGGTATGGGTGCTGGGTATATTGAGTTTACTCAACGATACGGCGAGCGATCTCGTTTACCCGCTTGTACCTTTATATCTGGCGAGCATGCTCGGCAGTGGACCGGCCATTCTCGGCATCATCGAAGGTTTTGCTGAAGCCACCAGCAGTTTTTTTCGACTGATATCAGGCGTCGTCTCCGATCGCAACCGCTATGCCAAACCCTGGATCCTTAGCGGCTATACCCTCGCGGCGGTAGCTCGACCCATGCTGGCCTTCGCGCGCAGTTGGCCCATGGTGTTGGTACTGCGCGTCACCGATCGCATGGGCAAAGGCTTACGTAGCGCACCACGCGATGCGTTGCTGGCGCGATCTGCAGCACCCAATCGCCGCGGCATCGCCTTTGGCTTTCATCGTGCAATGGATAACCTCGGCGCATTCGCGGGCCCCCTGATCGCAAGCTTCTTGCTAAAGAAGCACGTCCCGATCGAACACATCTTTCTTTATACTGCCATTCCTGGACTATTGGTCGTTGCGCTCACATTGCGTGTGCATGAAGATGCCAGCACTCAAATCCGCGAAAAGATTGGCGAAGGCGCGCGCATCTTCGCTTATAAGCTGAGCGAGTTACCACCGGCCTATCGACGTTATCTTGTCACCCTGGCGATCTTTGGCTTAGGCAACTCGTCCAACATGTTTCTTCTTCTCAAGGCCCATCAGCTCGGCATTAGCGACGACATGGTGCCCTTGGTGTGGGCGCTGATGTCGCTTGTGGCAGGCTTAACTTCGGTGCCGCTCTCGCGCTGGTCGGATCATGCTGGGCGCGAACCTTTTATCGTCATCGGCTGGTCGCTTTATGCGTTGTGTTATCTATGCCTCGGATGGCTTGTCATTCCAACCGTCGAGGTCTGGCTTATTTTTGGTGCGTTCGGGCTTTATCTCGCTGCGACCGAAGGCGCCGAGCGCGCATTGGTCGCAGAAATGTGTGACCCTGAAATACTAGGCACGGCCTATGGTTGGTTTCATGCGATCAATGGCGTCACGCTCCTGCTCGCATCGGTGCTCTTTGGTTGGGTTTGGCAAAACGCATCGCCGAATCTTGCCTTCACGTTGGCCGCCGGCTGCGCTGCACTCGCAGCGTTCTTGCTCAAGGTCTGGGTTCCCAAAGCCTAACCAACACACAACAACCTTGCATTCTGCGTCGTTGGGTTCTACAAGCATCCCAACCATGCGAGTTCGGCCGTCGAAATTACCTAACCTAATGGGCACCGCGCTAGTGTTCATGCTTTATAGTTGCGAGCAAAACGCACCACGGCTACTTGCGCCAAGCAACGCATCCAGCACATATTTTGCCACCACCGAACCCGGCGGCGTGCTGCTCGAAGGCGCCGACGCAGATGAGTGCCTGGCCTACACCCACTACGAAGCCAAAAACCTCTGCCCAGCCTTTCTTGGCGCGCTCACGGTATTCATGCAAACAGACCCCCTCCTTCGGCCTATTTATCGCACCTCCAGCATGTTTGCTCAAGCCATGTCTGATGCGTTCAACAAACCCATGCGTCAACTCGTCATGTTTGGCGAACACCCTGCGCAAAGAACCGAATGGACATTTAGCTGCCCTTTGGTGGATGGCGCCGACACCCTTTCTTTTGACACCTTCTTACATCGCGAGAACGACGACCCGTGCACGCCCGATCAGCAAAGCACAGTCCTAGCGTCACACTTTGCCAATCCCGTGCGCGACAAACTGCTTTCTTTCATTCGCACACGGCTTGTGTTTTTGTGTGGCACCGAAACTGTGCTGTTATGTCGCAGCGCCCAACGCGCGCGATACAACTGACTTGCTTGCGCTGGCTTGCGCTTGCTTACGCTTGCTTACGCTTGGCAAGTCTTGTACTTAACAAACCATGCAAGTGCATCTAATTACCCTTGGCGTCGACAACATCGCGCGCGCTCGCGCTTTTTATGAAAAGCTACTCAAGCAAACCCCGTCCAGCGCAAGCAACGATCACATCGCCTTCTTCGATTTACACGGCACCAAGCTTGGGCTTTTTCACTGGAAAGCATTGGCACAAGACGCTCAGGTCAACGCAAAAGGCTCAGGCTTTCGTCGCGTCACTTTAGCGCACAATGTTAAAAGCAAAAGGGCCGTCAACAAACATCTCGAACGTGCAGTGGCCTGCGGAGCACGTCTAGTGAAGCCCGCACAAGACGTGTTTTGGGGCGGCTACAGCGGCTACTTTGCCGACCTCGACGATCACTTATGGGAAATCGCATGGAACCCCTTCTTTGCCATCAACAATGACGGGTCGATATCGCTGCCCTAAATTAGGGTGTATCTAGAGTGTATCTAGGGCGTGTCTTTGACGCGCCACAAATACCACGCGGCCAAACTGCGATAAGGTGCCCAGCACGCCCCACGCTCGGCAAGCACTTTAGGCTTGATCTGTTCGCGTAATCCCGCGGCAAGCGTATAGCCCTGCCGCACCCCAAAATCATCGACCGGCAACACATCCAAACGACCCAAGCTAAAAATCAAAAACATTTCCACTGTCCATCGACCCACGCCACGCGCTTGCGTAAATCGCTCAATAAGCACCTCATCGTCAAGCCGTGTCAGGCCTGCCCGTTTTTGTGGAATGACGCCATCCTTGGTACGCGCCGCAATATCCAAAATCGCAAGCGACTTGGCGCGTGACAATCCCACCGCGCGCAGCGACTCAACATTATGCGTCAAAACGCGCTCGGGCTCAGGAAACCCCGGTCCCTCAAACAAATCAAGGAAACGCCCATAAATGGTCTCAGCCGCTTTGCCGTGAAGCTGCTGAAAGGTGACCGAACGAATCAACGCTTCATAAGGCCCGCGGCGCCACTCGGGCTTCAACGAACAACGCCCGTGCGCCTTGATGATTTTGCGCATCAAAGGGTCAACTCGACCCAGGTGTTTTTCACCTTTTCGCAAGGCGTGTTCAAAGCGCACCTGGCTCATCGAGCAAAAGTTACCTTTTTGTAAGACGCCCGCACGATATCCACAAGTTCAACACACAGTTGCGTATTGCGCGGCAAAGATCGTTCGCTGAAATAATGCTGAAGCTCCCCAAGCATTCGCTCAAGCACCGCACTTTTGACCTCAGCACTACGTCCCTCAAGAAGCGCCAAGCGTAAATAAATAAACGCATTGTCTGGACTGTCATCGCCTACGACAAAATGCTCCAGACACACAGCGCGCGCTTTGATGTCTTCAAGTTTAAACTCAGGATGTTCTGCCAACCTGGTCACCAGATTCTTAAGCACCTTGGGCGCTTCGATGTGTAAGCGCGTGTTTTCCGTATACTCGAGCGTGAGATGGGGCATGCATCGACTATAGCGCGTTTCGCCGATCAACCCATTCGAACTCACAAAATTCGTTTCAGCTGAGCTTCCTGAAACCGGCTCAACGCCCCTTCCCATTTGCGCTAAGATCACCCAGAATTACACCGCAAGAAACCGATGGCGACCCAAGCGCTGCTTCAGCTAAGGTGACAACCATGCAAGAGCACTATCACACAAACGATCAACGCTGGCAGGCGCTCACAACGCGCGACCCAAAGGCCATCGGGCATTTTCTTTACGGGGTGGTGACCACCCGCGTGGTGTGCCTGCCCGGCTGCAAATCACGCTTGCCGCTGAAAAAAAACGTGCGCTTCTTTGTTAATATCAAAGACGCTGAGCACGCCGGATTCCGAGCTTGCAAGCGTTGTCACCCCAATCGTCCCGATCGGCGCACGCCCATCGACAGAGCCGTCAAACATGCACTTGAGCTACTCGACACGCGCAACCCAGCGCCCGATCTTGCTACCTTGGGCCAACGTGTTGGCGTCAGTCCCTTTCACCTTCAACGCCACTTCAAACGCATCCTAGGCATAAGTCCCAAAGAGTACGTCATGACCAAAAAGCATCAAATCTTCAAAAACAACCTCGCTGATCACCGCAGCGTAACCAAAGCCATTTTTTCGGCCGGTTACGGCTCAACCAGCGGCATCTATGCCAAACGCAAAAAGGGCCTAGGTATGACGCCCTCGCAATATGCCAAGCAAGGAGCAGGTCGACACATTCGTTACACCCTCGCCGATTCACCGCTGGGCAAGGTGTTGGTCGCCGCCACCGAACAAGGGGTATGCGCGATCGAATTGGGCGCCAGTGCCGACGAACTTATCAATGATCTAAAAAAACGTTTCGCGCGGGCTCACATTGTTCACGACAGCACAAAGCTCACCAGCTGGGTCAACAAAACCTTAGCGTTTATCGAGCGCCCGGCAAAGAACCTCGATCTGCCACTCGATTTAATCGGCACCGCGTTTCAACATCAAGTATGGAAAGCGCTGCAGTCGATACCCTTTGGCCAAACCCTCAGCTACGGCGAGCTTGCAAAACGCCTAGGCAATCCCAAAGCCGTTCGTGCAGTCGCGCGTGCCTGTGGCCAAAACCCAGTGTCGCTTGCCGTGCCATGTCATCGTGTCATCGCCGCCGATGGCGCGCTTACGGGTTACCGTTGGGGCGTGGCGCGCAAGCAGGCCTTGCTTAAAGCCGAGGCCCAGCGTGCGCAACTCGCTTCGAAAAAGAAAAAGCCCACCTAATCGACGTATCGAAAGAGGCAGGCTTTTCTTGTCGTATCCGCTGCAAGAGCCGCTAGGCCCTTACATCGATGACAGTGCTGATTAAGCGACCAGGTCCTTGAGCTTCTTCAAGGCTGTTGCACGGATCTTGCGCGACGCAGGCTTGGCTGGGAAGACGCGCTCTTGTTTGGTGAAGGGGTCGATGCCCTTGCGCTCTTTACGAGCGGGGATGGCACGGACCTTGAGCTTCATCATGTCCGGAACGACGAACTCGCCCGGGCCACGCTTGCTAAGCTCGCGCTTGACGAGCTCTTGCAACGACGCAAACACGCTGCTGACGTCTTTCTTGGTCAAACCAGTCTTGTCGGAAAGTTCTCCAATGATTTGTGATTTGGTCATTCGGCTAGCAGACGCCATAGTTGCTCCTCCTTATTGGTACTTAGTTTGTAAGTCAATGTTGACAACTCTGCTCACGTGAGAACTCGATACGAACGCCCCCGTGATTGAGACTTCCCTTGCGGGTTGTTCTGCTTGTATGCCTGCGTCGCCGCCAAAAGACAAGCTAAAAAACGCAGGTTTTTGCTTTTTTTTAACGACGAACACCACTCATGCATAAAGTGTGCTCGACATGATCCGGGGCGCAGAGTCCCCACTTGATCACACGCGCGTTGCCTAGGATTACTCCCACTCGATGGTCGCCGGCGGCTTGCTCGAGATGTCGTAAACCACGCGATTAATGCCGCGTACCTCGTTGATAATTCTAGAAGAAACCCGCGCCAAGAAATCATGCGGCAAGCGCGACCAATCCGCCGTCATCCCGTCCACTGAGCTCACCGCGCGCAGCGAGAGCACGTTGCTGTAGGTGCGTTCATCACCCATTACGCCCACCGTTTTGACCGGCAAGAGCACACTGAACGCTTGCCAAACTTCATTATAAAGATCGGCTTTGTGTAGCTCGTCGATAAAGATCGCATCCGCCTCACGCAGCGTATCAAGCCTTGTTTTATCGAGCGCGCCGAGCACGCGGATCCCAAGCCCCGGCCCCGGAAACGGATGTCGTTCAATCATAGGTTTTGGTAATCCCAACGTGAGCCCCACACGTCGTACTTCATCTTTGAAAAGCTCACGCAGCGGTTCAATCAAATCAAGCTTCATCGTCTCGGGCAGTCCGCCTACATTGTGATGACTTTTGATCACAGCACTTGGGCCTTTAACCGACACGCTTTCGATCACATCTGGGTAAAGTGTACCCTGCACCAAAAAACCCACATCCTGAATGGCGTGCGCCTCATGCTCAAACACCTCAATGAACACGCGACCAATGATTTTACGCTTTTCTTCCGGATCACTCACACCCTTGAGTGCACCGAGAAACTGCTCAGAAGCATCGACAATCTTAAGCGAAAGCTCGGGCACCGCCTGAAACATGGTGCGCACTTGCTCAGCTTCGTTCTTGCGCATCAACCCGTTGTCAACGAACACACAATGTAGCTGCTTGCCAATCGCCTTATTCACAAGCAACGCGGCCACCGATGAATCAACGCCTCCCGACAACGCACACACGACTTGGCGCGTGCCCACCTTGGCTTTGATTTCACTCACCACGCGCTCAACAAAAGCTTCCGACGTCCAGCCGCCCTGACACTTGGCGATATCAAACAAAAACGCCGAGAGGATATCTTTGCCGCGCGCCGTATGCATCACCTCGGGGTGAAACTGCACGCCCCACACACGCTTTTGATCATGGGCAACGCCCGCAAAAGGTGAGCTCGTCGATTCTGCGATCACGCGATAGCCCTCGGGCAGCGAGATCACACGATCCCCGTGGCTCATCCACACCGGTGTTTCATCGCCGACTTTAAAGCGCGCAAAAATGCCGCTTGCTTCTTTAATGCGAATCGTCGCAGGCCCATATTCATGATGCGTTGCTTTTTCCACCTTGCCGCCAAGCACATGACTCAGCCACTGCTGCCCGTAACAAATACCAAGCACCGGCACCCCAAGTTCAAACAACCCAACGTCCGCTTGTGGTGCGTCATCGCCGAGCACACTTGAAGGCCCGCCTGATAAAATAATCGCCTTCGGCGCCTTGGCTTTAATATTTGCAAGCGGCCAATGACAAGGATGAATCTCGCAATACACACCCAGCTCGCGCACACGCCGCGCAATCAGCTGCGTGTACTGCGAACCAAAATCCAAGATCACAATATTCTCTGAGTTACCCTGCACCATGGCGCTATGGTGACATGCACTTTAGTGCATGTCACCACCCACCCGGTGCCAACCCGGTGACATGCCCTTCAGCGGGAGTCACCACCCGCCGGGCGACATGCACTTTAGTGCGCGTCACCACAAAAAACCTAAGATCGCGCGCTATTTACACTTCATCCAAAGAAATAGTATCTAACACGATTCGCGCGTAACGTTTTACATTTGACTCTTTAACCCAGCACCATTACGACTACAAACGATACAAAGGAGTCCCAAACGATGTCACGCAAGCATCTATTTTTCGCATGCACCTTCGCCGCCATAAGCATGACAGGTTCAGTATCGATGACGCCCATCAGCGCACACGCAAATCCAAAACCACGCCTTGAAAAATCGTTACCATGTCAGGCAAGCAGCAAACGGCCCGATGGTTGTTATGCAGGCTACAACGAAGAATTCCGCACCTGTGACGCTTTCTTTAATAACCAAGCTGCCATGCCACCTGATCGAACCATGGGAATGATGACCCAGCAAAATATTCAGAACATGCCACCCTTCATTCGCAAACCCCTCGAAGAAGCACTCGCAGATTACAAGCAACGATCATGGGCCGATCCTAACGTCAACGAGGTTGCCGATCTTTTCATCGTTCTCGTCCTACGCCAATCCGGCAACTATAACGTCACCATACGACCCAAATTTAAGTTTGAAGCTAACGAAGTTCCGCCTCTTGGCAACATCGGAAAAGACGACGCGCTTTTTTTTCATACGTACGAAAACACATTGGCCTATCGTGCAAACGTCAGAGCGTGGTCGAGTGCAGCACAAGGCAAATCGGAAAACAGTTGTGCAGGGCTTGTCAACGCGGACCGGGCACCATATCTGTCGCCCCAAGAAGCCTTTGTCTGGCGCACTTTTTCACGCATCCAGGTGTCGATCGACAACCTAACCCAAGTCTGCCGCGAAAACTAGCGCGACATCGGATAGTTCGGTGACTCTTCGGTCACGAACACATCGTGCACGTGGCTTTCTTTTAAGCCCTGAGCTGTCTGTTGCACAAACTTGGCTTTCGTACGCAAAAGCTCAAGATTCGCGCAACCCGCATAGCCCATGCCCGAACGAATGCCACCAAGCAGCTGAAAGATCACCGACGACAAGGGCCCGCGATACGGCACACGCCCCTCGATACCCTCGGGCACAAGCTTATCGAGCTCGTCGACATGGCCTTGCGAGTAGCGATCCTTGGAGCCTTTGCGCATCGCACCAAGTGAGCCCATTCCACGATAAATCTTATACGTGCGTCCTTGATAAAGCACGGTCTGCCCTGGCGCCTCGTCGGTACCCGCAAACAATGACCCGATCATCACGCAGTGCGCCCCGGCCACCAACGCTTTGACGATATCGCCCGAATACTTGATGCCCCCATCAGCAATGATTGGTACACCCTTTTCTTTCGCCACCTTGGCGCATTCCATAATCGCCGTGATCTGCGGCACGCCAATACCAGACACCACGCGCGTCGTACAAATCGATCCAGGCCCAATGCCCACTTTCACTGCATCGGCGCCCGCTTCGATCAAGGCGCGACATCCATCGCCCGTAGCCACATTGCCCGCCACGATGGTCAGTTCGCTATATTTTGATCGGATGGCGCGCACTCGATCGATCACACCCTTGGTATGCCCGTGCGCCGTGTCGACCACCAACGCATCCACGCCAGCTTCAACCAACGCATCGGTGCGTTCTGCATTATCGCCTCCAACACCCACCGCCGCGGCTACGCGCAAACGCCCCAGCGCATCTTTATTGGCGTGGGGAAACTTCTCGGCTTGCAGCAAATCGCGGATCGTTATCAACCCCTCGAGCTGCCCCTGATCATTAACCACCAGCAATTTTTCAATGCGGTGCAAATGCAAAAGTTCTTTGGCTTTTTCAAGCGACACGCCCGGCTGCACCGTCACAAGCTCACGCGTCATCAGATTTTCGACGGATTGCTCAAGATTTTTCTCAAAGCGAATATCGCGGCTGGTCAAAATACCGACCAACTTCGCCTGCTCAACCACTGGCAAACCCGAAATGCCATGTTCGCGCATCAGGCGCAGGGCCTTTTGCAGCATGTCTTTAGGCCCCACCGTCACCGGGTCGGCGACCATCCCTGACTCAGTACGCTTCACTTTGCGCACTTCATCAGCCTGATCGTCGATACTCAGATTCTTATGCACCACACCCAGGCCACCCTCGCGCGCCATCGTCACCGCCGTGCGCGACTCGGTCACCGTATCCATCGCGCTGGACACGATCGGAATATTCAGCGGCAACTTACGCGCGAACAAGGTTCTGACGTCGGCATCTTTCGGCAGAAAATCGGCATAAGCCGGCAAGAGCAAAACATCGTCAAAGGTCAGCGCTAGTTCTGGCATTCGCGCTGTGTTTTCTTTATCGAAAGAGTCAGTTTTCAAGGGGCAACCTCGCTGCGTTTAGGTTGCACGCTAATCTGACTCAAAAAGCCCACAAGCGCTACCCCAGCCACCAATTTATGTATAAACGCACTGAGCGTGAGTCAGACCTTTCAGAGCCGGTGCAATCCGACGAAGGGGGGCGGGAGCGTAGGCGCAGTTCAGCCGTAGCGAGCGGGACCCGCCTGAGGAGGGCTGTACCCACGCTCTAAGGTCTGACTCACGCTCAGTGCGTTTATGTATGGTACAAGCGCATTGCGCCAAAGCCGCCGGCAACCGCCGTCACGATAGTACTATTTCTAAGGGCTCATGTCGTGCTACATTCCAGCTTATTCATGAACACCATCGAGTACGCGGCGCCCTCGCCAAACCCCTTCATGCAAGCAAAAAATGCTGGCTACGCACCTGACGAGCACGAACGCGAGTTCGCCAGCCTTGCGCACATTCTTGGCGCGCTTGGCGCACTTTTATCACTCGGCTTCTTTCCAACCTTTGTGCCGCCCTTACTTATCTTAATCATTACCAAACGACGCGGTCCATTCCTCTTGTTTCATCTCAATCAGACCGTCTACTATCAAGCGGCCGCCTACGCTATTTACATCGGCGTGTTTTTGCTCATTACACTGGTGGTGTCGCTCACCTATGGGATCGCTGTCTTTTTATATGTGCTCTGCGGCATTGCGCTAATGTTTAATATCGCCTACCCGCTCATCATCGGCGTGGGCGCAAGCAAAGGCGAGTGGCGCGAATACGAATGGTTTGGCGAGCACATCTTACACAGACGCACCCGCCTCATTGGCGTCCCAGCCACGCAAGCTCAATAAGCCTTAGGCAGCGCACCCAAATCGGCCGTATCGAGTGCAAAACGAATCAACGCACTACGATTCATTTTTGTGTGCCCTGAGCGTTTTAGGTCTGCCACTTTCTTGTCCAAGCGCTCGAGGTCCTCGCGATAAAGCGAAATACAGATCACCTCATAGTGCTCCGGCTGCTTGGCTGCAGGTCGCTTTACCACCGGTTTTGCGCTTGGTTGATAAAAACTCGCGCGAAGCACCTGAGCGACTTCATCGCCTTCTAACACTTGATGATAACTGGTTTTAGGCTTGTGCATAAGATTCTCCTCAAACAGCTGCTGCAGAATATGCGTTGGATGTGGTCATCGCTGGCACACTAAAAGTGGCAGCATTTAGGGCCTCTTCTGTGACCGGTGCATCTTCAACGCTGAGCAAATGCTCAACCAATCCGCGATAATCAAGCGCACCGTGACTGTCTGGCGCATACTCAAAAATCGTTTGTTTGGCGCTCGGTGCTTCCTTCAACTTGGTGTTAACACGAATCGGAGGCAAACAACGCTCGCCAAAGTGATCGGTCAGCGCGTCAACGGCCTCGCGGCAAATCTTGTTACGCACGTCGTAGAAGGTCGGCAGCACTCCCACCAGGTTCACATCGTGCTTCAACAGCTCACGCACATTCTTGATTGTCTTAAGCACCTGCTTAACGCCCACCAGCGATAAGTAATCGCACGACACAGGCACCACCACATCGTACGCGTCGCCCCCCGCGCCTAAACGCTCGCGCAATACGCGATCACGATTGGGCCTGGCAGCCAAGTGCAACTCCGCAGCCGCCAAAAGCTCATTCGATGTCACCACATCCAAATTGGTGCGCACCGGTATCGCCACTTCTTCAAGCGAGCGTCCATGCACCAAAATATGGTAAAGCGTGTGTTCGCCACGAATACCCAGGCTCGCGCCCACGTTGCCCTGACCATCCGCGTCGATCAAAAGCACTTTTTTGCCAAGCTCGGCAAACCCAGCCGCGATGTTGATGGCGGTGGTCGTCTTGCCCGTGCCACCCTTGTGATTAAACACCGCAATACGTTTGGTGCGCGAACTCGGTAGCGCATCCGACTTGGCGCCCTGCACACACTCGAGCGAACAAAAATACCGTGCGCCATAGTCGCCCGCTTGCACCTGATAGGGGAACTCCACCTCAAAGGGCTTTTCGCACACCTCACAATGGGCTGCATGGGCGCTGGTTAGCGAATCTTGCAGACACTTTTGCGAACAAAAGCACACCACACCACTTGCATCTTGGCGCACCTGATAACGAAATTGGATTTGAAACTCAGAACCGCAAACACTGCAATGTGATGATGTCGCGTGGTATTGCTCCCACATAGTTCCCCCTTTTTGTTCGCTGTTCATTAAAAACTTAACGAACCGTTCATATAAGGGACTACAACACTCGACGACCACCCGTCAAAAAAACAGCACCAATTTTCTTGCCGACGACGGGTCAGTTGCCAGTTACAACGTGGATGACCACAGGCTCGTTATTTGAATTCAAGCGCACGATCGGTTTTTGCACCGCTGTGTTGAAAGCCACAGAACCCGCAAACGCGTTATACATCGGCGTGACCATGCCGTTCACCACACCGTCACCCGCGGCATCCGCCGGAATATAAACCGCCGACCCGCTCACCACGCTCTTGGACGCTGCGCTAAACAAGCCAGTCGCTTGCACAATGCGGTAGGTACCCAAATTCGTCGTCGGCCCATCGAGAACCACCACCACCTTACCCTTGGCAAGGAACTGATAAATGGCGTTGGCCAGCAGGTTGCCCAAGTCAGTGATTTGTGTGTCGCTGGCATCGGGTTGTGAGTGAATTACAAACACATCGTAGTTATCGAGCACCTCAGAGATCTCATAATCAAAGAAACCTCCATCCACGCCCAATGAATCTCGGCCCGCAATATCCGGATCGGACGAGGTCATCTTGCTAAACGGGTTGCCCCAACGCGTGCCTGCCGCAACCAAGTTGATTGCGTTGTTAACACGCGAGATAGCCTGCGGATACGTGTAGCGCGTATAAAGCAATACGCCCAGTTTATCTTTTCGCTTAAGAAAAACCGAATTGCCCACCACATATTGCATCGAAGTGTTCGGCAACGACAAACCCGAATAATCATGGCCAATCACGACCAAATGTCCCGGCGTTGCATCTTGACATGTACCATTGACACACAACCCACTCATGCAAAGTTTCCCGCACACGCCGCAATTTTGTTCATCATTTTGCTTGTCAACACAGGCAGTGCCGCACTGCTCGGTGGGAGGCGTGCAAATCGGCTTACACCCCGAACGACAAGTCAACGTCGTGGGATTACATTGGCCAGTCATGCAATTGTCGGGTGAAACTGTGCAGGGCACCCCCGTCCCTACTTCACAAAACTCTCCGTTTGCGCATACGTTGCCACATGCACCGCAATGACGGATATCCCCCGTCACCGACACGCATCCATCAGGCGGGCAAAGCTGGGTGCCAAGCGGACATCCCATCATCCCGCCATCCATCCCACCGTCGATGCCGCCATCGCCGTTCATGCCGCCATCGCCGTTCATGCCGCCATCGCCGTTCATGCCGCCATCGCCCATGCTGCCATCGCCGCCCGACAGGCACATCCCGTTGCGACATACCTGACCCGCGTTACAGGTCACACCGCATGCACCACAATTAGCAAAATCGCGACCCAAGTCGTAACACATCAAACCACACTGCGTGTATTCCGACGAACACTGCACACCCACCAAAGGCCCACATCCCGAGCAGCCTTCGAGCAACCACACACTCGCATACGCAGCGAGCAAACCGAGCGTCAAGAACGCGTTTTTCATTTGTGCCTCCCGTGACGGTGGCGAGGTTGTTTTTCAACTTCTTCGACGTCGAAACTCATGTCAGGTTGTTTCTTTTCCTCAGGCTTGCGAATGAACTCGTTAAGTTCCTCAGCTTTTTTCTTTTCTTGCTCTTTGATCAGCAAGTCTTTGGGATTGATCGTGGTCTTCTTGCCTTCGTTCATCTCCAGCGCCACGAACTCAACGCGTCGATTGCGCGCCTGCGCTTCTTCCGAATCGCCGGTGTCGAGCGGGCGCGACTTGCCATGACCCACCCACAACATTTGACCCTCAGGGAATCCAAGCTTGATCATTTCCTTAAGAACGGCACGGGCACGCTTTTCACTTAACTTATAATTGAAGCTGTCATCACCGCGCTCATCGGCATGGCCTTCAATGCTCATCGCACGCCATTCTGGATGCTGACGCCACAGCTCGGCAATCGCCGCCAAGGTAGGCTTCGCACGCGAGCGCACGCGTGCTTTTTGATAGTCAAAGAGCACGAAGTCCTGCAAAATTACGCGGCCGTCCTTGAACTCGATTAGGCCTTCATCAGGGCAACCGTCTTTGTCGTCTACGCCATTGATCACCTCAGGCTTGTCGGGGCATTTGTCGTCAACATCCAAAATGCCGTCGCTGTCATTGTCAGGCTCAGGGCAACCATCACCATCTTGAAAACCATCCATGTCTTCAGGCTCGTTGGGACACTTGTCCTCGCGATCAAGAATGGTGTCTTTGTCGTTATCGCGATCCGGACAACCGTCTTTGTCCTCGAAACCGTCATAATCTTCAGGCTCGGTCGGACACTTGTCCTGCACATCCAAAATACCATCTTTGTCGCGATCACGCGGCGCCTTGGGTTTGGGCGGCGCAATCTTCGCCTTAACAGGCCGAGCATCAAGCGCTGTCAGTTCAAGACCGATTAACACCAGCTTCGCATCGTGCGGTTCAACCTCTTTATTGGGTTGAAGCACCTGCAGATAACGCACCATTGGGCCGATCGACAGTTTGCGAAGCGCAAACGACCACCCCATGCCTACTTCAAACGTTTGCCGCCACAAATTGCCGGTGCGCGCATAACCACCTGCACCCTCGATCCACAAACCATTGGCGCGCTTCACGTCGTCGCCTGAACCAAAAGGCCTGATGCGCAGCGCCGCGGTGCCTGACAGCAAGTTAGGCGCCACCGGATCTTTCAAACCTGGCGTGTCTTGAGGATCACCGTCGTTGAGCCCAAGTGCACGTGCACGCACACCAAGCGCAAGTTGCGGAAAGATCGACTTATAAAGGCCAAGCGACGCACTGCCACCCCAACTAAACCAGTCCGATTGAGGCTTGGCGACCGGCTGCGCGTAGCTGCCTTCGAGTTGTAAAAGAAAAGGCTCCCCCGCTTGGGCAGAACTTGCCCAAACCAACACGCCCACAACGGCGAAATTGCGAAAAAACGTAGTCATGTCTGATGGTTAGCGTATTTTAAGAGAGTCGATGCCTAAAACGCCAGACATTGATATAAATAGGATAAGCCAAGACAAAGCCAATTGCCCAAAATCACGCAATTTGATACATCGTCTTGGATTTTAAACGTCCAGACTTGCCGCATCGGCTTGAGCCGCGTGCTCCATAATAAAGTTAAAACGCGGCGCAGCGTCCTTACCCATCAGATTGGTGATCACTTCTTCGGTGCGCGCTACCTGATCAATCTTGACGCGTAGCGCTCGACGTTTGCGCGGATCAAGCGTTGTGGTCTTGAGCTCATCCGCCGTCATCTCGCCCAAACCCTTAAAGCGACTGATCTCTGATTTAACGTTCTTGCCAAGCCCACCCAAGAGTTTATCGCGTTCTTTGTCGTCGATCGCCCAATAGGTCTGTTTGGCCGCGTCGATGCGATAAAGCGGCGGCTGTGCAATATAGATGCGACCCGCTTGCACCAGCCCGGGCAAGAGCCGATAAAAAAAAGTCAAAAGCAAGGTGGCGATATGATGACCATCGCTATCGGCATCCATCAACAAAAAGATTTTCCCATAACGCAGCTTGTTAATATCAAAGGCTTGCCCCACCCCACACCCAAGAGCAGAAACAATATCTTGTAGCTCCTTATTGGCAAGCACATTGCTAAGCGAGGCACGCTCGGTATTGAGCACCTTACCGCGCAAGGGCAAGATCGCCTGATACTTTCGATCGCGTCCTTGTTTGGCGTTACCACCGGCACTGTCGCCCTCGACCAAAAACAGCTCGCTCTCTTCAGGATCGGTACTCGAGCAATCCGCAAGCTTACCTGGCAAGTTAAGGCGATGACTAACCGCTGTCTTGCGCGTGACTTGTTGCGCCGCAGCACGCGATGCCTCGCGCGCGCGAGCCGAAATGATGATGCGATTGATGATAAGCTCAGCCGCACTTGGGTTTTCAAGCAGCCATTGCTCAAACGCGGTGCGCACCGTGCTTTCAACCTGCGCGGTCACTTCGGCATTGTTAAGTTTATCTTTGGTTTGCCCTTGAAACTGCGGCTCGGCAACATACACGCTCAAAATCGCAATCAACCCTTCACGGGTATCCTCGGCGCTGATGTTCATGCCTTTGGGCAACATACCGCGCGTGGTCATCACCTGACGCACCGCCTTCGCCAAACCCTGTTTGAGGCCGTTTTCGTGTGTTCCACCTTGAGGAGTTGGAATACCGTTGGCATATGAACGCATGACTTCGTCGGTCGACTCGGTCCATTGCATCACCATTTCAACGCGTGGATCGTTGGTCTTCTCAAACGTAAACGCTTGCGGATGCACCGCAGTATCTTTGCGTTCAACAATCAACGCTTGCAAATAGTCAGCAATGCCACCCGCGTGATAGAACTCTTGCTTTTCAGCCTTACCACCTCGATCAAAAATGATCTTCAGATTCTTATGTAAATACGCTTTGGCATCCAAGCGCTCGGCAACGGTATCGGCATCAAATTTCAACTTCGTACCAAAAATCTCGGTGTCCGGGCGAAAATGAATCTCGGTGCCCGTTTTTCGTGTGGCTGCACCACGTTTGACTTTACTAGTGGGCACCCCGCGCGCGTATTCTTGCATGTGCTCAAATCCATCGCGGCGAATTTTCGCACTCATGTTCTCTGACAATGCGTTCACCACCGACGAACCTACACCATGCAGACCTCCTGCTACCTGATAATTCTTACCGCCAAACTTTCCACCCGCATGCAATGTACAAAAGATTAGCTCGAGCGCCGAACGTTTAAACTTCGGGTGCATGTCAACAGGAATGCCGCGGCCATTATCACGCACGGTCGCACCCTTGCCATCTTCATCAAGCGACACCTCGATGGCGTCCGCGTGCCCGTTGATGGCCTCATCCACAGCGTTATCAACAATTTCCCACAGCAAATGGTGATAACCGCGCGCATCGGTCCCGCCGATATACATCGCAGGACGCTTACGCACAGGCTCAAGACCCTCGAGCACCTCGATGTCTTTGGCCGAGTAGCTTTTACTTTCTTTTGCCATTATGCACTTCCTTGATCAGCTGTTGTTTGCAGCACGGGGATCTCGATCGGCGACTCAAGCACTTCGTTCAGCACACCCTTTTTAAACAAGCGTTGACCGCGACTGCCACGCGCGCCCACATCGATCTTGCCAAACGCAACATCATAACGCTTGCCTGATTCGTGTTTGACTTGCAACTGATCTTGTTTGCCGCGCATCAGAATCGCCGCAAACACTTTGTCACCTTCAGCCACCTTGATGCCCATCACGCCTTTACCGGCGCCCGCCAAAATTGGCACATCGTGGGCTTTACACAGCAGCGCATTGCCTTGTTCCGTGACCATCCCCAAGAGCTCACCACCCAGTGAAAGCTCAACGAGCATCACTTCATCGCCTTCGCGCGGTCGCATATAACGTCGCCCGGCCTTGGTCGAGGGTTCAACATGCCCACTCAAACTAAATCGCATCGTCTGGCCCTGACGCGTTAGCGCAAGCGCCCAGGGTGGCTGCGGCTCTCCTTCAGCCACGCTTGGCAACTCGGCCGGCAGCATGCGCGGATCAAAACTCATCATCTTGATGATACGCTCACCGTCGGCAAGCTTGAACATCGTTTGCACAGGCGAACCATGGCCGGTGGTTGCCGGAATATCAACACCACGGCACACGTAACACACACCTTGACTTGAAAAGAAGGCAAGCGTCGCTTTGGTTGAGAGCGCCGCCACGCCGATCACTTTGTCGCCTTCGCGCAAACGCGTGGTGCTGATGTCTTTAACCTCGCGCTGGCGTTTAACCCAACCTTGTTGCGTCAAAATCACCACGGCATCTTCATCAACGATAAAGTCATCCGCCCTAAACTCAGGTTCATTGTCGGCTTGCTGGATGCGCGTGCGACGCGCGCCCTTGAACATGCCCTTAATTTCTTCAAATTCGCCCCGAATCAACTTCCAGCGCGACGCGGTGCTTTTGAGCAGGGCGCTAAGCTTTTTGGCCTGCGCTTC
The DNA here is from genome assembly GCA_044224525.1 of Polyangiales bacterium. Classification (GTDB taxonomy): domain Bacteria; phylum Myxococcota_A; class Polyangia; order Polyangiales; family CBDCBC01; genus JBGAKI01. The sequence goes on along the minus strand of JBGAKI010000054.1, from coordinate 2,429 downwards.
TTTCTCATCAAGCTCCTTACGGATAATCAAAATCTCAAGCCGCGCCAATCGATAGAGCTTCAATTCAAGAATCGCTTCAACTTGATCTTCATCCAACTCAAAGCGCTTCATCAGCTTTTCAGCTGCATCCTTTTTTCCCTCTGATTTGCGTATGATTTTGATCGTCTCGTCGAGCGCATCGAAGATTTTCTCAAAACCGCGCAGCACATGGATCTGCCGCTCAAGCTCGGCCAAATCAAAATTAAGGCGTTTGGTCACCACCTGCATGCGGAATTCTAGAAAGTGCTGCAGCATGCTGCGCAGATCCAAGCGCCGCGGCGCGGGTACGTCGGGGTTCTCTGTTGGCACCAAACAGGTTAGATTCACTTGCACATTGGTTTGTAACCCTGTGTGCTTATACAAATAAGCCATCACCAGCTGAGGGTCGGCACCCTTTTTAAACTCAAGCACCACGCGGCATTCTTCCGTGCTCTCATCGCGCACATCGAGCAAAATCGGCAGCTTGCGCTGAATGATTACTTCGGCGATTTGCGTCACAATTGAGCTTCGCAGCGCACTATACGGAATCGACGTAATAATGATCTGACCCTTGCTCTTGGACTCCTCGCCAAGTTTCCACTCGCCGCGCAACTTGAGCGAGCCCTGCCCCGATGCATACACTTCTTCGAGCTCTTTGCGCGAGCTCATCAGCTGTCCGCCGGTTGGAAAGTCCGGTCCTTTGATAATCTTCACCAGCTGCTTAAGCGTGGTATTGGGGTCATCGATCAACGCAATGCACCCGTCGATCACCTCGCCAAGATTATGCGGCGGAATCGACGTGGCCATGCCCACCGCGATGCCCTGCGACCCGTTGACCAACAAGTTCGGAAAACGCGCCGGAAGCACCACCGGCTCAAAACGCGTCGCGTCATAGTTTGGGCGAAACGCCACGGTCTGCTGTTTGATCTCGCTAAGCAGCTCATCGGAAAGTTTGGCGAGGCGCGCCTCGGTATAACGCATCGCCGCTGCAGAATCGCCATCTTGTGAACCAAAGTTGCCGCGCCCATCGACGAGCGGCGCACACATCACAAAGTCTTGCGCCATGCGCACAAGCGCGTCGTAAATCGCCGTATCACCGTGCGGATGGTACTTACCCATCACATCACCGACGATCAGCGCGCATTTGCGTGGTTTCACATCATAGTGCAGATGCAAACCCTGATGCATCGCGTACAAAATGCGTCGTTGCACGGGTTTCAAACCATCGCGCACGTCAGGAAGCGCACGCGAGGTAATTACACTGAGGGCGTAAGTCAGGTAACGCTGCTCAGCTTCGTCGGCGAGCGACGTGTCAGCGATATGAGCGCTCGTGGGTAACGGAAGCTGTTTTTTGGCCATAATCCTCGACCCTGTTTACCCGAACGCCTCCCCACACTCAAGTTTTTTTGTGTGTCACTGGTGATCGTTTCTGCACCATCCAGCGGCAAATTGGCTCAGATATAATCATTCATATGCCTTTTCTTAAAGTTAAACCATCGCAGTTACTCGCAGCCCTCAGCATCTTCGTCACGTCATTGGGTGCGGCATGCGAACGCGCCGAACCCCCACCTGCCGCTGTCATCGAAAACGACGCATCAACGCTTGTGGCCAACCACATCGAAACAGATTTGATCACACCAACAACACAAGGCACATGCGACGACTACACGCTCAATAACGAAGAAATCGAGGTCGACTGCGGCGGACCCAATTGTGTGCCTTGCACAACATTCAGCAAAAGCTGTAAGGCGCTGCTTCTCAAAAACCCGGCTGCCCCAAGCGCTGTCTATCAACTCGATCCCGATGCATCTGGCCCCGCGCCAACGTATTGGGCCTATTGCGAGATGCAAGCCAACGGTGGTGGCTGGACACTCGCACTTAAGACCGATGGAACAACCGGCACCTTTTCTTACTACAGTGCAATTTGGACCAATGACCAAACGTTAAACCCGGCGGCAACCGGACTTGACACCACCGAAGCCAAACTTGAATCGTTTATCCGAATCCCCGCGCGAGCACTCAGAATCGGCCTCAAGCAAGCCAATCAAACGCGCTGGCTCACGATGCCGCTCAATGTTGCCCCCGCCAAAACCCTTCTCGATATTTTTTCGCACCAATACACGATTCACACCCAAGCCGGTCGCATGGAATGGCTCAACCTGATCGATCGCAGCGTCTTGCAACCCGCGTGTAACGAAGAAGGGTTGAACTTAGTCGCACGAAATCAGCTAGACGTTGGCGTACGCATCGGCATTTTGGGCGAAGACGACAACACATGCGTGCGCACGGATTCCTACGTGGGCATCGGCGCACACCTCACCATTTCTGGTTGCACACAGTTCAAGGCCACCACCGGCGCAGGCGCAACCTGTGACAGCGTGGCCTTTACCGATTTACCCGCCTACGGCTAC
>JBGAKI010000053.1:0-21724 GCA_044224525.1 Polyangiales bacterium | reverse complement strand
CTCGCAAGCTCGAAACCCACCGACGTCAACATGGGCCCGGTGCTGCTTTTTGAACAGTGCGACACGTTGGTGGCGGTATTACAAGAAGGCAATGTTGTCACGGCTCCGCTTGATGCCCATGGCGTGGTTGGATCGTGGCGCGTTGCGTCGCGTTTTTACGGCGCCGCAAATGGCTTTGCTGTTGCGTCAACCGGCGGTCAGCTTTTCGCGCTGGGTGGCAGCACTTCTCGCACACCGATCGAACGCGTGTTTGCCGTTTGGTCGACTCAGGGGTGGTAAGAGCAAATATACACGCAGCGGTAGATTTAACCACTTTAGCGAACTATTGTTTTATGCATATGTCGTATGTGCGCATTTCTGCGTCGTTCTTGTTAGCTTTTTTGTTGGCGTGTGATGCGAACTTGGATGCTGGGGCGAGTGAGGCCCAGGCCGCGCAAGACGTTCTTGCAAGAATTAACCCCTGCTATCGCGAAGAAGTGATCCGAGACGAAACGCTCTGCCCCAACTTTGCGGCAGCGTTCTTTGATATGATGATGGCGCGTTCGCAAGACATCCTCGATAACACAACCGACGAGCCCATTACGTTTATGTATTTGGCCGACACGCCTAACGAGCTTGCACTCTTTCGCAAAACGCCCTATCCAAACATTGTTTGGCAGGTGACGGTTTCGCGCGACCCGGTTGTCTTTACCTTTATTGCCTTCAAGCCCATCGACGTCGATCAGCTGTTGATGATGACCATTGCGCGCGACTGCACGCCTGAAGAAGAGGAGCACATCGTCCGTGCGCAAACCTCGCACTATTTCCATGAAAACTTTACCCAGCTCCTGAAGCAACGCGACCAGCTTTGCCCGCCACCCCACCCGCCAGAACTCGAAACCGGTTGCCCCGACTAGAACACCGTTGCTTGTTTAGGTGGTAGACGCCCCTTTTTCCTTCACTTCTGGGCTGACAGGTCAGGACTTAGTTCACAACCCTACACGCGCCGGGGGCAAGTAAAGTTTTCTGGACGCACACATGGGGACATGATCTCTCATGAATTCACCATTGTTTTCCAAACGATATAGGTAAAAGAAATGAAATTCCACATTCGAGACTTAAAGTGAGCAACTCTTTTAGCAATCGAACGAGTTATGTTATGAGGTTCTACAAAGAGGGTGAACAATGAGCTTATCTAATAGGGCAATACGATGCGTTGTTGAAGCCTTGGTCCTGGTGACATTATTTGCGGCATGCGGCGGCGATAAGAAACAGTCGGTCGTTAACGCAAACTACATCGGTTTTGACGCAGCGTTGAGCGAACTCAAATCGCTTGATAACCGCGCCGACGCAAAGACGGCGCCGGTTCAACTGCGTAAGGTGATTTTGGTACAAAACCTTTTCGCTACCGTTGTTGCTGCCGATAAACAACAGCGAGCGGCCCTAGCTGCGTATCTGAAAGAAAAACTGAGCGCACCTTACGACGAAGAAAAAGACGAGAACCAGACCCTACCCACCGATCACGCTCTGACGACGCTCCCCGCGCACCAGTCGTTGCGCTTGCCGGTTAACTCTTACTGTTTAAACGTCCTTCGCTCTTCGCCCGAAGAAGACACGCGCTACCGACTATCGACAAAACACGAAAACAATCTTCGTCAGCTTGTTTTTGGGTACATGTTAGAGACCGGAAAAAGCGACAACGACGACTTTCAAGATCTGGTTTGGCACGTCGACGACGACCTCTATGGTGATGTTAAGTTCGTTTCGGGTCTCTCAACCATTCTCGACTACTACGGCATTCCTTACACGCCGGACGAGAAGATTAGCGACGTTAATAGCAAGCCCGAAACTGCAGAAAAGGCCGCCGCGCTTCAGGCTCGCGACGCGGCGTTGCGCGAAGGGTTGGGCTTTGAACTCGTTTCGAATCACTACGGCGATGGCGACCTAATCATTACAAACACGACCGATGCGCCGATCGCGGTTACTCGCGACCATTTGCAAGTGCGCATGGTCCCGGTTCGCAGCACCGACCAAACAAAGCGTAATACTCGCAACCCTTTTGCAGCCGATGTTCCTGAGCCCCAGCCACAGCGCGGCATTCAAAACATTTTCGTTGCAGGTGCAGGCTACAATCGACTTGAAGGTTTCCTAAGATCTCTCTTTGCCGAGCTTTATAATTTTCAAAACGCGCTCGATCAAATGAGCGGAGCGCCGGGAGCCAACGGGGGCTTAGACCCCAACAATTACCTCTTTCAGCCGGGCGTATTTTATTCGTCTGATCTCTATGCGCAGGGTGAATACGAGGCCGCACATCGTGTCGTCAACGAAATTAACGCGCTGGCTCATAGCGTTGCGATGGGCGCAGACCTCGCGACAGCATTTACCCCTGGTGCAAACGATTTTCGCGATGCTTATGAAGCGATCACCGGCGAAGATTTAATCACGGGTCAACCCTTAAGCCCGTTTCAGCGGTCTCTTGCGATTGCGTCGCTTTATGCGGGTAACGCGGCGGCGGAGCGTAAGGTTGCTGATAGCTTGGGTCATGCCGCTGTTGAGGCGGGCGAGCGGGATGCCGACGAGCTCTATGACACCGCCAAGAAAATGGCCGATGAGCTCGAGCCTGCGCATATCTCGCAGAACGCGGTCGACGCCGCCAAGCGTGGTATGGCTGCGCTCGAAGAGCGCTTTGGTCGCGACGCGCTTGACAAAGCCTCTAAGGAAAGTCCGCGCGAGCTTATCGAGCTAGCGAATCTCGCCGATGCCGACCCACAATATGCAACCAAGCTTATCGACTATGCAGCCAACCAAGCTTATCGACTATGCAGCCAACCACCCTGAGATTGGTTTGGATGTGAGGAAGATCGGGCTCATGGCCGAGGGAAAAGATGGATTGACGAAGTTTGTATCGCTCAAAGATTATATGAAGTATTACATGAATAGTTCGGTGATCACGGGCGCAGGACCTACGCCCGACACCGGTGGTCCAACAGCGTTCTTTGTGCCAACCAAAGACGTGCCGGATATTTTGGCGCGCGCGGGGCGTGATCGCGCGAAACTCGAACAACTGTTGGGTTTGAAGGAAGGACAGTTGGGCGACGGTCGCGTCTTTCAACTGGACACAACATTTAGCTTTGAAAATAACGTGCGATTGCCCACTGGGAAAGAGCCGGGAGTCAATGACCTCCACATTCAAGGATCGGGCCGAACACTCGGTGGATATGTCGAGGTTGTCGAAGATAACGCGCCGCTCTTACCTGGTAAGGCGAATGAGGTTGACGGATACTATGATCCCTAGAGAAGGCACTTAACCATGCGAACACCCGACGGACGATACGTTTTTACGGAGCAAGAATACCGCGAACATATGTTCTCTTGCTACGGTCGAGAGCAACTGAGCGCATGGGCCAATCAGTTGAAGTTTTTTCGCTATTGTCGCGTGGGCCTAAATCCCCGCAGCGGTGGCGGCGATTCTTGGAACTGTAGACTCCTGTTCAACGGCGAAGAGCGGATGCTCGAGGTTATGAAAGCGCTAGGCGTGACGCTCAAACCTACGCCACCCGAAGACCTTGCTTATGTTCGTGCTAAACGTCCACCTTTTTCAGGTCGCCCACCTTTGGCACACGAGGTGATGGGGGGGCCATATGTCCATTGGCTGACTCCTGGCGACAACGGATTTGTCGCAATGCCTTCGGGGCGAGTGCTGGTGACCACCGGGTATATCAAAAATCTTTCGAGAGAAATCATAGACTTCGATATCGCCGGCAATAGCGGAAACGTTTATCAACTCACTCAAAAAGACGTCGACGTCGCAAAAGAAGTTGAAGAGCGACTCGAGCCCTTTGCAAACGACATCCTCGACCCGCCAGAAGATGATCTCGAGTGCCTTTGCCCCAAATATTACCCAGAGATCTTCCAATCGACCTAACCCACTCCCCACGAGCCGTTCTATTTGTGTCGGTGAGGTTTGGTGCATGAACCTTGCGTTGATTGTCGAATCTCGTTACCGCTGACTTGTCTCGCTAATTGTCCAACTATGCGTACAGATGGCGCAAATTTCTATGAAATTTCGCCCTGATCCTGTCCCCGTCGTTTTTACGCAACTTGCTCGACAATGGGTCGATTTCTCTTAAACCGAGCGTAAGGGTGTAGACATCTAAAACGTTGTCGCTCTTTGGTTAACGAGGCACACGATGAAAAAGTCACTAATCATTTGCGGAATATTTATGTTACCGGCTTGGCTGGTCGGCTGCTCGAGTTCAAACGACGACTCGACCAAGCAACACAAGGCGTTGTGTAAAGCAGAAAGCATCGCAGAAAAAATCGCGACAAACGCCTTTGTTCAGCAACACAGTCTTGTCGTTACCCCCAAAGCTGTCTTTTACCTCGATACAAAAGCCAAACTGCACGCCTTGGCTAAGGATGGAAGCTCTGACAAAGTGATGTTTGACGCTTCGAGCAATGCGCACCTACAAGGGCTTTTCTTTGACGGAACCCTGCTCTTTTTTAGCGTTGTCGAGACGGATGCAAAAGAAACAACCCATTTCTTTCAAATGACGCCCGATTTGAACGCGACGGCCACCGAGGTGCGAGCTATCGAGCAGACAAATGAAGATGTTGATGCTGATGGGCAGTTTGTCGCGATTGACAGCGCCAACTTCTATGCGTCGCTATACAGTTTGGCATCGCATAACTATAGAATCTTTCGGGTACCCCTAAATAAAGACATGCCCATCACCTTACTCTATGAGAAAGACAACGTCGACGCGAACGAGGTGCACGTTCAGTTGGCAGGCTCAGTTTTAAACGTCACGGGCTACTATTATGATGATATCGGCAATCAGAAAGCAGGCGCCCCCTTCTATTTGCGCCTACCAACGGCAGACGCCTCCAAGGCTAGCCTAACAGAAGACGCTTTGTGCAAGAACCGATACTCGCACGCAGTGTTTACCGATGAGCGGGTCTACTGTGGCGATGACAACGCACTTTCGCAGTCGCCTCTCACAAACCTAAATATGACAGTTGCATGGACTAGCAACGACATTAGTGAAACCGCGCCGTTTGCAATCGCCGACAAGGCCCTGGCATTCAGCGCCACCTACGGTCACAACGAACCCAAACCGGAAGTGGGCATTCAACTATTCAACGTCGCAGACAATAGCGTAAGAACGCTAACATGCATCGATGGCAGTCAACTCAAATATTTCTTGAGCGAAACCGGTGCAATGGATGAAAGCTATGTTTATTTCACCGAAGACACCTTGAACGACGACAGCAGTTCAGAGATCAACATCTATCGCGTTAAGCGCTAGTAGAAAAGATAATTGGTGTTGGTTTGGTATCAGCGCTCGGCACGAAAGCACCGGACACTTCTGCCAGCATCTTCTTTAAGCTACAGACGGAAGTGCTTACCAACGCCGACGTTGAGGTGAACCTCTTCAATGCAGAAAAGCGGCTATGTTGGACAGCGGATACCAACATTGGATTGCTCGCGGGCGCCCAGGCAACTTTCTTCGGCCTCTCAATCTCAGGCGATTACGCGGTAAACGGGATCGTCGAGGAAAAAGTTCGCAAAGGTGACGGCTGTTAATGCCCGCAACACAAACATCGAAGCTGGACCCGTGGTCAGGCTCGCTTTTACTTCTTGCGGTCATATTGCCTTTGGTGCTGATGTTTGTCGTTCCCGCGCGGGAAATGAACAGGAAGCGTCGCGCGCTGCATTACTTTAATGTCCCGGGTTCAACGCAACCACTTTCGCTCAAAAAGGGTGGATACGAGATCTATTTACAAAATAGCCCAAATCCGTTTCAAGGCCTTCGTGGCGCAAAAGGTGGCATTTCGTCGCCACGCACGATTGATCTTGCGCGTGTTTTTAGCTGTCAGCTCATCGACCTTTTTGACAACCATGTCGTTAGGAATGGTGTAACGAAAGGCACATGGATGCCAAAGTTTATGACCAGCGCGGGTCTCACCGAGGGTGTCTTTGACGTTGCCGTGCCTCGCAACGGTCAATACCAAATCTTCTGCACAACGAACGCCGTGTTAAGCACGGGTCTGATGACCATGGCGATCGGAAAGTCAGCTACGGTGCTGCCACAGCAGGCGCTTTTTCTCTTTGCCGCATTCGTTGGTGCGCTTCTTTTTATGCATCAGGGCAGTCGTCAACTTAAGCGGCGACGCCTGCTGGACCAATTGTACTAATTTGACTCCGGTCAAAAATACTCGCGTTTGATTTTGACTATGGTCAAAAATACTCGTAGGCGGCGACTCGCTACAAGGGCGCTACCACCTCTATAGAATGCATCCGCTTTCGGTGGCCGAGCTCAAACTAAGTTCGACCAAAGACTTCGAAAGCCTGCTGAATCTCGGTGGTTTTCCCGAGCCCTTCTTTTCGGGTTCACAGCGCGAAGCGAAACGCTGGTCACGCGAATACCGTAGCCGACTTGTACGAGAAGAGGTCAATAGCCTAGAACGCGTCCTGCTCAAATGGGTTCATTTTCAAGAAGACAGCGAGGGACGCGAGCTAGACCTTAAATATTTTCGCGATATCGATGGCCGCGAGGTTGACTTTGTTGTGACAGAAAATAACAAGCCCATCGTTTGCATTGAGGTTAAATACAGCGATACGACGATCAGCAAAAGCCTGCGCTACTTTAAAGAGCGTTTTCCTTCATGCGAGGCTTTTCAACTAGTCATGACGCCCACTCGCGCCTTCCAAAGCGTTGAGGGCATCCGCTTAAGCCCCGCACTCAGTTTTTTGAGCTCGCTGTCTTAAGATCCAGCGCCGAGGCGCTGGCAACGGCGTTCGCCAGCTGGTACAATCGCGGCTATGTTTTGCTTCATGCGACCTCGAAAGGCGCGACCTTGTTTGCGATACAACGCGTTGATGATCGTGCTGACGGCGTTCGGGCTTGTCAGTGAGGCTTGCACAACCTTGCCACAAGCCGGATTCGCAGCATCCAGCCCGCCGCAAGTGCTCGATGCGCCTTGTCGCGCGCCACTGCGGCCCACATATGGGTTGGCGAAACTTGAGCCTGGCGTGGCAGATGCCTACTCGGTGACGGTTGCGCTCAACCAGCACTACGAAGGCACGCTGTTGGCCATGACGCAGAATCCAATGAATACCCGTAAAATTGGACTCAACCGTTTGCTGGCAACCAATGGCTGGTCGTCGTGGCAGAGCATCGGCGCAAACGATCAGTTGTTTTCCTCACAATCGTCCACAAATATCTACGTCGATAATCACAACACAACGACCCTGTTGTATATGGGCAGCGACTCGCCACCTGGCATTTATGCGCTGCGCATCAATGCGTCTGATTCGCCGGCGTCCACGCCTGTAAAACTGAACGACACATCCGATGGCGCCAGTGACTACATGCGCCAGGTTTCGCTAGCAACACATCCGTCGGGGGCGCTCGCAGCGTATTGGGTTTATGGGCTAAGTGTCTACGTTGCGCGTTATGTTTCACCAAGCGGATGGCAGCCTGCCGAGCGCGTGGTGATGGTGCCAGCAAATCGCACCGTTGAGATCGCTGCGGCGTCGATTAACGCGTCTGGCCAAGTGCTGATTGTATGGGTTAGCCACATTCCTTTTGAAGGCGACCCGGTCTACGCAAGCCTTCGCAACACTGACGGAAGCTGGACACAACCGGCTCAAATCTCGAAGGGTTATGCATCGAGCCCTCAGGTAGCGCTTAACGACGAAGGCGTCGCCTACGTTGCGTGGGATGCCACCACGATGTCTGGTGATTTTTCACTGCGCGGACCGCACTTTAGTCTTTATCAGCCTACTGCGGTACAACTGCCGTCAGAAGGCAACTGGATTGGTGTTCAGCCGATTAAAGATACACAGGTATACCGGTGGCAAATGCTGTTAGATACAAACGGCAACGCGCGTTTCATTTGGGATCAAGACGCGCCTAATTCCAACACTGTCTATAGTCGCCTGTTTGATCATCAAACGGGCAAGTTGTCAGATCCCGTGCCCGTGTCGACTACCGAGATTGGCGCTACAAACCCCTATATGGCCTACGCGCGCACGGGCGAGGCCTATGCGGTCTGGGGTCAGGCAACTCCTAACGGGTCCAAACGTTTTTTTCGACGCCTGCGTGCAAGCGACCAAACGTGGGAAGAAAACGCCACCCCGCTGCCCGATGAGTTGTTCTTGCCTTCCCTTATGCTCGCGTCGATCGATTGCATGGAAACCAAGCGGCTATTTTTTTACGAGGCATCAGGTCCGTCGAGAGGCCACCTTGTCTACACCTTCAAGTAAAGTTGTGACGATGCCTTTTGTGCGCACCCTGTGGCTGATTGCTATCGTTACACCTTTTGCATTCTATGCGACAGCGCACGCCACACCCGATGTTGTGTTGAGCGGTGACGAGCGGATTTTGGGCTGCGAAAGCGCGCCAGAGCTACAACAACTCGGGCACGAGTCGATTCCGCACTGTACTAGCGTGGCATTCATGACCGACAGCACAACATGTGAATGCACTTCGCAAATTGTTCTGAATGAGGTGCCGTGCGTGGGTCAGAGCGACCCTTACTGGCACGCGCTTGCAAAGCGCGTTTTTAGCGAGATGAGCGGCATCAAAACGACCATCACCGCCGACAACACCCATTTTAGTGCAGCCTTCGCTACGCCCACAGGCACAACGTTATCGCCCATGCGTTATGGTGAGATAGCTTGGTCGTATGCCGACCCGAAACGCCTTTGGCTTACAACCAGCATGTCGCCCTGCAGCGACACAAGCCCTGACGCGCACCAATACAGCGCCGCCTATGCTGCAGATGATGAGCTGCTGCGCGTCTTCTTGCGCGGGTTTCTTAGCGACCATCGCGCTGCGTGTTTAGCGTCGCCGATGTGGCTTGACAAGCCTCGGCCTTGACCACGATAATCGACCGATGAACAAGCTTCTTTTCACCGCGTTATTGTCATTCTTAGCGGCATGCGGGTCGAGTAAAAAAACAACACCGGTTTGTGACCCTGCGGACCCAACCTGCACTGATTCAGGGTTGGGTGCGGATGGTGGCAACGGAATGCAAAAGCCGGTGGTGACGCAAATTGCGTCGTCGTATGATCACACCTGCGCCCTTTTCAGCGATGGGAAGGTTAAGTGTTGGGGCGACAATGGAGGTGGTCAGCTTGGCAATGGTTCTAAAGGAGGTGCTTACCTCATACCCGTTGACGTGAAAGATGTAAGCAACGCAACGGCGATTGCAACTGGCTTCGACTTTAGCTGCGCGATTATTAACAACGATTCGGTGAAGTGCTGGGGGTCAAATAGCAGTGGCGAACTTGGGAACGGATCGAGCGGGGGCTCCTACAACATCCCGGTGGATGTTATCAACGTAAGTGGCGCCACCGCAATCGCTGCGGGTAGCTTTCATGCGTGTGTCGTCGCGGGCGGCAACGTCAAGTGCTGGGGCGATAACACTTATGGTCAGCTTGGCGGGGGTGTCGATGGCAACTCGCCCACGCCTGTGACTGTTAAGAACTTAACCGGTGGTGCTGATGTCATCGGCGCCACCGCAATCGCTGCATCGAGCACCGGCGCGCGACATGATCATACATGTGCCGTGGTTGCCAACGGTGCGGTTAAGTGCTGGGGTTACAATATGTACGGGCAACTTGGCAACGGCAAAAAAGTCGACACAAATGCGGCAGTCGACGTGAGTGGGCTTAGTGGCGCAAAACAAGTGTCGATGGATATTAATTTCACCTGTGCCGCGATGAATAACGGCGCAGTTAAGTGCTGGGGTGTGGGTGGCGCTTTGGGTGGCGCCGCGACAAGTTCGTCAACGCCCGTGGATGTTACCAACATCGCCAATGTCGTCGCGATCGCCTCGGGCGACAACCATAGCTGCGCAGTTATTAACGACGGAACAATGAAGTGCTGGGGCGACAACACCAACGGGCATCTTGGCGACGAAACCACTACCCCGTCGACCAACCCTGTGTCGGTTAAGAACATGTCGAACGCAACTGCAACTTCGGTTGCTTCGGCTTCGTGCGCCATTGCGGGTGGAAGCGTAAAATGTTGGGGTGGCAACGACAACGGCCAACTTGGCACGGGCGATAAGAATGCGTCCTACACACCCGTTAGTGTAAAGTTTGAATAACCTTAATCAGAGGCGCTTTTTCACGGCGTGCGGCGCTATTATGAAGGTGATTTACCTGAATAGACGAGGCGCCTGCGCGTCGGATAACATGATGAGAACGCTGGCGTTTGCAGTTATTTTGATGCTAGAAGGCGCGTTTGCGAGCGCAACAGCGCACGCCGGCGACGGTTATCGTGCGTCGATGGTGCTGGGTTATAGCCAAGATGCACGTTTTGTGGTTAGGCGAACCAGCGACTTCGTCGATACCGCGGTAAAAACGTATGAAGAGCGTTATTCAACGTACCAGGTGATTGAAACCAGCAAGATCACGTCGTGGGAGTGTCGAGGCGACACTGACGGAAACAATGTTAAGCTTTCAAAAACGGCAGATGAAACTCGCGAGCAGCCTATTAGTGTGAAGAGCTGCAAGCCTGAGTATATTCAGCCACATATCTTGCCTAAGGGAACAGTTTTGGGTTTCTTCGGTAAGGTTGTTGCCCCTGAGCGTGTGTCGTTTAGACCCAAGTCGTATTATTGGAAGCTGCTCACACTGACGGCCGCACAAGGCGAACCGCTCAAACGTTGGGTGGCCACGCCCAAAAACAATACGAGTTTGACCGCAGCGGTGCGCGAGACCACCGATCACTTTTTTATATTGTGGTCGAGCCGCGGCAACGATGGCTATTTTCCCTTTCACAGCGAGTGGGTCGAGGTTGTGCCTAAGCACGAGTTTCTCAACACAGCAGAACGCAAAGCGCGTTATGTGGCGGCTGCCCACGCAAAGATTTGCGCGGACCCTTTTCGGCTAGATTTTGAGACAAACAAGTGTGTTATCGATGCGTGGCGTAGCGCGGCGTCAGCCGCTCCACTCTCGAGCGATGAGTTTATCGAAGCCATGACAGCGATCGTGGCAGCCGAGGGCGACCAGCTTAGCCTAGCGCGCAAATATCTGGCTGAAACAAAGAAGACGCTTTCCCCCGATGCGATCAAAGCGCTGGAAAGAAGACTTGTGGATGGCTTTTCGTTTCAAGCCTTGAAGATGAATATCGAACCATGCGCAACCTGTAAGCTTGTGGTTGAACAAGTTCTCTGGTCGATACGGCCGGGTAATACGGCGACAAGCAACAGCGTCGAGGTTAAGCCGATTGAACGCGCACATTATCACGACAAGTTAAATCCGCGTGGCCAGATTGTTTCTCGTAAGGTCTATGGGGCAAGCGATTTTTTGAAGGCGCAAGAGCTCACTTATAAAGGGAAGACATTCCCATTCGGCGTCAAAAACTACTCACCCGAGAAGATTATTATCAACATTCAAGGGTTAAACTCTTTGAGTCAGTCGGCACGCACCGGTTATCGCTCGTGGCCATGGCCCGAAACGATTCCAGCCGGCAACACAGTCAGCGTCGAGACGTTCGATGCGTACGAAGGTTCGATTTGGCGCTTTTCGTACCAGAACGAATAAACAGCGCTCTTCGTTCACTGTAACTTTAGATCAACCGGCGTGTGGTGCGCATCGGTTGTGCCGTCACCAAGCTGGCCTCGGTTGTTATCACCCCAGCACTTCACCTGATGGTTGGCCACGATGGCGCAGGCATGGCGAATGCCTGTCGCAACGGCGATCGGACTCGTCAGACCATTGACCACTACGGGTGTGCCTTTCGACGCAGTGGGCTCGTCGTCGCCGAGCTCACCTTCGTTGTCGTAGCCCCAACATTTAACGGCATCGTTTAGAAGTGCGCAGTTCGAAAGGCTACCTGCTGCAACTGTGAGTACGCCCGAAAGACTGGCTACATCGAGAGGTGTATTCGAGCCGGCTCCACTGTTTTGCCCGAGTTGCAAGTAACTATTGTCGCCCCAACATTTGACTGTACCGCCTGCTAGAAGCGCACAACTATGCTGGGAACCGGTCGTAACTTGAGTGGCCCCTGTTAGATTGGTGACATTAACAGTGGCGTTGGTTGGCATTTTGTTACCATTACCTAACTGACCAGACGCATTGTTGCCCCAACACTTGACCGCACCGTTGGCAACCACCGCGCACTGGTGAAGATAGCCAAGCGAAAACTGCGTCGCGCCTGAAATGTCGCTCATGGTAGACAAAGCAAAGTCAGACACGCTTGCGCACTTAATTTCTCCTGATTCAAGACGCGCACAAAAGTTACTAGAACCCAAACTTATCGCATTCACGCCTGTTAGACCCTCGACCAACTTTGGCGTTGTGATGTTGTAGCCCCAACACTTGACCGCCCCGCTGGTTACGATGGCACAAGTCTCGTCGTACTTCGTCGCGATCAACGTAGCGTCACTTAGATCGGTGACGGCGGTTAATGTGTGAGCGTCGTCTTTTGTGCCATTGCCCAGTTGACCTGACTCGTTATTGCCCACGCACTTCACTGACCCGTCGCTATAACGAACACAGGTGTGCTCGAAACCTGCAACAACTTGCGCGACGTAGGGCGGTTGATTACCCGTGTTTGCATCTGCATTGCAATCACCTGCGTCACAGGTTGAACTAGACTTTTTATCCGACGAGCCACACGCTTGCGCGGCAACCGTACAAGCCAACAGAATATATAAAATCGGATTGCGCATAGTTTGTACACGTCTCCTTAGGTCTGCCTACATCGAACGCATATGGGCACTTTTTGATGCGCCATTGATTGAACCTTAAAAGCGATGTCGAGACAACTTAATCTATCAGCCGACGGCCCTTCGCCGTCAAATGTTCTTCGCGTTTGGCCTAAATGAAAGGAAGCGCTGCTACTTATCTGGCAAGAGACGTCTGCTTTTTTGCGTTTAAACGCACGCATTTCGGTTATCATTGAAATCATGCGACTTTGGTTTGTTTTAGGCGTCATAAACATTGCGCTTTCAGGGTGCGCGACCTATTCGCTCATGCGGCCCGCGTCAACACTCAGACAGGGCAAGGTTGAAGCCGCGGGTGGGCTTGCATTTGGTTTCATCGCCGTCAACCCCGTGCTTAGCGCCCGCGTCGGTGCAATGGATCGCTTAGAGGTCACAGGACAGTACGAAGTACATTCTGCACTGGGCGGTCTGCGAGTGGGGGTCGTTCAGGCAAAACCAAGTGGATTTGCGCTTGCAGTCGGTGCCGAGGGAGGCGTGATCGGTGTGCCGCTTGATAGGCTGTCGGTCAAACAAAGCTCATCTGACGACTCAACCTTTTCGATCGACGCAGGCCCCTACAAATCGTTCGGTGCGCTGGGACCGAACATCACGATTGGTTTTAGCGCCGAAAACAAATTTGATATTTATCTTGGAGGCAAAGCGCTCTACGCGCCCGCTGTGCCTGAAGACGCAAAACTTTGGGGCGTGTTTCAAACCAATGGGACTTACCTCGTTGTCACCGGAAAGCTTGGTGCACGCGCATACATTCGCGATCAGATTATGATTGGCGCTGAAACCGGGATAACGGTGACACCGCTTTGGGTAAGCCCCGAGGCCACCGGCTACATTGGCTTTGTCTTCTAAATCTTCTTAAAAAAACAGGAACATTGCTTATTGCCTAAATGGCAACGTCTTCTTTTCCGGCTTGTGTGCGCTTGCAGGATTAAGGAATTTTGCTAAATTAAACAGCACTTAGCTTTATATCGTATGCTCAAAAATTCTTATGCTTATCCTAAGAACACAAAGGTGTTCTCTTCTATATTTATTTCTCTGACTTTTCTCGCCGTCGGCTGCGAGCAAGATCATGAAACTTTTGCCGTTGATAGCGCAAACATGGAGAACTACTACGCGCTATTGGTGAAGGGAACTGCACAGTTCACAGTACAATGTCGGTTCAAGGGAATTGCGCGGAGTCGACCTGCTACGGACGCGACAACGTTTAACCAGTCACTACCCGTCGCTTGGTATTACAAACCAGTCGGTTCTGCTTTCTACCAAACCCGGGAAACGCCAAACAGTACATCTCAGGTTCTGTCCGATGTTAAGAATGGGATTATCGATCAAGGTTTCTTAGATCGCGCAGGCCGCCTTATACCGTTTAGTTCGGGAAAGCGAGTGCACATACAGGTCGCGCGCGATTTCTATCTGGAATACCCCGGTGGCACAACGCCACCTGAGTGCGAATGGTCAGTCATCGGTTTTGAGCAGTATAAGCCGCGGGTTTCGCTTAACAATCTCGCTCTGAAAACGCTACAAAGCAGCGTCGACTCGTTTACTAAGGATCTAAGCGACGCATGTACTCAGGCAGAAGGAGAAATGTTTTATCTGGACTCTGCGGGTAGCCCGGCCAGTCCGCCTATTAACTACAAAATAGCGAAGTGCCACAGCACTCATTTCGTTGAAGGTGGTGTGTCTAAGAAACCGCTTCCTTGGAATTGTGGTGCGCCGGTTGACGAAGGAAGATGAGGCGACTGCTAACGCAGCATGATGTAGCCAAAGGCTGGCGTACTGCGGTCGTCGACGGCGGCACCGCAGCCGCTGCTATTGCCAGTGGTTGAACCAAAAGTCACCCCGCAAAACACCGAAGCAGGCGTGTAGACGTCAATACCAAAACCCAACACCGAGTTGTTGTTGGTGCATGTTGTCGAGGTGTTGCCCCAAATACCAAGTCTAACACCAGTGGCATTGTTGGCGGCGGTTATATCAAACCCCTCGCCTCGGCAGTTGCTGTTAATTCGCGAATTGTCGATAAGCGATAGCCAGGCAGTCGCCCCTGCGCTGGTAGCGATAAAAAACTGCTGAGCGAATACCTCGCGCAAGGTTGTCGCGGAATAATTGAGCACCATCCAATTCAGTTTACCAGCGACGCTCATGCCTAGTCGAAGTTGTGTGAAGGGCATGGCGTCGAACGAGATAAACTTGGCTTCGGTCATATCGAGTTCGGTCGCGTCGGTGTTCAGCTGCATGCCTTGTGTCCAATAGACCGCATCGTAAGTGAAGGTGGCTTTGGTGCCGTCAAGCTTCATCGCCAACGTCCATCCACCCCCGTCGCCTTGCATGTCGCAGTATGCAAAAAAAGCCGGGATGAACCCCGCGCCATCGGGGTCGATCAGATAAACACCACTGGGCGCACTTGCGTTGGCCAGATGATGGGCCTGACAACTTGTTGCGGCAACGCATGCCGCGCACACGCCGTTGCAGTCGACGCCTTGTTCGTCTTGGTTGCGGATACCATCGCTGCAGCTTGGGGGGCCGGCGCTGGCATCGTTGTTTAGACTGCTGTCGCCTACAAACGCGTCGGCTGGATGGGGCGAAAACCTGATGCGCCCGCATGCACACACAAGTGCAAGCAATAAGACAAAAGGCGCAACGCGGCGGTTATTCATGCATGGCTACTATAGCCTTAAATCGATGGTCTTAAATCAAATAAATCTTGGGGTGCCCTGTCGCTAAGCAAAGTTGCGGACGCGTTACTAACGTAGTGAATGGAACTTCACTAGGCAAAAAGGCACGCGAGCCGCATATTTCGTGACTAGAAGGGACCATGAAGTGCAATGAGATTGGAAAATCAGATGCTTCTTTTGCTATTGCTGGGATCCGTCGTGCTGAGCGACAACACCCCGACAGCGCATGCGTTTGCGAGCGAAGAGACCGAAGTGCGGTGTCGGCAAGATGGCAAGTTGTATGGCAAGGAAAATAAAACGACTTGTTTTGTCCCAACCGAACTCGCGTTGCTGCGACCTCAAAGGTGCGTATGTGAAAGCGTCGTTACTTTAGACAAGGCGATTTGTCAGGCTTATTACACTACATTTGGTCAAGGACACGCCCCAGCAACCACCGAGTTCACTAACACGCTGTACGGGGGTGTCGATCGGTTGCTTTATCACCTAAGCGCTCATTCGTCGATGATTTTGCCCGACGTTCCCTTGGGTTTTTATCAACTTACGATCATACCTCGGGTAAGAGATGCCATCCTGCAGCCGAACAGACAGCAACAATCCATCGGCTGGTCGCTCGCGGAGCCTAACAAACTCAAACTTCAAACGGCGGACGATGAATGCGTTAATGGTGACGGCATCGACCCTGCAAAAGAAATCGCCCTGAGAACATTGCACGATCGCGATGGCTTTGTCATGCGCGCTGTTTTGGACAACTTTCTTTTTGGGCTGGGCAAGGCCTGCCCCTAAAAAACGGACGGATAGGCGAGCACAAAAAAACCCGTGTCTTCTAAATGGGAAACGTTTTCACGCACCTGTCACCCCTCAGAAGATAACCTTCAGGGCACGACGGCGTACAAAGCGAGTTAAGCTTAAGCGCTGCTTGTTTGTTGCCTGATAGGACCTCGTCGCTAGGCACAAGCAAAGGAATAAAATCTGTGAAGGGGCCCTTGTTGAGCATGATCTGCTCTTCGAGCACCGCACTGCTCGCCGGGTCATACGATCCGCAGTCCACGGCTTGTTTCATGTCGGTGTTTAAATCAACGGTGCTAAAGCGAATATAATCGTCTGATGCGTTCTCGGCCAAGGTGCTAACGGTAAAGCTAACGTTCCAAACGACGAGTCCTTTTTGAAGACTTATCGACCAATCCGGCTTCCCTGAAATGTTTCTCGATTCCAACAACGTGTAGCCTTCGGGAATACGACTTGTGATGCCGATGACGATTGCTTCGGCAAACCCACTCAGTTGATGCTCGTAGGCGTCCTGCGCATCCTCACACTCAAAACCATTGCCCACCACCTTTGTGGCCAACTCATGCATGGTGATGCGCTGTGAGTTACACGCGTTTTGCGCATCTTCGGCTGCGCCCACTGCCACCAAAGCCGATTCATTAACGCAGGCTTGGACTGTTAGCAAAACCACTATTATAAAAAGAAAAGCAGAATTAAGCATATGCCCATGGTTTAGCAGGAAAAGCTAAAACCACCAAAGACGACCTGCGCATCCGTCAAGTGCGGTGGTTTATCCCGACGTCGCTTGCATCGCTCTTGGACGTTGTTGGCTTTTGTGTGTTAATACACATGCTGTGCGCAGTCCTGATCGACAATCGTCGAGAAGCTCTTAAACAGTTGTTCTTGTGAGGTGAGCAAAGCTTGCACTACGGGGTCGGCGGCGCTTGCCGCTTTCTGAGCGTCCAGTTTGTCCGGCTGGCATCTTTGCTCGGAGATTTTCCTTGCAAGCCGTACGACGTACCGCTGGTTCAGAATGCGCTGCGTTACAAACAGTTCGCCTTTCTTCGCGTCACTGGAATCATAGAATTTGCTTACCTCAATAGGTTGAACGGTGCGAAAGGTGGTCACGACCCGGCTCGTCGAAAGACCCGTCGGCGCTTGCGACAAAATGGCAACGGCGATACGCGACGAAGTCGTATGAAAGAAGTTTTCGTCGGCAATCCATTCTTCGCATTGCTTCGAGAGCGGGCGGCTGCCTTCAATATAAGCATAGCATCCGTCCATGCGACTTTCGTAACCGACTCCGTCTTGGCTTGTAAAGCAAACGCCGTCGGTTGGCGGCTGCGTGGCCATATCCACCGACGATGCGTCACCGGACCGATTCTCGCAGCTACAGATCACTAGAAAACAGAACCCTAAGAGCACGGAAGAACGTCGCATAAGACCGTGTATAGCGCATCATTTACGCCACGCCACGCGCTGCTTTTATGTCCTCAGTTGGTTGGGCCAAGCGGGCAAAGACCTCTTGAGACGACCTTAGCCAGCGCAGTCCGTGGCAACGATGAACCGGGTGTCTAAGAGCCCCATTGTCGCGTTATTGGCAGCCCATGTTGCGTTCTGGACCAATCGCTTCAAACACTCCTGGGCATAGGGTGGCCAATAGTTGATTGAGGACACGTTCAATGGGTTCGTATTCGTCGGCATACTTTAATCGTGAAGCTACTAACACATCTTCACCACAGCTTGACAAGTCGCGCGAAACGATGCGTCGAAATTCATAGTTGAGATAGACATGACGGTTATTCGGGTTAAAGACGTGACCAAAGCGAACCAGATCGTTATTGCCTTGGTTTTTTAGGTTAAGGTCGAGTGCACCTGAATACGAGTGCTGACTTGCGATGTGCCAAACTTTTGCGCTCTCGATGAACGTCAGTGCTTGAAATTCTGGAGGGGGTCTTACTGATTGAGCTAAATATAGTTCGGTTGCGGGCGGACTCTTGTCTTTGAACCATTTTTCCAACGCTGGACACTCATGAACGACTTCGATTTGCTGTGATCGGTAATAGACGCACGTGTTGTGTGAATCGCTCATTATCTCGCGTAGGTAAGAAGGCACCGCATTGTCTGACGCATTGCCTGTTTGCGTCAGGTCTATCGAGTCTGGTTGACACGCAGCCCAGGCGATGAGTGCGACTACGAATAAGCGAAGCATGCGCGTAATGTATCATTTACGTCAACTC
The DNA here is from genome assembly GCA_044224525.1 of Polyangiales bacterium. GTDB lineage: Bacteria > Myxococcota_A > Polyangia > Polyangiales > CBDCBC01 > JBGAKI01. The sequence goes on along the minus strand of JBGAKI010000053.1, from coordinate 3,330 downwards.
CGTCAACCTTCCCTAAAGGTGTCGTGCTGGAAACTGAGCGCGCAGTCGCTTGGCGATGCGGCCGACATCATGGCGGCTCACCCCATCGCCTTGCAGCTACGAAACCTGCAGGTGCTGAGTGAAATCGCTGTGGAAAAGAACAGCACGATCATCTTCCCAAGCCAGTTCATGGACACGGTCGACAGCGTCAAACGTTTTGTGCGCAAAGAGCTCCCTGACCAAACTTAACCTTTTAAGTCTTCGTCAGACGCGTAGATATAAAATAGAATGTCTTGCAATGCGACGCCGAGCGCAAACTCGCCTTTGTTTAGCAGTTCTGTGCCGCGCATCAGTATCGAGATATCGGCCGGGACCTCGCCAACTTTTCGTGCGTCTTGATAATGCTCGCGCAGCTTCGTGTACACCTGAAGGTCAGATGACGGACGCTTGCCCAACACGGGTTGCAGCGCGTCGAGCGGCGCAAGCGTGTAGCGGCTAGCAATGTAGAGCGGATTGTCGTCATTGGCAGGCGTGTTGTCAGGCCACAGACCATAGTTGAACGCCGGGCTATAAAAATCCTTTTCAAAACTGGGTTCGAATGTTGAAAGCAAATCGGTGGTCGCTATGCCACGCGTCCAATAGCGCATGCGGTTTGGATTCTCGGGCCACACCATACTTTGTTCTGAGAACGGACTCGAACGATAAATTGACCACTGATTAAGTACTGAATAGTGTTGAACGCCGACCAAGGGCGCATCGTAGCGTAAGTCGCACAGACGCACCTCACCGTGGCGGTAAGCATAATGGTCGTTCTCGAGCGTGCCAAGCTGTGTATAGATGCGGTCACTGATCTTGCCTTCACACTCGCCGCTTTGTGGCAGGTCGAGTCGAATGAATGGCACCTTTGCAGGCGACGCCGTTGATTCTAAGCGACCCAAATATCCTGTTTGATCGAAAAGAGCGTAATCGTGCACGTAGGCAAGCTTCACGGTGCCTGTGGCCCAGGGATTGGAAAGGTCGCCAATGGCTTGCGTGCCTAGTTCATCGGTGACGTCGAACAAGTGCCAGCGAATGGTGTGGGTGAAGAATTGCGAAATGTCAGCGAAGTGTTCGCCTAGCAACTCATTGTCGAGGGTGTGGACTTGAGCTCGAAAAAGAAAAGTTCGTTGGACGGTCGCGTTAACACTGGCGCCATCTTGGGCGGCCGAGTGCGCTTGTTCATCTTGCGATGCACACGCTGCCCAAAGACATATTAAGCCCAACACAAGGTACTGCTTCACAACGAACGGAAGGTATCATGCTAGCTGGCTAGTGCAAGCATTCGGTCGTTCTAAAGCGAAAGCGCGAGTGGTTAGGCACCTTTGAAGTGAACCTAGCCTACCTGCCAACCTAGTTGCCGCTTGTATCGAATATGCTAATATTTCTTATGTACGTCTTACGAAGTGTCGTGTTCTTGGCGCTATTTTCTTGTTGTGATGCTGCGCCAACCGCTTTGTCGACGGCGACGTTGGCAGATCATGCAATACCGCCCGAGTTCGACTTTACAGCGCAGTATGCGCAGATGTTTCGCACGGAGTTTTCAGGCGCGGCGTTACCCGATTCGATCCTCGACATTAAGCTTGTTGACCTCATTTGCCAAACCGCGGAGCCTGACGGTTTGGTATTGTCTCGCAAAACGCGCGCGGCACTTGGGATGCACACACTTGGATATGCTTGGTTGAGCACCGAGGAGACTTTGAAACAAGTGGTTGACGAAATGCGCACGCTTGGCAAGTTATATCCGCATTTTGGCGATGTTAACGATAAAAGCACGTTTTTGAGTCTGTACTTGATGCAAGCAAGGCAACGCATTCAGTTCTTTGATACGGAGTTCCCCGCGGGGACTTACGTGTGCGTGATTGATGGCAATCATCGCGTACTCGCCACGATCATTCGGTTTTATGAAGAAGGTTGGGGGGAGCCAACGCTGCGTCATATGGATCCTAGGACCCTAATAATGAACGATTGGAGCAACCTTTTTTTTAAACCCGAGGAGCGACTTACAGATTTTGCCATCGATAAAGTTGCGCGCGAGCGTCTAGCGCCGCCCGCGGATTTTTGTCGTGCAGCGTTTGAGCGTACGAAGCCGTATCTTGAAGCCAAGACGGGTTGTTAGCGCGTTTGCTTGACGCCTCGAATATGCTACGGTGATCGTTCTGCTGTAGCCGAGGTGATGTATGAAGTTGCGTCCTTTCTTTTGGGTGTTGTTTCCATGTTTTTGCGTCGTAGCGCTTGCAGATATTGATAGTCGCGCGCGAGCTGAGGACAAAGACGAGTTCGGTTCAGAGGCATGGCTTAAGTGCCCCGGTGAGGGCGAAGGCCCGTGCAGCGTCACGGCGAAAGTTGTGCTGTTAAGGGATGTCGTATGTGATCGCGCGGGCAGCAATCCATTTTTCGATTACGATTTTCGTCGTTGGGAAGCTAATCAAGCAAGACGAACGCTGCCTTATCTGATCACGTCCATATCGATCGAAAAAACGTATACGATCCACTACGATGCTGGGTCGAGCGCATGTAAAGCGCTTGAGAAGCCGAAGTGTAACGTGGCAACGCTTAATGCACAGGCCCGCGCTGGATGGCAATGTTTACTCTCCACCCTTCCCGACGCTAATCTCATGGACTTGGTGCAGTGTGGTGCGGCGAACGGTACGGCTTTCTATGCGCCTAGCTGCGAGCCGTATATCGACGAGTGTGCGCTCAATAGATAAATTGCCTAGTGCCCGGCGACGGCATCCAGGCACATTTGACCCACCACAGTCTTCATCGCTAACAACATTTGATAGCCTAAATCGGTTTCATAGCCGCGATTGGTGCATTCGTCGTTGTCATCACGCAAGGGTGACAAACTCGATGCGTAGACATTGTTGCTCACTGGGTTGATAATGATGGTTGTCGTAAAGGCTGATGTGGTTCCCCGCTTAAAATTATTAAAGCGAAAGCGGTACATGCGATCGATGGGCCGCGATGCGGCTCCTTCGGGTATGAAAGTTAGTTTATCAAATAGAAGATGAGGGACGTTAACTTTGTTCCTGACGATTCTGAGCGTCTCGCGTAAAAGATTGTTCTCATTCTCGTTGCCATAAAGCCAAGACGCCATACGCAACGCTACATGTTCCTTGGTCGTTAAATCACCGCAATCCGTCGGGTAGAAGTCGCCTGATAACACATCGCTTTCCGTGCAGGTCGCACCTTCGCGTGTTTTTCCGGAGCGCGTGATTGTGCGCACAATCTTACAACCAAGCTGCTGTTCGTCGTTGGGGCCAAAAACACGCGTTTCGTCGCCCTGCGTTGGCGATACAAAAATGAGCGAAG
>JBGAKI010000052.1:0-22411 GCA_044224525.1 Polyangiales bacterium | reverse complement strand
ATCGCTTGTATCGGCGCCATCGGCGTCGGGCTTGGGACCAAAGAGATAAGCGAGCAAAATCGACGCAAAATAAAGCACAATCAGCGGGATGGCCATCAGGAGCTGAGAGCCCACGTCGGGCCCAGGGGTAAGCACCGCGGCAAGCACCGTTGAAATCACGATCCACCACCGGCTAAAGGCTAGCAGCTGTTTCCAATTCACCAACCCCGCGAACGCTAGAAAGGTGACGACGACGGGCACTTCGAACACAACACCAAAAGCGATCAGCAGGCGCGTTGCGAAACTTAGGTATTCGTTGATCATCAAAGTGGGCTCGATGGTCAATGACGAGTCAGGCAAGGGGCCAGCAAAACTCAAAAAGGTATTGAAGCCAAGCGGGAAGACAAACTTGTAGCCAAAGAATGCGCCGCCAATAAAAAAAAGCGCGGACGCCGTGGCGAAGGGGATCGCCAGGCGTTTTTCGCGCGGATAGAGCGCGGGCGCAACAAACAACCACAGTTGGTAAAACACCCAGGGACAAGCCATCAAGAAGCCGCCCACCAGCGACATCTTGAGGTATTCGACAAAGGGGTCGACGGGGTTGGCAAAATGCAGTTTGGGTGTGGCGATGCCTTGCATCTTGTAAGCGAGGACAAGCGGCTCGACCAAAAACGCCATGAAGCGCTCTTTGAGCGACCACGACACAAAGATGCCAGGAATGACGGGGATGAGTGAGAGCACCAGTCGGTGGCGCAACTCTTGCAGATGTTCGATCAGCGTCATCTCGTGATCGTTTTCAGGTATGACGCCTTGTGTCGGTGTGGTCATGGCTTTTAGACAGAAGGCTTGCGCGCGGTGCTCGGGTCGATGGCTTCAGTCTTGACGTCGTGATCCTCAAGATTGATGACCATTGTGGGCTCTGGAGGTGGGTCTTGTGGCGGGTCTTGGTGTGGCTCGGAGTGCGCGATGTCGATCACAGCAGGCACGCTGGGATCGGGCGCTTGCGTGGTTGAGGACGCATCGAGGGGCGCTGAACTTGAGCGCGGTAGTGCAAGCGGATCGATGCGAATTTGTGGCTTGTCGTTGAGCAGATCGTCGATACCCACCGTGCGACGCAAATCGTCAGATGCGCGGCGCACTTCGCGTAAACCCTTACCGGCTGCCTTGAGCAATTCAGGCAACTTTTGTGGGCCAACCACGATCAACAACACGATGGCGATAAAAATGAGCTCGCCTGCCCCAATGCCAAACATAAGGCTAATTGTAACCGGTTGGCAGCAAAAACACCATGATTTGAACGGGCTAAATTACAGCGCAGGTTAGAAGGTGATGCCGAACTGCAACCCTGCAGGCCAGCTGAGACGCAAGAGCAAGGCGTTCTTGTCGTTGAAGTGGTAACGACCCCCGATGCCGAGAAAAAGCGAGGCATATACATCGCGGTCGTGGCGGTCGTGCCAATAACCATAACGACCAAAGAGCATTGCAAATCCCAGTTCAGGAAACGCGGACCACTCCGGTGTGATGTAGAAGTTCCATTGCAGCGCGACGAGCGGCGCGAAGCCCACACCACTATCGCGATAGTAATCGTGGTAGTCAAAGAAGAAGAGCTCGGCGCCGGGGCTGATCACAAGATCGTCGGCGACGTTGTCGATGAAGCCTTCGCGCACGATGGGGATGTCGGCGCGAAAGCCCGCACCAAAGGCGTACCCCAGATCGAGATGCGCATCCCAGCGCACTTGACTGATGGGCGTTTGTGCTTGGCTCTTACTGCTAGCGGTACTGACGATCATCGCTGCGATTAAGCCCGCCCAACGCAGGGTGCTTAAAGGGTGTGTCTTTTTGGCAACGCAGCACATAGGGGTATTCTAGTACACAACTCGCCGCAGGACGCCAGTTAATGTTATTCTAGTGGGGTTGTGAGGAGAAAACCATGAGTTCGGTTCATCAGTTTAAGGTTGAAGACATCGATGGGCATGAAGTTTCATTGTCGCAATATGCGAATCAAACCATGTTGATCGTGAACGTGGCGTCGCAATGTGGACTGACTCCTCAATATGCTGCGCTTGAGCAGCTCTATCAAAAGTATCTTGATCGCAAGCTCGTGGTGCTTGGCTTTCCATGCAACGATTTTGGTGGGCAAGAACCCGGCACCGAAACCGACATCAAAGCGTTTTGCGAATCGACATACAACATTACCTTTCCGCTCTTTGCCAAGATTCACGTGAAAGGTGCGGAGCAGTCGCCGCTTTACGCGCACCTGACATCGCAGCCAAGCCACCCTGATGGATCGGGCGATATTGCTTGGAACTTTGCCAAGTTTGTTGTCGATGCGCGTGGGCGCGTGGTGGGGCGTTTTTCGCCACAGACCGAGCCCTTTGACCCGGCACTGATTCGCGCGATCGAACAAACGCTGGTATATAACGCACCCACGATCAAGCCGACGACCTAAGATCGAGTCGTTCGAGTAACAAGACACGATGTTAAAAGATAAGATAGGAAGTGCCCTGCGCTGGCTGAGCGTGGGTGTGCTGGTGTTCTTTATTTGGAAGAACGTGATTGCGCGCGAGGCCATGCCCGCGGGGCAAGCTGCGCCGGAGTTGATTGTGACACTTGATGATGGCTCGACATTTCGCTTGAGCGATCACCGTGATCAGGTGGTGGTGTTGAACTTTTGGGCAACCTATTGCCCGCCTTGTCGCGCTGAGGGCCCGGCATTTGGGCGCGTTTATCAGAAGTTAAAAGACCAAGGCGTGTTTTTTGTGGGTGTGTCGACTGATCACGCCCTTGAGTCGCTTGTGGTGAAAAAGGGTCGTAGCTTGGGCATGAGTTATCCGCTTGCGATGGCCAACCCTTCCGCGCACGAGGCTTATCAAATTAGTGCGGTGCCCACTACGTTTGTGATCGACACCCACGGTAAAATTAGTTGGTCGCGCGTGGGTATGGTGAGTGAATCTGCATTGCTTGACGCGATTCATGCCGCGCGTTGATGCGGGACTGCTTAATTACCACTTATATTTTGGCAGAATGACTCGATGTACTGAATTATTCCTGTCAGATACATATTGTAGACACGTAGCATCGCTTGATGATCTTCGAAGCGTTTGTTGCTGGCTTCGCTACCGTCGCACTCAAGGTTTGCATGACGGGTTCTGATGGCGAGACGCGGCGAACGCGTACTACCGGTGAGAAAGAAGATCTCGAAAGCCACCGGTGTGTCATTCAGAGCTGCACCGGACACTCGCACCGCATTATAAAGCGCAAAATCGTCCAATTTTTGTACTTGGAGCGGCACCTGTGCGAGCGATATGCTTATTGTACCTGCACCGGGTAGCCGAAAAAACGGCATTTCGCTAAGTTCGTTTGCATAGACCCATTGGCGCCGGCGCGCAGGGTGAGGTTCGGCGATGAGAAGCGATGAAATCTGATTGCGAAAGTGTAGCCATCCGTTGGCAACGTTGTTGTAGGGGCAGTGGTTAAACACGTACGCTTGATCGACGATGCATTGATCAACGAGTCGTCCCACCAAGGCATCGTCGAAGCGCCCAAAACAACCCGCAACCGATTGTTCGGTAGCAGCAGGTGTGACGACAGTCACCGCTTGGGGCGTATCGGCGAGCGGGGTGTTTTGCGAACATCCCAGAGAACCGCAAGAAAAAGCCAAGAAAAAGCCAAGGATTTTAAGTAAAGTGTTCATATGTAAGTGCATAGCACCAATGTCGGCCGTATCAAATTTTGCGGTGGTTGACAGGGACCTGCGGGTGTGGTTGAACGTCAGGGCTATGTTTTTTTTGGATACGTCACTCAATACACCTCTAAGTGCAAGCGTTGTTGACAACGCTGCGCCCAATCTGAACGCATGGTCGCTGGTTGTGCATGCATCGCCAGTTGTGCAGGGTGTGCTGGCTATTCTGGTGGTGATGTCTATCGCCAGCTGGTTCATCATCGGCGCCAAGTGGATGCAGCTGTCGCGGATGGCGCGCGAAAGTCAGCGTTTTTTGAAGATTTTTTGGAACGCTGAGGCCAACGCCGGTTTTGCCGAGCAACATCTTGACATGGTGCATCGGCAAGCGGGCAACGCCAAAGACTCGCCATTGGCGCGCATTTTTCAAGCGGCTTATCTTGAGATGTCCAAAGTGGTCGACTTAAAGCGCGCAGCGCCCGAAACCGATATGCGCAGCGTGGAAAGTGTGGAGCGCACGCTTAAGCGATCAAGTTTGGTCGAGCTTTCGCGAATGGAATCGCTGGTGTCGCTACTTGCGACCACGGGCTCGACGGCGCCCTTTATCGGCCTTTTTGGCACGGTGTGGGGCATCATGTATGCGATCACGAGCCTGCACGCACAAAGCTTGCCGATTGTGACGCAGCAGATCGCTGAAGCGTTGATTGCTACGGCAATTGGGCTTGCCGCTGCTATTCCAGCGGTAATGGCCTACAATTTTTTCGTGCGTAAGATCAAGGTGCTCGAGGGAGAGATCGACGCGTTTTCGAATGATTATCTGAACGTGATTCAGCAAAGGTTGAATAGCTAATCATGGCGTTTTCGTCGCGAGCGGGCTCGGGGCGCGAGCCGATGGTAGAAATCAACATCACGCCCTTTGTAGATGTGATGTTGGTGCTTTTGGTGGTGTTTATGGTCACGGCACCGATGATCAAAAACAACTTGCCGATCAACTTACCGAAAACACGCTCGCCCAAGGTGTCGGTTGAAGATAGCAAGCTGCTCTTGACGATCACCAAAGACAAGAAGATCTATCTTGGTGAAACCGAAGTTCCAAACGAAGGCCTCGAAGAGGCGCTTAAAGCCAATGCGCGCTTGCAGACCGAAAAAGAGATTTACGTGCAGGCTGATGCAGAGCTGCCTTATGGTTTTGTGACGCAAATCATGGGCATCGTGCGCACGGCGGGCATTGAAAAACTGGGTCTTGTGACCCAGCCGGATGCGAAAGCGGGCGCGATGCCCACTGCGAGTCCTTGAGTCATGCAACCCTCGCTGCTTGAACAAACAACCTTTGACACGCAGGCCACACTCGGTGGCTTGGCGAGCGTCTTGTTGGTGCATTTGGCGCTGCCGCTTGCATGGTTTGTTTGGCACGGTTTTCATTTTGGCGATGCAGAGCAACCCGTAGAAGCTGGGCCACCGATTCAGATTATCGACGCGCAAATTGCGCGGCTTGGTAAAGAGATCGATCCGAGTAAGTTGCCTGATCGCATTGCGCCTGCGTTGACGACAGCACCCCAAGACACTGCCGTATCGGAAAAAGCATCGATGGCCATTACAGACGCAGGAACGCCGCCGCCGGACGCTAAAGATGACCCGATCAAGCGCTTGGGTGATCGTGCGCAGGCCTTCGCCGAAATTGATCAAGCCAAAGAGCGCGAAGGTGACCCGAATGGATCAGCAGAGGGCAACGCGAGCCAGACCCGCGGCGGAGATCTTTATGCGGCTCAACTCAAAGCCTTTGTAAAAGATGGTTGGAGCGCACCGACGCTGATTGCCGACGATGAACTTGGTGGGCTCGTGACCAAGGTTGAGGTGAGCATTGGTGCGGATGGCCGTGTCGGTGCAACAAGGCTGATTACGAGCAGTGGCAACCCCACCTTTGATCAGTCGGTGATCGCCCAGCTTTCGAGCCTAGAGGGTAAAAGTATTCCGCCACCACCCGCGGATGTGGCTGGCAGTTATTTGGGACGCGCAGTGCAGTTCAACTTCAGCGGGCGGGGCAGTCGTTAGCACCGTGTGGCACCCTTTTTGACCAGAGCACTTGCCTCGAGGCTATAATCGACTCAACCTAAAGTTGAGGTTATCTAATATGAGGACGTTCTATTCGGCGCTAATGGTTTTTGGGCTTATTGCGAGCGTGTGCTTATCACAAAGCTCGCTGAGCGCGCAGGCGCAAGCGAAAAAAGACGAGGCCTTGCCCGGTCGCACCGTCGTGATCGACGTCAATGCACCCGGTCGCGCGCTTTACAAAATTGCCGTACCGATGGTGCAAGGCGATCAGCAGGCGGGCGCTGAGATCTCGGAGGTGCTTCGCAATGACTTGACGCTTTCGTCGCTTTTTGAAGTGCTCAATCCAAAATCATATCTTGCCGACTTAAAAAAGGAAGGCCTGACGATTAAACACGACGCATGGAATAGCGTTGGCGCGCAAGCGGTGGTCAAAGGTCTTGTCACGGTGACGGGTTCACAAATCGCGCTTGAGCTTAGACTCTTTGAGTTGGGCAAAGGAGATCAAGCTAGCCTTTCGCGCGAATACAAGGGGCCGATTGAGAATGCCCGACTTTACGCGCATCAGTTTTCCAACCAGATTTTGAAGACGCTCACCGGCGTGGAAGGTCATTTCGATTCAAGGATCGTGTTCGCGCAACGCTCGGCGCCGGGCAAGAAAGATGTTTACGTGGCCGATTATGACGGCAACGGTGTCAGCCGTGTGTCCAGTGGCCGCGGGGTGTCGATGCTGCCAGCCTTTGGACCGAGCGGCATTTGGTATTCGGTACTCACGCGCGCGGGCATGTACATCACGCGCCAGGGCAAAAACGAATATCCGATCATTCATAGTGCTGGCTTGAATATGGGTGTGACCGCATGCAACGGTCGTTTGTATTTTAGTTCGACGCGCGACGGCAATAGCGAGATTTATAGTGCCAACGCCGAGGGCGGGGATGTGCGCCGCTTGACGCAGCATCGCGCCATCGATGTGAGTCCTTCGTGTGGGCCGGGCGGACAGATTGCCTTTGTTTCGGGTCGACATGGGTCACCGCAAATTTGGGTGATGGGGCCCAATGGTGAAAACCAGCGCCGCGTCACCTATAAAGGTAGCTATAACCAAACGCCATCATGGTGCCCAAAGGCCGACATTCCGCTGATCGCGTTCACGGGTGATGTGGGTGGCTTTGATATTTTCACAGTTAACGTGCAAACGGGTGAATATAAGCGCCTGACGCAAGGGCAAGGCGCGAACAAAGACCCAGCGTTTTCGCCAGATTGCCGCATGATTGCGTTTAGCTCAACGCGCGGCGGCGGCGGCGTGTATATCATGAACCCCGATGGTTTGAATCAGCAGCAGGTGATTCGCGGGGCGGCTGAAACGATTCGCTGGTCGCGCTAACACACATCGTTTATTGTTGAAGCCATGCATTCGTGGTTGCCCACTTATGAGCCCAAGCGTGTAAGCGCCGACGAAGCCGTTAAGCATATTCAATCGCAACAGCGTGTGTTCGTAGACGCGAACTGTTCGGCGCCGCGCGAGTTGCTTGCGGCGTTTTCGCGGCGCGCGCCCGAGCTACGCTGGGTGGAAGTCGTGCAGCTCTTGGCGTTTGATAAGGTGCACGCGCCCGAGGTCAGCGATCTTGAAAAGCATGTGCGCCACAACGCTCTTTTTATTGGCCCGGCGGTGAGGCAAGCGGTGAACGAAGGACGCGCCGATTATACGCCGGTGTTTTTGTCGGAGATCCCGCGCTTGTTTCGCGAGCGGCGTTTGGCGCTCGATGTGGCGTTGATTCAGGTGTCGCCGCCCGACGAGCATGGCTATTGCAGTTTTGGGGTGTCGGTGGATATCACCAAGGCCGCCGCTGAAAGCGCCAAGCTGGTGATCGCCGAAGTGAACAAACAAATGCCCCGCACGCTGGGCGATTCGTTTATTCACGTTGATCGATTGCATTGTGTGGTCGATGCAGACTATCCCATTCGCCAGATTGCACCTGAGCCCTTCACCGACGTGCACAAACAAATTGCAGAACACGTGGCTGGATTGATCGATGATGGCGATACGCTGCAACTGGGCATTGGTGCGATTCCCAATGCGGTGCTCGCCGCACTCAAGGACCATCGAGCACTGGGCGTGCACACAGAGATGTTTTCTGATGGCGTGCTTGATCTTTATGAACGCGGCGTGATCACGGGCGAACGCAAAACCTTGCACGCGGGCAAGATTGTGTCGTCGTTTATCATGGGCACCGAGCGGCTTTATAAGTTTGTGCACGACAACCCGGCGATCGAGATGCACCCGTCTGAATACACCAACGATCCGTTTGTGATCGCGCAACATGACAACATGGTGGCGGTAAACTCGGCGATCAGCGTGGACCTGACAGGGCAAGTCAATGCCGATAGCATCGGCCCGAGGTTTTATTCGGGGTTTGGCGGGCAGGTGGATTTTATTCGCGGCGCAACGCGCTCAAAGGGCGGTAAACCTATCATCGCGCTACCGTCGACCGCTAAAGATCAGTCGCGCATTGTACCTATGCTGGCCGCGGGCTCAGGCGTGGTGACGACACGTGCGGATGTGCACTATGTCGTCACCGAATATGGCGTCGCGGATTTGTTTGGCAAGAGCGTGCGGCAACGCAGTCAGTTGCTGATCGACATTGCCCATCCCAATCACCGCGAGGCGCTTGAACGCGCTTTAGCTGGTTAGCTTCGGTGTCCCGGTGCCTTCTTTGACCGGAAGTCCGCAATCACCGATGGTTGAAGGCGGCTTGCCGCCGTTGCGGCAATAGAAATTGACTTGCCGCCAAACGATATCTCTAACCTTCAGATATTCATAAGCGTAGGGGAGAAAAGGCGCGAGCGCATCAGCCTTGGCAGGACCCACGAGGGAAGCGCAAGGTTCGCGGCTTACGATACCTTGTAGCTTGGTTGTAATGAAGTTGGGATCGGAGATCCAACCAATGGCGTTGAAGGTAGATATGGCCATCGCGCCTGTTGGTGAATCAACATTTGGCAGGTGCCAACTGGATAGATCTGTTAGTTGACTACCCACTCTTGAAGTCGAAGATCCTGCCCGGAGCGCGTCAAATGCGACGGTTTCTCCAAGGGTCCCGGCCTTTTTGACTTGTGTGTACCGAGAAAAATCGTGACACGTTGAAATGGCTGTTTGACATGAAAGGCGCAACCCAGGGCTGTATCTTCAAGCCCGTTGAGTAGCTGTTCGATCACCTCTGCATCGGTGAAAGTGACCCCGCTTAGCGTTAGGTCGTTGGACGCAATATTGGAATTTGAAGGCTCCGCGCTAGGCGCACAACCCGTGGCGATAAACAGACAGGCTAAGTTCAGTGCAACCCAAGTTCCGTCTTTAATCGTATCAAGAAAACTTTTCATGGTACCTCCCGATGTCTAAGCTGGAATTTTTTCTGAGACTTATCGTGCACGATAGTAGACTGCCTTTAGCTGTCAATCCTGATTTGTTTCTTTTGCTGTACATAGATTCCTAAGATCGGGTGTCGTTTACTACAGTGTACAATGAGGTATGGGTATCTCCCAAAGGCCAAGCAATGGCTGACTTACGCATCGATAGTAAAAAAGTTGAAGAATGTCGCATGTTTGCGGCGAAGATTGCGCGCGATGTGCAGGGTTTTATCGATCGACACTCGACCGTGGGGGTTGAGCGCACGGTGGCGCGCGCTTATGGCGTTGCCGGGGTGGACGATGAAGGCACGCCGCTTGCCAATGCGCTGGTTGACCGGGTGAAAGAAGCAGGGCTTTTAACCCATGGCGTGGCGCGCGTGCTTGGGCAAGAGCTTGCGCGTGGGGCCGGCAGCATTCAGCAAGCGGCGGAGTTGATCGCATATAGCGAAACGCCGCTAACTCTTGATGGGAAGATCACCGGCAGCGATGCGCGCACGGCGATTGAGCGTTTTACCGCGCAAGCGCTTGGGCGCATCGATCAGGCGCGAGACCAGCGCGAACAAAAAAAGGCGCGCTTGGGTATGGGCGGTGCGCCGCTGAAATACGTGATCGTGGCGACAGGGAATATTTATGACGACGCGATTCAAGCGAAGAGTGCGGCGTTTGCCGGGGCCGACATCGTCGCGGTGATCCGCGCGACCGCACAGTCGCTGCTTGATTATGTGCCTGAAGGTGTAACCACCGAGGGGTATGGCGGCACCTTTGCCACGCAAGGCAACTTCAAAGTAGTGCGCGATGCGCTCGATGAGGCTGGTGAAGAATACAAGCGGTACATCATGCAGACGAACTATTCGTCGGGGCTGTGCATGAGCGAGATCGCTTATCTTGCGGCAATCGAAGGCTTGGACATGTTGCTCAATGATTCGATGTACGGCATTTTGTTTCGCGACATCAACATGCGTCGCACATTTGTTGACCAATATTTTTCGAGGCGCATTATTGCGCGCTCGGGCATTGTCATCAACACGGGTGAAGACAACTATCTAACCACAGCCGATGCGGTTGAAGCTGCGCACACGGTGCTTGCAAGCCAGTTTATCAACGAGGCGTTTGCACATTTGGCGGGCGTGAAGGATGAGCATATTGGCCTCGGGCATGCGTACGAGATCAATCCGTGGATCGAGAACAGCTTTTTGACAGAACTCGCGCAGGCGCAGCTGGTTCGACAAGTGTTCCCGCGGCACCCCATTAAATGGATGCCGCCGACCAAACACAAAACAGGCGACGTGTTTCATAGCCATGTGCATGATGCGCTGTTTAACATTGTCGGTGTTGCCACCGGGCAGTCGATCGAACTTTTGGGGATGTTTAGTGAAGCGATTCACAATCCGCTGATGATGGACCGGTATCTGTCACTGAAAAGTGCGCGCTATATCTTCGGCGCGATGAAAGACTTATCGAGCGAGATTAACTATAAACCAGGCGGCTTTCTGGAAAAGCGGGCGCATGAGGTGCTTGGCAACGCGGCAACCCTGCTTGCCGATGTGCAAGACAAAACGATCTGGAAGGCGATCAGCGAGGGTGTGTTCGCCGATGTGAAACGTGCCGAAGATGGGGGGCGTGGGCTCGCGGGCGTGTTTGAGCGTGCGAGCGATTATTGTAACCCGATCTTGGACGCCCTTGAAAAGGAGCCCACGACATGAAGGCGCCGGCCAAAGAGCAACACTTGTTTGCTTATGGCGATCGCGAGGGCGATGGCATGGTGCAGATGACCTTTACGCTCAAGGTTGAACAAGGCCCCGTTGCACGCGAGGCGGCACGCCAGTTTGCGCTGCAGCATGGCTTAGAAAAACCCATCGTTGCAGCGATGGAGACCTGCGGCGTCGGGTACACCTATTTTGTGGTTTATGGGCATTCAAAACACAGCGTTGCGCTGCATAAAATTGAAGTACCTCAAGCAGATTTTCCCTTGCTCGAGAAAAAAGACATCGAACATCTTATCGAAGAGAAACTTGGGCGTAAGTTGATTGTAGTCGGCGCGTGCACGGGTGCTGATGCCCACACAGTGGGTATCGATGCCATTTTGAATATGAAGGGTTATGCTGGCGACAAAGGGCTCGAAGCGTACAAGTGGATCGACGCGCATAATCTTGGCTCGCAGGTTGAAAACGAGACCCTGATTGCGCGCGCCACCGCACTTGAAGCCGATGCGATTTTGGTGAGCCAAGTGATCACACAACGCGATTGTCATATCGACAACGGGCGCGAACTGATCGAGATGCTGAAAAAGCGAGGGATTCGTGATCGGTTTGTGATGCTTTTTGGCGGGCCGCGCATCGATCACAAGCTTGCAATCGAGATTGGCTATGACGCAGGGTTTGGTCCGGGTACCTTGCCTCGAACGGTCGCAAGCTTTCTTGTCCATGCGCTATCAAGAAAATTTGACGTCTAACACTAGGGGGTGCCTTCAGTTAGTGGACTGAGGACACCCCCTCGTTAAGATGATACTTGATTTTTGTGCAAGAACGAGGTCTGATAACGACAATGGCCAGTGAACACGCTTTGCTCAGAGCGATGCTGCGGGTGCGCATGTCGATGCACGACGCGCACTATGACGGGGGTCTGATCGACGGCGCGCGCTGTCTTGCACTTTTTGGTGATGTGGCGACTGAACTGTTGATTCGGTACGACGGCAACGAAGGGTTGTTTCGCGCGTATTCTTCGGTTGAGTTTTTGGCGCCTGTGCATGCCGGTGACTATTTAGAGATTTTGGGCGAGATAGTGTCGGTGGGGCGCACAAGCCGCAAGATGCGTTTTGAGGCGTGGAAGGTGATCGAGCTCGACAAGCGCGCTAAGCGCGTGGGCGACGCGACTGTGTTATCGCAGCCCCTGATCGTGTGTCGCGCTGAGGGCACCTGCGTGGTGCCGCCTCGAGAAGAAGTTATTGCATGAGCGAGGCTGATCTTTTTCAACCCGAAGAAATTGTTGTCACCGCGGCGATTGTTGGCGCGGAGTTGACGCGCGAAAAAACGCCACATTTACCGATCACGCCCGAGGAGATTGCGGCGGAAGCCAAACGTTGTCATGACGCGGGCGCGGCGGTCATTCATTTGCACGTGCGCGATGAACAAGGCCAATCCACGCAACAAGCCAAATACTTTCAGGCTGCGGTCGATGCGATTCGCGCGTGTTGTGATGTGGTGGTGCAAGTGTCGACAGGGGGCGCTGTGGGCATGAGCGACGACGAACGATTGGGGGCGCTTGCCTCTAAACCCGAGATGGCGACGCTAAACTGCGGCACGATTAACTTTGGCGAAGATGTGTTTGTGAACGCCATGCCAACCATACGCCATTTTGCCAAACGCATTGTCGCAGAAGGCATTGTGCCTGAGATAGAGCTCTATGAACTTGGGCATCTTGAAACCGCCATGCGCTTGTTAGACGAAGGGTTGATTGCAGAGCCTTTACATGTGCAATGGGTGCTTGGCATTCCCGGCGCGATGCCGGCGCGCGCTGAGATTTTGCGTTTTGCCGTTTCGCTTTTACCTAAACGTTGCACATGGAGTGTGGCGGCGGTCGGGCGTTTTGAAATGCCGATGGCAAAACTTGCGGCTGAGAACGGCGGGTTTATTCGCGTGGGACTTGAGGACAATATTTATTTGCGCAAGGGTGAACTTGCCCAGGGCAGCGCACCACTGGTTGAGGAAGCGGTGAAATTGGCCCTTTCTGCGGGGCGAAAACCCGTTTCCGCGGGGCGCGCGAGACATATTTTTGACTGCGTGCGAAGGTGAAAATTAATGCACTGGTCTACGGACCCCGCTTTGGCGCATGGCGCGCTCTTGTAGACCTCAGCGCGTGAGCCACACAATGGTTTGACGCATGATGAAAAAATCTTCATCGCTGACTAGAGCGCTGTGTCTGCACAACAATTTTCTGTTTGCGTTCAAATAGACGTCGCGATGCGTGCATTTTGTGCGTGGCACGAAGATTGCTTTTACTGAATGACGTGTCTGAGCGACACACGGAAGGATCATCATGCACATACTTAAAAGTCTAAAATCAATCGATCGCGTCTTTGCTTTTGTTCTACTCTCAATGGGGGCGCTTGCCTGTACGAGTGAAAGCGGCGCAGGCGATGCTTTCGATGCCAATGGCGCGAACTCAAGCGAATATCAACCCGAAGTTTTTTCGTTTGCGTTGCGCAAACATCAATGCAGTGATGCACAAGACGTGGTGCGACAGTTGGACGTGATTGTGAACTACGACCCGGCCAAGGTAAGCGATCCCACCGACACTGGTCCGATTCAGGTCTTTTTTACGAAGATGGACAACAGCATCTGGACCATTCTTGCGGAAGATGCGCTCGAAGGTAAGAACGCGCAGCAGGCCGCTTATCCAATGGCCGATATCAAGCTAGGCAGCGACTATCGCCGCGACTTTGTCACGGCCATGTATCCTGTTCATGCTGGCAATACGGTTGAGATAAAAGAGGCCAAAGACCCAACCTGTGCTGACAAACAATAAATGGGTGGCGATGGAGGGACTTGAACCTTCGACCTAGCGCTTATGAAACGCCCGCTCTTACCACCTGAGCTACATCGCCACAACACAAGGCCGAAGCCCCATGTTGGCGGGATTATAGGGCGAGTCGTTGGACTGTCAATCAGTTGCTCTAACTCAGTGCCGCGCGTTGGCCGGCAAGATAGCCTGAGACTGCGCAGGCACCCAAGCTGCCGTCGGGTAAAGCCGGGTTGAGCGCACGCAGCAACGACCCGGCGCCAAAAACGCGCTCATGAAAGACGCGACCCTCTTGGCTACAAAGAGCGCCGTGTTCGTTGAGCTTGAGGCCAATGCCGGCTGTGGCACGAAAAGGGGCGCGGTCGCTGACACGCCGAAAAGGCTCGCCCATAAAAAGGCCGCTGGGTGCAGTGGCGTCAAGTCCCGTGAGCGGCTCAAATACCGTGCTTGTGTTTTGTTCAAGTCCGCGCGATACCAGACGACCGGTTGCGAGCACCACACCATGCGCTTGAAGCATGCTGCTGTCAGTCAGCGTTAGCATTAGGTTGTCGCCTTCAATTTGCAGTGCGGTCACCTGTGTTTTCATGTGGGCGCTTACCGAGCGACCCAGTAGCTGAACAAGCGCCTCGTCAAGCCTTGCCGATTGCGTGCACTGGTTGCTTGGGCCCCACGCGCTTAATTCACCAACGGGTATGCCGAGCGTTTGCGATATACGCGCGGCCAAGTTGTGATCGCTAAAACCCAGCACCGGTGGCATAAGCAACGCGTCGAAAGGACGCGCGGCTTTTTGCTTCTGTAAGTCTGCGATCAGTGCTTGTTGGCGTTGCGGATCGTCAAGCGCTCTAGCCCATTCGAGTGAATCACCCGGTTGCGTGACCCCGACGTTCAGCGCCACTGTAAAGGCATGAACTTGCGCGGGGTTGCCAAGCACTTGCCCAATCTGCCACGCAAGGCTTTTGGATAGCGACTCTGCGTTGGGCAGGTGGGCAGGCGAAAACTCGCAGACAGCGATGCGTGCCTTTGTAAGATCGGCTAAGTCGAGCACGTTTTTTTGTTTTGAACCGCATTCGATCAAGCCACCCTCGGTGCTTGCGACAAGGCAGGCCTTGCTTGCGCGCGGCGGATCATACGCACCGAGCTTGGCGATGATGTCGTCTTCGATCACGCGCGCGCGTATTTCATCGATGCCCAAACCTGCAGCAGCGCGCGTGGTGGTCGAGAGCCATGTGCCACCCACCAATGCGCTTAGCCCCGTGTGTGCGCTAACCAACACGACAGACTTGTGATGCTGCGAGGCTGCGTATGCCGCACTGACTCCAGCGATGCCAGCGCCAATAATCACCACGTCGACTTTTTGCGAAGTGTGGCTCATCGATCGTCTCGTGATTGACGAAGCGCGCTATGTGCAAGGCCCGAATAGGTTAACGCAGCGCCGAGCAACTCTTCTTGCGCAAGGAAAATGTTGCGCGGGGCAACCGCGCGGCGCTGGTAACGATCGACGATAAAGTTGTTAGCCATGGTGTACGTTTGTTCGGCCGAATAGCCATGCTCGTTTGCTACCACGTGCGCGGCGCGGTGCGCGCAGTGCATGGCGCCACAGGGCCCTTGTCCAAGGCGCGTGCGGCGCGACACGTCATCAAGCGTTTGGGCGAATTCATTTTTGCAGACAAAGCGCACTTCGGCAGCAGTCACACCTTCACATGGGCAGAGCATCGACGCCGGCGACGGTGGAATTGTTTGATCTGAGAGAATGGTGTTGGCTCGGGTGCCTTGACGCGCGACGAGGCGGCGCGCATCGTAAGCACTTAAACCATGTGCATTGGCAAGCGCGTCTGCATCTACTGCGCTGTCGCCACCGGGCAAGGTTGCGCTGTGAGTGGTGCACGTTTGTGCGTTGCCAAGTTTGCGTGCGATGATGTCGCTCATCTCTTGAGCGAAGATGCGGTAGCTTGCGAGTTTGCCGCCAATCATTGAATACAGCCCGTCGACGTTGTCGACAGCGCCGTGATCGACAATGCGATGCTCGCGCGACAGTGCGTCCTCGTTTTTGCCGTATTCGAAGATCGTGGGGCGCGCTGCGACAGTGGTGCCAATCACGCGCGCCGTTCTGACGGCTGGAAAGACGCGCGCCACGCTATCGATCAGATAGGCCACTTCGTCTTCGGTGGCGCGCAAGGTGTCTAAGTCACTAAAGACATCATCGTCGGTGGTGGCGATCCACGACAGATTATACCAAGGCATGATGAAAATTTGCCTGCCGTCGATCGCGTTCGTGACCACACCGTAGTTGCTCAGACGCCGATCAAAGAGCACGTGGATGCCTTTACCGGGACGCACCCACCGGGCGTTCTTCGCGCTGTCCGTTAACGTTTCACCGAGCAGACGATTGCACCATGCGCCTGACGCATTGATGACGACTTTAGCAGTTGCCTGCATGGGCGCGCCGCTTAGGGTGTTGCGTGCACTCACACCTTTGACCGTCAACGGGTTCTCGCTAGTGAGAAGCTTGTTCACCTCGTGGTGCACGAAAATGTGTGCGCCGTGCGTACGCGCGTCGACCGCGTTGAGCGCACAGAGCCTTGTGCCGTCGACGCCCCACTCATCGAAGGTAACAGCGCCGGCAAAGGTGCCGCGGATGCCAGGTTCAAGCTCGGTAAGCTCGTTTGAGTTAAGCATGCAATGCTCGCGACCGCGTTTGAGCGGTTGATAGTGATCGTAGAAAGCGAAGAAGGCATCGTAAGCGGCTAGCTTCGTCTTAGCGATGAGGCCCGCGCCCTCGACGGGTACCAGGAAGGGAATGCGAAATAGTAAGTGTGGGGCAATGTGCTGAATATAGCCGCTGTCGATACATGAGGTGCGAGTGACCTCGGGATGGGCGCTTAGGTAACGCGGACCACCGTGGATCATGCCTGAGTTGTTTCCCGACGCGCCAAAGCCCAAATCGTGTTTCTCGAAGAGCGCGACTTTTAACCCGCGCAGCGCACAATCGCGCGCGACACCGGTGCCATTGATGCCACCCCCGATCACAATCACGTCGTAAGTGTGCTGACTTAGCGATGTCGTGGGCGATGTCGTGGGCGAGTTCATGTGATCGAGGCGCATTATGGCATCGTTTGCCGCGTGACTGGCAGCTTTTTGGTGGCGGAAATGTTTGCGCGACTTGGCAAAGAGGTTGAGAAAAACGAAGCACTTGCGCTACAATCGCCCCGTGAGTCGTAATGTGAAGAACGATAAGAGTGATCAGGTAAAGACCGATTTTCTTGCCAATATTTCACATGAATTGCGCACACCGCTTACGCTTATTTTAACCCCCCTTGAAGATCTATTGCGCAAGGGAGAATTGCCTTACCGTGCCTCGCTCGAGACGATGCATCAGAACGCCGAGCGGCTTTTGCGCTTGGTCGATGATTTGCTCGATCTTAGTCAGATTGAAGCGAGCGGATTGAGGCTGCGTGTATCGAATGTTGAGCTAAGGACCTTTTGTGAGCGCTTGGCAAACCGCTTTCGACCGGCGGCGGATGCACATCAGATCGTGCTGAGTTCGAGCATCGAGGAAGGTATTGAGCCGATTCATGCTGACCCTCATCGACTGGAAACGGTGCTTAGCAACCTACTCAGCAATGCGATCAAGTTCACGCCTGACAACGGTCATGTGAGCTTGATGGTGCATAGTACGCGCACTGGCGTGCGTTTTGAGGTGCGCGACGATGGCCCGGGTTTAAGCGAACAAGACAAAGCCCACATTTTCGAGCGCTTTTACCAAGGCGAACAGGGCACCAAAATGGGCGTGCAAGGTGCGGGTATTGGCTTGTCGCTCGCTTCAGAACTGGTGCGTTTGCATGGCGGCGCGCTTGATGTTGAAAGCACACCCGAGCAAGGTTGTGCTTTTTTCTTCACGCTGCCGCGCGGCAAAGATCACTACACACACGAAGTGGTTGAGCGCCGTTCGATCAGCATCGCGCCAAACGCCGGGCGGCGCAGTGAAGACCGAGTGCCTTCGGCGCGACCAGTGAGTTCAAAGATTTCGCGCAACGCCTTGCCAAGTGTGGCGTTACCGTCGCGGGGTGTTGCCGATGACGATGAATCGCGTGCGGTGTATTTTGAACGCGGCCGAAAAGCGCGCGTGATGATCTTTGACGACAACGAGGCACTGCGCGAAATGATGGCGCGCTTACTGAGCCCGCAGGTGGATGTGATCGCAGGGCCGATCGGCGAGCGCGCTTATCAAGCAATTCGCGACGCACACCCAGATTTGGTGCTGGCGGATGTTATGATGCCCGAGGTGAGCGGCACTGATATTTGTCAGTTTGTGAAGAATGATCCCGATCTGAAGAATACTGTAGTGATCTTGGTTACCGCAAAACAGGGGTCGGATTCGGTGATCGAGGGTTATAAAGCGGGCGCCGATGACTTCTTGAGCAAACCGTTTCATCCGCGCGTGCTGGTGGCGCGTGTGCGTGCTCAGCTTAAGTTACGCGCGTTTACATTGCAGCTCGCAAATCAGTCACGCCTAACCACCGCTGCGACGCTGGCTGCGGGCGTGGCGCATGAGGTGAAAAACCCGGTCAACGCCATTATGAATGCCGCGAGCGTACTGAAGACTGGACATAATCTTGAGAGCAAGTTACCGAAAATGCTCGACGTGATCGAGAACGGTGCCAAGCGTATTTCGGATATTGTGTCGGCGCTCGACGATCAGGTTCGGCCGGCCGACGGTGACGAGCGGTCGTTATGTAATGTGCGCGAGGGGCTTGAATCGGCGATGCGCTTGCTTGAACACCGCATGCATACAATCAATGTGCACAACGACTATAAAAGTGATGTGCCCGTCGTGGGCGAACCCAGACAGCTCAACCAGGTGTTTTTGAATATTGTCGATAACGCCGTGCGGATGCAGCCGAATAACTTGTGGTTGACGCTACGCAATCACGAGGTGCCGCATCTTGTTGAAGTGCGCATTGCTGACGACGGGCCGGGCGTGCCGGTCGACAAACGCGAGCATATTTTTGATCCGTTTTTTACGACGCGTCCGGTCGGCGAAGGCACAGGGCTGGGACTGTATTTGTGCCGCAAAATTGTGCGTGATTTTGGCGGCGACATTTATGTACAAGACCGCAAAGGTGGCGGTGCGGAGTTTGTGATCACCCTACCCACGCGCGAACATCGTTCAGGGCGACCGGCCTAGCCAGCTCTTGGTGTATCGCAGTTGACGATAGCCGTTTTCGAGCTAGCGTTGGCAACTATGCAGAAGATTGCTCGTTTAGGGTCGCTGTTGCTGCTGGGGTGTTTTGGATTTGTGTTAGCCGAGACGGCACATGCAAGCGAACATGTGATCACTTGTCACCAACTTTCGCTAGGCAATCAACCCGTTAACTATACATTAACGCATCGCGAAGATTGGTGTGAGGCTTCAAAGACATTGGATCATGGCCCTTGTAAGCAAATGGTCGAGCGTGCGGTTGATAGTCTTGATCAAACCCTTGCAAAGTCTTTTGATGACGCGGCCCTTGCTGACCGACCTTTTTATGAAAAGCCAGCAGTCGATACGAGAGCACATGTGGGCTATTATCGAAGGAGCGAGAACAGTTACGGCGTCTTTGAACTGAATATTCAGTATGGTGTCGGTGGACACGTTCAGCTGGTCTCAAAACTTAAGTGTGAGTCGCTTAGTGCTGACCCCGTGTTTCGACAAAAGCTGCATCGGGCGAGTCAGGAAAACTTCTTATTTACCCGCATTCTAGCAAATTGGAATCAGTGCGAATGAAGCAAGGATCGCACACGATTTGGGCATTATTTGGCGCTGTGTTGACTTGCAACTGTTCACCGACAAGCTAAGCCTAACCCATGATTTTATCGGACCGGGATATCAAAGCGCGCCTTGAAAAGGGCGACATTATTATCGAGCCTATTCAGGACATGAAGCTGCAGCTGCAGCCAGCAAGCGTGGACTTGCGGCTCGCGAGCGAGTTTGTGGTTTATCATTTGCCCGATCAACCATGCATCGACCCACGTGAAAAAGACACCGTTGAGAAGTACACCAACAAGGTCAACATTGAAGAAGGCAAGCCCTTCATTTTGCATCCGGGCGAGTTTGCGCTGGGCTCAACCATCGAGCGCGTACGCGTGCCGCCTGATTTGGTCGCGCGTGTTGAGGGCCGCAGCAGCATCGGTCGTTTGGCGGTGGTGGTGCATGCGACCGCGGGTTTCATTGACCCTGGGTTCGACGGTCGCATTACGCTTGAGCTCAGCAACTTGGGGCGCGTGGCGGTGATGCTTTATCCGGGCATGCGCATCAGCCAAGTCGTGTTTCATCAGATGACCTCGCCTGCCGAGCGCCCCTATGGCGCTGAGCGCGGCAGCAAATATGTTGGACAAGACGGCGCGCTCGCGAGCCGCATCGGCCGCGAAAGTTGGTAGTCCGCTTCGCTTTCGCGAAGCTTGGTAGTCCGCTTCGCTTTCGCGAAGCTTGGTAGTCCGCTTCGCTTTCGCGAAGCTTGGTAGTCCGCTTCGCTTTCGCGAAGCTTGGTAGTCCGCTTCGCTTTCGCGAAGCTTGGTAGCTTGAATAAAATATTATACAAGTGTATAATGTTTTATTATGCGTCGTTTTAAGCTGAGTAAGGCCCATCTCGAGCGGGTCTTGCAAGAGCGTGGCTATTCAAGCCTGGCGGCGTTTTGCGAGCAAACTAAAATTAATCGAGCCACTATTTATCACTACATGCAGGGGCGCGGTCCGCTGGCCGATGCCTATTACTCGCTTTGTGATCAACTGCAGGTCGATCCACTGTCGCTCCTGGAAGAAGAAAAGGTTTCATCGGATGTGGATGTGAGCGAGATCCGAGCAATCGTCGAGGCGCTATGCAAACGCGACTGCGAACTTGCTGTGGGGCTTTTTGGGTCGCGAGCCAAGGGCACCGCACGACGTTTTTCGGACTGGGATCTGGGTATTACACGAGGGGTTGGCGGATTGGGTACGAGGGAGTACTTTGTGCTGAAGCAACGCGTGGATGACCTGAGTGATAATCTGGCACGCAAAGTCGACGTGATTAATTTAGACGCGGCGCCGTTGTGGTTCTTAAGTGGCATTAACTATCAACCCATTTTTTTGTTGGGGAATCGGAACGCGTGGAGTTATTTTATGGGAGTACTCGATGGCATCCAAAAAGCAGCCTAATAAAACGCTGGAGAGTCTGGAGGCGCTGGCTCTTGCCCTTGCGAAGTACAAGACAAGCACTGAGCCTGAAAGTTATCGTTTTGCCGCCTTGAGCAAAACGTATGAAGTGGCACTTGAGTATTTGTGGAAGGACATCAAGCGCTATGTTGAAGATGAAGGCTTGGACGTTGCTTCGCCCAAGGAAGCCGTTCGTCAAGCGGCGCGTTTAGGACTCATTGACGACGCAGAGAAATGGATCATGTTCATCAACGCGCGTAACGCGTCGGTGCACGATTATTTTGTCGTTCCCAAAAAAGAATTCATTCGCTTTGCTGGTGAGCTCATCACTCAAGCGAAGTCTTTGGAAAAAAAGGTAACCGGTAAACACTAGACAGCATAGGCGTAAAGCGAACTCGCTATTGCCGGCATCATCGGTCGCGCGACTTCAGCGCTAACGCTCTTGAAGCCATTGAGCGACCTCGTGTTCGATGCGGGTGAGTGCTTGTTTTTCGAAGGGGCGCAGAAGGAAGGGAACGTGAAAGTCGATGAGCAGCGAGCCGGGTTCGATGCTGACGCTGCCTTTTAAGTGCACGCCCATCGCGTGAAAATCGATGGCGGCTTGGTTTTCGTTTTGCCAGCGAATCGATGGGTGAAAACGGGCGAAGCGTTGGCTGTAATGGGCCCAGGCTTTTTCGGCCGCTTGTTTGGCTTGAACGGGGTCGATGCTGAGAGGGATTCGATGCTGCACGCACCAGATCTAGCGTAGATTTGTGTGTACTGCACGCATGAACATGCTCAACGGCATGTTGCGTCAAACGCACGTGGGTAGTGTAGGTATTTTTTGTCTAAACGTTCGCATTGCTCGGCGTGTTCGACGCCCAAGGTGTTGCAAAGAATCACCGAATACGTGTCGCGTAGCAGTACCTTGGCGCGATCGCAGAGCTCCACTTCGGTCGCCTGATTGCTACACGGGTAATAGACGCGTTGAACAACGCTCAGATCGCCAATAAGTGAAGGGTTCTCTTCGAAAGGAAAATGCTTCTGAAAGTTGATGATCGCCCACGTGTCGATGGCCGATGGATTGGGATAGATTTTGTTCATGACATGCGAGTATGCCTTCGCGAGTCCCAGTGATGCTAGGTCAGGATCGATGGTTCGAGGTTCAAGCTCGACGGTCTCTTCGACGGGGCGATAAAGCAGCGGCGTTTTGGTGCAGCTTGCTCTATAGTTGCACCACGCTTTGATGTTGACCCAACACAGCTCATCGGCCGGAGATTCTTCGTCGGCGCAATCGCCCTTGAGCAAGGCCTCGATGTCGATTGTGTCATCATTCGCAGTGCCGCGATAAGGGGCTGACTCGGGCACTTCACATGCGAGCTCCAAACTACATAAAACGAGCGCAACACAACACAACTTCACAACCGTTGTTAACTAGCATGACCCGGGTAACAGGCGAGTGCCCACCACGAGAGCTAGCAGATATAGTGACTTTTAGGCGCCTTCGCGTTTGGGGCGGCGGTTGCACTCGAGCACGCGTTTACGCACACGCACCGCGTCGGGGGTGACTTCGACAATTTCGTCGCTGTCGATGAACTCCATCGCGGTTTCGATAGTGAGGGTTTTGGGCGGCGTTAAGA
>JBGAKI010000131.1:0-3357 GCA_044224525.1 Polyangiales bacterium | reverse complement strand
GCTTCGCGAATCGTTCGCTACTGTTTGTCCCCTCCCAGACCACCTCAACTCAACTTCTCTTTGTTCTGGGTTATTGCTTCAAGACGCGGTCTAGCCTGAGTTCGAGCATCTCGTCAGAGGCGGTGCCGCGCGATACCGGTGTGACTTTCCACTCTTTTTCGGCTGCCAACGTATCAAACAATGCTTTGATAAGCTTGGGGCGCAGCGTCTCACTGAAATGACGATGCCACTCATAACCATCGAGTTCGCCCTGGTAATCGTCGTTGAAGCCTGCCCTTAGTTGTAAACGTATGGTAAACTCTTTGTCCTCGATATAATCCATGCACTCCCCTGTTATGAGCGACTCACTTCTATCACGCACCGCAACGCGGCGCATCGACCGGCCGCTTAGCTTTCAGCGCAGCTATAGCGTTGAAGGTTTTGACGAGCAAAGCTGGCGCACCTGTGTGCACCTTTTGCTTGGTCGACAAGCCCCGGGCGAATGGGGCGCGCAGGCGCACGATTGGGTGCGTTGGCTGCAAGACACCAACGCCTTTAGCGCAGGCTATCCAGCGTGGAGTGAACTTGAACGACCTGCGAACGATGCCAAAGCGCCTAACGTGGCCTTTGACACCGTGCAGCGCGTGATCGAAGCCATACGTTCACGACACATGACCTTCACTGGGTTTCATCCAGTGTTACATAGTTTGCTGAATCCAGATATTCAGCGCGTGCTACTGAATCTGATTTGGCCTAAGAACGAAGCGTGGCTTGCCACATGGTGGGGGCACGACGGTTTGGTGTGTGCGCTCGCGGTGGTGCGTTATCAGGACAACACGTTTCGTATCGTTGGTCCTAAAACCTTACTTGAGTGGACGGGTCCTTTGGGTGGCGACTGGCAACGCGATTATCGTGTGGTGAAAGAAAGCGTTGAAGAACGCTTGGCGGTCCCAGTTTTCGGCATGCACACCACGCTCGAAGGCTGGAAAAAGCTCACTGAAGAGCGCAAACCTGGCACCTTGATTAGCAAGTTCACCTTTCGCGAACTGATCATCGATCCAAGACCCTGGTTTGCGGGCGCGCTTTTAGGGTTTGATGCACTGCATGGGATCGAAAGCCGCACCGGGTTGTTGACGCGCATGGTATCGAGTCATCCGGTTTTTCGGCTGGGCATGCGAGCGCGACGACTTTGGTCAGGGGCGTCGACCATCGCGAGCAAGCTCGAGCTCGACGTGCCAGCAACGTTGAATGCGTTGCGTAGCGAGTTTCGCCGAAAATAAGTATTTACGCGGCCGATCGAGGCGTCGACTTGTATGGATATTGTGGATACCGGCGTTTTGTGCCACTGCCTCGTGCAGCTTCACGGAAGCGCCAGCAACAACTAACTGTTGTATATAGGGTTCCTTGTGAACCTACTTTCTGCCTAGAAATTAGCCAATCACTGCAGATATAACCACCAGGCAAAACCGCTTTTAGCGTAACTTTCTCTCCATGCTAAACTCTTCTTTTTTACTTGCAAAATCACATCTGAGCTTCAGTATGTAGCAGGGGTGATGTCTTATGAAGCGGTATTTTTTTCTTACTTTGTTTGTCACTGCGTGTACGACCGAAGCGCTACAAGCGCAAAGCGGCGCTAGTGAGACGGCTGACTGTAGTAGTTATTCGCTAAATCTAAATGCTCATCCGTTTGGTCTTGCTGGACCTAAAATTGTACCGCCGGCACAGCACGTTCAACCTTTTATGAACGCATTTAATAATTTGCGTAGCCATTATATGGGCGATTATGAAACGGGTTTAGGGTTGTCAGCATATTATGACGGTCCGCCCGTTGAGTTTAAGACCAGAGAAGAAATTGAAGAAGTTGTGTCGACGGAATTTGGGGTCGGTGCGGTCGCTACCAGCTCTGCGAGTGGAGAGCTTTGCTCAACTTTGCTTTTTTCAACTGATGGCGCGCACGCGTGTCAAAACGAGCTAAAATTTCCCACCGCAAAGACCTGTGGATGGCAAGGTATTCTTGCATCAGAGTTTGAGCTTTGTTTCGACGAAGACATCTATGGTTATGAAAAGTTGAAGGCTGTTCAAACCGGTAATGCCGAAACACTAAAATGGACGATCCATAGCATCTCCGATGGAAAATTAGAGATTGCGAAGCTTCATCCTATCATCGACCGCTCGAGCGTAGCAGCAGAGGTGTATTGGGGTGAAGAGGATACAAAGATAGACAGCCATCGCTTTCCGACGCAGGTAAGCTTTAAGGGAATTGGAGGAGCCTCGGCGGATTCCCGGCTCACCGATAAAAAAGGTGAGACGGTCGAGTGGGCAAGCCAGGTGTGTGGATTGGGCCGTGCGCAACGCGACGCCGTCGCGCGCCTCTTAATGCTGCAGGATTTAGTTGATTACGCGCATAGCAGAGATATTTACTATCCTCGCAACAAGTAGGCGGTGCTGAAAGTTGTCTGCGCTAGAGATTTAAGTATGGATTTGTAGGTGGAGGGTTTATGCTAAAAATTTATCTTACGCGGGGTGTTCCTTGTCTTTTATTTCTGCTGGTCGTTGCAAGCGGTGGCTGCTCTGTCAATGAAAGCCTTGGTAATGCAAATGCGTCGCAGCAGAAAAGCCTGATTGTCAACCCGCAAATTTTTACTGGCGACGTCATGGAACTAGACCTCGCCATCGACATTGCTGTTGAAAGAAATCTTGAGAAAATGCTGCCCCGAGAAAAATGGACGGGTGCGTTTTCGTCGACAGGATTCGGTCCCAGTGAGAGCAGCTACGTACAAACAACCCTTGAAGACGGTGTAGGAGGAGTCGTTCCTGAGAAACGCCCGCTAGAGCTGCAATGGCTGTATGGTGCAAAATCAGATTTAGAGATTGCACTTGCGGCAACTGAAAAAACTTCAGATGCACTATGCAACAGTGCCAGGGTTTTGACTTATACCGACGCGGCGGGTCAACCCATCCACACAGAAACGCTGCCTTTAGCTACCTACTATTATGCTAACAGTGACGGAGGTGGCGCATACTCTGTCCGTTGCGAGTCTATAAATGATGGTAAAATTCGATTTACGTTTGCTTGGTACAGCGAATATCCGCGACAGATAGTTATTGATGGCAAAACGACTACCTTCGAAGATGCTGCGCGCTGGACGGTTGTTGTTCAAGAAGGGCGTCGAGCGAGCAAACGAGAGTGTGTTGGACAAGTTGTGGATGGAGTTTATCGCTGTATTGACGATAAAGTGCCGCCCTTGTTTGACACACGCTATCCATCGAGCACTGAACAAATCGAGTTAGCGTTAAGCTGGGATGATTTAATCAATCTAGGGATGTCAGAGCTTGCCGACAGTTATCGGTTTGGTCTTTATGATTTTGCGCCAAAGG
>JBGAKI010000051.1:0-23324 GCA_044224525.1 Polyangiales bacterium | reverse complement strand
AGAAGTCTGTTTTCCTGATTCGCGATAGTGTAGCCTTTTACAACAGAGAAAAATATCAAAGTTCTCTAGAGAACCAGTTGAAAAGATTGATCAGCAACCAAGATGCCTACAACTTCTTTCTTTCTCTCAACGAAAATAGCGCCGAATCGTTTCACTTCGTTAACCTTACAAAACTCTTTCCTCTACGTTGCGAAAACTATGAAACGATATTGAAGAGCGTAACGCACGAAATACGGGGAGATTTCCAGCACCTAATCGGTTGGAAGATGGCCAATCTATACGGCCGCGTCGGCGTAAAAGAGTACACGAAAGAAAAATATGAAAAGATAGTTGCATCGTTAGCACTAAAAAGCGCAACTCGACTTAGAAAGTGGCTTAGCGCTAAACCGGTTGAAGTTAAACCCGAAGACTTTCAGAAACTTAACAAGCTTTACCGCGAGCACGATCAACTACCTCATGGCCCAATACGCGACAAGAAAACAAAGGAAATTAACTCGTTTCTTGTCAAACTCTTTCCAGCCTAAGCGGTTGCCAACCAATCACTCAACAAGATCTAGACGATCAACCTTAAGAAGGTCTATCAACCTAGCTTCATAAACATATCGACATTCGGGCGCAACATCGAGCAGCGGTGCAAGCGCAAATGCGCGATTGGCAAGCTCAGCATGCGGGATGGTTAAGCCCACTTCTGAAACATGGTAATGATCGGACCACAAGATGTCCAAGTCGATGACACGCGGCCCCCAGCGTTCGCGTCTGACGCGACCAAGCGCCGCTTCGATCGCAAGTAACGCGTTCAGCAACGCTCGCGGATCAAGACGCGACACCACGCGCACCGCAGCATTATAATAGTCGGGCTGCACAGGCCCCACGGCTTTCGAACGATAGAGCCGTGACGTCGCCTCAACCGTACAATCGGCAAGCGCGTCAATACGTCGCGCAGCCTCCTTAAGGGTGGCTATGCAATCGCCCAAATTGGCGCCAAGACCCAACACGTACACGGCAGAAATCTGCACGCCACTGGGCTCAACAATCGAGGGTGTGTTATCCATGGCTAAAAACCTGTAATCTAATATACTAGTTCAGCAACGTCACACCATGTCGTTTTCAACCCCCTTACGCTTTCGAATGACCAACCCTGCGCGCGCCGCCGAGGCCCATGCAGAACAGACGAAAGTCACGCGTGAGGGCGAAGCGGTGCTTAGCGTCGCCGAGCTCAACAAAGCCGTGCGCGCCGAACTCGAACGCGGCTGGGCCGACGTGTGGGTACATGGTGAGATTTCTGACTGGACACTCGCTGCCTCAGGGCACGCTTATTTTACGCTTTCTGATCCTATGGAACCTGCGCAACTACGTTGTGTAATGTTCCGCGGCGATCTGCGCAAGTGTGCCAGTGCGCTTAAAGAAGGCGAAATTGTAAAAGTGCGTGGCACACTTTCACTCTATCAAGCGCGCGGCAGTTTTCAGATGATTGCTCGCGATGCGGAAGCCTTTGGTGAAGGTGACCTACGCGCCCAGTTTGAAAAGCTCAAAGCCAAGCTTACCGAAGAGGGCCTAACCGACGCCACACGAAAGCGGCCGCTGCCCAAATATCCACGCAAGATCGGCGTGGTCACAAGCCGCTCGGGCGCAGCGCTACAAGACATCATTCGTGTAGCCGAACGCCGCTCACCCGTACACATCGTCGTATCGCACTGCCTGGTTCAAGGCGCCGAGGCTCCCGCAAGCATCCTTGAAGCGCTAAAGCGCATTCAAGAGGTGCCTGATATTGAGGTTGTCATCATCGGCCGCGGCGGCGGCGCAGCCGAAGACTTGTTTGCTTTTAATGATGAAGCGGTCGCGCGCGCAATTGCCAATTGCCGTGTGCCGGTCGTGTCTGCGGTGGGTCATGAAATCGACGTCACCATCGCTGATTTTGTCGCAGATCTGCGGGCCGCAACCCCATCGCAAGCTGCCGAACAAGTTGTACCCGAACGCAGCGTGCTGCTCGGTGCGCTTGCAGCGCAACGTCGTGCACTCGAACAAGCGATGGCGCTCGTCATCGGGCGTGAACGCGTCCGCCTCGAACGCGCCTCGCGCAGCCTAAAGCAACCTGCTCAAGCCCTGCATGCCAACCGCGTCGGCCTCTTGCGTCACACCGAGAGCTTGCAGCGCAATCAACTACGGGGAATGCGTTTTCGCCGCGATCGTCTGCGCGCGTTAGAGCGAACCATTCTTGAACACAATCCGCAAACCATTCTTGCCAAACGCCGTCACACGCTTTCAGCGTTTGAACAAGCGTTATTGCAGCGAACCAAAGAATTGCTTGTCAGCAACCGGCATCGTGTGCAAAAAAACATGAGCGCTCTCAACGCGTTATCGCCATTGGGCGTGCTTGAACGCGGATATGCCCTTGTCTTTGCTGACGCCGGAACGTTGCTGCGCGATGCGTATACCGTAACTGCTGGCACCAGCATCGAGGTTAAATTGCATCAGGGCGCCCTTAAAGCAACCGTGACCAATATCATCGACCCGCAGCGTCCGCCTTCCGAGTAAGTCCGTGACCAGTTTTTTACGCACATACGGCGTCGTTGGCCATCCCGTGACCCACTCATTATCTCCTTACATGCATCAAAAGGCTTTTGACGCCTTAGGCGTGCATGCACGTTACGTACCCTTCGATGTACAGCCCGCACACCTTAAAACCGCTTTTGGCGGATTGGTCGCGCTTGGGGTCGCCGGAGTCAATGTGACGCTTCCACACAAAACGAATGTCCTCGACTTACTTGACGATGTAGACCCCATGGCAAAAGCAATCGGTGCAGTGAATACCATTCGCTTCGAAGAAGGGTGGTCGTGTGGGTGGAATACGGACGCCATGGGCTTCACACGTGCTCTGGCAGAACAGAACGTTCGCACGAGCGACCATCATGTGTTGGTTATCGGTGCAGGTGGCGCCGCACGCGCTATCGTCGCCGGCCTTCTTGAAGAGGGCGCGCGCAGTATTTGTATATGCGCGCGCCGCTTAGAGCAAGCCGAGGGGTTGGTCAACGACTTTTCGTCGCTCGCGCAAAACCCGCTACAAGCGGTATCTTGGCTCGATCTGCCAAAATGCGTGGCGCAATGTTCGCTGATCGTGCAAGCAACCAGCGCCACGTTAAACACGCCCACTGACGCGAACATATTTGTTAAGAGCCTTCAATTAACCCAAGCCTCAAAACAAACCATCGTGTGCGACATTGTCTATAAACCAAGAGCCACTGTGCTATTGAAAGAGGCTGCACAAATTGGCTTACGCACGGTCGATGGCCTTGGCATGCTCCTGCACCAAGGCGCACTTGCCTTTGAGTTGTGGACGAATCAGAAAGCGCCGCTCGAAGTGATGCGCGCAACATTAAACGACCTTGTTAAAGAATGAGCACGTCGCGCAAGCATGTTAAGGCACGCAGCCTTCCGCTGATTAAACCTCAGGTCGATGGTCTTGGCGAGCCCACGATCATGAACCGCACGTTGGCGGCTAAACACGGATCACGCTACGTACACTTGGCGGTCGTTGCCATCGACATCGACCGTGTTTATCGACATCTTGACGACGATGCGTTCAAGAGCGAAATCACATTAACCAAGCGTTACCTAACCGATCATTTTGATCCGGCACAAGACGCAGACTGCGCCTTGCTCGAAGACACCTGTTTGGACATCATGGAAGGCTACGACGAGACCGATTTGCTCGGCGCACAAATTCCTTTTGCAGTTCACGAGCTCGTCACTGAGAAGATTTGGCCTGACGCTTGGCCAGTGCTTTTTTCTGCGTGGAAAGTGCCAAGAAAAAGCAAGAATGCGCCTGAGTTGCCCCTCGCACGTATTGCAGAAAGCTATCTGTCTTTCACGCTTGAGCCACCCATCGCCAATCCAACACGACAGTTCTTGCTAACGCTTACCAAATCATGAATCCCATACTCTTTGAGTTACCCACGCCGTGGGGTTCAAAACCATTCTATAGCTTTGGCGTGATGCTGGGTCTGGCCATCATCGTTGGTTGGATACTCACAAGCCACGCTGCACGTCGTTACGCACCTGAATGGAGTCTCGATAAACTCTTTAATATCTGCGTGCTCACCGCAATCGGTGGCGTAATAAGCGCGCGTTTGTTTTATATCGGCACACACCTTGATCGCTTTCACTCATGGCGAGAATTTTTCAGTTTAAGTCAAGGCGGCATGGTGTCTTACGGAGCGCTTTTGGGCGGCGCTTTGTGTGCGTACATCAGTTGCCGCATCGCAGGCTTTTCACTTCTACGTTTTGGTGACATCTTCACACCTGCGCTCGCGTTTGGTCTTGGCATCGGGCGAATCGGGTGTTACCTGTATGGTTGTGACTTCGGCAAACCCTTGAGCAAACATGCACCAACTTTTCTGGTAAAACTTGGTACATTTCCGCGCTGGTCAAACCTATCAGGTTCTCCCGCATGGAAGCATCATACCGAAACATATGGGCTGAGCATTCTAGCTCACCACTCACTTGCTGTGCATCCAACACAACTCTATGATGCCGCGATCATGTTAGGGTGGCTGCCGTTTACATTCCTCATCTTGCGGCGCCAGCACATTGTGGGCGCGAACATGCTTGCCATCACTTTGGTCTACACAGGGTGGCGTTTTATTGTTGAGTTCTTACGCGACGACCCACAACGAACCATGGTCGCAAATCACACTATCGCGCTAAGTTTAGCGCAAGTGCTCTCGTCAGTATGCTTTGTGGGTGCTGTTATTGCGCTGATTATTCTTCGCCGTCCTCAAATCAACACATTCAGTTAGCCTGGATCTTGTTCCAAAGATCTAACACCTTGGGTGACATGCGCTTAACGTCAAAGGTATATGCTGGGGAGAGCTTGCGAAGTTGTCGAAGAATGTCCGACGCAAGGTCTGAACGTTCAAACGCCACATAGATTTGCGCCAACGCAATCAACACCTGCTGATGTTGTTCAAGCGTCAAAGTAGTCGTGCCAAGCAATCGATTGGCGATAGCATGCGCTTCAAGATAACGCGCAGCGACCAGCGCATGTTCAAGTCGCGCCAACTCGTCGAGTGCACGCTCCTGCTTTTGATGCACCCGAGCAGGTTCTTCCGGCTCATCAGCTTTAATCGACAACAAGCGTTTGCCTTCGGTTGAAAGCACCAAGTTGCTCAAAGGAATGAGTAACACCCCGCCTCGTTTGACCTTATTGCTCGTAATGCCATTAAATCGCTTGACGGTTGCTGTCATGTTCTTGTCGCTGGTATACCATGCGGCAACTTGCGAGATAGCCTCATTGGCCGACACAACATGCTTAACCGGATAAGGCACAATCACTTCAGCGTCCACTGCCGGCCGATTGGCATTGCTGGATAACTTGGAGTTGGCAGCGGCAATCACAAAAGCCCGGCTCGGTGAACCATAGTAGCGGTTGGCAATGGACGCCCAGGTATCGCCCTCACGCACACGATAGTAGTAAACAAGAGGAATCAGCAAACGCATCCCCGAAGCAATGGGCGTCGCGCCGCGCCCCAGCAATCCGTTTTCTGCGACGATGACCCGCTCGAGCCGCACATCACCATAATAAAGCCGAGCGATCGCCGCGAGCGTATCTGTCTTATCGACAACATGAATAACAGCCGGCATTTGTTCGTGAGGCGTCGATTGTGCCCACCCTCGCGTTCCGCCGACGCAGAACACACACCCAAGCACAAGAATAAATGCGCCAAGTCTCTGTCTAGTGTGCAACATGATCCTGTGTGCCGGCTCCATCCAATTGAAAGTCAACGTGCACAATCTGCCCTTTTCTTAGCTTAATCGTTTTCGCTTGCGATGGGAAATAGGGGTTGTCAGCGCGAATACTGTACACCCCATCACTCAATACAAGCGGATCAGCAGTCGGGGTGGTTGTCACCTGCTTACCGTCGACGAAAATATGCGCCCATGGATGTGCCCGCACATATACCCGAGCATACTGGTCTAGCGAAAGCGCGCCGGCTTTTGTTTGTGTCTGCGACGTTTGCTCGATCGTGTCTCGACCCCTTTGTAACGAAAATGCCACGCCCCCAGCACCAAGCAAAAGCACAAACTGCACCAAAGCAGCACGTGACCAAGCACCCCAGGTCATCGCTTTACGCGGCGGGGTCGCTTTATTGTCTTCGCCAAGCACATGCGCCGCTTGATCGTTGGTAATGAAACCAGCGTCACGCATATAGCGCACCAGTCGCGCGTTGTAATTCATTTCAACTCGCGAGGACAAAAAGTCAGTCAAATCGTCGATCAGCGCCTGCGTGGATGGGTAGCGATGGTCAGGGTCTTTTTTTAAGCAATGGAAAATCACACGCTCAAGTGAATTGGGCACCGACGGTTCAAGTTTGCGAGGTTTGGTAGGCTGATCGAGTCGAATTTTTTGCATCACAGTCTGAATGCTGTCTTCGACAAAGGGTTTCCTGCCCGTCACCATCTGATAAAGTACAATCCCTAAAGAAAAGATATCGCTGCGAAAATCAACGCGATCGCCGACCACCTGCTCTGGACTCATGTAGCTCGGAGTGCCTACCCCCGTTCCAAGTTCCGTCAAATCAACCTTCGTGCCATCGCGTGCAATGCCAAAGTCTGTCAACTTCACTTCGCCCCTATACGACAACATGATATTCGCAGGCTTAATGTCGCGGTGCACGATGCCTCTAAAATGTGCATAATCAAGCGCGCGTGCAACCTGCAACGCTACAATGGCAGCAACGTCGCTCGGTAACCGCACCACGCGATCTAGCAAATCAAACAAGTCAATGCCTTCAACGTAGTCCATGATGATCGACAAAGTGCCGTGATCGCGAACAAAATCGTGTACGTGAATCACGTTCTCATGCTGAAGCGACGCCATGAAAAGCGCTTCGCGCTCAAAACGTTTAAGCACAAGCTCGTCGGTCGTCACATTGGGTCGCAACATTTTAACGGCCACGGGTCGTCCCAACGGCTCCTGCACCGCTTTATAGACGGTGGCCATTCCGCCACTGCCTATTTCTGCCAACACACGGCAATTACCGATCTGCGTCACCATCACTACAGCAACCTAGCACACCTTGTTTACGCCTGTCAGCAAGCGATAGATTGAAGTAAATGGCACGTTGAGTTGAGCCGGCCTGAGGAGGCTCAAACAGTAGCGAACGATTCGCGAAGCCGAAGGCGTAGCGCTTAGTGGCAGGTTTTGAGCCTCCTCAGGCCAGCTCCAGCTTCAACGTGCCCTCTAACTAGCGCGTCAAACACGCATAACGCATGGTCCAACCAAAACCGCCACGATCATCACGTGCAAAAAAATAGAAGCGAACCACGCTTCCTGTTTCGTCAACTTCGTCCGCGTCGGGCATCTTCCAGCTAACCGTCACCGCCAAATCAGCCCTTGGGTCATCGAGATCAATGGCGCTGTATTGTCGTTCCATCGAACCTAGGGTCGTGTAATGCGACACCAATAGCGACTCAACGTGTTCAACGCCCTGTGGGTCGCTAAATGTTTCTCGATCTGTGTCATCGATTTGAAGCTTCAATACCCCATTGCCTGCACGCAGCGAATAGTGCGGAAGATCCGGGCTCGCCGGCAAATTGGCGCAACCCGTAGCATCCGGCATCTGAGCAAGGGGCGCCCATGCGTCGCCCATAAAGCTCAGCATGTTGTCGGCAAAGTTCGGATTGTAGTTGGTCACGGTGCCTAACTGCACTGTCATAGCAAAACTCGCCTGCGCGGCCGCCAGTGTTTCGCCGCCGTCTACACAGCTCACCTGCGCAGTGCTCCCATCGACCGTCGCACTCCCCCGTTGGCAAAAGGCGCTAAGCACCACCAACTGATCACTGGCCTGCGCAGCATCCACCTCGGGCACCACAAATGTAAAGGGCGACAACGCATCACTAGGCATGTCGCCCGATGCCATTGCAAAAGGTGCATCAGCACAAAAATCCAACCCCACATCAGCAGGCGCGCGACGACACGCAACCTGCGTCCAGTTCAGGGTCACAGGAATAAAAGGGGTCGCCCACAACCAACGCACCTCAACTGTCTCGCCAGGTTTGGCCCACGCGCGTCCTGGATCGCCGACCACCGAAACAGCCGCACCCAGTGGTCGTGGCTTATCGATCTTTGAGGGGGGCGAAAAATCACCACCACATGCCGATAGGCCGTACATTGCAATCAGCGACCCACCCATAAAACGCATGAAAGAGGTCATGGTATTTCTCCTCGCACACCAATCACAGGAATGATCGGCAAACCCGAAATGCGACTCGTCTGCGAATAATCGTAGTTGTAGTTAACGCCCTCTTGGTTCATGCGATTGTAGGCATTTTGCACATCCAAATACATCGCAAGTCGCCAATCGCTAAAGCGCCATTTCTTCTCGATACGAACATCGACGCGATGAAATGCAGGGTTGCGTTGGCTATTCACGGCGCCATAAATCGGTTGATAGACGTCGTTGCGTGCATCATAAGACGAGCTGTTGATCGGCGTATAAGGGTTACCGCTCACAAATCTAAAGGTCGCACCCAAATCCCAGCCCCGCCCCAAATTATATGCGCCCGCCACCACGAGAATATGCGTCTGGTCAAAATCAAACAAGCGCCATTGTCCATCCGCATCTTTACGTTCACTGCGTAGCAGTGTGTAAGAAAGCTGCCCAAAAAAACGGCTATTACCGGGCGCTACCTTTGCAGATAACTCTGTGCCGTAAATGTTGCCAACGCCCTGATTTGTAAAACGTGGGTCAAGCAACCCCGCAACGGCCACCACACGATCATAAAGTCGTTTATAAAACACCTCAGCGCCTAAACTCACGCCTTCATGAACGATTTGCTCGACGCCTAAACTGGTGTGCACCGCATGGAAGGGCTTTAGGTTTGGATTACCCAAATCATTGATCGACTCTTGAAACTCAGGAGGCTGCGAGAAAATGCCCGCGCCACCCTTAAGTACAGTGCGCTCACTAACCGCATAACGTGCAACAAAACGCGGATCAAATGACCAAGCATCGATTTCACTATAATAGTCGCTACGAATCCCTGGAATGATATGCCAAGCATCGGTCGGCGAATAGTCGACCTCGGCATAAGCGGCCGGCCGAATGGGCACCGTGTTAAGTTGTTTGGCTACCACACTGTCGGTGCTATTGGGACTATTACCGCCACCAATGCTACTGCCAGGATCGCCTTCTTGTTGCCGCGGCGCAGGACCGATATAATCAATGCGCGCGGGCGTGATCTGTAAATCCAGACCAGTGATAAGCTTAACTTTCTTATGTGCACGCACATCCCACTCGGCGCGCGCCGTGATCGGATTAAAACCACCAACAAACTTCTGCGAATCGCCCGCTGCAAACCGCAACTTCTGAAAACCAAACGCCAAGTCGATGCGTTGACCCACCGCGTCGCTGATTTTACGGCGCCACTGACCTTGAATATTGTGAAAACTGGTCACGATATCAAGGTTGCCTCGAATGGTCGGGTCGCTGTCCGATGGATTCTTCAGAAAAAGCCTCAGCGTGTCGGAACTACCATAAAATGAAAGCCGAAACTTATCGCGCGCATTGGGTCGCCACACACCGATCGCTTGATAATCATAATAAACCGGCGCTGCGAAACTCGTACTGCTATTGGACACCAATTTGTCGACAAATAGATCAATGTAGCTGCGACGCGCAGACAACAAAATCCCACCCTTGTCGCCCACCGGCGTCTCAATATACGCCGAACTATCGATAACATTGACATCGGCCATCGCGTGCAGCTTGCCATCTTGACCTGGGTCTTTGCCGCGGATCTCGATCACACCGCCGCTTTTACGACCATAACGGGTAGAAAAATTGCCTGGCACATAATCAAGCCCATCGATCGCCTTGGTGGGAATCACACCAGTCAAACCGCCAAAGTGATAAAGCAGCGGAATCGGCGCGCCTTCAAAAAACACCTGGCTGTCGTTGTTGCCCGAGCCTCGAATCAGCACCAACCCAATTGAAAAAGGTGGTCTTCCAACGCCGGGCAAGATCTCAATGGCACGCAATGCGTCACCGCGAGTGCCCGCAATGCGCGACAGCTCCTCGTTCACCAGCGTGCGCTTGGTGACTTCGCGCGCCGGCGCTGCAACGCGCGCCACTGCAACAAAACCCTCATCGTCGGCTTCTTCGCTCAAAGCATAGCGCACGTCGGTGCTCACGCCCGCTTCAACGATTTCTTTTGAGCGTTGCGTCTCGTAACCTGTGCGCGATAACGTTAGCTCATAGCTAGCAGGTTCAAGCGCATCGAACGCAAAGCGCCCCTGATCGTCGCTTTTCACGCTGAGCTTAAGCTTCGTTTTTGGGTTAACCAACACCACAACCACGTTGATCAGTGGTTTACCGTTCTTCTTATTCTCGCGAATCCAACCTTCAATGCGACCCAAGGTTGGTTTTTCAGGTTCCGCAGGAGCTTTCTTCAATTCAAAAACATATCGGTAACGAATGCGCACCGCAATCGGCTTGCCATCACGCTTCGCAGGTTCGAACTCAAACTTCTTCGCCGCCTCAAGCGCCGCCTCGTCAAAACCCGAGCCCGCCGGCGTTGCCACCTGTGCATCGGTCACCTTGCCTTGCGCATCAATGGTTAAAAACAACTCGACATTAGCCGCTTGACCCGCGGCCTGCGCTTCGCTCGGATACACCGCCTCAACGAAGGTCTTGAGCACGGGGGCTTGAACCTCGGGTGTTGTTTTGCCGGGTTTGTCTTGCGCGTGCGCCTCGCCTAAGCACAGCGCGACGACAAACCCAATTCCCAAAAGGTAACCTGAAAAACTTCTCATCTGCGGCGGACTTATAGCAAAGTGTTGCGCAATTACCAAAGAGTACGTATTGATACGTGGTGTAATTATTTTAGTGTGTCTGTTTTTTATTTCGTTGACGTCTAAGCATTCCGTTATAGTCAGAACGCATGAAATACACCACCGCGCTTTGGGTCAACACACTTTGTTTTTCTTTACTCGCATGTACAGCTATCAAAGTAGAACACTCGAGCTTCGATTGTCTCAGTGCAAACCTTGAAGTGTGCAATGGCGTCGATGACGATTGCGACGGACTCGTCGACGAAGATTCCGGTGGCACGCGTTATGCTGACAAAGACAACGATGGCTACGGCGATCCAAACGACACAAGTCGCAGTTGCGACAACAAGGGCAGTTACGTCGATAACACCTTGGATTGCAACGACACAGACCCCAACGCTTTCCCCGGCGCACCCGAGACTTGCAACAATCGTGACGACAACTGCGAGGGCCAAGTGGATGAAGGTCTATACGGTACCTCCGTCGTAAATCTGGTTGGACACACGCCCGAATCAGACGCAACCGGCTCATCGACCGCGGGACCCATCACCGTCACGTTCGACGGCCCGATTGCGATTGGCACAGTCACCAATGAAAGTTTTCACGTGACCGGTCCAAAAGGCGATATTGCCGGCACATACAGCGCAAACAGCAATAGCATCAGCTTCACGCCAAACGTGGGCTTACCCTTCTTTTCCCCGATTCAGGTTGCGCTCACGTCAATGATTAAGACCAGTGATTGTGCCAACCCAATTCAAGCCACCTCGTTTGGTTTTAATACCGGTGATGCAAGCTGGAGCGAAACAAAAGCGGTCACACAAACCGAAACAACGTTTAATCAGTCTTACGGTGGTTTGCGAGTAACTTATAACAATCAATACCAAGCAACAGCGTTATGGACAATCGACCGCAATAACAGCGGAACCCCACAGGCGAACCTTTGGGCATCACATCTAGGGTCCGAAGGTACATGGTCGACGCCCATCATGCTCGACACGCTCAACAACGGCTATTTAGTACAGCTCGGCTTAAGCGCCGGCGTGGACGGTAACGCCTATGCTATCTGGCAACAACTACCTTTGGGAATGCCAAAAACATCGTGGGCTCGTTTTTTTGATGGCACCACGTGGGAAGACGGATCGAATCTTGATCCCGCCACAAACATCGCAGGCGCCACTATTACCAGCGTAGGTGCCAACGCGGCCATCGCAGCATGGATTGGTTACCCGACCCTAGGTGGACCCTCACAAGTGTCGATCTCGCGCCACCACGATGGTCAGTGGTCAGGTGAGCAGCCCGCGTTCACTGCGAATGAACTGCCCTTGCAGCCCGTAGCAGTCGCAAACAAGAAGGGGCAAGCAATCGTCTGCTGGAGTCAAAGTTCTACCATCGGATGTACGCGCTTCAACGAGGATGGTGTCGCGCAACCTTCAACCACTGTCGCCATCGACATCCCACTGAGCGACAATAAAATCGACGTGGGCATTGATGAACAAGGAGTCGCAACAGTGGTTTGGCCCGCTTACGTGGGCGATTGGTACGCCGGTTTATACGTTAGCAGGCAAACCGCAGATAACGATGCGTGGAGCGAACCAGAACTAGTAGCCTCAAGCGACGAACGTGAAGTGCTTACGCAGGTCATCGATATCGCCGTAGCACCCAACGGTCAAGCGATGTTGGCCTGGGTGTTTGGCATGTCCGACACAATCCTTGAAGCACATGCTTTTGCAAACTTCTTTGACGGCAATCAATGGCTTGGCCAAAAAGACCTGAGTACCTCAGCGCGTAGTGTTGACACCTTGTGTGCGGTTACGATTGATTCGCACGCCAACGCGGTCGTCGTGTGGAAGAACCAAGAAAACCTCTCGCTTGAATACAACCGCTACCTAGCCACCAATGCACAGTGGTCAGGCGCAACCCTGTTGCCCGTCACCAATGTTAAAAGTTGCCATATGGCCGGCAACGAAGATGGCTATTCATTATTGGCCTGGCTCAACTTCGACGCGATTGATAACAAACCGTCGTACCAGCTGCTGACCAAACTATTTCGCTAGCGTTTATCGCGTGCCTGGCTTTTCTTGCCGTCACGACAATCGAAGCCTCACGCAATCTAGACCTACAACTCAGCGATTACCTTTGTGGCGCACGTCCACACCGCGCACCATATACACAACCATCTCGGCAATGTTGGTCGCATGATCGGCGATGCGCTCTAAATATTTCGCGCACGACGCAACCGCCATGCCTGCGGTCACATTATCCGAGTGCGTCGCCATATACGTGATGGTGTCGCGCAAAACAGTCCCATAAAGCTCATCCACCTCATCGTCGCGCTTCAACACAGCCCGTGCCTTGTCGGCGTCCTCTTCGACATACGCTTCAAGAGCTTGATGCAACATGTCGATCGACGTGTCGGCCATACGCGGCATCTCAGCATGATGATAAGGCGTGCCCGTTTTATTGGCAGAGCTATCGGCCAAATCACTGGCGCGCTCGGCCACGTTCACTGCTTCGTCGCCAATACGCTCAAGATCCACCACCACCTTCAACGCCGTCAAAATGAAACGCAGGTCGCGGCCCACCGGCTGTCGCAACGCCAAAATGCGCACAGCCATATCATCTACTGCCAGCTCATCGGCATTAATTTCGCGATCTGTTGCCTCAACCGTTTTCGCCAAGCTGCCATCACGCTTGACCAATGCTTGCATCGCCTCGCGAATAGACTGCTCACACCGCGCACCCATCGACAAAATGCGGTCTTTGAGCGCTCGAAGCTCCGTTTCAAATTCCTGGTTGGTGTGTTGTAGCCCCTGCATAGTTCTGACCTAAATAGTGTAACGCTTAACTCAAAAAAAAACTCAGCCAAAGCGACCGGTGATGTATTCCTCTGTCTTAGATACCCTTGGACTGGTAAAAATCTGCTCGGTTGAGCCAAATTCCACGATTTCGCCCATATAAAAGAAAGCGGTAAAATCGCTCACGCGCGCAGCTTGTTGCATCGAGTGAGTCACGATCGCAATCGTATAATCGCGTTTAAGCTCGCGAATCAGCTCCTCAATTTTTGCGGTGGCAATCGGATCAAGCGCCGACGCCGGCTCGTCCATCAACAACACCTCCGGCTTCACCGCAAGCGCACGCGCAATGCACAGACGTTGCTGTTGCCCTCCGGAAAGGCCGAGCGCCGAATCATTAAGGCGATCCTTTACTTCCTCCCATAATGCCGCTCCTTGAAGCGAGGCCTCCACGCGAGCCGCAATCACGTCCTTGTCTTTTTCGCCCGCAAGCCTCAAACCAAATGCCACATTCTCAAAAATGGTTTTTGGAAATGGGTTGGATTTCTGAAACACCATGCCCACGCGGCGCCGCACACTCACCGCATCAACTTGTTTGCTGTAAATGTCTTCCCCATCAAGCTTAACTGCACCCTCGATGCGCACACCTTCGATGAGATCGTTCATGCGATTCAGTGAGCGCAAAAACGTGCTTTTTCCGCACCCCGATGGGCCAATCATCGCTGTCACCGAACACTCAGCAATATCAAGCGACACCTTGTCAATTGCACGCTTGGCACCGCGCGGGGTGCTGTAGATCACAGATAGATCACGCGCCTCTATTTTGGCGGGGGGCGGGGCTGGCTGGGGGGCGTCAGAACGGTACATAATTTCTTAAACAATCATCGTCAAAATTTAGTGGCTACGTTTGCTTCTCATCACCACCGCAAAAAGGTTCATGACCAGCGTCAGCAAAAGAAGCACGAACACCGTGCCGTAAAGCGTCGGCTCCGCGCGGCTGACATCGGGCGATTGCGTGCTGAGCGTGTAGATATGATAGCCCAAATGCATGAACATATCACGCGCATCGGTTGGCAAACGCGGCAAAAAGTTGGCTGCCCCTGTAAAAATCACAGGCGCAACCTCACCTGCACCGCGGCTAATCGCCAAAATCACCCCAGTTAGAATGCCACTTTTGGCGCTCGGCAGCACAACGCGAAATATCGTCTGCACACTGGTTGCGCCAAGCCCAATCGACGCCTCGCGCAACTCGCGTGGCACGCTGCGTAGCGCTTCTTCGGCCGTAACAATCAGTACCGGCAGGGTCAATACGGCAAGTGTCAACGACGACCACAGCACACAGGGTTGACCCCACACCGGTCGATCGTACCCCCCCAGTGTGTCTAAACCCTTGCCCACAAAAAGCACAAAAAAACCCAAGCCAAACAACCCGAACACAATCGAGGGCACACCGGCTAAGTTGTGAA
The DNA here is from genome assembly GCA_044224525.1 of Polyangiales bacterium. Taxonomy (GTDB): domain Bacteria; phylum Myxococcota_A; class Polyangia; order Polyangiales; family CBDCBC01; genus JBGAKI01. Next base: position 8,235 of record JBGAKI010000051.1, on the reverse strand, counting down.
TCGCCAGTCGAATCAGCGCCGTCGCCTTTGACCCCTTGCGCGCATACTCTGACAGATAGATAGCTGTCGCGAGACCAAAAGGCACCACAGCCACCGTCATCAGTAAGGTCATCACAACGGTGCCATAAATTGCCGGCCCGATGCCACCAGAAATCATGTCAGCTTGTGGGCGCTCAAAAAAGAAACTTGGGGCAAGTCGCGGCAAACCATGCACGATGATTGGCGTCAACACCGCCGCAAGCATCGCGAGCACCACGCCCAAACAACCGAGCGTCAATACAATCAACAGCCAATCACGCGCGGTCTTCTTCATCGGCGTTTACTCCCCGATAAGCGTAAGCTTAGTCGCGCAACACACCATGCGCCGAACCAATTCAAAAGTGAGGTCATCACAAACAAAATCGCGCCAAGCATAAAAAGCACCTGCCAATGCATATCGCCGCGCGATACTTCGCCAAGCTCCGACGCGATAGTCGCAGTCACCGTGCGTACACTGCTGCTCAAATCAAATAGATCCATCACGGCAGCGTTACCTGAAGCCATCAACACGATCATCGTTTCGCCAATGGCGCGACCAAACCCCAAAATCAGCGCCGCAGCCAGTCCCGGCACCGCCGCGGGTAATATTACCCGCATCACCGTTTGATAGCGACGAGCCCCAAGCGCAAGCGCTGCTTCTGACAAATGTTTGGGCACTGTGCTCAACGCATCTTCACTTACGGTAAACACGAGCGGAATAATCGCTAAGCTTAGCCCTGTTGCTGCGACCAGCCCATTAAGCCGATAAGTAAACGAAAACATCGACTGAAAAACATCGGCAAGCACCACCAACGCAAAAAAACCGAGCACCACGCTGGGCACACCCGACAACAGTTCTATCATTGGCTTGATAATCGCGCGCGCGCGCGGGCGGGCAAACTGCGAAACATAAATCGCCGAACCAAGTGCAAGCGGCACGCTGATAAACATCGCCATCACTGTGGTTTTAAGCGTACCAACCAACAGCGGCAAAATATTGTATTTGGCAATCTTACCCACGGGCTGCCACACAAATACCGCCTCTTCATAACCCTTCCAGGTTTTTGGTAGGATCAAATCCAGTAGAGGTTGGCTACTTTGCCACAACAACGGCAACGCCTCGCGCGTCACAAATACAAAAATCAAAATCACCGCAGCGACCGCAGTAAACGCCATACTGTGAATCAGCCATTCAACCAATCGATGCCAGCGCGGCCCACTGGTCGACGCGGCGCGTGGATAGCGCCACAAACGCATACTTGGCGGTCGCGCCGTATGACGCATACGCGCCTCTTTACCTTGCGGCAGAGCGGTGTTGTTTGCATCACGTATTGAACTCATGGTCGTCATCACTGTCTAACTAATGATCTAAGACTGAAGCGGGAAGAACCCCGTCTGAGCCACCACTTCTTGCGCCATAGGCGTGCGAGTCCATGCAACAAAATCGCGCACAGTTTGCCGCGCCGTACCCGATGTGTATAAGAATAGCTTGCGCGCAAGCGGATAGGACCCCTGAAGTGCTTCTTGTTGCGAGGGCTCGTGCAACACACCGTGCGCATCTTCAAGTGCTATCGCGTGAACCCCGTGGCCATACGCCAGCCCACCATAACCAATACCACGTCGATCGCGTTGCACCGCGTTAATCACCGCGGCGGTACCTGGAAGTGTTTGCGCATGCGTGGCCAAGTCTTCGTCATCGAGCACGTGCGCTTTAAAAAACTCGTAGGTACCCGAGCTGTTTTCACGACTATAAAGCACAATTGCATCATCATCTTGAGGCAACTCCACATCAAGCGCGCGCCACGTATGAATGTGCCCTCGAAACACGCGCTTAAGCTGCGACAGTGTCAGTGATTTAAGCGGATTGTTTCGCTGCACGTACACCGCCAAGGCGTCAACAGCCACCGCCGTTTCGATCGGCGCTTGGCGATGTTTGAGCAACTGCTCCGTTTCGCTTGCATGAATCGAGCGGCTGGCCGTGGCAATATCGGCCGTTCCATTGGCCAGCGCCGCAAAACCCGTGCCCGTGCCACCACCGGAAACCTGCACCGAAATATTTTTATGAAGCTGCATGTAGCGCTCGGCCCAATGCTGCATCAACACCACCATCGTGTCTGACCCTCGCACATGAATGCTTTCAACCGAGGCCTGCCCGTGCGCAGCGCTGGCCGCATCGCCAAAACGCCCGCTGCAAGCTGGCAGCCACATCAACGTGAGCGCCACCAACAAAAACAACCTGATTGTTTCGACCCGCAGGCGTCGTCTCATGCGATGGTTGATCTAGCCGTAGAACAGAAAAAAGCCAGCGCTGACGGTGACGATCATGGGTTAATTGCGTGACACCAGCTCTTGGTCGCGATTCGTTGCAATACCAACGGATAATTGCCCTGCTATTGTTTCGCCACCGCAAAGCGAAAATCTGCCTGCGCACGAAAAAAACCGCGCATGGCCTCCACATAAGTGCTTTCTGCGGCAACACTTTGCTGTTCGCGAATATTCACAAAAAGCATATTGCTTTCACCAAGCCGAAAGCGTTCACGCTCGGACGCTTCAAGGCTAAAGGCAAGCTCTGCGGCATCGCGACTCACGGTTGCCTGCTCCATGCTCGCCTTAACTGTGATCAACGCCTCGCGTACTTCAACGCCGATGCGATCGTTGGCCAACCGCATGTCGCGATTCAACCGAATCGCGCTCGCCTTGGCCTTGTCAAGTTGCCCAAGCGCTGCTCGGCGCTGCAGTGGCATCGCCAACACCAACGACGCCTTTAAGTCCGTCTGTCGACGCGTAATGCTTCCTTCGCCGATATCACGGCTCGCATCTAGGTTAACGTCGACCCTTGGTAATCCTTGGTTGCTTGACCAGGTTTGATCGACCTCATTCTGCGCCAACAGCAAACGAACCATCCGAACTTCAGGTCGTCGTGCCTGGGCGCGCGCGATGGCACCCGCCATGTTCTTATCGTCGATGTCTTTGTCTTGGATGGCCGACAAACTTGCAGGTAACTGCGCGCGTGCAGGCATCAGCATGGCACCGCTGTCATCGCGCAGAAAAAGCGCCAAGCGATTCTGCGCGCGCATATAGTCAGCGCGCACGGCAACCAACCGTGCTTTGCGCTCCATCACCGCGCGTAAATTATCGCGTTGTTCAAACTCCGAGACCTCACCGTGCGCCACTTGTTCGCGAAGCGCTTTGTCGCGCTTGAGCGCAAGCTCATAAAACCGCTCAGCGATCATCCATTGATGTCCAGCGGTCACCCAATCCCAATAGGCATAGCCCGCATCGCGCAGCGTCATCAAGATTTGCCGCTCCGTCACAAGCCGAGCAAGCTGAACACCAATCTCTGCCTTTTTAATGGTCGCTCGGCGCGCGTCGATCCATCCATCCTGCACAAGTGACGCCAGCACACCCGCGCGAAACTCTCCCTGCGAGTTGGTTACGTTTTCTTGATAATAAGGCGGAATACCCGTATCGCCATACCGATAGCCAGCATACACCGACGAACCCCAAAATCGCGTCGGCTGTTCGAGCATCACGTCGGCCTCTTGATATTTGTAGTAACCCTCGGGCTGCACAACGCCCTTACCCTTCAACTGCAGATCAAACGCCCCTTCTCTGCTGCGTAACTCACCACGCGCTTCAACCTGTGCGGCAAGTGCGGCACGAATCGCAGGAAAATTTCGCTTGGCCGACGTCAACACCCGCTCAAGCGTTAGTGTCTGCTTCTCTTGCGCTGTAACCTCCGCCGCAAGACTAGTAACCGCCCAACTTAAATAACAAAGTGCTGCACGAACTGTACGGATGACTTGTTGACTATTTCTTATCGATGGCATCATTCGACTCTTTAGGCTCCTTTTTGGCGACCGAAATCGGAAACGCATTAATGCGGCGCCACAACTCGAAACCCACACTAACCTCATTCAAAAGCACCCAGCCCTGTGCTCGCACGCCTTGACGCAAATACGTGGGCGAGGGCCATGGTTGTCCCTTGATGGGCAATATCACGACGCGAAACTTGCCCATACCATCGTCGGTGGCGTCAACAAACTTAACGCGTCCCTCAAACGTACCCACCGCTACCGATGGCCAACCCACAAATTGCACTGCGGGCCACCCTTCAAACTGAATGCGCGCCTTACGCCCCGGTGTAATCAACGGAACATCGTTACCCGCGATCCACAACTCCACCGCTCGATCGTTGGTTTTCGGGACCAACACCGCCAACGGATCACCGGCCTTCGCAATTTCGCCACCCGGTTTGGCAATAATTCTCAAAATGACACCATCACGCGATGCTCGAACCATCTGTGTATTCTGCCGCGCCAAGCGCATATCAATGTTTGCTAATGAAATATCAGCAGACGCAACCTCGGCTTGCGCATTGTTAAGCGCCGCGCGCGCGTCATCGATCGACGCTGCTCCATCCGTTCCCGCCTTAAGCTGATCATTCTGCAGCGAAATTTCTTCTGCCTGCGCTGCTTCAAGCGCCGCGTGTCGACTATCAAGCTGTGCGCGCGCTTCAAGAAACTGCTGCTCGGCAACCTCAAATGCGCGTTTTGAGCTAAGTCCTTTTTCAAACAAGGCAGCTTGCCGTTCAAAATTGGCTTCCGCGGTCTTGAACGCCGCTTTTTGTCCCTCAAGGGCTTGTCGCGCGCTATCAATACGACGCTTCGCCATTTGCACGCGAGCACTCGAGCCACCCATGGCCGACTGACGCGACGAAATCAGGTTTACAATGCGACCCTCGATCGCTTCAACACGCTCTTGTGCAGCAATACGCCGCGTCAACCACCCCTCACGCTCTTGACGCAATCGCGTGAAGATCTCCGGATCGTTGTCGGACATATCAAGAATACGATCACCCTTGCGCACAGCCTCACCCTCGTGCACCCACCAATGCACAACGCGTCCCTCAAGTGGCGCTTCGATGTATTGCTCGCGGTTAAGCGGTGCATATGCGATCACGCGTCCCGTACCGTCCACGCTTTGTTGCCATGGGGCAAACACCGTCGCAACCATACACACCGCAAAAACGAAGCTACACGCGCGCGCTAACGATCGCACAGAACGAGGCGTATCGCTCAACTCAAACAACGTACGTTGTTTGTCGACATTGTTACCGATCGGCTTGACAACCATGTTCATATGCCGCCTCGGTCATCCTTTGAGAGTTTACCGCGTTCGAGCACCCACCGTCGATCAACCGCCGCATTAAGATCTGATCGCGCCGACAATACGACAACGGTACGCGGACTGACGATGCCCTGCTTCAGCGCCAAAAGAACTCGGCTCGACAACGAGCTATCTAGTTCATCGAACGCTCCGTCGCAGATAACGAGTTGCGCTTGACTGAGCAGCGCCCTTGCTAACTTGATTTGTATACGTTCACGCTCCGAAAAAGGTGCACCACGCTCATCCAGTTCTATCGCGAGCGCGCCAGGTTTTTGGGCCAGATACTCAAGTCCAACAGTTGACAACGCGCCACGTAGGCGCTCGTCGCTTAATTCGTTCGACCCCAGTCGCAAATTGTCAGCCAGTGAACCCGGTAACATCGGGTCACTCGGCCGCAGCAGGTCCAAATAGCCAGCGCTCAGCAGTGCCGTGCCTTCAAGAGGTGTTTTACCGACCAAAACAGCGCCCTGAGTAGGTTGCGCTACACCAGACAACAATAGCGACAACGTCGTTTTGCCGCTTCCGGCCTCGGCCACTATTAAACACGTTGTATGGTTCGGTACGACAAACGACACTTTGTCGATCACCATGTTGTGTTGATCATAGGTGTAAGACAAGTGCTGAACCTTGAGCGAATACTCCGACGGGGGCTCGATGGCTGCCAGATCTTGATGGTTCATTTGAGCATGCCGATCATAGCCATCATTAAGCATCGCAAGTTTATGCAAGCTCGCGCCCAAATCGTAAATGTTGTTGGCATGTTTACCCAACTTCTCAAAACCAACAACAATCACGCCTAAAATGAGCTCGGACGCGACGAGTTGCCCCAGCGTGAGTTGCTCTTGAATAACAAGCGACCCGCCTATTACCAGCAACGCCGCCGACGCCAAGGCAAAAACAATTAGGCCAAGTACTGTTTGATTGAACACAACACGAAAGTTGTGCGCGCGCGCCTTTAGGTAATCGATAAGCGAATCTTGAATATGGTGCTGAATGTATCGATTCACACGCCTATCTCGATATTCGAGCGGATGATTGACCAAAAGCTGTAACCACGCCGATGCAACGTGTTTGTGTTTTGACTCCTTGTCAGCACTCGAGAACCCAGCGCGAATAAACGGGACAATACATGCGAACAACGCCAAGACCAGCGCCAAGTCAAACGCCAGCAAGTAGGGGTGATAGAACGCTAAAACAATCAATCCAAACAACACCTGAATCGCTAATGAAAACCCTTCAAGCAGCAAAATCAGCAGGTTCTTTTGCGCGAGCGCAATTTCAAAAACATAGTTTGCTCGGTGCACAGCATGTTGCGCGCGCCAACGTGATAAGTCCATGTGGGAAAAATGGGCCACAGTATCGGAAAACGTGCGCACAAAAAGCCGGCGTTGAAGTCGCTCAACGACGACGAGCTCAAACGCTCGAATAACAACAAAAAAAACCAAACAAATAAACAAAACCGTCGACACCACGACCAACGGTTGAATCAGCTGCCCAAGCGCGATCGTACTAACGATACTTTGCACCGCCACCGGTGTAGCCAACGTAAGCACACCGACACCTAGCGAAAAAAGCACCAATAGACTTACATCTTCGCGTTCAACTATCAGCAACTGCCTTATTGTCTTCATGCCTGCCCGACACATTTACATCATCTGTCATCGCGGGCAAGCGCACACGAAAGCGCGTGAGCTTACCCAGTTCACTCTCAACTTCGATATGACCTTGCATATGCTCAACAAGTTCTTTCACGATTGCAAGCCCCAAACCCGTTCCGCCCGCATCACGTGATCGTCCACGATCGATGCGATAAAAGCGCTCAAAGATACGCGGAATCTTTGTTTCGGGGATGCCAGGCCCGTGATCGCACACGTCGATCACCACGTCGTTATCGTGGTGGCTTAGCGTCACCTCTACGCGCGTGCCTTCTGGGCTGAACTTAATCGCATTACTCAACAAGTTGAGCAGCACTTGATCAAGCGCGCGTTCATTGGCGCGCGCATTTGTCTTGTTACGATCGCACTCGAGCTCGACCACCACACTAACTATCGCCGCGTGAGAAAGCTACCCCATAGCACGCTCTGCTTCCTCAACAACGGCAAAACAATCGGTACGGCCAAGTTCGATCTGCGTCGAGGGCGCTTCCAACCGCGCAATCTCGAGCATGTCGTTCACCAGCGATTCAAGGCGCTTGGTGTTCTCGATGATCGTATCGACAAATCGCCGCGCAAAGGCGGGATCTTCCATCGCACCGTCGCGTAAGGTCTCAGCAAACCCTCGGATGGCCGTCAGCGGCGTGCGTAGCTCGTGACTCGCGTTTGCAATGAAGTCGCGGCGGATCTTTTCGTTGCGACGCGAGCGCGTTTTGTCTTCAAACACCATGATCACGCCATCGTCGAAAGGCTGCGCACTGACCGCGAACACGTAACCTAGTCCACCAAGCTGCATGCCGACTTCGCTATGTACCCGTTCGCCGGCAAGGGCCTTCGCGTAAATGGGCGCCAAACTTTCGTGTTCTCGAGGGTGAATCGCTTGTCGGTCTTTTGTCTCGCCAAACAAGTTTTGGTATGCAGCATTCACCAGTAGTGCAACACCCTCTCGATCACTGACGATCACCGCTTCGCGAATCGCATTCAGTGCGTAGGTCTGCCACTCGCTAAACTTCGGTGATTTTAACTTGGCCGCGTCGCCATGGTTCGAGCTTGTCATGTCAGCGCGTCACCCAATATCGCGCGCGCGATAGCCCACGCCGCGGATCGTCTCGATGCAATCGCGCGCAGCACCAAGCTTCTCGCGCAAACGTTTCACATGCGTGTCAACCGTACGCGTTTCAACGCCGGTCGCATAATCCCACACGCGCTCAAGCAACGCCTCACGCGTCTGCACTGCCCCTTTTCGCTCGACCAAATCAAGCAAAAGCTTAAACTCAAGCGCGGTCAGCGTCAGTAGCTCACCTTCAACGTGCACTTCATAACGCGCTTTATCAATTCGCATCGGACCAAGATTGATGATCGCATCACGTGCTGCCTCATCGGTGGTCGCATTTTG
>JBGAKI010000050.1:0-23441 GCA_044224525.1 Polyangiales bacterium | reverse complement strand
CCCCGGCCCAGGCTCAACTCAACCTCCCTCTTGTCGATGTGACGCAGTTTGAATAAAATTCTGGCTGCGACGTCTCGACGTTTAAATGGAGCTTTCTATGTTGGCACAAGTTATTTCATCGATGCATCGGCGCGTGGCGTTGTTATTTTTCGTACTGTTACTGGGTGAAGCTCGACATGCCGGTGCGCAAGACATCGCCAACGTGCCGCCTGTTGATGCGACGCCGAGCACTGCCCCGCCCCTCGCACCACCCTCTTATGGTCCAACAAGTGTGTTGCCTTCGCCTGCCATTGGTACCATGACCGCAGCCAACGTGCGCGCGCCGCTTGCGCCCGTGCCTGATGGACAATGGGTGTTCACCGCGCAGTACGGTTGGGTATGGATACCTTATGCAAGCAACTATGCTTATTACCCCACGGCAGACACCGCATCTGTTTATGTGTATGGACCCAACTTTGGCTGGAGCTGGGTGTCGGCGCCGTGGATTTTTGGCGCAGGGATCAGGCCTTATTGGGGCATGCGTGGCGACAGCCGTTATGTTTGGTACGCACGGCCACCCTTAGTTAGACCCTTTAGACCCTACCCTTATTACCATTACCAGCATTATCACCGCCCGATGATGCCGCCACCTGGCTATCTGCCCCCACCTGCATACGGGCATAGGCATTGGCACCATGGCTATGGTTATGGCCACGGTGGTCATCACCGCTGGTAAAAGAGCAATGAACGTGCGCTTAAATTAAGCGACTGCGAGCTCTTGCGCGACGATGCGTGAACGCTCACGCAGCTCGTCGCCGTATTGTTGCACAAGCTTTTCAGCATGCGCATGGGCACTCGGTGTGTCGACATCGACCCATACCGCTTTGCCTACGTCAACGGTGCGCATCTTGCCAGCGGCAGCCAACTTGGCCACGCCTTGTGATAACGAGCAGCCGTTTTCGTTTTCAACTTCTTGAAGTGCTTCAATAAGCGCTGGCGTGATTTTAAACACACCGGTGTCGAGCGCATCGTAAATGGGCAGCTCTTTATTGATGGCGCTCACGCGATCACCATTGAGGCGCACCTTGGTGGCATCGTCGACATCAAAACAACGGCTGATGTTGAAATCAATACCCAGCACGGCTTCGTCGCGATCGATTGGGTAGTTTGCCACACGCTCAAGCAAAGGCAGCGACCAAATATGATCGCACATCATGAGCAAGGTTTCGCCGCGCACGTAGCTCTTGGCCGCAAGCAGCGAGGTGCCGTTGGGTTTATGAAACTCGGGGTTGTGTGCGTAGATGACACGCAAGGAAAAATGATAGTTGCTCAGCTGCTCTTGCAAGACGTCGCCAAGGTAGCCTGTGACGACGACCACTTCTTGCACGCCTGCTTTTTGCAACTGGCGAATCACGCGCACAATCAGCGGCACGTTGCCAAGTTTGACCAAGGGCTTGGGGATACGCATGCCGTTAACCAGTCGCTCGCCCCTACCAGCCGCCAATATAATCGCTCGAGATATCATGTTCGTTCTTTCCTAAACCAGTGTCGCTAAACCAGACCAGATCGTTGACTAAAATTCACAGTGTGAAAATAAAACACATATTTTTGAGGTGAAAGCGTGGTAAAATATTCAAAGATTACCGTGACTTTCTCCCTTTAGATACCAACGGTGACACAATTTGACACGCGTTTGCTTTGGGATCAAGCAAAAAACATGCCGTGTACTACATGTGTTACAAAAGGGGGCTTCTCCGAGCATGCCTAGGCGGTAGCTTTTGTGGGTGCGATCAGGCATAGTGTGGCCCCGTTATGGATAATAAGAGCGACTCCGCGCAGGCTTCGCGTGCTGATCAGTTTTGGCGCGGCCTGACTTTACTTCAACTCAAACAACCTTGGCTTTGGATTGTGGCAGCGTGGGTTATCGGTGCGGTGGCGGCACCGTGGGTGATGAAGCTTGGGCTCAACAGCGGCTGGACGGCGCTCTTACCCAAAGACCGCATCAGTGTGCGGGATTTGGAGGCGACCGAAAAGCGCATGGTGGGGCTTTCAACGCTCAGCGTGGTGGTGGTCGCGAAGGATCTTAAGGCCAAACAAGACTTTATTCGTGATCTGGCGCCTAAGCTCGAGCACCTCGAGTCACTCGGCGTCAAACGCGTCGATTGGAATGTGAGCGGGTACCAAACCTTCATCGACAAGCACAAGTATCTTTACGCGCCCCTTGAAGACCTTGAAGATGTGCGCGACCGCCTTGATAACTACTTAAACTATCAGAAGGCTAAAGCGAACCCACTTTTTGTGGATTTGATCGACGAAGAAGATACCGAAACGCCAGAAAGCATCCTCAAAGACGTCGAAGAAAAAGAAAAAAAAGACAATCAGTCCGAGCGTTACCCCGGCGGCTATTACGTGCACCCCACGGGGTATATGGCGGTGCTCTTTGTGCGTACGGATCTACCCAATGGTGACGCCGTGGCGATCAATCGTTTGCTTGGCGCCATTCAGCACGTTGTGAAGTCGCTTAACCCAAAGCGTTATGCACCTGATTTGCATATTGAGTTTGCCGGGGATGTGATCGGTGCGCGCGAAGAACACGAAGCGATTGCGCGCGAGCTTGTGATCGCGTCTATCCTGACAAGCATCGCGGTGCTGCTTGCAATCTATGTGTTCTTTGGCCACCTGCGCGCGCTCTTTCTATTGGGCTTTTCGATCATTGTGCCGCTGCTGGTTACGTTTGCGATCGCGAAGTTGATCGTGACGGATTTGAATACGTCGACGGCTTTCTTGGGCAGCATCGTGCTTGGTAACGGCATCAACCCAATGATCATTTGGCTGGCGCGCTTTTTCGAAGAACGGCGCAAGAGTGACAACATCGAACACGTGATCGAGCGCACGCACCGCGCCGTATGGGCGTCGACACTCACGGCATCGCTTGCGGCGGCTTTTGCTTATGGTTCGCTGATCATCACCGACTTTCGTGGGTTTAAAGATTTTGGTTATATCGGCGGGGTCGGCATGCTGATTTGTTGGCTCGGGTCAGTGTTGATTTTGCCGGCGGCTGCCATTTTGTTCGAGCGTTTCAGGCCCATGCGGGCAGCCACCGGTCGCATCGACGACAATCTTTATGGCCGCATCTTATGGAAGATGGTCACCCGTCACCCGCGCAATGCGTGGATCGCTTCGGCCATTCTCGGTGTGATTGGACTTGGTCTGACGGGTTATGCACTTGCGCACGATCCGCTTGAATACGACTTTCGCAAGCTGCGCTCGGTGCGCGAACAGACCAGCCGCGCGAGCCATCTGAACAGCCAAATCAACGATATCGTTGGCAAAGGCGCCAGCAACATGGGCGTGGTGATGCTGACGCCCGATCTTGAAAGCGCACGCTGGCTTGCAAATCACTTGCGCGAGGGCGCCAAACGCGGTGCGTTATGGGGCAAGGTGACCACCATCGATGACCTGCTTCCAGCGGATCAAGACACGAAGGTCGAGATTTTGGCTGATATTCGCCGCATCTTGCTCGACATGAAAAAATATGCGGATGAGAGTCAGCTCAAAACCATCGACGAACATTTGCCCGATGAACACGTGGAAACGCTGACGGTGGCGATGCTGCCTGAGCAAGTCGCGCGTCTTTACACTGAACGCGACGGCTCGCGTGGGCGCATTCTTTTTGTGGAAGAAAGCAAAGGGCATTCACAATGGGACGGACGCTATTTGGTGAGCTGGGCCAGTGCCCTGCGCGCGATTCATTTGCCCAATGGTAAACGGCCACCGTTGATCGGGCGCGCGCCGATTTTTGCTGACATGATCAGCACCATTCGTCACGACGCACCGATTGTGATGATGGCGTCGCTTTGCATCATCGTCGTACTGTTGGTGACGAGCTTTCGCCAAAAGCGGCACATGGTTTACGCACTGGTGTCGCTGCTTTTGGGTGTGGTGTGGATGACGGGTGTGATGACCGTGCTTGGCGTCAGGCTCAATTTTCTCAACTTCGTAGCCATACCGATTACTTTTGGCATCGGGGTCGATTATTCGGTTAACCTTGTGCGGCGTTTTGCCGATGAACGTGAACTGGGGCGCACTGTGCGCGAAGCGTTGAAGCTTGCCGTGACCGACACCGGTGGCGCGGTGACGCTTTGTTCGCTCACCACCATTATTGGCTATATCTCGCTTTACACCAGCGCCAACCAAGCGTTGAACTCGTTTGGGTTGGCGATGACGATTAGCGAGCTGACCTGTTTGGGCGCAGCGACCATGGGCGTGTCGGCATGGCTTCTGTGGCGTTCGGAACGTAAAGGGCCACCTGTGGCGGTGGCGGTCAACCCCCCTACCCCTACGGCGAACGTGATGCCTGAACGCAAAAGCGCGCCTGAAGCGCAACCGCACTCTTAGAGCAAACAGGAAGCTGAGTTGAGGTGGTCTGGGGGAGGCCAAACTAGTGAGGTGCTTGCTCGTTGCAGACGAGCCAAAGTCGACGCACGATGGCACCGTATAACGCATCGTAAGCTTCGAAAATAAATCGTTGCTGATCGTCGGCAAAGGTCATCACAGCGTCGCCCTTTGGACAGGGCTGACCGGGTTGCGTATCGAGGCGAACACCCAGGGTGAGCGTGGCTGGACTGCGCTGCGTATTTAGCGCAATGCGATTGTACTTTCCTCTGGCAATCAATCGGCCGACCGCATTGTCGATCCGATAGGTGAATGGATCTGCCTTCGCAGGAGGACCTTCGCTATTAAAATATCCTTGATGCTCTGCAAATAGCTGGATTGAATCGCGCACTCGAACGACACCACTTAGTTCGTTGTATTGACGCGTGTACTTGTTGAGAAGGTTAGTGAGAATATGCTGATGAAAATAAACAAAATCGCTGTTGAACCGAGCGAGCATCGCTTCGCCACCGATATCGACTGCGCCGCATTTGATCTGAATCGATCGCTCGGCATAACAACCGTCGCTGCGCTCAACGTTCTGGAGCGGGCACGCGAGGGCGACTTCTTTGTTAGTGACCGGTGGGTACGGCTTTGTTGGTGGCACTTTATCTTGCGCCACGACGGCTAACTGAAAGATGCAAGTCCCCAGCGCTGCGATCGACACGATGTGATATGGGCGATGAACTGTCATCGAGTTAGAATGTGAGCGTTTCATGCATCGCCGGAATGTGTAGATTGGGCATGCCGAGTGCGTCGAGTTTGTCTTTGAGCGTCGCTTGCGCAGGCGGCTCGCCGTGCACCAGCACCACGTGCTTAAGTTTGCCCTTCGTTTTGACACCTTGCGCAAAATCAAGCAGACCTTTTTGATCGGCATGTGCACTAAAGCCGTTGAGCACGGTGACCTCGGCGCGACGTTCGTACTCGAGCCCAAAAATACGCACGCGATCGCGTTTTTCAACCAAACGCCGACCGAGCGTGTGTTGTGCTTGAAAGCCTACAATCAATACGGTGTTCTTGGCGCTTTCAATGTTGTTTTTGAGGTGATGCAGAATGCGACCTGCCTCGCACATGCCGCTGGCTGCAATGATCACGCAGGGTTCGTTGAACGTGTTTAAGGCTTTGGAGTCTTCAACTGCAGAGATATAACGAAGGCTTGGAAAATCAAAAGGCGTTTGATCTTTCTTCATGAATGCTCGCATCTCGTCGTCGTAACACTCGGGATGCATGCGAAAGACCTGTGTGATGTTGACCGCGAGCGGCGAATCGACCACCACTGGGATCGGCGGCAACTTGCCGGCGGTGTGCAAGTTGTGCAGCGCGTAAACAATTTCTTGCGCGCGCTCGAGCGCAAACGAAGGAATGATCACTTTACCGCGTTGTGCAATGGTGCGCTGAATGACATGCAACAATGCTTCGGTCATCTCGGCATAAGGCGGGTGTAAACGATCACCATAGGTGCTCTCCATGATCAAGATCTCGGCACCTTCAGGGATCTGCGGGTCGCGTAAAATCGCCATGTCTTTTCTACCCAAATCGCCACTAAACACCAACCTGCGCTGTGCACCCTCGTCGTCAATATCGAGCGCCACGACCGCACTTCCGAGCACGTGTCCCGCGTCATAAAACGTGAGCATCACGCCTTTGGCAATGTTGTGCGCGCGATGGTATTCGATCGACACCATTTGACTGAGCGTTTGAAGCACATCGCGCTCGTCATAAAGTGGCTCGATCGGCTCACCCTCAGCGTGCTTTTCTTTAAGTTTGCGATTGAAGAACTCGGCATCTGAGAGTTGGATGTGCGCTGCGTCTTCGAGCATCACCGCGGCCACGTCGCGTGTGGCAGGGGTGACGAAGATAGGACCTCGATAACCTTGTTTAACCAAAAGTGGCAACGCCCCAACGTGATCCATGTGCGCGTGCGAGAGCACCACGACGTCAATCTCTTTGGGCGTGAAACCCAAGTGTTGGTTGAGCTCGCGCGATTCGCTGCGTCGACCTTGAAAGAGACCACAATCGAGCAAGACGTTGGCACCGGGGGTGCGTACCAGGTGTTTAGAGCCAGTGACGGTTTGCGCCGCCCCGTGAAATTGTACTGAGATCGCCATACGCGTTGGATAACGCCAAAGCGGCTCGATCGCAAGCTGCCCATCTGCTATGCCATGGTGCTTTTATTATGAATGCGACCGCGCTATCAGAACACCATGATTCCACCGAGCATCGACGCATCGCGGTTTTTTGCGGGGCAAGCGATGGCAACACACCGCTTTTTGCTGAAACAACCTTGGGTTTCGCACATGCCCTCGTCGCGCGACACCATGGCTTGGTGTATGGCGGGGGAGCGCTCGGCTTGATGGGCACGCTTGCCAATGCGGTGCTCGCGCACCACGGTGAGGTCATCGGCGTCATCCCAAAACACCTGGTCGACAAGGAACATGCCCACAACGGATTGAGCAAGCTACATGTCGTCGAATCGATGCATGAGCGTAAAGCGTTGATGATGGCCCTCTCGAACGGCTTTGCGATTCTGCCCGGAGGCGCAGGCACACTCGACGAGTTCTTTGAGGTGTGGACGTGGAGCCAGCTGGGCTTACACCAAAAACCCATCGGGGTGCTGAATGCAAACGGATATTTCGACAAGCTTTTTGCGTTCATCGAGCACGCCATCACGTCGGGGTTCATTCGTGCGCAGGCTTATGAACGATTAATTGTTGAGACCGATGCGGGTAAACTGATAGACAAAATCGATGCTGCGGCTACTCGCTTCGAGAATCAGCTTCCAAGTAAGCGACTGATCGAGATTCGCATCTTGAAATGGGTCAGCGATATCACCGGCGCAATCAGCGGTGCTTGGAAAGGTTAGCTGCGTGTTGAATGTGATCGCGCCGTCACCTTGCGCGTTGTAGAAGATGCGAAAGTAGCCGCGCTGCCCAACGTGGATTTGATCGTCTAAGCTGGTGCTAAAGGTCATGCGTGCGCCACCTTGTTCGATGGGAAAGGGTCCAAGTTCGTAATAGTTGTAGGTTGAAAGTTTGAGCTTGGTGGGGGCCGCCATAAGTGCGGCGCGAATTGCGGCAACGGCAAGCTGTTGATCGACCGAAGGGCATCCATCGACATCGCCGCTTATCTCGGCGTGACATGAATCGGGCGTCGCGCGTGGCTGATACCAGGCTTTACCCCAGTGAACTTTGGGCAAGCAGTTTGATTCGCTTTCTGACGCACCGTTAGCGTTTGTTATCACAGCGGTCGCGCTCTGATGCGTATGTTCAAAGGACGGGGCGTCGCATGCTGCAATCGATAAGCCAATCGATACCCAAATAACGAGATCACGCTTCGCCATCACTTAAATGTATCATGGCAGCGTCTACATGTCGCGACGAATCGCTCAGTCATTGTTCAATCTGTCGATTCGGCGAAGGCCAAGTCGCGATCAAATGTTTCGTCGAGACGCCAGGCCGCCACCATCGCTGTCAACACAATCAAAGCAAAGGGCAACGCAAACGCGAGCACCAACCCAATGTGCCCCTGCAACCAACTGAGTAGCCACGTAAAAGGTAACACCACACCGCGCACCACGTTCGGTAGCGACGTGGCCGCTGTGGCACGCAGTTCTGTGCCGAATT
Source organism: Polyangiales bacterium (assembly GCA_044224525.1). GTDB lineage: Bacteria > Myxococcota_A > Polyangia > Polyangiales > CBDCBC01 > JBGAKI01. The sequence goes on along the minus strand of JBGAKI010000050.1, from coordinate 15,405 downwards.
GTTCGGCGGATGTTGTTAGAAAAACGGCCCAGTAACCCGCGCCAATCCCCAGCGCTAAATAGAGCATGTACATATTCGCGCTGGTCAATCCGGTCGCGAGAAAAAATAGCATCGATGCTAGCGTGGTGAGTGCCAGGAAGAATAAGAGCGCCTTGCGACGGCTTTGAAGCGTTTGACTGAGCAGGCTGCTGAAGATGTCGCCCATGCCAAAACCCATGTTGTAATACAGCACCGCAAAGCCGCTTGTGACCAAACCTTTTACGCCGAGGGCGGCGGCCATATCGGACGCTAAGGCAGTAAGTAGACCGGTGAGCAAATAAATCGGCGCACCAATCATCCACATCTGTACAAAACGACGGCGAAGCTTGGGCTCGGTGACCAAGCGCATCAGCTTGCCACGCGCGTGCATGGGTAACCGAACGCGCAGTTCATCAAAGAGCGATGACTCATACACGCCAACGCGCAACACAAGCAACGCAAGGCCCATTAGCGCGCCAACGATGTAGGCATGTCGCCAGGGCATGGTTGAGCCAAGCAATCCGGCGGCAATACCGCCAAATACGCCCGCGGTGGCTACCATCATGGTCGCCACACCGCGGTTTTGGGTGGGCACAAGTTCGCTTGTTAACGTGATCCCCGCGCCAAGCTCGCCCGCTAAGCCAATGCCGGCGATCACGCGGCAAAGTGCATACATGTTAACATCGTTCACATAGGCATTGGCCAAGTTGGCAAGCGAATAAAGCACAATCGAACCAAAAAGCACACGAATGCGCCCAAGCTTGTCGCCGAGCACACCCCAGGCAAAACCGCCGACCAGCATCCCGATCAGTTGATAGTTGAGCAATCTAAGGCCCGTATCAAAGATTGCCTGCTCGCTTAAGCCCAGCGCGCGCAGGCTTGGCACACGTAGCACGATAAAAAGCTGAATATCGTAAACGTCGACAAAATAGCCAAGCGCTGAAACGATGATCGCTGCCCATACTTTGCGTGACATGCCTTCTCCGGAAACCCCCCGAGCATAAAGGGATCGTGATTGCTGTCCAGCCATCAAACGTCAAAACAAAGTTGCATTTGATATGCCACCCGAGATACCTTTAAGGCATGCAACCTCAATCAAAAGCAAAATTCCTTGGCCGTGTGTCGGCTTTTTTTCTGACATGCGCTTGGTCACTGATTGTTTTGACACCCGCTTTCGCCAAAGATGGCTATCAGGCCAAAATCCCAAATGGCGGTGCAATGGGCGCAAAATGTGAAAACTGCCACACCACCGCACCCGCATTAAATCCTTTTGGCATGGCCATTCCAGGCGGTAACTGGACCGCTGCAATCTGTGCCGCCGACTCTGACGGTGACGGTCAGACCAATGGCGCGGAGCTGGGGGACCCTTGCTGTACATGGTCAGCGGGTGCAACACCTGGTCGTACAAGCGATATTAGCCTTCCCGGCGATATGACAAGCAAAGCAACGGCTCCAACAACGCCAGCCTGCGCTGGCAGCGATGCAGGTTCGACAACCGGAACGATGTTAGATGAAGACACCTGCACATGTCGCGTACATTCAAACAAAGGTCCAAGCATACGCCATGGGTTGTTGTTTGGCGCAGCGGCAATGGCACTGATGTTTCGCCGAGCTCGTCGCCGCAAGCGATCGTCATAGAGATCAACTGGATTGAGCGCGAGTCAGACCTCTGGGCGCGGGTGACTCGCGCTCAATCCGGATGCGTATAGTTTTTGTCGGTTTATTTCTTGCAGGTGCTGTGGTTTAACTCAAACCACCTACCCTTGATTTGTATCTCGTATTTATCGTCGATTTCGCGATCGGTTTTCTTGCTGAGTGTGTTGCGCACGGGGGTCTTGTGACCCGCCACCATCATATCGCCCGTCCAGACCATTGCAGAACCTTCCCAACCTTTAGATGACAGGTGTGCAAGACCGCCCATGTTGTCGAACATCGCGCGACGAAAGATTTTGGCCTGCGCGTCGTAGGTGATCATGTCACGACCTGCCATGGGTTTGGGGTTGTCTTTGCTTTTCTTCTCGTTGTAGTAACCCGCGTACCAATGCCCATCTAACTCTCGTGCGATCTTTAGTGAGCCGATAAATGGATGCGCCGCACCAAAAGGTGACTCGGCCGCTTCGCCCTTACATGTCCAGGTGCCAATCATGGTTTTTCCAACGGCGTCGAGTTCGGGTGCAGGTGATGGTGGCAGCATTGCCGCGTCGGACGAAGGCGGCATGTCCTGAGTCCCAGCGCAGTTGCAGGGCGCTTTGATGCATTGACAGGTGGTTGGCTTCGCGCAGCCTTTGTTTTGTTCGTTGCCCGCACCGCATGCCATCTTGGCTTCGGTGGGTTTGGCTGCAGGCACTGTTTTGTTTTGCGCCGACGCATTTGACACCGCTAAAAATGCGCAAGCAAGTAATATGACCGAACCGTGTTTCATGATTCCTCCGTGGATAAGCACAAACCTACTTTGCCGAGAGGCTATTGACAAGCTATCGTGCGCGTCATGCGCAACGAGGCCGTGACGGCAATTTTTTCAAAAGCTCATTTCGTCAACCAACTGGGGGTCAAGCTACAAGACCACGGCGAGGGATGGTGTGAAACCGCGCTTGAGGTCCGCGTTGACCACGCGCAACAGAATGGTTTTGTGCATGCGGGCGTGCTCGCAACGATCGCCGACCACACCGCTGGGGCCGCAGCCGCAACCATGTTGAACGACGATCAGTGGTTACTGAGCGCAGAGTTCAAGATCAACTTGCTGCGAGCAGCAGATGGCGATGCCTTACGTTGTCGCGCGACAGTGTTGAAACACGGTCGCATGTTGTCGGTGGTCGAGTCGGAGGTTTTTTCACGCAGTGCCGGCGTCGAGAAACTGGTTGCCAAGGCCACGGTCACCATCGCCATCTTGAGAAAGACGGCCGACCATGGCTGAGGCGCTTAAGGATTTTTACAACAAAGACCTCATTAAGCGTTTGGCCAATGATGTCGCGCGAGCGCATAAAGGTTTTAATAAGCAAGTTTTCATTCAGCGCGCACAGAGAGGCTTAGACAAGCTTGAGCTATTGGCGCGCGCGCAACACATCAAGAATGCCCTCAGGGACACTTTGGATCTGCCCTATCCTGAGGCGATGAACATTCTGCTACGTTCGATGGGCCCCGAGCTTACCGACACCAATGCCTTTGCATTTGACGTGTTCTATTACCTACCGCACACCCATTACGTGGCAAGCGAGGGGCTTGAGCATTTTGAGCTATCGATGCGCGCTAACTACGAGTTAACTAAACGCTTTAGTGCCGAAAGCTCCATTCGTCCTTATATTGAGCGTTTTCCTAAACAAACCTTTGCACGCCTGCAACTTTGGGCGAGCGATAGTAACACACACGTGCGGCGATTGGTGTCTGAGGGAACGCGCACGCGATTACCTTGGGCCTCGCGAGTTGGTTATTTGTTCGAGAATCCCCAGCAAATTGTTGAACTATTGGAATTGCTCAAGGACGATCCAGAGCTTTACGTACGACGCTCGGTCGCCAACAACCTGAATGACTTAAGCAAAGATTTTCCTGAGTTGGTGCTTGACATATGCGAACGGTGGTCTGAAAACAAAAACGCGGAGCGGCAGGCATTGATAAAACATGCACTTCGTACGCTGATTAAGAAGACACACCCGCGCGCGCTCAAACTGATGGGGGCGAGCACAAGCGCCCAAGCAACCATTGTGGCTGTCATCGCGCCTAAGCGCGTTAAGATTGGCGGCTCAGTGCAAGTGACGCTAAGGGTCACCAGCGCAAGCAAGAAGGCTCAACGCCTTATCGTCGATTTGGTGGTGCATTTTATTAAGGCAAATGGAAAAAGCCAAGCCAAGGTGTTTAAGGGAAGCGCTTTTGATCTAGCACCTCAAGGTACCTTTACATTTAAAAAGACCATTTCGCTGAAGCAACACACCACACGCAAGCACTACCCGGGCAAACATCGTGTTGATGCACTGATCAATGGCCAAATACACACGCTGGGTGCGTTTCAGCTGACGGCTTAACCTGGCTACTCGTTGACGTGACAAACGGCTTCGATATTGTGACCGTCGGCATCGCTAACAAACGCAGCATAATAGTTGGGGTGATAATCTTCGCGTAGGCCCGGCTTGCCGTTGTCCTTGAACCCTGCGGCCAGCGCCGCTTCGTAGAACGTGTCAACCGCTTTGCGTGACTCGGCACGAAAGGCAATGTGTGTGTGACTGATCGCTTGGTCGCTTTGCCGAAGCCAGAGGTCTGGTTTTCCGGCAACACCCAACCCACCAAACCACGGCGCGGGTAGCTCTGGCACTTGCGCGCGTGTCAGCTCCATCACCATCTCATAACCCAGCGGGCGAAGCGCCTTGGTATACATCGCCTTAGCGCGCTCGCCGTTACTTACTAACACTGTGACGTGATCGATCATAACGCTTCCTCTCGTGCGGGGTGATTCAACTAAACCTTGTTAGCGACACATGTTCCACGTTAGCACATTCGTAGACTGAGGAAGAGTGAGTGAGGTAACCGGCACGTCGCTTTCGCAAGCCATCAAAAAAGCTGCGTCGATCTGATTCATCACCTGGGCGACAGGTTCTAAATCGCCCTTGATGCAATGTCCTGTGCCATCGGACCTAGCAATGGGCGTGCTCGACGCGCTATACCTGACATCACGACCGGTGGACTCAATGCCAAACTTCACACTCGAGGACGCTTCGCTGCATTTACGAATGAGCCATCCATCAATCCGCAAACCTTGCACACCGGTCTTTGTCACTTTGAGGCCTCCGTTGAAGGCAGAGGCTAAAATCTGCGCCATGTCTTCGTAAACCAAGTTGATGGTTCTAACGCACCACTTCTCGCTCAATCGCCGCTTCCCTCTTGCACCGCACTGATTGTCAATAAACTCCGTCCAATCAAGTTTCCATTTATCGCATCCGCTGGCAACATGTTCGGTCATTGGATTGGCTACCGATTCGCCTGTGGTATCGAGGCCGTCGCTTGTCGTGCACGCGAACCAGGTGAATGAAAGCACTAAGAACAATCGATGAGCTAACAACAGCAAACCCCTCCCCCCTAAAAATCCCTATTGATACTTTCGTAGTCGCATACAAGCGCTTGTCAAGGACGGGTACCGCTTTGTTTGCTAAGGTGCCTTATGCGCGAAATGTTATGGCTGGCAGTGGGCGGCGGCGTGGGCACGCTGATGCGGTTTTCCGTCAGCTTGGCTTTTCAACGCTGGTTCGCCGCGCTGATGCCCTGGGGCACCTTGTGCGTTAACCTCGTAGGCTCGTTTTGCCTTGGTTTTTTGATGCATGTTGGCTTAGCCGAGGATCCGGCGATTCGCCAAGCAAGGCTATATTTGGGCACAGGATTGCTAGGCGGCTTCACAACCTTTTCAACCTTCGCTTTTGAAGCGGTGATGCTTGCTAAATACGCCCCCTCGCTAACACACGTCGCGCTCTATGTGTTGATGCAAGTGGGTGGTGGCATCGCGGCGGCATGGCTTGGATGGCTTACGCCCGTGTTGATCGATAAGTTCTAGTGTTTACTTTGGCGCAATGGTGATTATCTTGTAGGCCCAGGAAAATGGAAAAAGTTCGCAAGAAGCAGTTTACGTTCTCGACCGGTTATTTGATTGCGGCGCTTGCTATCATGTGGGCCGTGCAAGGTTGGCTTGCGCACAACGTTGAACCCAAGCGCATTCCTTACAGCACGTTTTTGATAAAGATCGATAAGGATGAGATCAAAGAAGTCGACATACGCGACGACGAGATTTATGCCGAGCTTAAGCCCAAAGATCCCAAAGCCAAAGACCAAAAAAAACAAGTGGTAGTGACCGACCGTTTACCCAGCATCGATGAAACTTCGCTCATCGAATCGATGCGCAAGCACAGCGTGTCGTTTTCAGGTAAAATTGAAAAAACGTCGTGGTGGTCGTCGCTGTTATTTGGATGGCTTTTGCCCTTTGGTATTTTGTTTGGGCTCTATTCGCTGATGATGCGGCGCATCGGCAAAAATGCAGGACCCCTAAGCGTAGGCAAGAGTCGCGCGAAGATTTATGATCTCAACGAGAAAGAGCGCGTTAACTTTCAAGACGTGGCCGGCGTGGACGAAGCTGAGGCGGAGCTAATTGAAATTGTTAGTTACCTGAAAGAACCAAGCAAATACCAAGCGGTGGGTGCGCGATCACCCAAAGGCGTATTGCTGGTTGGCCCGCCGGGCACGGGCAAAACGTTACTTGCTCGCGCCGTCGCGGGCGAAGCCGGCGTGCCCTTCTTTTCGATTTCGGGATCAGAATTTGTGCAGATGTTTGTGGGCGTGGGCGCTTCGCGCGTGCGCGACTTGTTTGAACAAGCCAAAGAGCGCGCACCCTGCATCGTATTTATTGATGAACTTGATGCGATTGGGCGTTCGCGCGCGGGCGTAGCGGGCGGGTTTGCTGTGCATGAAGAACGCGAACAAACGCTCAATCAACTATTGGTCGAGATGGATGGGTTTGACGGCACCACCGGCGTCGTCATTTTGGCCGCCACCAACCGCCCCGAAGTGCTCGACCAAGCACTACTACGCGCAGGTCGCTTCGACCGGCAAGTGCTCGTCGATCGGCCGGATGTTCGTGGACGTGAGGCCATTTTAAAAGTTCACACGCGTAAAGTGAAAGTTGGCGACGACGTCGATCTGAAGGTGGTTGCGCAGCGCACGCCGGGTATGTCGGGCGCTGACTTGGCCAATGTGGTCAACGAGGCAGCGCTTGCCGCGGCGCGTCGTAACGCCGTAACGCTTGAGTACCGCGATTTTGAGGAGGCCGTTGATCGCATTCAACTTGGTTTAAAGAAACAAGGGCGTGTGATGACGGCCGACGAACGCGAGCGCGTCTCGTATCATGAGTCGGGGCATACGCTTATTGCGATGAGCGTGAAGCACTCCGATCCTGTGCATCGCGTAACGATCATTCCGCGATCGATCGGCGCGCTTGGAGCCACGCTGCAACTTCCGACCGAGGAGCGCTATATGATGACCAAGGATGAACTCAAAGACCGCATCACGGTGCTACTTGGCGGGCGCGTCGCTGAAGAAATTGTCTATGGCGATGTGTCAACTGGAGCGCAAAATGATCTTGAACGCATCACCGAAATTGCAAAACAAATGGTGTGTCGTTTCGGCATGAGTGAAAAACTGGGGTTACAAACCTTTGGGCCGAGCGCAAGCAGCCGCTACCTTGAATCAGCGATGGGCTTTGGTGAACAACGTACGTTTAGCGAAGAGACCGCACGCACCATCGACGATGAAGTGCGCAGTATTATCGATGCAGAACATGTACGCGCCACACAGATTTTGAAAGACAAGCGCGTAGTGCTCGAAAAAATGGCTAAGAAACTACTTGAGGTTGAGACACTCGAGCGCTCGCAGCTTGAGGCATTGGTCAGTGGCTGATTAGTTGGGTTGCGTGACCGGTGGCACGGGCAGACGATGCCCAACCTGACCGCAATAGTGTTGACGATTGTTTTCGATCCATAGATTGATGTCGAGAAAGGGGTTTTGTGCGTAGTGCACGTCGCTGACGTCTATCTCGCCCACACACGCTTCAGTGATGCCGTCGCGCGTGATCTGAACGTGCTGTGTCATAACGCTAAGGGTGTTGTCCTCAGGTTGGTACGCAAGACCCATAAAAAAAGTACGCGGATAGTCCTCGCCGGGAGCGTCGACAAGAAAGAACTGACCCTGCGCGTACAGGTCATCGGACAAGTTCTTTCGAATCAAGTCGCGATATAACAAGCCAAACTCGTGACGCAAATCAGACAAGAGCGCGGGGTCGTTATAGCGGGCCCACGCAACGCCAAAGTACTGATAGAAGATGTTGTCGATCAACTCGTAGACCAAATCAGGGCAGAGGTTGGCCTGAACGCTGGTCTTTTGCATGCAGTTTTGTGGGTCCCAGTCTTCAGCAAGTTTGGAAAAACACCCTATTTTTCGCTCGCGCTTCTGTCGACGCGTGGCTTGTTCACCCGTCGCACCGTCACCTGGGTCGGCGACGGCGTCATCAGAAAACACGTCGGGAGTGGGATAGAGGCAAAAAGTTCCGCAAAAAAATAGCGCGAAAGCAAGCCACTGTAAGAAACGCATAAGGTCCGATAACTTATCGTGTTTCGCGAATGAGTCTAGTAAAAATGGCGAGCCGGGCCCTTTCGAACGGCGTAAGCGGCTGTTCTTATTGAACCTTTGTAAAATTGTGTCAATCTTGAGGATCACTCGATATGCTTAGCGTGCTTTTTAGAAATAGCTCGTTGCTGCCGTTGGTTGGGAGCATCGTAGCGGGCAGTGCTTGGTTCGGCTGCGATGCGCCAAGCGCTCATAGCGATGTTCTTACGCAAGTCACCAGCGCATCACGCAACGGTTGTTGGCCCATCGATGAGGGTTTACCGAGCGACTGGCAGGATACCGTTTCGAGCAAGTGTCGCGAAGGCGATGAAGATCATTATGAGCCAGAAAGGGATGCGTGTGTTGAGGGCTATCTTTCGTGGCTACGGATGATGCGCAATGAGTTCGGCGATGCAACGACGCCTGTCAATCAACGCATCTTTATCGCAGCGATTCGCGATAGCGAGTCAGGTGAGGTGGTTGAACAAGTCGCTGGCTTGTATGATGGTGAGGGCACAGCACTCGCCTGGCTGCTCTACAGCGTCCCGACCCCGGATGGAAAAGTATCGGCACACGACCTGCGTATTCATCACCTGCCCTTACCGGATCCTAATGTGTACGCTGAAAATTACGACATCTCGTTTGAACCAAGAGAATATGTCGTCGACAATCTTGACGAAATGTTTGATTTGATTGGCGGCGATGCGGCATGCGACGAGTCGTATATGAGTGAAGACTCACTATCGTGGGCGCTGACACAGCTTGAACTAAGCATGAAGACGCACTGCGGGCCCTTTAGTGCAAACTAGGTGCGACCACTTCGACACCATTCACTCCACGAACCCACGTAGAGTGCAGCGCCCGATAGCCCCGCATGTTCTAGCGCTAAGAGGGTGTGACATGCGGTAACCCCCGACCCGCAATGCACAATCGCGTTACCGATCCCGATCTGGCCCAACTGTTGTCGATAGAACGCTTGAAGCGTTTCAGGATCTTTAAAGTGCCCATCGGCGTTGAGGTTTTCTTTGTAGAAGATATTAATGGCACCCGGAATGTGTCCGGCGACCGGATCAAAGGGCTCAACTTCACCGCGATAGCGTTCGGGCGCACGCACATCGATCACATAACGCGCAGCGTCGCCACGCGCTTGGTCGACCTCATCGATGTCGACCAGCGACCGCTGCCACTGCGTTACCGGGTACACGTCAACTGACAAAGCAGATTCATCGCCTTGTCCCATCACGAGACACGCCGATGTCCAATCGGAAAAAGTGCCGTCGAGCACGCTCACTTGGGCATGGCCCACCGCTTTTAGCATCCACCAACAACGCGCTGCTGCATTTGCGCCAGACTGATCGTCGTAAACAACAACGTGCGTCTGCGGAGTAATGCCCAGACGCGCCAACGTCTGTGCCCATACGTGAATGTCAGGCAAGGGATGACGACCGCCATGCGCAGGATCGCCAGTGGGCATTGCCAGGTCATGCTCAAGATCAACCCATATTGCACCTTCAAGATGGCGCTCGCGGTAACGCTCGCGTGCCTGCTCGCCGGCGCGCGCGTCGATCAGACGCGGTGCGGGTAGCTTAGATAATTCGTCAGGCGATAGGATCGGTTTGCTCATCACCATGACTTTAGTGATCGAATATGGGAAACGCCACTCGACATCAAAACAAACCAAGTCGGTTAAACTAAAAAGCTCTCTGCTAGGCCTAAGCGAACCCAGCAAAGAGCTTTTTGAACACTTGTTGAGAGTGTTGTGGACTAGTCGATTACCCTAGTCGATTACCCTAGCCGATTACCAACGACGTGGGCCGCGGTTGTCGCTGCGACCATTGCCGCCGCCACCGCCACCACCGCCGCGACGACCATCACGACCACCGCCGCCGCCGCTGCGACCACCACCGAAGCCGCCGCCGCCACCGCCGCCGCGACGCTCGCCACCGAAGCCGCCACTGCGCTCGGGCTCACGTGCCACGTTGACAACGATCTCGCGACCATCGAGGCTTTGACCGTTCATTGCGTCGGTAGCCTTTTGTGCGTCTTCACTCGTAGAAAACTCAACGAACCCGAAACCACGTGAACGACCGGTATAACGGTCGGTGATGACGCTCGCCGACACCAACTCACCATAGCTTGAAAACGCTTGCCTCAAGCCCTCGTCATCGGTGTTGAACGAGAGGTTACCTACATACAATTTTGCTGACATGTTACTTACTGACCTTTGCGCCTCTGACCTAACGACTTCTCTTCGCAAATACCTACGGCGCTAAGGCCCCGCGAAGCGCTTGAACACTGCGTTCAAACTCATACCTTTTAATCCGCGGCCCCCATGGAACGGTCGTCAGCAATTAACCTACGAACGCAGCATTATGGTCACGTCTTCAACGGTGATTCCAGTATACCATACTAATTTTTCCGCGCTATCGTCGCCCCACGCCTATTTCATGCAACCAACGCGATTTGCAAGTGGCGGATAAGGCAACGTCGTCTGGCACGCAGACTGCGGTGCAAAGAGCTCGCGAGGTAACTAAGCACGCCGAATTCCTTTGTTACTGCATACTTATGATTTCATCGCAACAACTGCAGGCAAAGTGTGATTTTTTTCACTTTGCGTATCTAGATCGAGTAGGTTACGATGCTTACCTCATCGCACGTACACCCACAAAGGAGGATGTGCCATGAAACCAAGTCAGATCGTACTGCTTATCTTGGTCACGGCCGTTTGGGGGCTCAACTTTGTGGTGATTAAGATTGGGGTGGGTGAACTACCGCCACTCTTTTTGAATGCGCTGCGTTTTGGCTTTGCGGCCTTCCCTGCGATTTTGTTCGTTAAGCGACCCGAGGTGCCGTGGCGTTTACTCGCAATTTTTGGTCTGCTCTTTGGTGTGATTAAGTTCAGCCTGCTCTTTGTGGCGCTCAAAGTTGGCATTTCAGCTGGGCTCGCCCCGCTGATTTTGCAGAATCAGGCGCTCTTCACGGTGGTGCTCTCGGCGCTGGTGCTGCGTGAAACCGCGCGTACGCATCAGTTGGTTGGGTTGCTTTTGTCGGTGGCAGGGATGGGCATCATTGGGGTCTCGCTTGCCATGCGGCCGAGCACCTCGGTAACGTTGGTGGGGTTTACGCTGACGTTCCTGGCCGCCGCGGCCTGGTCGGTCGCCAATCTGGTGGCGCGGCGCGCGGGCAAAGTGAACATGTTTAGCTTCACCATTTGGTCGAGCATTTTTGTGCCCATCCCGGTGCTACTGCTTTCGTATTTCATCGAGGGTCCGGCGACGATCATGCACGGCCTTGCCACCGCGTCGTTTAAGAGCGTGTGGTCGCTGGGTTATATCGTGCTTGTGTCAACGCTGTTTGGGTTTGGGGTTTGGAACTCACTGATCAATCGTTTTGGTCCACTCGAAGTCGCACCGTTTGGTTTGCTTGTACCCATTTTTGCGATGACCTTTTCGTCGATCTTTTTAAACGAGCATGTGAATGGCCTGCAGCTTCTGGCCACCGTTTGCGTGTTAGCAGGCCTTACGGTCAACATCATGGGCGAACGTTGGCATCTAGCGGCGCTTTTTCATCGCAGCGATTTTGAGTTCGACGATTCGGTGTGGGCACGTGCGGTTGCGCTTAGCGCAGGCAGTTTTGCCATAAACCCGCGCGACGAACGCTAGGCTCAACCATTATTGTGGCGGGGGCGCGAGCGCCACGGTCACGCTTTTGCTCCCGTGGTATGCTCGTAATAAACCACCCGCGGGGGCTGCATCGCTGAGCGGTATTATTAGCGACCTCTGAAGCTCTAAGCGCAAGCTGCCCTTAGGCGCAGCAGCAAGATCGTCTTTTTTGAGTGTCACCGAGTTTGCACCAACGACGTTTTGAACCACGTCAACATGCCACGAGTTAGGTAACGGCGTCGTGACAAAGCAGTTCACGGTTTCGCTCGGGCCTATCGGCGCACCCAACCAAACAACTTCAAAATCGGAGTCGCGCTCTAACACGGCAGGCAAATGGCCAACTTCAATGGGCATGGGCAGCGTAAGATCAGTTTCGAATACTTTAAAAGCGTTGTTTATGTATCGCGCGCGAATGGTCGGCAAACTCGTGCGCTGCCATTGACTCGCGTCCGAATAAAAGCTTGCAAGGTCTTTTTCCTCGAAGGTGACGCTCGAGCCATGATCAAGTTCCACGCTGCGGCCGTCCACGTTGTCGACGCGAAACATGGAACTCGTCTCGATCGATGCGCCTGAAAAGTCGGTATGCAGCAACTGATAAACCACAAAGATGCGATCTTGTTGTACGTCGTGCGAACCAAGATAGTCTGGGTCGCAACAAGAAAGTGTGGCAATGCAACCGATCGTAAAGACCCAACGCAGGTTCATCGATGTTGCGGCGTACTTTGTCATGCTCAACGCTCTGATCGCTCACCACTCAGCATATTTCGCCGTTGAGTAGCGGTGTGCCCTCGTGCACTCGACGATTCTTTGGTTCACGCTACGTGGTTGGACACACGATAAGCGATTACTGGCCATTCGTAGTAGAAATCGTCTAGGGTAGATGAAGTCAGCCTAGTGTGGTGGTTGACACGCACCCTGCCAACCACTGTGGTTACAGGCGCTGCATGTCGCATCGTCAAGAACGTGCGTACCCGAGACCAGCCAATTGCCGTTCACGCATGCCTCAGCAATAGCCCGATGGTGCCTGGCACTCCATACACAACGATAGGCAGGCGCCGGATCGCAGCTCTCGTGTAGTAATGTGTCGCACGTGTAATGGGTCGCTCGCCACGTTTGTGCTGGCACCGTGTCACCACCGCACTCCCCATCCTCGAGGTTATCTTCCACAGGATAGGAGGGGATTGGCTTGTCGAGTGCAGCGATAAGATGCGTAAAGGGATCAACGGGGTGGTCTTTATAGCCGATAAAGGGTTCCTGTGGTGTGGCCTCGCCTTGATAGATCGAAAAATGAACGTGCGGTGCACCGCTTGGAACACCGGTGTGACCAAGCGTGCCAATGGGTTCACCCGCGCGAATATAACCACCCAGTCGAACGTTCTCGTGTAGCGACGCAAAGTGGGCGCCGTAAAAGTTCATTTGACCGCGACGAATGACAATGCCTAAGCCGTTCTTCACGGTTGGATCGGTTCTCAGTAAAATGATGGTTCCAGATACAGGCGCGACCACGGGACTGCCTTCCGGCGCAAGAATGTCGTTACCCTGGTGTCCAACAGGCACGTAGTCAGAAACATTCTGTTTCGTTTTGTAGTTCGCCCCAATGGCGCCAATGTAGTAGTCGTCACCGGAATCTATATAAAACTCTTTTTGTTGCATCGGGAAACTTTCAATGTCTGCACTTGTCGGCTCTGCAAATAAAACGTCTGATGCTTGATCTGCACGTTGCACGTCGTCAAGTGATTGGTCGCAGCTTAGCTGCAAGATGACTATACCGATATTCAAGATAAGTTTTTTCATACCGATAACCCGTCCTAATCTTTCCTAGTGTTATTCTTAGCGTGCATTACAACCTAGTTGCGTGCCGCTATCGGCATCATCACCCGTTGTGCCTGCTCTAATGAATTCCCAATCGTAGGCACCGTCGCGCAACTTTAGCTTGAGCACACCAAAATCCTCATCGTTTTCGGCCTGTAGATTGGCCATCGGTCGATGGCCGTGCAGCCCGCATTTCATGGGGTAGTGCTCGTTGCCGCCTGAGCCGATGACAAATGCGCGAACACCTGAATCATTGGCTTGGCCTTGATTGTCTTGTTTGGCAAAGCGTTGGTACTGATGATCATGTCCCGACAAATAGACATCCACCTTTGCATCAGCAAGGATTTGAAAGACCTCCGTCATTCGCAGCGGAACGCCCTTGTCACTGCATTCACCGTACTTTGCGGCGGAATAACGGGGATGGTGACCCATCGCGAGGATGCAGCGCTTGGTCGTCTTGGCTAAATCAGCCTTAAGCCATTCTTTTTGCTCGGCATCAATGTTCACGTCGTTGGTGTTGAGCGCGACCACATGCCACGATGAGCCGATGTCAAAGCTATAGTAGCCTTTGCCCTTCTCTCCTGGCCTTTCAGTCAGTGAACCTGCCTCGCCAAAGTATTTGAAGTAACCCGCAAACCGGCCGTCAGGGTCAACGGCTTCGTGGTTGCCCACCACTGGATAGGTCTTGTCTTTGAACTGACCCCAAGACGCATGATACAAGTCGGTGAAGTTCTGATATCCGCCGTTGTCGTATTGCAAATCACCTAACGCGAAGACCGCGTCGGCATCGGCTGCGTCGACGATGATCTTTGCTGTTTGATCGTCACCTTGATCTTCGGCGTCCGCGCCGCTGACGTCACCCGCTGCGTAGACAACCGCGTCACCCTCGGTGGGCAACGCGTTGCTTGCCGCTTCGTGCGATACGTTATCCGTTTGTTGCGAGCATGCGCCCACAACTGTCACCGTGATGATGGTGTTCAAGATGGTTGAAATGAAGCGATACATGTTGTTCATGGGTTAGACTTTCTCGCGTCGTTGAGGCTAGTAGGGCCCCATATTGGCGGGAACCTTGCTGATGGACGCCACATTGACCGTCGGTGGTTGAGTGGGTTTAGGGACCACACACAGTGCGGTTTCGGTAATGCGTCCATCGAGACTGGGAGCAATGATCCTATTGTCCGCGAATAACTGCGTTGAACCACCACCGTCCATATTGACGGCGCTATCAAGACCAAGAAACGCTATCAAGGTTTTGAGATAGTGAATCGAAGCGCCCACTGGAACGTATTGACCTTCGTGACTCTTATCGACGCTGCACGTGATGATCATCAGACTGTTACCGCGACGACCTACCACTGTCTTTGCCGTAAATACGTAACCCCTATCGGTATTGGTGAGCTGGCTGTAGTCGTTAAGCACATCCTCGCTTTGCATCAGGTTAGGTGTACCGGTAATGACGTTTTGATAGGGCCAAATCAAGTTATCGAAACGATAAGGCACGCGCTGCTTGTCATTGACGACGGGAGGCACCGTGAAGAACTCGAGCTTTGTCCCGTTAGATGTGGGTAGAAGACCGACGGCGTTGAGATCAAAATAAGTGCCGATGGTGTTTCTAAAGGGTGTACCTTTCGATTTGGCAGGTCCGAGCACCGGATCGCTCAACGTGCCCCGGTGGGTGTAGTCGCCCGGGTTGCCGTTGACGCAAACGTATGCGCCGTTTTTGCGAGCGATGGCGTCAATGGTGCCGCCGCCATCTTCTGGACTAGCAATGATGTCATAGGGA